>CAWJNP010000042.1:0-8237 GCA_963844255.1 uncultured beta proteobacterium
TCGCAGCCAAGGGGCACTGAGCTGCCGCGCGTCCTCGTCGTTGCACCCAACTGGATCGGCGATGCACTGATGGCGCAGCCGCTGCTCGCGCGGCTGCTGCAGAGGCGCGCAGACCTCGTCATCGACGTGCTGGCCCCGAAATGGGTCCTCCCCCTGCTCGAACGGATGCCCGAGGTCAGCGAGACAATCGAGAGCCCGTTCCGGCACGGTGAACTCAACCTGCGCGGCCGCTGGCAGCTCGGCCGCAGCCTCGCCTCCCGCGGCTACGCCAAGGCCGTTGTGCTGCCGAACACGCTGAAAAGCGCGCTGATCCCGTTTTTCGCCGACATTCCGCTGCGCGTGGGCTACGTCGGCGAATCGCGTTACGGTCTGCTCAATATCCGGCACAAACTCGATCGCATCAACCCGCCACCGATGGTGCAGCGTTATCTTGCGTTGGCGGATGCACCGGATGCGCCGGCTGCGTCGGATGCCGACAGCGCGACCCTGACGGCGCCCGGACCAAGGCGCGCGCGCCTTGCTGTGTCGGGTGCCAATCTTGCGCAGGCACTTGCCCGCTTGTCGCTTGCGCCGCCCTCCGACGCACGGCCCGTTGCCGTCCTGTGCCCGGGCGCCGAATTCGGGCCCGCAAAGCGCTGGCCTCCCGAGTACTACGCCGAGCTTGCCGCCGGACTGGACTCTGCAGGCTTCACGGTCTGGCTCATGGGCTCCGCGGGCGATGCGGCCGCAGCAGAAGCCATATTGGCGGCCCGTCCCGGATGCGCAGTCAACCTCTGCGGAAAGACCGACCTGGGCAGCGCGATCGACCTGATGGCGGTTTCGCACGTGGTGGTCAGCAATGATTCCGGCCTGATGCATGTGGCCGCAGCGCTTGAGCGCCCGCTGGTCGCGCTATTCGGTTCTTCGAGCCCGCGACACACGCCACCGTCCTCCGCGAAAGCCCGGATCCAGTACCTCGCGCTCGAATGCAGCCCCTGCTTCGCGCGCGAGTGCCCGCTTGGCCACTTCCGCTGCATGCGCGGGCTCACCCCGGAGCACATCCTCGCCCAAGCGCTCGCGGCCGCGGGCCGCGGGGGCTAGAATTCGCGCGGTCACGCACCGCCCCCCACACAGACATCGCCGTGCCATGAGACAGAGCGCCTTTCCCACGCCGCAGGACGCGGAAGCCGCGTTTTACGACGCCCTCGAGCGCGCCGATCTCGACGCCATGATGGCCGTTTGGGCGGAAGACGAAGAGATCGTCTGCGTTCACCCGACCGGGCCGCGACTGGCGGGACATGAACAGGTGCGCGAAAGCTGGCGGCAGATTTTCAGCGGCGGTGGCGGCGTGCGCATCCGCGTGACGCAACTGGTGGCCACGCAGGCGGTGATGGTCGCCGTTCACAGCGTGCAGGAGAACCCGCCCGCCCCGGAAGGCAGGAAGACGGCGGCTGCAGCCGTCGTAGCGACCAATGTCTATCTGCGCACGGCGGCGGGCTGGCGCATGATCGTGCATCACGCCTCGCATGCACCGGTGCAGGCTGGGAGCGCACGTCCGGACGCCGCACCCAAGATCCTCCATTGAAGGGTTACGCTGCCCCGCTCTGGCTTCCGGGCGGTCACGCCCAGACCATCTATCCGGCCCTAGTGCCGCCCAAGGCGGTCCGTTTCGTGCGAGAGCGCTGGGATACCCCGGACGGCGACTTCATCGACCTCGACTGGGCGGGCGAGCACGATGCATCGAAACTGCTGGTACTTTTTCACGGCCTCGAAGGTGGGTCGCGCAGCCACTACGTGGGCACCATGACTGCGCGTGCCCTTGCGTCGGGCTGGCGCTGCGTGGTCCCCCACTTTCGCGGCTGCTCGGGCGAAATCAATCGCCTGCCACGCGCGTATCACTCGGGGGATTCGGCGGAAATCGACTGGATACTGCGCCGCCTGTGTGTGCTGCTTCCGCATGCGACGCTCTTTGCCGCGGGTGTGTCGCTTGGCGGGAACGTCCTGCTCAAATGGCTGGGTGAGCAGGGTGAGGGCGCGACAAGCATCGTCGCGCGCGCGGCAGCCGTGTCGGCGCCACTCGACCTCGCCGCCGCGGGAAACGCGCTCGGCCAGGGTTTCAACATGGTCTACACGCGCATGTTTCTGCGCACGCTGAAGAGGAAAGCCGCAACCAAACTCGCGCGCCTGCCCGGCATCTTCGACGAACGGGCGATGCGCGCATCGAAAAACCTCTACGAGTTCGACAACGCCGTCACGGCGCCCCTGCACGGATTCCGCGACACGAACGATTACTGGACACGCTCAAGCAGCCTGCCTTTTCTTCCGGGCATCCGCGTACCGAGCCTCGTGCTCAATGCCCGAAACGACCCTTTCCTTCCGGCCGAGGCACTCGCCGGAACACGCGCCGCGTCGAGCAACGTAAAATTGGAATTTCCGGAAACCGGAGGCCACGTGGGCTTCATTTCCGGAAACTTTCCCGGACGACATGGATGGCTGTCCGAACGACTGTTCGAATTTTTCCTGGATTGAAAATCACGCCATGACGCACGTTCCGGCAGAAATCTTTCGTGCCTACGACATCCGCGGTGTCGTGGGCAGCACGCTCACCCCGGAAATCGTCCACGCGATCGGCCAGGCACTGGGCACGCTCGCCCGGGAATCAGGCGGAAACGCGATCGCGGTCGGTCGTGACGGCCGCCTCTCGGGCCCGGCCCTGTGCGCCGCACTGGCTGAAGGCATTGCGGCCAGCGGTGCGGATGTTTTCGATGTCGGCATGGTGCCGACGCCGGTCACCTACTTTGCGGCGCATCATCTGGGCTGCCAGAGCGCGGCGATGCTGACTGGCAGCCACAATCCGCCCGACTACAATGGGATCAAGATGGTCGTGGCCGGCGACACGCTTTCGGGCGAGGCCATCGCAGACCTGCGCGAACGGATCCTGTCGGGCCGGGTAGTGCACGGCAACGGCACGATCGAGCGTCGCGACGTGCGCGAAGCGTACCTCGCGCGCATCACCGGCGACGTAAAGCTCGCACGACCGATGAAGATCGCCATCGACTGCGGCAACGGCGTTGCCGGAGAACTCGCGCCGCAGCTTTTCCAGCGCCTGGGATGCGATGTGACGGGGCTTTACTGCGACGTTGATGGCACGTTCCCGAACCACCATCCGGATCCTTCGCAACCGAAGAACCTTGCCGACCTCATCGCCGCACTCAGCGGCTCGGAGGCCGAACTCGGTCTCGCCTTTGATGGCGACGGCGATCGCCTCGGCGTTGTCACGAAGGACGGAAAGATCATCTACCCGGACCGGCAGCTGATGCTCTACGCGCAGGACGTGCTCGCGCGCAACCCTGGCGCGACCATCATCTACGACGTGAAGTGCACCCGGCTGCTCGACCCGTGGATCCGGCGGCACGGCGGAGTGCCGCTGATCTGGAAAACCGGCCACTCTCTGGTCAAGGCGAAGCTGAAGGAGACCGGCGCGCCGCTGGCCGGCGAAATGTCGGGCCACACGTTCTTCAAGGAAAGGTGGTACGGGTTCGACGACGCGCTGTACACGGGTGCGCGGTTGCTCGAAATCGTCTCGCGCGTCAGCGATCCAAGCGGCATGCTGAACGCGCTCCCGGACGCACCGTCGACGCCGGAACTCAACTGGCAACTGGCAGAGGGCGAGCCGCACAGTCTCATCGAGCGACTCAGGAACGCCGCACCGTTCGGAAATGCTCAGCGACTCCTGACAATCGACGGCGTGCGCGCCGAGTACGCCGACGGGTTCGGCCTGGCACGCGCCTCGAACACAACCCCGGTCATCGTGCTGCGCTTCGAAGCCGACAACGAGGCCGCTCTCGCCCGTATCCAGGGAGAATTCCGATCGGCACTGCTGTCCCTCAAGCCGGGGTCGGTGCTTCCGTTCTGAGCTCGCGCCGGTAGCGGTTGAGTTCCTGCAGGGTCTTGATCGGCCGTTCAAACAGCTTGGACAGGTTGAGGAGGATCATGTCGACGACCTTCTTCTCCCAGTCGCGATCGAAGCGGATCTGCTCGTCCAGCCAGTGCTCGAGCCATACGGGGTCGGGAAGCTTGGACTGTACCGTGTCCTGCGGATACAGCGACTGATTCACGTGCAGGTTGGTTGGGTGCAACGGCTTGCTCGAGCGGCCGGCCGAGGCCATCAGCAGGCCGATCTTCGCAAACGCGGCCTTCACATCGGGACCGCCCGCGTGCAGCGCCTTCTTCATGTAGCGCAGGTAGGCGCCACCGTGCCGGGCCTCGTCGCGCGAAATCAGGTCGTAGATCTTCTTGATCACAGGCTCGGTATGCCACTCCGCCGCACAACGGTACCAGTGATTCAGTCGGATCTCCCCGCAGAAATGCATCATCAGTGTTTCGAGCGGCGGCGCCGGATCGAATTCGAAACGCACTGCGTGCAACTCCGCTTCGGTCGGTACGAGGTCAGGCCGGAAGCGCCGCAGATACTCCATCAGCGCCAGCGAGTGCTTCTGTTCCTCGAAAAACCACACCGACATGAAGGCGCAGAAATCGCTGTCCCCCCGGTTGTCGCGCAGGAACATCTCCGTGGCGGGCAGGGCAGCCCACTCGGTGATGGCATTCATCTTGATGGTCAGCGCCTGCTCGTCGGTAAGTTTCGCCGGCTCGAACGCGTCCCACGGAATGTCGTGATCCATGTTCCAGCGCACACGCTCGAGCGCCTTGAACAGTTCCGGGTAGAGCATTTTTCCTGCCATGATGGTTCCTTAACGCCGGGTGTCCGGGAAATCCGCGCACTTTCCACGCGCGACATCCGTCACCCGTGGCACGGCTCTCAGACCCGTATTCTAGACCTCTCGCCGGAACAAGCCCGCAAACGCGCGCCGCGAAGACTCAGGGTTTGATGTAGGCGTAACCCTCCCGGGCCTGGAGGTTGGCGATGCGCACCACGCCGGAAGGCGTGAAACCGGGTCCGAGGATGAACTGATCCTGCTTCAGGCCGCGGCTCTTGAGCGTGATTTCGCAGATCTCGAACTTCACCCCGCGTGCCGACAAGCCACCGACCAAGGCGGCGAACTCCTGGTTGTCGGGGGTCTTCGCACCCTCGAGGAGAAAATTCACGCCATCCGCGTGGGCAACTGCGACAAGCTGCGCCTTCGGGTCGACATCCAGGTGGTTGCGCATGTTGCGCAGCCCCTTGATCGCCTGTGCGAGGCCGCTGTCGAAGTGGTAGACGACCTTGTCCTGCGCAAAGGCACCGGAGGCAGCAAGGCCAAGCAGGAACGCGACGAACAGACGGGACAGGTTTTTCACGGGAACTCCTTGATTCGTTTGAACGCGGCTCAGCCCTCGCGCGAATGCAGCGCGATGCGGTTGCCTTCCGGGTCGACGACAATTGCCCGCCAGCCCATGCCGCCGATCGAGTGGCGGCCCTTCAGGATGTCCCCACCGCAACGGTCGACCTCTTCCAGCGCCTCCTGGAGACGGCCTTCGCAGTTGAGATAGATGAGCGGTCCGTGCCGCGAAGGTTCGTGCTCGTCCTCGGAGTACGGGAACAGGCACACGCCGACTTCCCCGTGCCCCTGGGGAACAAGCGCGATCGAGAGCGAAGGAAATTCCTCCTTCTTCAGGCTCAGGTCGAGCACTGCCGAATAGAACCGCATCGCGCGGTCCAGGTTCTTGACGGGGATGTCCACCCAGACGATCGAATTGGCCATGGTGAAAACTAGTCTAGCAGAGGCGACGGCAACAATGCCTCAGGAAGCGAACTGCGGTCCGATCAGGTCCAGGCGGTCGGTCACGATGCAGTCCACCCCCCAACCGAGCAGCTTTGCCGCCTCGACCGGGTCATTCACGGTCCAGCAGAGCACTGCGTAGCCTGCCGTGTGGATCTCGGCCGCCAGTGACTCGTTGAGGTGGCGGTAGTTGCAGTGCAGCGCAACGCAGTCCAGATCCTGCATGCGGCTTTTCCAGTCCGCGGGAATCTTGTTGACCAGCATCCCGCGCGGCAGGCTGGGCGCGACCTGCCTTGCAGCCGCCAGTGCATCAATCGAGAACGACGAAACCAGCGGTGCTGGATCGGCGTCGCGCCAAAGGTCGAGCGCCATCTGCCCCACCACCCTGCCGGTCTGGGTTTCAACGCCCTTGGCCGGCTTGATTTCAACGTTCGCCCAGAGCCCGAGCGCGCGGCAGAGCTTGGTCGCCGCAACAAACGTGGGAACGATTTCACCCTGGAACCGCGCGCTGTGCCAGGCGCCGGCATCGAGTTTCTCGATCTCCGCATAGGGTGTCGCTGCGACACCCCCCTTGCCCGTGGTGGTGCGCTCGAGCGTCTCGTCATGGATCAGCAGCGGCGTGCCGTCACCTGCCAGCATGACGTCGAACTCCACGCCACGAAAACCCAGCGAGGCGCCATAGCGCAAGGCCCCTAGCGTATTCTCCGGCGCAAGCGTCCCACCGCCACGGTGTGCGACGACGCGCGGGTAAGGCCAGTGAGGTTTCGTCGCGCGGTTCATCCGTCGACGCGCGCGCCCGACGCCGCGTCGAACCAGTGCGATTGCCCGGCGTCTATCGTCAGACACAGGCTGCCGCTGGGCATCGCGCTTGCAGCGAGCCGCGCAACCAGGCTCTGGCTACCGGTCCTGCCATGCACCAGCGTATCGGCGCCCAGCGGTTCGACCAGTCCGATCGCGAGCACCAGGCTGGCTTCGCTCTCGGCACAGGGCCGCAGATGCTCGGGACGCAACCCGAGCACCGCTTCGCGATCGAGCAACGACTGCGGTGCGCCGTCGAGCTTCACCTGCCCGCCACCTTCGACGTCCAGCGTGCGGCCATCGGGCGAGACCTTGCCGCGCACGAGGTTCATGGGCGGCGATCCGATGAAGGAGGCCACGAAGGTCGTCGCGGGCTTCGCATACACCTCCAGCGGCGCGCCGATCTGTTCGGCGCGCCCGGCGTTCATGACGATCATGCGGTGCGCAAGCGTCATCGCCTCGACCTGATCGTGGGTCACGTACAGGCTGGTCGTGCCCAGCCGCTTGTGCAAGGCCTGCAGTTCGGCACGCATCTGCACCCGCAGTTTGGCGTCAAGGTTGGACAAAGGCTCGTCGAACAGGAACACGGCCGGTTCACGGACAATGGCGCGCCCCATGGCGACGCGCTGCCGCTGGCCGCCGGAGAGCTGACGCGGCGTGCGGCCAAGCAGCTCGCCGAGTTCGAGAATGTCGGCGGCACGCTGCACGCGTGCCTCGATATCCGATTTCTCGAAACCCCGGATCTTCAGCCCATACGCCATGTTCTGGCGCACCGACATGTGCGGATACAACGCGTAGTTCTGGAACACCATCGCGATGTCGCGATCCTTGGGTTCCAGTTTGTTGACCACCCGGTCGCCGATGGAAATCTCCCCGGCGGTGATCTCTTCCAGCCCCGCGACCATGCGCAGCAGGGTGGATTTTCCGCAGCCCGAGGGCCCGACCATGACCACAAACTCGCCATCGGCAACGTCGGCGGTGATTCCGTGGATCACTTCGTGCTCATGATAGGTCTTGCGTACGTCGTTCAGAGATACGGCAGCCATTATTTTTCAGTCTCCACGAGTCCCTTGACGAACCATTTCTGCATCAATATGACCACCAGCGCAGGCGGCAGCATCGCGAGAATCGCAGTCGCCATGATCAGGTTCCATTCGTTGGCCGCATCGCTGCCGACGATCATGCGCTTGATCCCGATCACCGTGGTGTACATGGACTCATCGGTGGTGATGAGCAGCGGCCACAGATACTGGTTCCAGCCGTAGATGAACTGGATCACGAACAGAGCCGCCATGGTCGTCTTCGACAGCGGCAGCACCACGTCCCAGAAAAAGCGCATCGGCGTGGCACCGTCCACCCGCGCCGCCTCTGCAAGCTCGTCGGGAATCGTCATGAAGTACTGCCTGAACAGGAACGTGGCCGTGGCCGAGGCGATCAGCGGCACCGTGAGGCCGGCGTAGGTGTTCAGCATCCCCAGGTCGGCGATGACCTTGAAGGTGGGAATGATGCGCACTTCCACGGGCAGCATCAGCGTCACGAAGATCATCCAGAAGAAGAACATTCGCAGCCGAAACCGGAAGTAGACGATGGCGAAGGAGGCGATGATGGAGATCACGATTTTTCCCACCGGAATCACCAGCGCCATCACGGTGCTGTTCACCAGCATCGAGGCCACCGCCGCCTTGGAACCCTTGGTGGAACCGCCGGTGAGCAATACGGTACCAGTCAGTGGTCACCATA
>CAWJNP010000043.1:0-46890 GCA_963844255.1 uncultured beta proteobacterium
CCGGCAGTCGCAGCGGGACACGATCGGCCTTCGCCTTGGTGCCGATGATTGCGGTCGCCGAGACCTTCTCCTGGTATTCGGTGCTGACCACCTCGAATCTCGGCCATGTGGTCGAGGAATCCCTCTGGGGCCTGTGCGCCGCGCTGATGGTCGCCAGCCTCGCCGCGATCTGGTCGCGCTGCTCAACGAGGCTTCGTCCGCTGCTGGCCGCCTGGTGTGCCGCAGGTCTTGCTCTACGTGCTGTTCATGTTCTTTGTCGACGTGCCCATGTACTGGTCGCGCTGGATCGCGGATGAAGCCGGTGGGCGCGGCTATTTGAGCATTGCACAGGGCGCGCTGGACGCCCTTGATCGCCGTGTCGTCTCGCACCGCTGGGCGGACTGGCAGAGCGAAATTGCCTGGATGTCGCTGTACTTCAGCGTGGCGGTGTGGATGAGCATCGCGCTCATCCACACGCCGGTATCCGCACCGCACCCGGCGGCCGGCGGCGCGACTCCGCCGCCGGCCCGCCGGCCCGTCTTCTTCAGGCGCGCTTCGGTGCCAGGGTCTTCTCGTACAGCGTTGCGCCCGTCAGGTCCTTGAGTTCGACCTTCATCGCCGAGGTCTTTGCATCGATGTTGACCAGACCGTAGTACTGCCCGCCTTCGCTCGGCGACGCGTTGTTCTTGCCGGGTGCCTTCTGATACACGAGCTGAGGGCCGAATGTCTTGTCCAGCGCGTTCGGTCCGAAGCCGCCGGCATGCAGCGGTCCGGAGACGAACTCCCAGAACGGCTCGAAATCGCTGAACTGCGCCTTGGCCGGATCGTAGAAGTGCGCGGCGCAATAGTGCACGTCGGCAGTAATCCAGACTGTGTTGCGGATCTTCTGATGCTTGATCGTGCGCAGCAGATCGGCGATCTCGAACTCGCGACCGAGCACCGGACCGTCGCCGTTGGCGACCGCTTCGAACTTGTCGCGTCCCTGCGCATCCTTTCCGTCGCCGACCACGAGTCCGATCGGCATGTCGGCGGAAATGACCTTCCAGGTGGCTTTCGAGGCCTTGAGCCCCGCCTTGAGCCAGGCGAGCTGCTGCGCACCCATGAACGCGGTATCGGGGCCGGCCTGCGTCTGCCGGTTGTCCGAGTTCGGTCCGCGATAGCTGCGCATGTCGAGCACGAATACATCCAGCAGCGGGCCGTAGGCGATCTTTCGATAGACGCGCTCGGACTCATCCGCGCCGTGCGGGCGCATCGGCGCATATTCGAGAAAGGCGCGTGTCGCACGGCCCACCAGCAGCGGCACGTTCTTCTCGGTATAGCGCTTGTCGCCCGAAAGATCCTTGCTGCCTGACCAGTTGTTGCAGACCTCGTGATCGTCCCATTGCCAGATCTGCGGAATCTCGGCCGACATCCGGCGCACGTTCTCGTCCATCAGGTTATAGGCATAGCGGCCGCGGAATTCCTTCTGTGTCTCGGCCACCTTGCTGACTTCCTCGGTCACCAGGTTTTTCCACAGCGTTCCGTCGGCCTGCTTCACTTCCGCGGCGATCGGGCCGTCCGCATAGATCGTGTCGCCGCAGTGGATGAAGAAGTCGGGGCGCGACTGCCTGACGGCCTCGTAGCACTTCATGCCGCCCCATTCCTTGTTGATACCCCAGCCCTGTCCGGCCGTGTCGCCGGACCAGGCAAAGCTGACATTGCGGCGCGCTGTCGGCACGCTCAGAAAGCGGCCGGTCACCGGCGCCGACATTGCGCTTCCGGTCGAAAGATCTTCGAACGACACGCGAACGAAGATCTCGCGATCCGACGGCAGGTCGGTCAGGTCGACGCGTGCCGTGTAGTCGCTGGTGTCCAGAGCCAGGGGGCCGCGGATGCGAACCGCGTCGCGAAAATCCGCATGCAGCGAACGTTCCACCAGCAGGCGCGCCGGCCGGTCGCTGCGGCTCCAGACGATGGCGCGGCCGCTCACCACGTCGCCGATCTGTATGCCCGAGGGCATCTGCGGGCGCATACGGTCCGAGGTGATGGTGGCAGGCGCCTGCGCGTAGGCCGGCAGCGCAAGTGCCGCGCCGGAGGCAAGCGTGGTCTTGATGAAACTGCGGCGGGAAAAACTGCTCATGGTTCTTCGCCTTTCAGATGAATGAGGGAACGCGCAGGCTAACTGCCGCGCGTTTCAGTCAGATGACTGCATTCGTACGATGCGTGCGGCTGGCATCCGCGCGGTGTTTCGATGAATCCTGTTGTGCAGTCACAGCGCTCTGGAAAGAGACAGCAGCGCAATCAAAGCGCCGAGCGCGCCGCCCGCCAGCACGTCGCTCGGATAGTGCAGCCCTAGCACGAGCCGGGAGGCCGCAGTCAGCAGCGTAAACGGCAGCGTGAGGTAGACGAGGCCCGGATAGTATGCGCAGGCCACCACGGTAAATCCGACCGCGTGCAGCGTGTGGCCCGAGGGAAAGCTGAACTGGTCCAGCGGCTGCGCGCCGGCGGCGATGTGCTGCTGGACCTGATAGGGACGCGGGCGCAGCGTGCCCTGCTTCAGGAGCTTGTAGGCGAGCGTGCAGGCGAGGCCGGTCGCCGTCATGTGGACCACCGGCGCGATGGCAGCCATTCGGTCGGCGAGCAGCAGCGCGAGCATCAACCCGTACCAGAAGATGCCGTTGCCGAGCCAACTGATGCCGCGGAAGAACTGCAGCAGCACCCTGATCCGGATCACCCTGTTGCACTTCAGGCACAGGCCCACGTCCCATTTGAGCAGGCGCGCCAGCGTGGCGTCCAAACGGCTCATGCAGCGGTCTCGCATCTGCGCAGCGCCCGGATCCGGACCCGGATCTGGTTTTTCGCAAGCGGCAGCGACGCGTCCATGCGCGCAGAGTGCGCCTGTCATGTTAAACGTTCGTGACACGCCGACAGGTGCTTGAGGTCTGGTCTCGCACTGCCCTGGTCGATTTCGGTATTGCGTGTTCTTGACGGATAATCTTCCGACCCACAGTCAAATCAAGTGATCGCAGCGTGCGGCAATCGGCAGTGGCATGTCCACCTCGATCCCGTGCCCGTCAGAGTCACAATCGTTGCCAACGGAAACCGGAGTCCGAGCATGAGCACGCCGTCTGCCACACCACCCGCCACACCAACCGCCGGACCGAAGGACGCCGAGCCCGCCACCCGGCGGACCAACAACGCGCTGGCCGCCCTGCTGCCGTTCGGCGACGCGACGGACTTCGACGCGGCGCGCCGCGGCTTCGTCGCCACGATCCCGGGCGGTGTGATCCGCACCCCGAACGGCACGGTGCTTTGGAACCTCCCGGCCTACGATTTCATCAATTCCGACACTGCACCGGCGACCGTCAATCCCAGCCTGTGGCGCATGGCGCGCCTCAACATGAACCACGGCCTGTTCGAGGTCGTGCCGGGCGTGTACCAGGTGCGCGGCTTCGACATCGCCAACCTGACCATCATGGAAGGCGAGACCGGCGTCATCCTGGTCGACCCGCTGACCGCCTGCGAAACCGCGCATGCGGCGCTCGAGCTGTACTACGCGCACCGCCCGCGCCGCCCGGTGCGCGCGGTGATCTACAGCCACAGCCACGCCGACCACTACGGCGGGGTCAAGGGCGTGATGAGCGAAGAGGACGCGCCGCAGCGGCCGCGTGCAGGTGATTGCGCCCGATGGTTTCCTCGATGCCGTGGCCGGCGAGAATGTGCTCGCCGGCAATCCCATGCAGCGGCGCGCGCAGTTCCAGTTCGGCGCCCTGCTGCCGCCCGGCCCGCGCGGGCAGGTCGACGCAGGCCTGGGCAAGGCGGTGGCGCGCGGCACGCTTTCCCTGATTGCCCCGACCCTGACGATCAGGCAGCCGATCGAGACCCATGTGATCGACGGCCTGGAACTCGTGTTCCAGCTCGCCCCCGGCACCGAGGCGCCCGCCGAAATGCACCTCTTCGCACCCGCCTCGGGCGTGCTCAACATGGCGGAAAACGCAACTCGCCACCTGCACAATTTCTGCCCGCTGCGCGGCGCCGTGGTGCGCGACCCGCGCATGTGGTCGCACTATCTCGCGCAGGGCATCGAACTGTTCGGCGCCAAAACCGAAGTCCTGATCGGCCAGCACCACTGGCCGACCTGGGGCCGGGACACGGTGCGCGAATTCCTCGAGAAGCAGCGCGACCTGTACAAGTACGTGCACGACCAGACCGTGCGCCTGATGAACCACGGCTGGCGCCCGGCCGAGATCGCGGAGGTGCTCGAACTGCCGCCGGAACTTGCGCGCGAATGGTCGGCACGCGGCTACTACGGCACCATCAGCCACAACTCGAAGGCCGTATACCAGCGTTATCTCAGCTGGTACGACGGCAACCCGGCCAACCTCAACCCGCTGCCACCGGTGCAGACCGCGGCGAAGACCGTCGCGTACATGGGCGGCGCCGAAGCGGTCCTTGCGAAGGCGCGCGAGGACTTTGCGCGTGGCGAGTATCGCTGGGTCGCACAGGCCGCGAGCCAGGTCGTGTTCAGCGATCCGGACAACCGCGCCGCGCGCGAGCTGGCCGCCGATGCCTGTGAGCAGCTGGGCTACCAGGCCGAATCGGCTACCTGGAGAAACGCCTATCTCTATGGCGCGCAGGAACTGCGCCACGGCGTGCGCCAGCTGCCGCCGCGGCCGATGCTGAGCGCGGACATGCTGGTTGCACTGACCGCCGACACACTGTTCGACTTCATCGCCGTGCGCCTGAACCCGCAGCGCGTGGCCGGCCGCAGCTTCAGCATCAACTGGCTCATGGAAGACAGCGGCGAGCAGCTCGTGCAGAAGCTCGCCCACAGCACACTGACCCAGCTCGCCGGCAAGGCCGAGGCCGACGCGACCGCTTCAGTGGTGACGACGCGGGATACGCTGGTCGCGCTGATCGTCAGGAAATTCACGGTGGCCGAAGCGGTCGCCGCGGGCAGCCTGAAAATCAGCGGAGACGCTGCGTGCGTCCCGGCGCTGTTCGACATGCTCGACGACTTCTCGATGCAGTTCGAAGTCGTGACCCCGGGCCCGGGGCGCTGAGACGGGGCGGTCGCCAATCGGCCTGCCGTAAAGTGGGGTCAGAGTCGACTTTCCGCCCCCTGGTGTGTATCGGTATCGATACACTTACTGACGGGAGAGCCGCTCTGGTATTGAATCCTGAAAAAAATATTGATTTAATTAAGGTGAAGAACGGGCCCGAAGCAATCAGACGCTCAATCCCAGTTCCCGCCCAAGGTGACGCGTCACCTTGCGGATCAATGCTGCGGGAATCCGGCCCAGGCGGGTGGCATCGGAGGCTTCGATGGTGGCGATCTTGGCGGTGCGGATCACCGACGGTACCGGCAGGCCCGCACCCGCAAGGTCGGCCACCGGCACGTCGCCCGGCCAACCGCGGTTCTGCGCGCTGGTGATCATCACGACCCACAGTAAACCGTGTGCCGCCTCGATCCCGCCCGTGGACACCACCAGCGCCGGTCGCGACTGACGGGTGGGGCGATCGGTGTACGGAAACGGTACCTTGATGACGTCGCCCTGGCTAAAGCGTGCCATAGGCTTCTGTGTCGGCCTCGGAGTCCCACTCGCTGAAGGTGCGGAACGGATCGTCCGTCTTGCCTCCGCGCCCGGCCTTGGTGAGGATCACCTGCTGGGCGTCGATCTGATAGATCAGTTCGTCGCCCGGTTCAAGGCGCAGCGCGGCACGGACCGCCTGAGGGATGGTCGTCTGGGCTTTGGAGGTCAGTTTGCTGGTGATCATGGCGGGCTGGATCCGGTATTGAGGGTGTTTTTTTGATGGTAAGGAATTTCCTTGTTTGATGCAATACAGGGCGGATTAGATCGGGGCGGGCGCCTGCGAAAGCGCATCGAGGTTCGCCCTCAGTGAAATGAGCAGACGATGGATAATCACTTGATTGCTTCGACCACCAAAGGCGCCCCAACACCATGCCCAGAATCGTCGCCCTTGCCGGCGCCACCGGCCTCGTAGGACGGGAGATCCTCCGCGGCCTGCTCGCCGATCCTTCCGTGTCGGCGATCCACGTGCTCGGCCGGCGCGCGCTCGAGGTCGGCAATCCGAAGCTCACCATGCATACCGTCGATTTTCGAAGGCTACCCGCCCTGCCACGCGTCGACGAGGTGTTTCTCGCGCTGGGGACGACGATCAAGGTGGCGGGAAGCGAGCAGGCGTTCCGGGCCGTGGACTTCGAGGCCAACCTCGCGGTGGCCGGGGCGGCGCTCGCGGCAGGGGCAAAGCGCGCGGGCCTGGTGAGCGCGATGGGCGCGAACGCGAAGTCCGGGATGTTCTACACCCGCGTGAAGGGCGAGCTCGAGGAGGCGCTCGCTGCGCTGCCCTTCGAGGGCCTGGTCATCGCCCGCCCCTCTTTTCTCGCCGGCGATCGTGCATCGCTCGGCCAACCGGTTCGCAGTGGCGAGGGGTTCGCGCTCGCGCTGAGCCGCCGATTCGGCTGGCTCATTCCGCGCAACTACCGCTCGGTCGCCGCCGCCGACGTCGCGAAGGCGCTGCTTGCCCGCGTGCCTTCCGCGCTCGGGCGCGAGGTGGTGCTCTCCGGCGCGATGCAGCCGTAGCGCAGGCGCGTGCAAGTGCACGCGATTATGTTGTCAAGCTGCGGCGGGCGGACAAGTCGACTCTGACCCCACTTATTTGCTTCAGATTCATGCCGATCCGGCAGGGCCGGCCGCCAGACCGGTCGCTACACTACGGCAAACGACTCGCCCACGAGCGACACCTGTGCGTACTGCGTCAGCGAGGGCACGTCCGGCGCCACCTGCATGACCCGCGCGCCGAGGTCCATGACCACCGAGGCCACGGTCTCGACCCGCGCTTCCGGCGGCAGCGACGGATCCGGCCGGCGGCAGATCGACAGGAGGCCCGCCGATTCGTCGCGCAACATGCGCTGCAGGTCGTCCGGCGAAAACTTCCCGCGATGCCCGCCGGTCAGCGCCGTGATGCGCTCCAGGCGCGGATAGGTCGACAGGCTCGGCGCGAGCGACGCCTGGTGCTTCGCCGCCTCCGGTGCGAGGAAGTGGTTGGTATGGCAGAGCGCCGCGTCGGCGCCACGCACCACGTCAAGGCCGCGCGGCGAGAATTCGAGTGCTGCAGTCTCGCCGCCCGCATCCGCGCAGAGCACGTTCGACGAGGCGCCGAACGCCAGCTTCGAGGCAAACCCGACCGCGTCGGCCACACCGCGGCGCTTGAGCAGCGCGCGCAGCAGGACGTGCACCGGCACCCCGTGCGTAACGCCATCGTCGGATGAACGCAGGATGTTCAGGCACACCCCGAAGCCGTGGCTGTTCAACCCGATCTTGGCCAGCATGCCGGCTTCAGTCAGCGTCAGGTAGGTCGAGCCGTCGGACTCGGTGCCACGAAGGAGCACGAGCGCCGCGCGCTGCGCACCCAGCCAGTCCCAGTTCTGCGCAAGCAGCGTCGTCCCGGTCGCTGCTCTGCCCCGGCTTGACCGCGACCGAGGTGCACTCACCCCAGTCGGGCACGCCGGCCGCGACGTTGGCCGCGGCGATCTGCGTCCAGCCCGGATGCGGTTCGCCCGGATAGGTCGGCGGGAGGATCTCGGTACGTGCATTCAGCGCGAGGATTTCATCGACCCGCCGGCCGCTGCCGGCCGCGATGCCCTCGATCTCTTCGAGCAGTTCGGCATCCAGCGCGCCGATGAGGTCGCGATAGCCCGCGCCGAGCGCCTGCGCGCCCTGCCAGTCGATGCCGCAGTACGCAAACAGCCGCGCGTAGGTCGCGACCGAATGGTCGATGCGCTTGCGCGCCAGTTTGCCGTGCATGCGGCCGCGTTCGTGAGCCGTGCCGTGGACTTCGAGTATCGGGAACATGTTCACCTCCGTGGCACGATTCTAACCCCGGCCGTGGCAAACTGCCGGTTTGCACCGCAAGACGCTGGAGTAACCCATGAGTAGCGACGAAACACCGCTGGATGGCCGGATCACCACGAAGCGCGAAGGCGACCTCTTTCTGATCGGCTTCGACCGGGCGAAGAAGCTCAACGGCTTCTCGCTCAAGATGTACCGCGAGCTGTTTGCGGCCTACACGGCCATGGAAGCCGACCCCGACGTCCGGGTCGGCGTGCTGTACGCGCACGGCGCGAACTTCACCGCCGGCCTGCAGCTCGACCAGTTCGCCCCGTTGATGGCGCGTGGGGAATCGGCCTGCCGACAAGGGCCAGATCGACCCGTTCTCGCTGCGCGAGCCGCTGCGCGCGAAGCCCGTGGTCTGCGCTGTGCAGGGCATCTGTTTTACGCTGGGCATCGAACTCATGCTCGCGCAGGACATCGTGATCGCGGCGGACGACACGCGCTTCGCGCAGATCGAGGTCAAGCGCGGCATCATGCCCACCGGCGGCGCGACCCTGCGCTTTGTCGAACGTGCCGGCTGGGGCAATGCGCAGCGATACCTGTTGACCGGCGACGAATTCGGCCCGGCCGAAGCGCTGCGTCTGGGCTTTATCCAGGAAATCGTGCCCGCCGGTACCCAGCTCGACCGCGCGCTGGCGATCGCCCGCACGATCGCCGAGCAGGCACCGCTCGCGGTGCGCGCCTCGCTCGCCTCCTCCCGTCGCTATCTGGAAAAGGGGCCGTTGGGCATCAAGCCGGAAATGGAAGCGGTACAACGCAAGCTGGCGACGAGCGAGGACGCGGCCGAGGGCCTGCGCTCCTTCGTCGAGCGGCGCAAGGCGAATTTCAAAGGCAGATAAGAGGAACCACCGGAACATGACCCAGATGCAGATCCCCGCCCCCTTCGACGATGCGCAGGATGTCGTTCGTCCCGAATGGATCGACTACAACGGCCACATGAACGTCGGCTACTACCAGGTCGTGTTCGATCTTGCGGCCGACAGGTTCTTCGAATTTCTCGGCCTCACCCCGGAATTCCGCAAGAAGCATGGCGCGACCACCTTCGCGCTCGAATGCCACGGCAACTTCCTGCGCGAGGTGAAGGAAGGCGATCCACTGCGATTTGAGGCGCGCCTGCTGGACTTCGATGCCAAGCGCATCCATTTCTACCAGGAGATGTTCCACGGCACCGAGGGCTACCTTGCCGCATCGCAGGAATCGCTCTCGGCACACGTCTCGATGGAAACTCGGCGCATCTCGCCGTTTCCAGAGGAGCTGATGGCGCGGTTGGCCTCGATCAAGGCCGCGCACGCGGTGCTCGCGCGACCCTGGCAGATCGGGCACGTCATCCAGGCTACGGGGTTGAAGAAGAGCGGCTAGCTCAGGCTTTGCGCGCCTGCATTGCCGCCCCCAGGCAGCGCGCGTAGTTTTCGAAGCACAGCGCGCGGAGGGTCTTTTCGTCCACGCCACGCGCGCGCAGCACGTCCGCCACGCGGCGCAGGTCGCCCAGACTCTCCATCGTGCCGAAACGCCCGACCCCGTCCAGATCGGTGCCGAACATCACATGCGCCGGACCGATCGCGTCGACCATGCGCATGAGCTCGGTGGCATAGCCGTCCGGGCTGTTGCCCACCGTGCTGCGCAGGGACCACAGGCCGACCGCCCCGCCGCGCTGCGGCGATCTTCCTCGCCATGTCGAACTGCAGCAGGCGCGACTGGTTGGGCGGCTGGATCCACGAGTAGACCGCGGCCCGCGTGATCGCGCTGTGCGACCAGATCAACGGAACCGTTGAGACTTCCAGCGCGCGTTCGATCGTCGCCGCGGTCGCATGCGCGAGGTCGACCAGGATGCCGAGCCGGTTGCATTCCTTTACGACATCCACGCCAAGCGCCGTCATGCCCTCGTGCTCGGGCCGTTCGGTCTGGAAATCGCCAAGCGCATTGCGGATGTAGTGCACCAGCTGCAGATGGCGCAGCCCCTTGCCGTAGGCTTCGGCGAGCAGTTCCAGACTGTCGGAAGCGAATCCCGCGCCTTCGAGCGCGATCACCACGTGCGGGATGCCGGAGCGCGCTGCATCGATGTCGCCGGGCGACTCCACATGCCTGATCTCGTTTTTCGCCAGGTAGGTGCGCATCCGGTCCAGGCCTTGCCGGAAATACACGGCCTGCTCCCCGCTCGCCGGGGTCCCGCGCTGCTCTATGCCCCGTCGGCGTCGACGTGATCCAGCGCGAATCACCGACGATGTTCCACGAGAGCAGCGTGACGCCCGCGGCTTCCATCTGCGACTTGAGCGGATGTCCCACCAGCTGAGGGGAAAACATGCCGATGTGCGAATGCGAATCGGCGATCGGCGGGTCACCCGCCGCGCGCAGCAGGCCGGGACGCCCGAACGCGAGCGCGACTGCTCCTGCCGTTCCGAGAAAACGACGTCGTGAGGCGTGGTGCATCGCGCCCGCCCGGCTCACTTCACCGCGGCAAGGCCCTTGACGCCGTGCTTCGCAATCGAGCGTGCAATGAATCCGGAGGCGACCATCTCCTCGACAAAGGTTTTCAGCCAGGCCTCGGCCGCAGGCCGCCCGCGCGGCGTACCAAGACCATGGTTCACCGTCATGAAATTGCCGTCCAGCATGCGCGCCTCGGGCATCTGGTCCATGCATTCGATCAGCGCCGGACGCAGCCCTGCGAGCGCATGCGTGCTGCCGGTCTTGAATACCTCGATGCCGCCCGGCAGGCCCTTGGTCTTGACCAGTTCGGCATTGCGCAGCGTGCGCGTGAGAAACAGTTCGTAGCCCGCCTTGTCGGAGACCGCGATCCTGATGCCTGCGGTGTCCACTTCAGCCGGCGTGCGCAACGGCGAATCCTTGCGCACCACATAGGTCGCCTCGATCTCGGTCATCGCAGGCGAGAACGCGATCGTCTTCGCGCGCGCCTGTTCGATCGCGAGGATGGCGACGTCCCAGGTGTTCTTCTCGGAGGCATCGGCGACCTCGCCCGGCGTCGGGTGCACCACGAGATCGACGGGGACGCCCAGGCGTTCGGCCAGCGCATTCATGATATCGACACTCACGCCGGAGAGTTCGCCGGTTGCCGCATTCCTGCTGGTGAACAGGGTATTGCCGAGGTTCATGCCCGCGCGCAGCTTTCCGGTCGGGGCGAGTTCCGCGCGTGCCGCCTCGGGCACGGATGAGGTTGTGCGGCCGGTCATCGCGTCGCGGCCTGTGCAGATGAATTGCGCATTGCAGTTCCTTTGAGGTTGGACAAACTGGATTTCCCGGATATCAGTCTACCCGGACGCCCGGCGCGCGCACCCGGTGGCGCCGCGCCAGCATCACCCGCCGCGCGACGATCAATACCGCGACCACCGCGACCAGGATCGTGAAGGCCAGCAGCGCGTGCATCTCCACCCAGTGCAGGGCGTCATGCCCGAGCCAGGCCACCAGCGCCACGGCGGGCATCGCGCCGATCACGGTGCCGAGCACGAAGGTGCCGTAGTCCACTTTCGACAGACCCAGCAGCCAGTGCGTGGGCGCGCCGAGCTGGAAGACGAGCCGGAACAGGATCACCGAGCGCAGGCCGCGCGCGGAGAAATGATCGTCGATGCGACGTATGCGGCCCGGCAGGCGCGCGGCGACCCAGTCGCGCGCGATGTAGCGCGCAAACAGGAATCCGATGCTCGATGCGCCGGCCACGGCCAGCAGCGAGAGCGGATACGCGACCCAGAACGGCCAGAGCGCACCCGCGGGCAGGACCCAGACAAATGCGGGTATGCCGAAGGGCATCAGCAGCACGAAGCTCAGCACGTAGAGAACGTAGGCCCAGACGCCCCACGAATCGATCAGTGCGCGCACCCGGTCCGGGCTGCGGAATTCGTGGAATGCGCCGCTGGTCCAGCCCGCGCCGATCAGGATGACGAGGATCGCAAGCGCGACCACACGCTGCCGACCCCAGGCCTGCCAGCGCGACGCGGGATTCATCGTGACGCGCGACCCGCGGCTAGAACAGCGAGCTCGAGAATCCCCCGTCGACCGGAATCGCGGTGCCGGTGACGAAATCGCTTGCCGGACTGCAGAGAAATGCCGCGATGCCTTCGAAATCCGCGGGGACGCCCCAGCGCTTCGCCGGTGTGCGGTCGACGACCTTGTCGTGCAGCGTGGGGATCCGCTGCCGCGCGCCCTTCGTGAGATCGGTGTCGATCCAGCCCGGGAGGATGCAGTTCACCTGGATGTTGTCCTTAGCCCAGGCGGCGGCCAGGCTCTTGGTGAGTTGTACCGCGGCGCCCTTGGTGGCCGCATACACGGGTGCCACGTCGAAGCCGAACAGGCTCGTCAT
This sequence comes from uncultured beta proteobacterium, assembly GCA_963844255.1. GTDB lineage: Bacteria > Pseudomonadota > Gammaproteobacteria > Burkholderiales > SG8-39 > SZAS-79. The sequence goes on from CAWJNP010000043.1 coordinate 12,184, forward strand.
CGATCCGATGGTGATGATCTTTCCGCCGCCGCGCTTCACCATCTGCGGATACGCGGCCTGGCAGCAGATGAACATGCTCGTGAGGTTGGTATCGACCACCTGGTGCCATTCGGCCGCGGTGTAGTCCTGCGGCAGCTTTCTCACGTTGGTGCCGGCGTTGGCCACGAGGATGTCGAGTCCGCCGAGTTTCGCCACGGTCTGCGCGATCGCCGCGTCGACCTGGGCGCGGTCGGTCACGTCGGCGACGATGCCGATCGCCCGGACACCGAGCGACGAGAGTTCCGCACAGGCCGCCGCATTCTTGTCCGCGTTGCGGCCGACCACCGCCAGGTCGGCGCCTGCGCGCGCCAATCCGCGCGCGATCCCCAGGCCGATGCCGCCGTTGCCGCCGGTGACCAGCCCCACCTTGCCCTTCAGATTGAACATGGCGCCTGTTCAGCGCTTGGCCGAACCGGGCTCGGCAAGCGATTCCAGCAGCTGCCACATCGTCTGGTCGGCCCAGTGGTCCGGATTCTCGGCGATCTTTGCTTCGCCCCTCGCGACCAGATCCTTGCCTACTTCATGGCGTTTGCAGAAATCCTGCCAGTATTCGCTGACTTCTTCGCGCGACATTTCCATTGTGGTTTCGACTCCCATTGCAGTGTCCCTGGCGACCGGCACTCAGGGACGGCCCTGCCTGCCCATCGAGCGGCGGCCCTTGTTGCGCGCCGGATTGTGACCACCGCCGCCTTCCTTGCGCGGCTGCTGTTGCTGCTGCTGTGGCGGGCGCGGCCGCGCATTCCTGTGCTCTGAATTGCGTCCCCCACCACCACTCATCTGCTGCACCTTCTTGATCTCGGCGGCGACCGCTTCGAGGTTGGCCTGGTGCACGGCGGCGTGCTCCGCCTGCTGCATGGCCTTCTGCTCCCGGTCGCGCAACTCGTGCAGTTTGCGCAGCGCCTCGCTGCTGGACACGCCACCACTGCCATGTCTTTCCGCTTCGTAACGCAGCAATGCAATGTGGGCGATCTCGTCGATCACTTCGTCGCTTGCCCTGACACTGTCCATCATATGTGCTCCTGATCCATGATTGCTGTCCGGGTCGATGCCCGGGTGCCCGACTATGGTTTCTTGGCTCTGAAGGGCCTGCCGTCAATAGTCGCACAGGCGGTGCGAACGCTAAAATCGAAAATCGCACAAAACCGATAAAGGCAGGCAGCCAGAACCCAAGAATACACTCGAAGGCCGCATCCGTGCACGCGCAGGGTCGCCGGGCTGCGCTAGGATCGCCCCCTGCGGGCCCATTCAGGCGGCCTGCCCGACCGGAGCCGAACTATGACCAGCGAGCCTCTCGCCGACCTGATTGCACTGCCTGCGGGCATCCGCTCGCGCCGGATCAGCGGCGTCAACGGCCTTGACATGCACATCCTCGAGGCCGGCACGCCCGGGCCCGGCCGGCCCTGCGTTCTGCTGCTGCACGGCTTCCCGGAACTGGCCTACAGCTGGCGCAAGGTGATGCTGCCGCTCGCCGCAGCGGGCTTTCACGTGATTGCGCCCGACCAGCGCGGCTACGGCCGCACGACCGGCTGGGACGCGCGCTACGACGGCGACCTGGGATCGTTTCGCCTGCTGAATCTCGTGCGCGATGCCCTCGGCCTGGTCGCGGCGCTCGGCCATCGCTCGGTTGCCGCCGTGGTCGGCCACGATTTCGGTTCGTCGGTGGCGGCCTGGTGCGCACTGGTACGGCCCGATGTGTTTCGCTCCGTGGTGCTGATGAGCGCGCCGTTTGCGGGTGCGCCGGCGCTGCCCTTCGACATGCCTGCAGGCGTGCCGCCCGCCCGGCCGGACCCGATTCACGCGGAACTCGCGTCGCTCGCGCGCCCGCGCAAGCACTACCAGTGGTACTACTCGACGCGCGAGGCTGACGCCGACATGCGCCACTGCCCGCAGGGCCTGCACGATTTCCTGCGCGCCTACTACCACTGCAAGAGCGCCGACTGGAAGCAGAACACACCGGTCCCGCTGCAATCCTGGAGCGCCGCCGAGCTTGCCAGGCTGCCGACGTACTACGTCATGGACCTGGACCGGAACATGGCGCAAACCGCAGCGGAAGTGATGCCCACGCGCGCCGAGATCGCAGCCTGCGCCTGGCTGACCGAGGAGGAACTCGGTGTCTACAGCGCCGAATTTGCGCGCACCGGATTCCAGGGTGGCCTGCAGTGGTACCGCTGCAGGACGACGGGATTGCAGAACGCCGAGCTGCAGACCTACGCCGGGCGCACGATCGATGTGCCCTCCTGCTTCATCGCCGGCGCGAGCGACTGGGGACCGTTCCAGAAACCCGGCGACATTGAGTCGATGCGCAACAGCGCGTGCACGCAAATGCGCGGCTGCCACCTGATCGACGGGGCGGGACACTGGGTGCAGCAGGAGCAGCCCGGGGCCGTGACCCGGCTGCTGCTGGAATTCCTCACCTAGCCGGACAGGTCCTTCGGCAGGTGAAACGGCGGGGAATGGCTCCCCGGGGCCTCCCCTGAAACGGGAAGCGCGGCTTCGCCGAGGATCACTTCCTTCACGAGGCGCTCGACGAAGTAGCTGCGGTCCGCATTCTCAGCCGGGCCGGCCGCGCGGCGCGGCAGCTTGAAGGCGCGCTCCAGCGTGCGCATGACCCGGTCCACGGGCTTGCCTTCCCGCGAGGTGCTGGTGAAATACACCCCGCGCAGCATCAGCGGGTGATGGTTGATCAGGGTCGCGAACGCCATTGCGAGGAATTCAACCAGCAGCGGGCCGAGCGCATGGAACTGTTGCGGAAAGCGATAGATCGCGGCGCGCCGCGCCAGATCATCCTCCTCCTCGACCCGCGCCAGCATCTCCGCATTGAGCCGCGCCTGCAGGACCTCGAAATCCGCCTCGTAGGTTCTGCCGATGGTGATCGGGTCGGCATCGAACGCAAACGTGGTGCCCCATACCTGGGCGCGGCCTTCGGCATCCAGCGTGTCGAAGAACTCGGCGAAGCCTGCGAGCAGGTCCAGCTTGGTCAGCACCAGATAGACCGGGAAGCGCACGTCGAGGCCCGAATACAGTTCGGCAAGCCGCATGCGCACATGTGCCGCAAAATGCTGCCTCTCGGGCTTGCTCCACAGCAGCAGGTCGGTCACGCTCAGGGTCACGATCGCGCCGTTCAACGGCTGGTCCGGCCGGTGCGTCTTCAACACGTTCAGGAACCCGTGCCAGGCGGCCGTACCCGCGTAGACGTCGCTGCGCCCCTTCGCTTCGTGCGCGACATAACGTCCGGCCGTATCGAGCAGCACGGCCGCATCGGAGAACCACCATTCGCAGTAGCGGGTCCCGCCGACGCCGACGATCCGGGGTTCGCCGTCCTGCAGAAGATCCGGAAAATTCAGGCCGGAATTGCGCACCAGCGCTGAATTGCCCGCACCGGGCGCACCGATGAGCGCATACCAGGGAAGCGAGTGCACAGCGCGCTGCACCCCGTCTGCACCCGCAAAGCGCAGTGCCTTCAACGCGGCAACCGCCCGCTTGAAACGCTCGACCAGGGCAGCGAGATTCTTTGCGGCCAGCTCGTCGGGCACGGCCTGGTCGCCCGGATCCGACAAGCGGTCCAGCAACTGTTCGCCCGCCACCTGTGCTTCGCTTTCTGCGCTCATTGGCCCTTTCCTGCAGACCCGGCCGCCGGCGCGGCGCCGGTGACAGGCACGCGGATCTCCACGCGACGGTTCTTCGCACGGTTCACAGCAGTGTCGTTGGGCGCGATCGGCTCCCGCGCCCCCATGCCCTGGCTCTTCACCCGTTGCGGCTCGCGCAGTCCCGCCGCCAGCCGGCGCGCCACGGATTCGGCACGCGCCACGGCAAGTTCATCGTTGGAGGCGAAGGTCCGCGTGCGAATCGGCTCGCTGGAGGTGTGTCCTATCACCAGTATCGATCCCTGCACTTTGTCCAGGCCCCTGGCGAGCGCATCGATGACCGTCTTCATTCCTGCGTCCGGTTCCACGCCGGCCACCCCGAACTGCCTTTCGTTGCGTATCGCAATGACAGCACCGGTCGGGTTTTCCTTGAGCGAGATCATGCCGCTCGCGACGGCGTCCGCGAGCGCCTGGCTGAGTGTCGGTGCTGCAGTCGCCGCAGGCTCGGGCTGCACGGAAGGCGACTCGGGCACGGCGGTCTGCGTCGGGGGCGCATCGTGTCCGGGCGTGCGGAACAACGCATACCCAAGGAGAACCAGCAGGGCAACCACCGCGCTTGCGATCGAGCGCCATGGAATCTTCTCAGCCTTCTGCGGTGGCGATGCCGGCAGCGGGACCGCAGTCACCCCGTGCCAGCGCTCGGACAATCCGTCAGGCCGCGGACGACGACCGGTGATCAGCGCATGCAGCCTCGTGCGGACCGCGACGAGTTCTGCTTTTCCGTTCGAGGCTCCGCGATAGCGGCCTTCGAAACCGAGTGCCAGGCAGATGTAGAGGAATTCCAGCAGGTCGGCATTGCGCTTGGGATACTTCGAGACTTCCTCGAGCAGGGCGAAGAACGCCTCCCCACCCTGGGTTTCGCCGCGCATCCGCTGCAGCAGGCCGGTTTGCGTCCAGTCCGATCCCCAGGGCGTTGCGGCCGCGGCATCGTCCGCCAGACAGCACAGCGCGTAAACCGAAGCCTCGATGGTGTCCGGGGTCATGCCGGCCGAACTCGTGCCGGCCTCGAAGGCTTCGATCAGATCCTGCAGCGTTTCCTTGAGCAGTGCGGGTTCCGGATGTGTCTTGGCCGCCCGGATCTCGGGCACCACGCCGAACACCGGGTTGGCGAACGCGATCAGCGGGTTCAGACCGCCCAACGCGGCCAGGTTCGCCTGAAGTCCCTCGGGCAGGGCCTTGGGCGCAAAGGGGTTGGCACGCCGCCGTGCCTTCTTGTCCGAGATCCCGACCGTTGCGTCCGGATCGAAATCCGTCACCGGCGAGGTCACCGTGATATCGGGATCAAACTTGCGTGGCGTGGGGTCAAGCGTCGCGTCCGGATCGAAGGGCTTGGATCCGGCGGCTTCTGACTCCCCCGCAGGTTCCGCTACAGGCCCCCCTGCAGGCAATGGGCCGGACGGTGTCGCGTCCGGATCCGGCGCGCGGCGCACGGGTTTCAGCGTGGCGTCCGGGTCGAACACTTCTTCAGTCGCATTCTCGCCCGAGTTGCGCGGTGGGTTCAGCGGCCCCGTGAGCGTGGCTTCAGGATCAAGATCCGGGAACCGCAGTCGCTCGGTGGCGTCCGGGTCCGGTGGCGGGTCGCGCTTCTCGCTCATCACACTCTAGTCAGCGGTGTTCCGTTGGCGGGCTGTTGCTCGAATTCCAATCCCCGGCGCCCTGCAAGCGCGCCGGCACAGCGGTTCCGTGCGCTCTAGGCAACCGGACCGGTCCAGGTTTCCGACCACGCAAGCACACAGCTGGAGGCTGCCTTTCCGAAGCGGTCCTGCATGTACACCTTCGCCTCGGCGGCTTCGCCGTTGATCGACAACTGGGCACCACGCGCGGGAATAAAGGTGCTGTAGACGCCGATCGGCCGATCCATTGCGCCCGGCGGCACGGTAAGCACAAAGGGCGGCATCAGGTCCCACCAGCTCATGATGATCTCGCCATCGTCGGAAACGATGCGTTCCTCGACGCTGCTCAGAGAGTTTCCGCCGCGCTCGAATTCCGCATCCATGATCGGAAGCGACTCGTCGGCAAACGGCTTGTGCAGCAGCGTTTCGATTTTCTTCTGGAGAAAGCGCGCGACACCCGGGTTGTCCGAATAGACCCGCGGGCCCTTCCCCGTCAGCGTGCTTTCGATGAACAGGGCATGTCCCTGCCCGGCCGGCGACCACAGTACTCGCCAGTGGCTGACCCGGTCTGCAATGGTCTTGCCGCCATCCTCCGACAGCCGGATAAACGAGTTTTCGCCGGTCATGACGACGGCGTGTGGGTCAACCATGCGTGGCTCGGACATTCGGGCTCTCCTTCAAGAGGGGGAAGGATACCATCGCGACCCGCCTCAACCCCTATTCCGCGCGCAGGAATCCGACGCGCGGGAAGAGGACGCCTTCCCCGGCGTCAGGCAGGCAGCAACAACGCCCGCTGCGCCGCATCGAGATGGCACCATTCGCCCTCCCCCAGCCCCAGCGCGGCGAGTTCCAGCCGACCGATCGCCGTCCGCTGCAATCCAACGCAGTGATTTCCGGCAGCCGCCAGCATGCGCTTCACCTGATGGTATTTGCCCTGGTCAAGCACGAGTTCCAGACGGTGATCATCGAGCGGCCGACAGGCCTGCACCGAGATCGGCGCAGGCTCATCGGTCAGTTGAACGCCGCTCAGGAGCTGCGCGACCAGTTCGGGCATGACCGGGTCGTGGGTCTGCGCAAGATAGGTCTTCGGAACCTGGCGTCGGGGAGAGGTCTGCGCGTGGATGAATGCACCGTCATCCGACAGCAGCAGCAGTCCGGTGGTGTCGTGGTCGAGGCGCCCCACGGACTGAAGCTCCCGAAGTGCAAACTGCCGCGGCAGCAGCGACAGCACGCCGGGATGGTGGCTGGGTTTGCGGGAGCACTCGAAGTCAGGCGGCTTGTTCAGCGCGAGATACAGCTGCCGATGGTAGTCCCAGGCTTCGCCCCGCACCGTGAACGACAAGCCTTCGGGCTCGAGCGGCGCATCGTATCCCTCCGCAATGGCGCCTCCGACCGAAACCTCTCCGCTCAGGATCAGCGCGCGGCACTCCCTGCGGGTGCCGAACCCCTGCGACTGGAGGATCCGGTCAAGCGTCAGCGTTCCCATTCCGCCCGCAGTTCAGGCAATACGGCCCGCGCCCCGCGTCAGGACTAGGCGGCGGGCTTGAGGACAATGACGATGCGACGGTTCCGCGCACGATTCGCTGCCGAATCGTTCGGCACCAGCGGTTGCGCGTCGGACGCACCTTCGCTCTTCACACGGCCTGGATCGCGCAACTTGCCGGCCATGAGCTTTGCGGCCGATTCGGCGCGCGCTGCGGACAGTTCCTTGTTGGTCGGATAGCGCGAGTCAGTGCTCGGCGAAGTATCCGCGTGCCCCGTCACGACGATCGTGCCAGGGACCTTGTCGAGCGCGGCGGCGATGCCCTGCAGGATCGGTTGCAGCCTCGCCTGCGGATCGACCCCGCCCGCCTCGAACTGGTGCGGATCGCGCAGCGAGATCGTGGAAACGCCTGCGTCTTCCGACACGGTGACCTGGCCTCGCTTGATTTCTGCGGCCAGCAGTGATTTCACGCTGCCCGAGGCAGCGGGCTTTTCGGCCTTCCCGGTTGCCGGGGCTTCTGGAGCCGCCGGCGCTGGCGTCTCGGACTTTGCAACCGCGGGCGCCGCCGGTGCGGCAGCAGGCGCAGCCTCCGCCGCAGGTGCCGCGGGTGCAGAAACCGGCGCTGGCGCCGGGCTGGCCGCGACTTCGGCCTTGGGCGCAGGCGGCGGAGATGCCTTGTCGCCGCTGAAAACGAAATACAGGACCACCAGCAGCACGACCACGCCGCCGGCAATCGCATTCCAGGGAAGCTGCGGCGCCGGTGCAGGCGGCGCCGGCGGCGGCGGTGGTGCAACGATCGGCGCGATGTTGGTCGCGTCAGGATCGAATTCGGGCTCGCTGCTCCGTGCGGGGGCTGGCGCTGCCGCCGCAGGTGTCGCCGCCGCCACATCCGTGCTGCGGATCGGCGCCATCATCACGGTCGCATCCTCGTCGGCAGCGCCTGCGGGTTCCGCTGCAGGGGCTTTGGCGGATTCGGGCGAGGCCTTGATCGCCTGCATCATCACCGTTGCGTCTTCGTCGGCGGCCGGCGGCTCCGTCAGGCTGCTGCGCTGGATTGCAACCGTCGCGTCCTCATCCACGGGCGGCGCGGTCAGGCTGCTGCGCTGAAACGTGACGGTGGCTTCGGGGTCGATGTCTTGCGCGTTCGGCTTGTCGTTCTTGTCGCTCATGATCTTCCGGGCTGTCGTCTGCAGGATGGCGCATTTATACCACTGAATCGTCGCACCCGAATGTGACGAATTGCGCCGCGGACCGGCCAGACGAGGCCTTGCGATTCGCGTGCTGCAGGCCCACCGCCGTTTCGACGCGCGAACCTGCGCACAACGGCGTTTAGGCGTAGGCTTGGGGGTTCATTTCAACGTCGACAAAGCGAAACCGCCATGTACCCAAACACCCAGCTGTACATCGATGGCGCCTGGTGCGCCGCCGCCTCCGGCCGCACCCTGCCCGTGATGAATCCCGCCACCGGAAAACAGATCGGCACCCTGGCCCACGCCGAGAAGGCCGACCTCGACCGCGCACTCGAGGCCACGGCCAAGGGCTTCGCCACCTGGCGCAAGATTTCCGCGTTCGAGCGCTCGAAGATGATGCGCAAGGCCGCCAACCTGATGCGCGACCGCGTGGAGGCCATCGCGCCCTTGATGACGCAGGAGCAGGGCAAGACCCTGGCCGAGGCCAGGATCGAGATCATGGCCGGCGCCGACACCATCGACTGGTTTGCCGAAGAGGCACGCCGCGCCTACGGCCGGGTGATCCCGGCGCGCGCCGAGGGCGTGTACCAGCTGGTGGTCCAGGAGCCCGTCGGCCCGGTCGCCGCATTCACGCCCTGGAATTTTCCGATCAACCAGATCGTGCGCAAGCTCTCCGCCGCGCTGGCCGCAGGCTGCTCGATCATCGTCAAGGCGCCCGAGGAGACACCGGCCTCACCCGCCGAGCTGATCCGCGCCTTTGCCGATGCGGGCGTGCCGGCCGGCGTGATCGGACTTGTCTACGGCGTGCCGGCGGACATCTCGAGCTACCTGATCCCGCACCCGGTGATCCGCAAGATTTCCTTCACCGGCTCGACGGTGGTCGGCAAGCAGCTCGCCGCGATGGCCGGCCAGCACATGAAACGCGTCACCATGGAACTCGGCGGACATGCCCCGGTCATCATTTTCGATGACGCCGATGCCGAAGTCGCCGCCAAGGCCATGGTCGCCAGCAAGTACCGCAACGCCGGCCAGGTGTGCATCTCGCCCACGCGCTTCCTGGTGCAGGAAGGCATTTACAAGAAGTTCGTGGAGAAGTTCGTCGAGGCCACCGAGGCACTGAAGGTCGGCGATGGCCTGGATACCGCCAACAACATGGGTTCGCTCGCCAACCCGCGGCGCACGACGGCGATGCAGGAAAACGTCGAGGACGCACAGAAGCACGGCGGCAAGATCCGCACCGGCGGCCACCGGATCGGCAAGGACGGCAATTTCTACGAACCCACGGTCGTCACCGAACTCGCCAACGATGCCAAGGCCATGAACGTCGAGCCCTTCGGCCCGATGGCCATCGTCAATCCGTTCAAGACGCTCGACGACGCGGTGAAGGAAGCCAACCGCCTGCCGTTTGGTCTTGCCGCCTACGCGTGGACCAAGTCGGCCAAGACCGCGAACGCGATCGCCAATCTCGGTGGAGACCGGCATGATCAGCATCAACCACGTCGCCCTCGGCATGCCCGAGACGCCGTTCGGCGGCGTGAAGGATTCGGGCTACGGTTCGGAAGGCGGCACCGAGGCGATCGAGGCCTACCTGAATTCGAAGTTCGTGACCCAGGCCGGGATCTAAATAAGTCGGGTCAGAGTCGACTTTCTTCGCTGCACCATGGCGAAAGGGCGATTCTGACTCGCTTTTAGAAGTCGACTCTGACCCGGGTTTTTCTGACCCGGGTTTTCAGCTCAGAAGTAGGTCCGCAGAAGCAGCTGGGTGATGCGCCGCTCCGCAATGGCGCCGTAATCGCTGCCGGCCTTGCCGACATTCAGCTGCGTCTGCAGCGCAAGATCCATGCGCGACCAGTGGTAGCGGGCCTCGATCCATTGCAGCCGGCTGGAATCGACCGCGTCGTAACGCAGCATCGCATTGAGATCCAGGTGCTTGACGAAGGCGTCGGTCCAGCTCGCGTAGAAAAACGCGTGCCTGCGCGTGGCGGGATCCTGGAGGCCGGCGGCAAACGTGCGGTAGCGCCCGTAGGCGGCCGGCGAACCGCGTCGCAACGCGTTCCAGCGCGTCGCGATCGAGGCCCGCACCGTTGTAATCGACTTCGAAAGTCAGCGAGAGGTTGTCTGCCGTGGTGGTGGTCAGGCCGGTGGCAAGGCGGTTGCGAAATGCGCTGTCGTCCGCCCCGCCGAGCGCCTGCGAACGAAGCGAGCGAGAACGCCCTCCAGACCATTCGAAAAACACCACGGTCGCGTCGTTGGCGAGCGCGCTGAGGTTGAAGCCGAGCTGTGCCGACTCGCCCTCCCCGCCGGATAGCAGCACTTGCGGGTTGAGTGCCTTGGACACGCTCTGACTCAGCGCCACCTGCCATCTGTTGCGCCGGTTGGTCGCACCGAGGTCGAGGTTCCAGGCACCGCTGTTCGGCGCATCGGCCAGTTTGGGTGAGACCAGCGCCGTGAGCGAGCCGCCCTGCCAGAGCGCCTGTCCGCGCAGCATCACGCTGCCGAGGCGGTTCTCGCGCAGGCTGGCCGGGTCGATCGAGGACGCCGAGCGGATCGCGCCGGCACGGAACACGTCGGTCGGGTTGTAGCCCATGGCCACGCCGTTGCGCACGTTGATGCGGCCGAAGTCCGCAATGCGCTCGGGCGAGGCCTGCCAGCTGAGATAGGCTTCCTTCACGGTGTTGACGTTGCCGTCGCCTGTCGCGCCATAGCTGCGGTTCATGTCGAGCCGGTCGGCGAACACGGCGCGCCAGCCGGGTGCAAACGCCCGGTCATAGCGCACGTCGAGCGACAGCGCGCCCCGCATGCAGCGTCTCGCCGTTGCTCCGCCGCATGGATTCGCGCAGGCCCACCTCGCCGAACACCTTCCAGTCGCTCGGCTTCTCCGCCTTCATGTCTGCCTTGTCGGCCAGATTGAGCGCGTCCGCATCCTGTGCATGCGCGGGCCCGGCCGTGGCCGCGAGCAACGCGTACAGTAAAGGGAGCGCGCGCACACCTACTCCGGCTTGAAGCGCGGCAGGTAGTCGCGCTGCAGCCAGGTCTCGGGCACCTCGCGCCAGGCATAGTCGCTGTTGCGCATCACGGTGACCCACTTCGGATCCAGCCCGTCGATGATCACCGCCTCGGTGGGCCGCTCCACGCCGAGCGCCTTTTCGTAGCGGCGGTAGTACGCGGTCTTCAGGAGCTGGCCGCTCTCGGTGTAGAAGCGCGCCTTGACGGGCCGGCTGTTCGCCGAGTCGATCCACATTTCGATATGGTGGTAGGTCACGTCGGCGGCAACGCCCTTCAGCGCAAGCTTGTAGCACTGCCGCGTCTGGCGCTCGCCGTCCTGGATCGCTTCTTCCGCCGCGAGTTCGGCCTTGTAGTCCTTGGCAAGGTTCACCGTGACCACATCGCCGTTGGCGGCCTGTCCGAGCAGGCGCTGCTGCGGCGAAAGCCGGATGCTGGCCTTGCTCGAGGGATCGTAGAACCACAGGTCGTTGCCGTTCTTCAGCATCAGCTTGTTCGCGTCGCGCGCGGGTGCGACAAAGCGGATCAGGCTGCGGAACTGGCCGCTGTTCGCTTCGGCTTTCGAGTATACCGACAGCGTATTCCCGTCGGTTTGCTTGCCGTTGCGGTATTCGACCAGCGTGACCGTCAGCGAAAACGGCTTGTCGGGGTTCCTCACCGCATCGCTGGCAGCGAGGATGGCCTGCGCGCTCGGCGCCGCGCTCGCCGCTGCAACCATCAACGCGGCCATCAGCGCGACAGCGGCACGTGCAAAAATCCGTGTCAATTTCATGTCTGCTCCTAGACGTGCCGCAGGGCGTCGACGATCAGCATGCGCGAAGCGCGCCGCGCCGGCCACCAGGCCGAGATCACGGCAACCAGTGCCAGGCCGAGACCCGTGACGAATACCATCTTCGTCTCGCCCCAGACACGCACTGTCAGCGGCACGGGGTCCACCTGTCCCGGCGGCAACCAGGTCAGGCCGCCGTGGTTGATCAGCCAGGCGATCGACGAGCGCCACCGTGGTACCGGCCACCGCGCCGATCACGCCGAGCAGGAAGCCTTCGCAGACGAACAGGTTGCGTATGCCTGCGCGACGCAGGCCCATCGCACGCAGGGTCCCGATCTCGGTGGTGCGCTCGAACACCGCCATGCTCATGGTGTTGCCCACGGTGAAGAGCACGATCGCGCCGATCAGCACGGCCATGAAGCCGAAGATCGCAGCAAACATGCCGACCGCCTGGCCGTAGAACGGATTCAGCGCCGCAAAGTCCTGCACTTCGAGTGGCTCGTCCTTCAACGTGGTGGCCAGCAGTTCGGCCAGGCGCGCCTTGGCCGCGGGAATCTGCGCCGTATGCTTCAACTGGATCACCACCGCCGTCGCCTGCGGCGGCTCGCTGCCGTAGAGCAGGCGCTGCGCCTGCGCGAGGTGCATGCCGACGAACATGTCGTCCAGTTCCTTGAACCCCTGGCGCTCGGCCTTGACCACATGCAGCGACGCCACGTTGGGCGCGCCGTGCACGTTGGCCGCGAGCAGCTCGATGCGCGCCTCCTCGGCCTTGGCGGCAGGACGTGCCTCGAGTGCGGCCAGCGCCGTGATATCGGCGGGCGCGCCCGGCGCGTCCTTCAACTCCGGCTTGGCGGCAGGCCTGGCCTTGCGCACGCAGTTGGGCACCTCCAGCGGACCGCAGAGTTCGAGCACCCGCGCCACGCCGTTGCCCACCACCACGGCATCGGCTGCGGTGCCCGTCAGCGGTGAGGCGCCGATGTTGAGCGGCAGCCCGTAGTCGTTCCATGTGCGCATCCGGTTGCGGTCCTCGACCACCACGCCCGAGCCGATGATCGTGCGCGACACGCCGGCCGCGTAGTTGCCCGCGATCCCGCCCACCGAAATCGTCGGCGTCACCACGGTGATCATGTCGGCCAGCACCGGGTCGCGCCGGACGACGTCGATCACCTTCTGGTAACCGGCGATGCCGTAGGCCGCAGGATTGCCGGTGCCGTAGAGGAAGTAGTCCTTGCGCTGCACCTGCAGGTGGCCGCCGCGCAGCACGAAGCCGGTCTGCAGGCCGTAGGTCACGTTGCGGCTGTAGCCGCCGAAGATGAGGATCGTCACCACGCCGATGCCCATCGCGAACAGCGTGGTGAGCGAGCGCCGGCGGTTGCGCAGCAGGTTGCGAAGTGCAAGGCCCAGGGTTCTCATTGCAGCACCTGCGCTTTGCGTCTCGATCTTCTCGATGCGGCCATCGCGGATGATCACCGCATCGTCGGCGGCTGCCAGCACCTTGGGATCGTGGGAGGAAAACACGAACGACACATGCAGTTCGCGCTGCATCCGGCGCATCAGCGCGATGATCGCCTCGCCGGTCTGGCTGTCGAGGTTCGCGGTCGGCTCGTCGGCGAGCACCAGCTGCGGCGAAGGCGCGAGCGCGCGGGCGATCGCCACCCGCTGGCGCTGCCCGCCCGAGAGCTGCCCCGGATAGTTGCGCGCCTTGTCCGCCAGGCCGACCGCGTCGAGCATCGCATCCACCTTTCGTTTTCGTTCCGCCGCAGGCACACGCGCCAGCAACAGCGGATACTCGACGTTCTCGTACGCGGTCAGCACCGGCAGCAGGTTGAAGTTCTGGAACACGAAGCCGATGTTGCGCGCGCGAAAGTCCGACAGCGCATCGTCCGACAGCGACTGCACCGGCTCGCCGGCCACGATCACCTCGCCCGTATCGGGCTGGTCGATGCAGCCGATCACGTTGAGGAGCGTCGTCTTGCCGCTGCCCGAGGCGCCGGAGATCACGGTGAAGCAGTCCGGCCGGATGTCGAGGTCGATGCCGACCAGCGCCGGCACGTCGACCGCGTCGAGATGGTAGGTCTTGCCTATGTTCTTCAGTGCGACTGCGTGCATTTCATCCTCGCCCGGGATTGATCATGACTGCAGCCTAACTGCGGCGCAGGGCGTCAGCCAGAGGGTTGCGACGAAATGCGGGATTGCGGGGGCGAATCGCAAAAAAAGTGGGGTCAGAGTCGACTTTTCGGGCACGAGCCCTTGGACATCCAGACCGGACGCGTGCCCTGGCGCAGCGTCGGTATCGATCTATCAATTGCTGCCATATTTTGCCAGTCCTCCATAACTGGCGTGGTTTCCAAGGCAGATTGCTGCCATCTACGGTTTGCAAAACCCGGGCCGGAGTCGAGTTTTCTCGAATCGATCGTCAACATGATTCCTCGCTGCTGCGTTGTTCTGGTATGCCCCGCCGCCCCCGTACTGACCTCGCCGGTTTCCCGCTGCACCTGATCCAGCGCGGCAACAATCGTGAATCGTGCTTTCTGACGGACGACGATCGTGCCCTCTACCTGCACTGGCTCGGCCACGCCTTGCGCGAGTTTGAAGTCGAACTCCACGCCTGGGTGCTCATGGACAACCACGTGCACCTGCTGCTCACGCCATCCGCGCCCGAATGGGCATCCCGGTTGATGCAGGCACTTGGCCGCCGCTACGTCCGCTACTTCAATCACCGCCACGGTCGCAGCGGCACCCTATGGGAGGGACGCTTTCGCGCCTGCGCCGTTCACGCTGAAGGGTATCTTCTGGCCTGCATGCGGTATATCGAACTCAACCCTGTGCGGGCGGGAATGACCGGAGATCCAGGCGGTCATCGATGGTCGAGCTATCGAAGAAATGCGCTGGGTCTCGCAGATCCCTTGCTTACCGAGCACCCGTTGTATACACGCCTCGGTGCGTCACCCACCGCACGGCAGCGCGCCTATTGCGATCTGTTTGGCGAGCGACTGGAAGATGCTTCGCTCGCCAACATCCGGACCGCAACCGCGTCCGGACATTTGCTCGCGAGCCAGGAATTCCGAAAGGAAGTTGAGGCAGCGCGGGGCGTACGGCTTGGACCCGCGGTGATCGGGAGGCCACGCACGCGCTTGGCGGTTGGGGAAAAGGGAAAGTTGTCCACGCTGAAGGTGTGAACTCTGATCTCGGGGAGCGCGGCAACTGGTCGACTCCGATCACACTTAGCGGACCTCACATAGCGAAAAGTCGACTCCGACCCCACTTAACCCAGCGCCAGCGCCATCACCCCGAACGCGATGCACACGGCGCCCGCGATCCGTGCCAGCCGGTCGCCCTCGCCCAGCAGCTGGCCGCCGATCAGCGCGGCGAACAGCATCGACACCTCGCGCGCGGGGGCGACGTGCGACATCGGCGCAACCTTCATCGCGTACAGCACGAGTACGTAGCTCACCGGACTGACTGCCGCGACGAGCAGCGCATATTTCCATTGCTTTCGCCAGTGCTCGGCGGCCGTGACGCGGTCGCGAAGCACGAACGGCGAGAGCAGCATGACCCGCACGATCTGGCCGTAGTAGGAGAGCAGGATCGGCGACATCAGCACGAATTTCACCGCATAGCCGTCGACCACGGTGTAGGCGGCGATGAACACCCCGGTCAGCACGCCGTAGAACATGCCCTTTCTGATCCCGGCCCGCTTTACCGGATCCTGCGCCACGCGGAACAACGCGGGACCGCCGGCGATGAAGAAGACGCCGACCACCACGGCGAGGATGCCGGTCAGGCCAAGCGCCGTGATCTCCTCACCGAGGAAGACAATCGCCACCATGGATGAAAGCAGCGGCCCGGATCCGCGTGCCAGCGGGTACACCACGGTCAGGTCCGCCTCCCGGTAGCCGCGCAGCAGCACGATGTAGTAGAGCACGTGCAGGATGGCGGTCACGACCACGAATCCCCACTCCACCCGGCCCCAGCTGGGCAGCACGTCCCAACCCAGCCGGATGCCGAGCGGCGCCCAGATCAGCAGGCCGAGCACGCCGGTGAACGCGGCAAAACGCGCATCGCCCCCGGCCTTCTTGGCGGCGATGTTCCACAGCGCGTGGATCAGGCCGGCGAGGATGACGAGCGCAAGGGAGGAAGTAGGCATGGGTTGCGGCGGGCGAAGACGCGCCAACGTCGGGGAGTGGACGAAAAGTCGACTCTGACCCCAGTTAACTCAGCATGGCGAGGGCGACGGCCTCGGCGACCTCGATGCCGTCGACCGCCGCTGAAAAGATGCCGCCCGCGTAGCTCGCGCCTTCGCCGGCCGGATACAGGCCGCGGGTGTTGAGGCTCTGATAGTCGCCGCCCCGCTTAATGCGGATCGGGGACGATGTGCGTGTCTCTACCCCGGTGAGTACCGCGTCGGCCATCGCAAACCCCCGGATCTGCTTGTCGAAGGCGGGGATCGCCTCACGAATCGCCTCGATCGCGTAGCGCGGCAGCACCGAAGCCAGATCCGTGGGCGTCACCCCCGGGGTGTAGGACGGCACCACTTCGCCCAGTGCGGTGGAGGCTCGCCCTGCGAGAAAGTCCTTTACCCGTTGCGCAGGCGCGTTGTAGTTGCCTCCGCCGAGCACGAAGGCCTGCGATTCCCAGGCACGCTGGAAATCGATGCCGGCCAGCGGTCCGCCGGGATAGTCCTCGGGCGTGATGCCGACCACAATACCCGCGTTGGCGTTGCGCTCGTTCCTCGAATACTGGCTCATGCCGTTGGTCACGACGCGCCCCTCCTCTGAGGTCGCCGCCACCACGGTGCCGCCCGGGCACATGCAGAAGCTGTAGACCGCGCGCCCGTTCCTGCAGTGATGCACCAGCTTGTAGTCGGCCGCACCGAGGATCGGATTGCCCGCATAGGCACCGTACCGGCTGGCATCGATCAGCGACTGCGGATGTTCGATGCGCAGACCGATGGAGAAGGGTTTTGCCTCGATATAAACGCCGCGCTCGAACAGCATCTTGAAGGTGTCGCGCGCGCTGTGGCCGATCGCAAGCACCACCTGGTCTGCCTCGATCTGCGTACCGTCAGCGAGCGTCAGGCCGCGCACCTGGCCCTGCTCCCCACCGCGTTCGATCTCGATATCCACGACCCGGCTCTTGAACCGGAACTCGCCACCCAGCGCCTCGATCGAGGCGCGCATCTTCTCCACCATGCCCACGAGGCGGAATGTTCCGATGTGTGGCTTGGCGACATACAGGATCTCCTCGGGCGCGCCGGCCTTGACGAACTCGGTGAGCACCTTGCGGCCGTAGTGCTTGCGGTCCTTGATCTGGCTGTAGAGCTTGCCATCCGAAAACGTGCCCGCCCCGCCCTCGCCGAACTGCACGTTGGATTCGGGATCAAGGATTCGTTTCCTCCACAGACCCCAGGTGTCCTGGGTGCGCTCGCGCACTGCCTTGCCGCGCTCGAGAATCAGGGGCCGGAACCCCATCTGCGCGAGGATCAGCCCGGCAAACAGGCCGCAGGGCCCGGTGCCGATCACCACCGGACGCGACTTCATGCCTGCCGGTGCCTGCGCGACAAACCGATAGTTCATGTCCGGCGTGCGGGCGACATGGGCGCGGCCTTCGATGCGCGCGTACAGCGCCGCCTCGTCCCTGACCTCCACATCCACCGTATAGACAAGAAAGATCGCCGAGCGCTTGCGCGCGTCGCTGGCGCGGCGGAACAGCGTAAAGCGGACGAGTTCGTCCGCCTCGATCTCCAGCCGTTTGAGGATCGCCGCCTCGATCGCCCCTTCGGGGTGGTCGAGCGGGAGTTTTATTTCCGTG
This sequence comes from uncultured beta proteobacterium, assembly GCA_963844255.1. Classification (GTDB taxonomy): domain Bacteria; phylum Pseudomonadota; class Gammaproteobacteria; order Burkholderiales; family SG8-39; genus SZAS-79. The sequence goes on from CAWJNP010000043.1 coordinate 29,736, forward strand.
AGTCTGAGCATGATGCGCGACAGTATAAGGAGAGATGCGGTCATCGCCCGGTTTAGAATGCGGCGCAATGTCACAAGCCGCCAAACCCGCCGAGCCCGAACGCCTCTCCAAACGCATGAGCGCGCTGGGCCTGTCTTCGCGCCGCGAAGCCGACGAATGGATCGAGCGCGGCTGGGTCAGGGTCGACGGCGTGGTCGCGATCCTCGGCCTCAAGGTGCTGCCGCACCAGAAGATCACGATCGACCAGCGCGCCACCTCGCAGCAGGCACGGCGCGTCACCGTGGTACTCAACAAGCCCGTGGGCTATGTCAGCGGACAGGCCGAGGACGGCTACCAGCCGGCGATCGTGCTGGTGACCCCTGAGAACCAGTGGCGCACACCGCAGAGCAAGGGCGCCCCCGCACGCCGCCAGGACCTGCTCGGCCTCGCGCCCGCCGGACGCCTCGACATCGACTCCACCGGCCTCCTGGTGATGACCCAGGACGGGCGCATTGCAAAGCAGCTGATCGGCGAGACGTCGGAGATCGAAAAGGAATACCTCGTCCGGGTGAAGCACACCAAACCCGGCAAGCTGCCGGCCGCCGAAATGAACCGCCTGCAGCACGGCCTGAAGCTTGACGGCAAGGCCCTGCGCCCGGCCAAGGTCTGGTGGCAGAACGACGACCAGTTGCGCTTCGTATTGCGCGAAGGAAAAAAACGCCAGATCCGGCGGATGTGCGAACTCGTCGGCCTGCAGGTGCTGGGACTGAAACGCGTGCGCATCGGCCGGGTAATGCTCGGGGAGTTGCCGCAGGGCAAGTGGCGTTTCATCGGCCCGGGGGAGAGCTTCGCCTGAGACCGTGCTTGCTATACTGGATCGATCGAATCAGCATCCCCGCGAAGTGCATCCCCGAAGTGCATCCCGCATTCCATCCCCGAAGGAGCCCTCCATGTCCGTCCACAAGCTCTCGTCCACCCGCGCCGTCGATCCCGTCAGGGAAGCAAAGATCCAGCTCGCCGCTGCGCATCGCCTGGCCGTGGTCCACGACCTCGAGGAAGGCATCGACAACCACTTCACGGTCACGATGCCCGGGCATGACGACCGGTATCTGATCCTGCCCTTCGGCCTGCACTGGTCGGAGGCGCGTGCCAGCGACATGATCGTGTTCGACGAAAGCGGCAGGACGCTCGAAGGCGAAGGCGTGGTGGAGCTGTCCGCGCAATGCATCCACGCACCGATCCACCGCATCAGCGGCGCGCGCGTGGTGCTGCACACCCACCAGACCTGGGCGCTGGCGCTCAACATGCTGAAGAACAACCGGCTGCTGCCTTCCAGCCAGACGGCCGCGTTCTTCCACGGCCACATCGCCTACGACGACCACTATGCGGGCACCGCCGATACGCTGGCCGAGGGCGAGCGCCTGGCGAACCTGCTCGGCGACAAGCAGATCGTGTTCATGAAGAACCACGGCGTGCTGGTCACCGGCGACTCGATCGCGCAGGCCTACCGGCGGATCTACAAGCTCGAGCGTGTCTGCCGCGCGCAGATCCTCGCGATGAGCAGCGGCCAGCCGCTGGAGGTGCTGTCCGAGGCCATCGTCGCCGAGGTGCAGTCACCGCCGGTCGACGACCGTCACTCGCGTGACGAGCGCGACCGGCTGTACTTCGACGCAATGATGCGCGTGCTCGACCGGGTGAATCCGGGTTACGCCGACTAGACAAACCAGGAGACAAGAAAATGAAGACCTGCCGCAGAATCGCCGCCATTCTTTCCGTGCTGTTCCTGCTGCCGCTGGCCGCACTGGCGCAGACTTTCCCGACCAAGGCGATCACGATCATCTGCCCCTGGCCGGTCGGCGGATCGAGCGACCTCGTGCTGCGCGCGTTCGCAGAAGCTGCCGGCAAGCAGCTCGGTCAGCCGGTGATCATTGAGAACAAGCCCGGTGCCTCGGGAACCATGGGTGCAGTCGCGATGGTCGGGGCACGACCGGATGGCTACCTGCTGACGCAGACGCCGATCAGCCTGTTCCGTCTGCCGCACCTGCAGAAGGTGGCGTTCGATCCGCTCAAGGACGTTACCTACATCATCGGCCTGACCGGCTACACCTTCGGCGTGGTGGTGCGTGCCGACGCGCCGTGGAAAACCTTCAAGGAACTGCTCGACTACGCCAAGGCCAATCCGGGCACGCTGGCCTACGGCACCCCGGGCGCCGGAACCAGCCTGCACATCACGATGGAGGAAATCGCCGCCAACCTCGGCATCAAGCTCCTCCACATCCCGTACAAGGGTGCGGCCGACAACATGCAGGGCCTCCTCGGCGGCCATACGATGGCGATGGTCGACTCGACCGGCTGGGCACCGCAAGTCGATGCGGGACGCGCGCGCCTGCTCGTGACCTGGGGGTCCGAGCGCACCAAGCGCTGGCCGAATGTGCCGACGCTCAAGGAACTCGGCTATGGCATCGTCTCGGTCTCGCCGTTCGGCATCGGCGGCCCGCGCAACATGGACCCGGCCGTGGTCAAGACCCTGCACGACGCTTTCAAGCGCGCGATGGACGACCCGAACTACAGGAAAATGCTGGAACGCTACGACCAGCCGGTGATCTACATGAGCGGCGAGGAAAACACCGCGTTCGCCCGCAAACAGTTCGAGCAGGACCGGGCGATGATGGAGAAACTCGGGCTGCGGCAGAACAACTGAGCCGGCACCGCGGCGCTGTCCGGCCGCGCAGTTCCGCCGCGCTGTTCCAGCCCGCTAGCCGTGCGGCGGAAACCCCGTCAGATAGCCGACGGCGGCGCCGTTGCGGTCCTTGTAGTTCGCACGCACCAGCGGGTCGAGCACCCGCTCGACCTTCGCGTGCAACTTGCCCTCCCAGTCTCCCGCATGCTGGAAGTTGCTCATGATGTAGGTCCAGCCATTGATCTCGTCGACCGCGTGCAGGCCGGTCGACTCTGCGCCCGAGGGACAGGAGAGCACGCGCGAAAGCGCCTTGGTATCGACGTTGTAGGCCCAGAGGAAGTTGTTGACGTGCATGGTGCTGTCCTCGCCGATGAACAGCGTGCGCATCTTCTCCGAGAATTTGAGGTTGTCCGGGTTCGCGATCCGGTCCGGATGCGCGAAATTTCCCAGCGCATCCTGGGTCTTCAGATCCTCGCCGATCAGTGCGGCTGGTGCGGCCATATCGACCGGCACCCAGTCGCTTGCGATCGCGGCACCCGAGCGGTCGCGCTGACCGCCGCGCAGATTGAGTGCATAGACTGCGCCCGCTCTGGGGCCCTGCACCCGGATGTCCCCGGAGCCGTCCAGCATCGATGTCTGGACATAGGACATTGCCGAATACGCGATCCTGTCGCGCACGTTGACGGTGGTGCCCTCCATCTTGGTGAAGCCGAGACTCCCGCCCATCAGCGCCGCGTAACGATGGGTCTCGAGGAAGGCCGCGGCCTTCTCCATGCCCGGCCGCAGCTTCACCCATTGGTGTTTGCCCGCATACGGGATGCGCGTATAGCCGGCGTCTCCAGGATCCTTCGTCTTCACGTCCATGATGTCGCCGATCTTCAAGCGATCGGCCATGGCGCGGATTTCTTCGCTGGTGGCATGTCCCAGCGTAACCCATGACAAGGTCGCCGCACCGGGCCCGAGGCCCGAAGTCTGCGTCCACTTGGCCACATACAGGGTGCCTGCAGAAAGATCCGCCTCGCGATCCGCAACGAACATGAACAGGCCGCCGTTGGTCCAATCGTCGCCCTGCAGCACGGTGCGCCGGTCGGGCATCACCTGCACCAGTTCGCGCGAGATGCGGCCCAGGCAATAGTGCTTTGCCGCCGTTCCGCTGCCGTCCGGATGAACCGTGATTTCCGGCAGATGGCCGTAGTGATAGGGATTGGCCTTGTCCGGATCCCCGAAGTACGCCTGGCTGAAACCGCGGAAGCGCTTGTTCCCGGCAATCGTGGCCGCATCGGGTTCGTACTCCTCGCTCGACAGGTGCGTGTTCCAGGGCGAGAGGCTCGCACCGCAGGTGATCCACAATCCATGTGCCGGCGAGGTGTCGACGTTGTGGTATTTGACCAGGCTCAGTCGCCCCGTGGCCGGATCCTGATCAAGGGTCAGCACTGCCATCGGCGAGGGCAGCTGACCGTACCGCTTGGTCCCGGCGAGATCGCGGCTGGTGTATTCGAACTGCACGACCGCAAACACTGTGTTGCCCTTGACGCCTTGGACCGCGGCGCCCGGCAGCGTCAAAAGCGAAGAACCGTCCGGGCAATCGGAAAAGAACTGCCGCGACTTTCCTGGCACCGAGGTGTCCATGATCGGCCGGTTCGCGCTGTCGAACAGACCGCCTGAGAGGATCGTCCCGCCCTTCCCGTCCGGCACCTGGTCGCCGGTCACGAAGAACGGCTGGTAACCCAGCGGAAACGACTGGGTCCTGCCGTCCGCGAATTTCGCCACCAGGCTGGATTCGACCGTCATCGTGGCCATCGCCGCGGGGTTGGAGAGGCTGGGTGCAGCCATCGAGCCGAAGCGTACCGAAACCGGTGCGGCGCCGCGGACATGCATGGCGCAACCCTGCAACGCCAGTGGGAAGAGGGGCAGCATCGGCAGGCCGGACAGGAGTTTCAGGGCGCGGCGGCGGGAAGGCTGGTGCAGTGTGCTCACGTGGCAATTCCTTGTCAGTGCGAACGGGCGAGTCTAAGACTGGATTGTGACGTAAATATGATTAAACTCGGGGTTGGTTTGCACCCATCAGACCGCGCAAGGCGGCGAGGAGACACAACATGAAACTGACTGCTGAACAGAAGGCGCACTTCGATCGCGAAGGCTATCTGTTTTTCCCCGGCCTGTTCACCAGCGCCGAAACCAAGGTCGCTGAACGACGCCGTGCCCGAACTCTACGCGCGGCGCGAAGCCTACAACGTGCGCGAAAAAGGCTCGGACGCGGTGCGCACCAATTTTGCCGCGCATATGTACAGCGAGCCGTTCGCACGCCTCGCGCGCCATCCGCGCATGGTCGAACCGGTGGAGGAATTGTTCGGCGAGAAGCTCTACATGCACCAGTTCAAGATCAACGGCAAGATGGCCTTCGAGGGCGACGTCTGGCAGTGGCACCAGGACTACGGCACCTGGAAGAACGACGACATGATGCCGACCGAGCGCGCGATGAACGTGGCGATCTTCCTGGATGACGTGAATCAGTTCAACGGCCCGCTGATGTTCATCCCCGGCAGCCACAAGAAGGGCGTGGTCGATGCAAAGCACGACCTCACCACTACCAGCTATCCGCTCTGGACCGTGGACAACGAACTCATCCGCCAGCTCGTTTCGCGCTCGGGAGACAAGAACGGCGGCATCGTCTCGCCGCAGGGCCCGGCCGGTTCGATGATCCTGTTCCATTCCTGCCTGGTCCACGCCTCGACCAGCAACCTTTCGCCCTGGAACCGGGTCAGCGTGTATCTCAGCCTGTGCGCGACGAGCAACCACATCCGCCGCCACAAGCGGCCCGAGTACATCGCGCACCGCGACTTCTCGGCCATCGAATGCCTGCCGGACGATTGCCTCCTGAAAGACTACCCGGTCGATCTGCCCTGGAAGGACGGCATGCCGGCCAGCGCGCTCGAAACCTCCCTCGAAGAACTGAAAAAGGCGGCCTGAGATGAGCCTCTACGCCAAGCTCCAGCAACGCGCCGCCGAAGGGAAACCGGTGCGCATCGGCCTGATCGGCGCCGGCAAGTTCGGCTCCATGTACCTCGCGCAGGTGCCGCGCACGCCGGGTGTGCATCTGGTGGGCATCGCCGACCTTTCACCGGACGGTGCGCGGGCGAACCTCGCGCGCGTCGGCTGGAAACCCGAACGCACGCAGGCGAAATCGCTGGACGAAGCGGTCCGCACCGGCGCAACGCATATCGGAGAAGACTGGCAGGCACTCGTGCGCCATCCGGCGATCGACGTGATCGTCGAATGCACCGGCCATCCCATCGCGGCGGTCGACCATTGCCTCGAGGCCTACGCGAACAGGAAGCACGTGGTCAACGTGACCGTGGAAGCCGACGCGTTCTGCGGCGCGCTGCTTGCGCGACGTGCGGCCGAGGCCGGCGTGGTGTACTCGCTGGCCTTCGGCGACCAGCCGGCGCTGATCTGCGACCTCGTGGACTGGGCGCGCACCTGCGGGTTTCCCGTGGTCGCGGCCGGGCGCGGCCACAAATGGCTGCCGCATTTCAGCGAATCCACGCCGGAGACCGTATGGGAAAACTACGGCCTCACGCCCGAACAGGCAAAGCGCGGCGGGCTCAACCCGAAGATGTTCAACAGCTTTCTCGACGGATCGAAACCCTCGATCGAATCCACCGCGGTGTCGAACGCGACCGGCCTCTCCGTGCCCTCGAACGGCCTCCTTTACCCGCCAGCAAGCGTTGAGGACATCCCCTTCGTCACGCGCCCGATTGCAGAGGGCGGTGTGCTCGAACGTAAAGGCATGGTCGAAGTGATCTCTTCGCTGGAGGCGAACGGCCGGCAGATTCCCTACGACATCCGCATGGGGGTCTGGGTTACGGTCGAGGCGGAAACCGAGTACATCAAGAACTGTTTCGAGGAATACAACGCGCACACCGATCCGAGCGGGCGTTACTTCACGCTCTACAAGCGCTGGCATCTGATCGGCCTGGAAGTCGGGGTTTCCGTGGCAAGCGTCGCGCTGCGCGGCGAGGCCACAGGCGTGGCCACCGGCTGGAACGCCGACGTGGTGGCGACCGCCAAGCGCGACCTCAAGCCCGGCGAGATTCTCGACGGGGAAGGCGGCTACACGGTCTGGGGCAAGCTGCTGCCCGCGGAAAAGTCAGTCGAACTTGGCGGCCTGCCGCTCGGCCTCGCACACGACGTCAAGCTCGTGCGCCCAGTGAAAAAGGGCCAGAGCCTCTGCTGGGCGGACGTGGCGATGGATACCAGCACCCACGCCTACAAGACGCGCAAGTCGATGGAAGACCTGTTCGCGCACCCGAAACGCAAAGCCGCCTGAGAAAAGTGGGGTCAGAGTCGACTTTTCGGGACGCCGCGCCCGACAAGTGCGATCAGCCGGAAGCGTCGCCGCCCCGAATGTGTATCGGTATCGATACACGCGTTGGCTTGAGACCCGCTGCAGAAGCCGAGTTTGAAGAAATAATCTTTCAGAATTAGGCGAATTCCAGGACGCCCGCCTGACGCCCGGCTCGGTCCGCGGGAATTCATCTCCGGTCCAGGAGTGTCCTGGATTCCGGAGGAAAGTCGACTCTGACCCCACTTATTTCCGGAAGATGTGCTCCGGGCCGCCCTTGCCGGCGACCCGCTCGTATACGCCGTCACCGGATTTCTGGTACTTCGTCATGCCGGATTTTTCCACCGCAGCGTTGGAGGTGGAATAGCGCCCGCCGAGCGCCACCGCACTGATCTGACGATCGCAGGCCTGCCCGCAGTCCGGACAGGCCGTGAGTTTGTCTTCTGACAGGCGCTGCATGACCTCGAACCGGCCATGGCAGCGATCGCACTGCCCGGACAGGGGCGCGTATTCGTACAGGGGCATCTTCGCTCCTCTTCAGAAAAATGCCAGCGTGCGCACCTCGATGCTCTGCCGGGGCGGCGCGCCCGGCGGCGTCGCCGGATCGGTGAAGGCGGTGTGCGGCGTGAAGCGGGCGCGGCCGTCGGTGGCCGAATCGAAGACCTTGAACACGATGGCTTCGTCTCGCCGCATCCGGGGAAAATAGAACCACGCATGCGCCGGGTTGTGGCGCAGCCGGTAGGTCTGCCCGATGCGTCCGGGGTGGTGCCGTTCGGCCACGAGGAAGTCCTCCATCGCGACGCTGCGCGCGTCGGCCATTGCCAGCGGGTCCGACTCGATCGGACGGTTGATCGCGCGCCACACCTGGAGGATCGCGAAGCGCCCGCGGAGCAAGGTCTCCGCTTCGTCCGGCAGGACATCACGCACGCGCTGCGGTCCCGACCATTCGGTGTAGTCGTTGTGCGCCGAGTGGACCAGTTCGCGCAGGCGTTTCTCCCCGCGCTCGGATTCATCCCCCGAGCGCAGCGTATGGTCGAACACCACGACGCGCTTCGCCCCGGACGCGCGCTTCACCAGTTCGATCACCTCGGGGTAATAGACCGATTCGAGTTCGGCCGGGTCGAAAAAGTCCTTCATCCGGGTCGGGTGGTCGACGAGTTCGAAACCCGAGGTTTCCAGGCCGAGGTCATGCGCCAACCGCCCGTCGCGCACCGGCATGGCGTGGCGCAAATAGGTCCCGGTATTCAGGCGCTCCGCCGTCGCCGGACCGAAGGTACCGTTGATGAGTTTCTCTCCGGTGTCGACCGTATAGGTGATCTCGGCTAGCATCTGTTCCTGCGTCGCTGTCTGCATCTCAGAACCTTTCCGCCCAGGGGCGAAGTTCGATCTCCCACGCCCAGGCGCTGCGGTGCTGGTCGTGGAACTGTAGATAGGTCCTTGCGATCTCCTCCGGCAGCAGCATGCCATCGTCGCCGCGCCCCCCGGCCCGCGCATCGCCGCCCGGCGCGAGGATCCCGCCGTCGATCACGAAGTGCGCAACGTGGATGTTCTTCGGCGCGAGTTCCCGCGCCATACTCTGCGCAAGACCCCTCAACGCGAACTTGCCCATCGCGAACGGCGCGGACTCCGCGTAGCCCTTGACGCTGGCCGAGGCGCCGGTAAAGAAGATACTGCCCGAACCGCGAATCAGCATGGCCCTGGCGGCCGCCTGGCCGACAAGAAATCCTGCGTACGCCGAAACCGCGAGTGTGCGCTCCACCTCTTTCACATCCAGACCCGCAACCGGCCCGCGCACCCGGTAGCTCGCGTTGAAGATCACGAGGTCCGCGATGCCGAAATGCGCCTCGGCGTGTCTGAACAGCGCGTCGACCTGTGCGGGCTGGCTCGCGTCGCAGGTCACGAGTTCCGCGCCGGTTTCCTTTGCGAGATCCGCAAGTTTCGAGGTCGTGCGCGCGGCGAGAACGACCTTGCCGCCACGCCGTGCAACCTGCCGGGCGAGCGAAGCGCTCAACCCCTGCCCCACACCGACGATCACTGCATTCTCAGCCATGCTTGCCCTTTCCTGACGGTGCACGAAGTTGAAGTCAACTTGCAATGCTGCGGCCTTTACCTCGGACCCTGGCTACTCTACTGTACCGCATGCCAACCCCTCCGCCCTCAGGGAGATTTCGCCGTGCTGTCGGCTGAATCTACCCTTCACCGGACACTGGTGCGCGTCGTGGCGGTTCGCCCCGGGGAGGCGAGCGCGCTGCTCTGGTCGTTCGCGTACTTCTTCTGCCTGCTCGCCGGCTACTACGTGCTGCGGCCGCTGCGCGACGAAATGGGCATCGCGGGCGGCGTGCGAAACCTGCAGTGGCTGTTCACCGCGACCTTCGTGGTCATGCTGGCCGCGGTTCCCGTGTTCGGCGCCCTGGTGGCCCGCCTGCCACGCCGGCGCTTCGTGCCGCTGGTCTACCATTTCTTCGTCCTCAACATCGTCATCTTCTGGCTGCTGCTCAGCTTCGATGTCGGCCGCGTGCACGTGGCACGCGTGTTCTTCGTCTGGATCAGCGTGTTCAACCTGTTCGCCGTGTCGGTGTTCTGGTCCTTCATGGCCGACCTGTACGCCAGCGAACAGGGCAAGCGCCTCTTCGGCTTCATTGCCGCAGGCGGTTCGGCGGGCGCCCTGCTCGGGCCGGCCGTGACCGTGCTGCTCGCGGTTCCGCTCGGCCCCGTCAACCTGCTGATCATCGCTGCCCTGCTGCTGGAACTGGCGGTGCTCTGCGCGCATCGGCTGGAACACGCCGCGCCGCAGGCCGCGACCGGCGCGACGGCGGCACGACCTGCGGCGCCGGACGCGGCGCTGGGCGGTGGCTGGCTGGCCGGCATCGCCCTGCTGCTGCGCTCGCCCTATCTTGCCGGGATCGCCCTGTGGGTAGCCTTTTTGTCGCTGGCCGGCACCTTCCTGTACTTCCAGCAGGCCAGCATCGTCGCCGCCGCCTCCGACGACCCCGCGGTACGCACCCGGATATTCGCAACGATCGATCTCGCCATCGGGATCCTCACGATCCTCGTGCAGTTCTTCGCCACCGGCCGCCTGATCGCGCGTTTTGGCGTGGGCGCCGCCGCTGCAGCGCTGCCGCTGGTGTTCGCACTCGGGTTTCTTGCGCTGGCGTTCTCTCCCGCCCTGTTCGTGGTGATTGCCTTCCAGGCACTGCAGCGCGCGACCAATTTCGCGCTCTCCAATCCCGGCGCGCGAAGTGCTGTTCACGGTCCTCGGGCGCGAGGAAAAATACAAGGCCAAGAACGTCATCGACATCGTCGTGTTCCGCGGAGCGGACGCGGGCAGCGGCTGGCTGTTTTCAGCCTTGCGCGGCGCCGGCATGGAATTGCAGGCGATCGCCGTGGCCAGCGTACCCCTTGCCGCCGCCTGGCTGGGTCTTGCCGTCGTACTCGGACGCACGCAGGAACGCCGCGCCGGCAAACCCGGATGAAAAGGAGCCCAACATGCCCCCCGCCCTGACTGCCGTCCCACGATTTTCGCGCCGTACGTTCCTGCGCGCCGGACTCGCCTCGGGGGCCGTGGCCCTGCCTTTCGCGTCTGCATTTTCAGCCGCCCCCCTGCTGACACGGCCGATTCCGAGAAGCGGCGAGCTGCTGCCCTGCGTCGGGATTGGCACCGCGATCGTGTTCGACATCGGAGACGATGCGGCGAAACGCGCGGAGCGCTCGGCCGTGATCCGCACCCTGGTCGACGGCGGCGCGCGCCTGATCGACACCGCGCCGTCCTACGGCAGCGCGGAGGATGTGGTCGGCGATCTCCTGGCCGCGACGCAAGCTGCGCGACAGAGTATTCCTCGCGACCAAGGTGCGCGTCACCGATCGGGAGGCGACCTTTGCCGAGATGCGCACCTCCCTTTCGCGCCTGCGCACCGACAAGGTCGACCTGATCCAGCTGCACAATCCGCGCGACCCGAAGACCGACCTGCGTAACTTGCGCGAATGGCGTGAACAGGGGCACGCGCGCTACATCGGCATCACCAATTCCAATGTCTCCACCTACGATGCGCTGGCCGAGATCGTAAAGCGTGAAAAACCCGATTTCCTCCAGGTCAGCTACTCGCTCGCGGAGCGCAGCGCGGAGGAACGCCTGATTTCTGTCGCAGCAGACACCGGCACGGCGGTACTGACCGCCCTGCCCTTCGGTCGCGGCCAGTTGTTCCGCGCGGTGCGCGGCAAGCCACTCCCCGGCTGGGCGGCCGAGATCGGCGCGACCAGCTGGGCGCAGGTGTTCCTGAAATACCTGCTGGCGAACCCGGCCGTGAACGGCGTCATCCCCGGCACGGATCGCGCGGAATACATGATCGACAACCTGAACGCAGGACGAGGACCGCTGCCTGACGCTGCGATGCGCGCCCGGATCGTCAAGTACTGGGAGTCACTGGCCTGAGTGCCGGTGTTCAGGGCTTCCTGAAACGCGCGAGGAACTTGAGCACCGCCTGCCAGTTTTCCTCGGCCCCTTCCGGGTTGGTGTCACTGCGCAGGGTCGAGGAACCGTGGGTTCCGCGCGTGGCCGGAATGAATTCCACCTTGTCCTCGCCAGGTATCGCCCGGAAGATGCGGTGCGCCCGCTCGTGCTCGCCCCGTGTGGTGGCCTGGGTAATGTATACGGGGACCTGCAGCTTGGCCGCCGCATCACGCACGGCACGCTTGCGTGCAAGGTATTCGTCGGGCGAGAACGCGAGGACGCCGGCGATCGCGGTCGGGTACTTCGCCGCGAGCAGGAACACCAGCGCTGCCGAATAGCTCGACCCCCATACAATCACCGGCGCCCCGCGGGCGTGCTCCCGACCCCAGGCAAGGGCGGCTTCGAGGTCGGTCATCGCGGCTTCGTACCCGGTCGATGCACCGAGCACCTCCACGGTGCGGTTGTTGCCGCCGAAATAGTCCCCTCCCGAACGCTGGTCTATCGCCAGCAGCGTGAATCCGGCTTCGTTCAGGCGCTCCACCATCGGTCCGTATTCCGCCTTGTTCGAGTCGGCCTGGTGAAATGCCAGGATGACCGGTGGACGCGGGCCGTCCGCAAGCCACAGCCCGCCCGAGACCTTTACGCCGTCGGCGGCCGTCAAGGTGATCGGGTCGGCCGCGGCCATGGGACCGATGAGGACGCAGGCCAGGAGAGTCAGAATACGGATCGATTTACTTGACATATACTTGCATACTCAAATATACTGCAATCATCAACCGCCCCCCTCCTGCACGGGAACTCCATCATGAACAACGAATCAAAAATCGGCAATTCCGGCCCTGAAGCGGGCCCGACGCTCGAATTCTGCCTGCGCCTGTCCAGAGCATACGCGAGCCTGACCCGCCGCATGGATTACGCATTGGGCAGTTTTCACGGTTTGAGCTTCTCGGATTTCATGCTGCTCTACAGCCTGGGACGCTCGCCTGGACTGCGCCTGCGGCGCATCGAACTCGCCGACCGCCAGGGGCTCTCGGCCTCGGGGATCACTCGGGCGCTGATTCCACTCGAGAAGATCGGCCTCGTTACCCGCGAGGCGGATGCGCGCGATGCGCGTGTTGGCTATGCCGTGCTTACCGCCGCGGGCCTCAATCTGCTGGAGAACACGCTGGATTCTGCCGAACTGGTCAGCCGGGAGGTCCTGGGAGCCACGCCGGTCCGGGAGCTTCGCGCACTGAGTGCGCTCCTCGGCAGAATCGCGGGAACGGGTACAGGCGATGGCTGAGGCGTACCATCGGCGCGCCGGATTCGTGCACGCGTCGACGATTGAACCAGTGCCTCGAAGGCCGCGACCACGTCGAACCATTCTTCGTCGATTTCCGCACGATTCCACGCGGTCTGGTGGAAGGCAAGGATGAACAGGGAACGGCATCGGAACAGTCGTAAGACGGCCCCCCACAAGCCCGCCCGGACCGGCCTATGCGACCCAGCGCACAGACCACCCCTCCCTGCGCCGCGACCATCGGCCGCCACCCCGGAAACGTCCGGGTTTTTCCGCTGCGCACCAAAATGGAACCAGAATATGCCGGATATCGAGGAACTCGACCCCCCAGTCGACAGCGGCGCAAGGGCCGGAATCACCGAAGTGCGACGCCAGAAGGTGCTGCTCAAGACCGGCGCCTTGCACAACGCGATCCTCAACAGCGCCAACTTTTCCAGCATTGCCACGGACGAAAAGGGCGTCATCCAGATCTTCAACATCGGCGCAGAGCGCATGCTCGGCTATGCCGCCGCCGATGTCCTTAACAAAATCACCCCGGCTGACATATCCGACCCTGATGAACTCGTCGCCCGCGCCAAGACGCTCAGCGTCGAACTCGGGACCCAGATCACCCCGGGATTCGAAGCGCTCGTGTTCAAGGCCTCCCGCGGCATCGAGGACATATACGAGCTGACCTACATCCGCAAGGACGGAAGCCGGTTTCCCGCGGTCGTGTCGGTCACCGCCCTGCGCGATGCTCAGAATACCGTGATCGGCTATCTCCTGATCGGAACCGACAATACCGCGCGCAAGCTTGCGGAAGAGGCGCTGCTCAAGGCCGGCGCACTGCAGAACGCAATCTTCAACAGCGCCAACTTCTCCAGCATCGCCACCGACGCCCACGGCGTCATCCAGATTTTCAACGTCGGCGCCGAACGCATGCTGGGGTACACGGCCGCCGAGGTCATGAACAAGATCACGCCGGCCGATATTTCCGATCCCCAGGAAGTCATCACCCGCGCGAAGGCGCTGAGCGCGGAGCTTGGAACCGAGATCACCCCCGGCTTCGAGGCCCTGGTGTTCAAGGCCTCGCGGGGTATCGAAGACATCTACGAGCTGACGTATATCCGCAAGGACGGAAGCCGGTTTCCCGCGGTCGTGTCGGTCACCGCCCTGCGCGACCCACAGAATGCCGTGATCGGCTACCTCCTGATTGGTACCGACAATACCGCGCGCAAGCAGGTCGAAGCGGAGCAGAAGCTCCTCGATCAGCGCCTGCGCGACCAGCAGTTCTACACCCGCTCGCTGATTGAATCCAATATCGATGCGCTCATGACGACCGATCCGTCGGGCATCATTTCCGACGTGAACAAGCAGATGGAGGCACTCACCGGCTGCACCCGCGACGAGCTGATCGGCGCACCCTTCAAGAACTACTTTACCGATCCGGAGCGCGCCGAAGCGGGGATCAAGCTCGTGCTGAGCGAAAAGAAGGTTACCGACTACACGCTCACGGCGCGTGCCAGGGACGGCACCGAAACCGTCGTCTCCTACAACGCAACCACGTTTTACGATCGGGACCGCAAGCTGCAGGGTGTGTTCGCCGCGGCGCGTGACATCACCGAGCGCGAGCGCCTGTATCAGATGCTGCAGGAGAAGAACCTCGAACTGGAAAGCGCCACCACAGCGGCGGAAAAGGCGAACCAGGCCAAGTCGGATTTCCTCTCCAGCATGAGCCACGAGTTGCGCAGTCCATTGAATGCCATCCTTGGATTCGCCCAGCTCATGGAGACCGAAAAGCCGGCTCCCACGCCTTCGCAGACCGAAAGCATTGCGCAAATCCTTCAAGCCGGATGGCATCTGCTCACGCTGATCAACGAAATCCTCGATCTTGCCAAGGTCGAATCGAGGCAAGTGCCCCTGTCAGAGGAACCGGTGTCTCTGGCCGAGGTCATGGCCGAATGCAGCGCCATGGTCGATCCGCTTGCACATCAGCGCGGGATCCGGATGCGCTTCCCCGAATTCGACTCTTCCCCCTATGTCCAGGCCGATCGTACGCGTTTGAAACAGGTACTCATCAACCTTCTTACCAACGCGATCAAATACAACGTCCCGCACGGAACCGTCGACGTGACCTGCGCCGAGCCCACATCGGGACGGATGCGCATATGCATCGCCGATTCCGGCGCCGGCCTCAACCAGGACCAGCTGGAACAACTCTTTCAACCGTTCAACCGCCTGGGACAGGAGGCAGGCGGCGTGGAAGGCACCGGCATCGGGCTGGTCGTGGCAAAGCGGCTGGTCGAACTCATGAACGGCACGATCGGCGTGGAAAGCACCATCGGCAAAGGGAGCGTATTCTGGTTCGAACACCGTACGGTCGCGGCGCCGGATTTCACCATTCCACCGCCGGTCCCGCATGCCGAACCCCTGTCCAACATACGCGGAGAGGCGCGCCAGCACACATTGCTGTATGTGGAAGACAATCCCGCGAACCTCAAACTGGTCGAACAGATCATTTCGCGCCGCCCTGACCTGGAGTTGCTCGGCGCGACGAACGCCACGATCGGCATCGAACTCGCGCGCAAGGAGCAACCCGAGGTCATCCTCATGGACATCAACCTGCCCGGCATCGACGGCTTCGAAGCGCTGCGCATACTGCGCAACGATCCGGCCACGGCGCATATTCCGGTCATTGCCGTCAGCGCCAACGCGATGTCACCGGACATAGAAAGAGGCCTCGCAGCGGGATTCTTTCGCTACCTGACCAAGCCGATCAAGGTCAACGAATTCGTCGATGCGCTCGACCTCGCGCTCGACCACGCCGCAAGCAAAAAATCGCACGACAGATGAATCCGGGCTCGAATTCCGCCATCCATCCGGCGGCCATACTCAACGCGCGCGTCCTGATCGTTGATGACAAGCCGGCGAACCTGCGCCTCCTCGAGGGCGTATTGCGCAACGCCGGTTACCGGAACGTCAGCTCGACCAGCGATTCGACCGCGGTCTGCAGTTTGCATCTGGAACACCGCTACGACCTGATCCTGCTCGACCTCCATATGCCGGACATGGATGGCTTCCAGGTGATGGAAGCGCTCCAGAAGATTGAAACCAGCGGCTACCTCCCGGTACTCGTCATCACCGCCCAGCCGGATCTGAAGCTGCGTGCCCTCGACGCCGGCGCAAGGGATTTCATCAGCAAACCCTTCGAAGTGGGTGAAGTCCTGATCCGGGTCTTCAACATGATTGAAGTTCGCCTGCTGCATCTGGAGACAAAGAAACTCTATGCCGAGGTGATGGCGGAGAAGAGGCTCTCGGAGCGCCTGCTCCTCAACGTACTGCCCCATGCTATTGCCGAGCGTCTGAAGGGACGGTCCGAAATCACCGTCGGCGGCTTTACCGAGATCATCGCGGACAGCTTTCCCGAAGTGACGGTGCTGTTTGCCGACATCGTGGGATTTACCCGCTTTTCCGAAACCGTCAGTGCGCAGGTTCTGGTTGGGGTTCTCAACGAAATCTTCACGCGCTTCGACGGCATTGCGGATGCCTGCGGCCTGGAAAAGATCAAGACCATCGGGGACTCCTACATGGCCGCCGCGGGCCTGCCCGTGCCGGTCGCGGACCACACCGCACGTGCGGCGCACATGGCGCTGGACATGATCGATGCGCTGGACAGGTTCAACGCGGAGGCCGGTTACAGCCTCCAGGTACGCATCGGGATCAGCTCTGGCGCGGCCGTCGCCGGCGTCATCGGCAAACGCAAGTTTCTGTATGACCTTTGGGGCGATGTGGTCAACACGGCGAGCCGGATGGAATCGCAGGGCCTGGCCGGAAGAATCCAGATCACGGACACCGCGCGGCAACGCCTGCACGAACCGTTCATCGTCGAAAAGCGTGGCGCGATCGACGTCAAGGGAAAGGGAGAGATGGACACGTGGTTCCTGAATGCCAGAACGTATTCGAGAAGCCCGGATCGATCGACCTCTCAGGAGCCCTGGAGACGTCGGCAACCGGTTCCTGAACGCCAGAGCCGGACTGAACGACCCGGCGACCGTTCGACGACCTGAACTATGCGGCTCCCGTCCGGCACGGACAGAAGTCCATATGTGCGAAAGCGTACAGACCGTTCACCATGTGAGGCGTCAGACTTCCCGATTCCGTCCTGAAAAGGTATTTGCACTTGTGTCAACAGAAGAGATGACCCCGAAAATTGCCACCAGTGCCCGGCCCGGCAGGAGGTCGGAGGCAATTCGCGAGCAAATATTGCTCAAAGCAGGCGCGCTGCAGAACGCAATCCTCAACAGCGCGCATTTTTCGATCATCGCCACCGACGAACTGGGCATCATCCAGTTGTTCAACGCCGGTGCGGAACGCATGCTGGGCTATCCGGCAGCCGAGGTCCTGAACCGGATCCGGCCAAGCGACATGCACGATCCGGCCGAGGTC
>CAWJNP010000044.1:0-14780 GCA_963844255.1 uncultured beta proteobacterium
GATTGACCTCGCCCGCATCGGTGAGCTTGCACAGATACGCGACGAGGCGGACGCCGTAGTGATCGGCGCGATGACGCGCCAGCGGGCCGCGGAACGTGCACAAATCGTGGGGCGCAGGCTGCCACTGCTGCGCGAGGCGCTTGGCTGGGTAGGCCATCTGCCGACACGAAGCCGCGGCACGCTCGGCGGTTCGATTGCCCATGCAGATCCGAGCGCCGAGATTCCGATGGCGCTGCTCGCGCTCGATGGCGAGGTAGTGGCAACCGGGCCGAAAGGTCGGCGCAGCATCGCCGCAGAGGCATTGTTCGAGTCTTTTTACACGACCACACTCGCGCCAGGAGAGATTCTCACTGAAATACGGATACCGCACATGGCACCGGGTGCAGGTTACGCGATCGAAGAGTTTGCAAGGCGCAAGGGCGACTTCGCGATCGTCGGCATCGCTGCGGTCGTGCATCGCAACGGCGGTCGCTGCACCGGCGCGCGCATCGTTGCATGTGGCATCGGCGGCGCACCGGTGCGCCTGCGTGGCGCGGAGCAGGCACTGGTGCGGAATGGGATCAATGCAGCCGCGATCCAGGCTGCTGCGGCGCATGCCGCCGGGGAAGTTGACCCCCTCTCGGACCCGAACGCTTCCGCAGACTATCGCCGACATCTGGTTGGCGTACTCGTGCAGCGCGCTCTGGCGCGTGCCGTCGGCGGTGAGGCAGTTGCACATTGATGCGCCATTGGAGAACGCCTTGACCGACCTTGTCCATATTCGAGTGACCGTCAATGGCGAGCCGCGCGAGGGTCGCTGCGAGCCGCGAAAATTGCTGGTCGACTTCCTGCGCGAAGACCTGACGCTGACCGGGACGCATGCCGGATGCGAACATGGGATCTGCGGAGCATGCACAATTCTGTTCAACGGCGAGGCCGCACGCTCCTGCACTACGCTCGCGGTTCAGGCCGATGGGGCCGAACTGACTACGGTCGAGGGTCTCGCCGACGGCGCCGTTTTGCATCCGCTGCAGGAGGCGTTCCGAAAATTTCACGGCTTGCAGTGCGGTTTCTGCACGCCGGGGATGCTGATTACCGCGATTGACTTCCTGAACGTCAATCCGTCGCCGACGGAAGAAGAGGTGCGCGATGCGATGTCGGCCGTGATCTGCCGCTGCACCGGGTATCAGGGAATCGTTGCGGCGGTTCTTTCCGTGGCCGGTACAAAGGTCGCAGTAACCCGCTAGCGCCGCCGCGTGCGCCTTGTGGTGTTTCCAGGCCGCGCGCAGAGATAGGCCAGCACCATTTCCGGCACATGCGCGACCCGCTGGGCCACACGGCTCGGCTTCGACAGGTCGACCCCGAGCACGTACGACAGGGTGTATCGGTTGGATACGAAGTACGAGGCCATTCCCGAAATCGAGATGTAGAGATCGACCCAGTCCACGTCAGGTCGGAATACGCCCTGAGCCTGCCCTTCGCGCAACACTCTTTGCATGGTTGCCTTGAGCGGGTTGTACATGCCCCGAATGACGGCCGACTGGCGTATGTGCCGGGCCTTGTGAATGTTTTCAGTCGCGAGCAGGGCGATGAATTCGGGTTGCTCGGCGAAATGCTCGACCATGTGCACGATCAACGCGCGCATGTCGGCCACAGGATCGTGTCCGAGCATTGTGACATCGCTCTGGCGGGCACGCATCGCAGCGTAGGCGCGCTCCATGACTCTGACGAACAGATCTTCCTTGCTCGTATAGTAGTGATAGAGGAGGTTCTTGCTGATGCCGCAGCGCGCGACAATGCCGTCAATCCGCGCACCGTCGTAGCCGAGCAGTGCGAACTCCTGAGTCGCGACCTTCAGTATCTTCTCCCGGGTCCGCTGAGGATCGCGAATGCGCACCCTGCCAGCAGGTGCCTTGGGAGTGCGTGGAGAACCCTTCTTTGCGCGGGTCATGGACAGATCGAGTTAGTCATGCGGTCAGCCGTCGCCTGCCAGGGCACTGAGTACCGCTAGTGCTGCCGGCCCTGCGGTTTCAGTGCGCAGCACCCGCGGACCCAGATGTACTGTCACAAAACCCTGTGCTACAAGGAATGCTTCCTCGCGCGGACTGAAACCGGCTTCCGGCCCGACGGCCAGCACCACCGGCTTGCGTTCAGAGCCGATCACGCTGCGCAGTCCCGCGTGCGCACCGGGAGAAAGCAGCAGTTTCAGTGCATCTTTCGGCGCGTGATAGTCCGTTGTCGACAGTGCGGACGATACCGGAGGTACGCGATTTCGTCCGCACTGCTCGCAGGAGGCCACGACGATCCGCTCCCAGTGCTGGCGCCGGGATGCACCGCGGTCTCCTTTCAGACGCACCACCGAGCGCTCTGCCATCAGAGGTTGTATCGCAGCCACGCCAAGCTCGACTGCCTTTTGAATCGTAAGGTCCATGCGGTCGCCGGCCGAGATGCCCTGCGCCAGAGTTATCGCTAGCGGTGACTCCCGCTCGACAGGCGTGAATTGATCGATCTCGACCTCAAACGCGTCGCGCGACTGCCCTACGATCCGGGCGGCGCTCTCACCACCTGCACCATTGAAGAGCGTTACACGGTCCCCTTCGCGGAGTCGAAGTACGCGGAGCGCATGGTGACTCGCCTCGGGCGGGAGCACGAGGCGAGAACCCAGTGCGAGTGTCGACTCGATGAAGAAGCGTGGCACACGTGATCCGCTGGATGACATATTCCCAGTCTATTCTCTCTCACCGTTTGCGGGTTTTCAGGCTGTGCAGCAGGCTCGCCAGGCCTCGAACGATTGCGCGCAGCAGGAGTGCGGCGACAATTGCAAACAGTGCCAGCGCTACCAGGAAGGCGAAAGGATGGACGACCGAGAGCCAGAGTCCCGCAGGGACCAGCAGATCCTCCGAAAAGGACGCAAGCCAGTTGCTGAAGGGTTCCGGAGACGCATTGATCGAGGCCCGCGTGCCGGCCTTCGTAAAATGGGCTCCGGCGGCAATTGTCCCGCCGAGAATGGCTGAGGCTGTCGCAACCGACAAATCGCTGAAACCGAACACCGCTGCCGCGAGCGCGGCGCCGGCCGGTACGCGGATGAACGTGTGGATCGCATCCCACGCGCTGTCCAGCCATGGAAGCTTGTCGGCACCGAACTCCACGAGCGTCATGAAACCGCTGGCGAACAGCACCGGCGGCTGTGCGAGGATTGCCAGATGCGGTGGCAGCTCGAGCCAGCCTGTCTGACCCGACAGGCCGAGAAGGAACAGTACGGCATACAGCCGCAGCCCGCTGCCCCAGGCCAGCGCGGCCGCGAGCGCAATCTCAGGCAGATGCGCGTGTAGGAATTGCGTCAGCATGAACCGAGCATTGTCCCACGCCCGGCCGACGACTCAGCGCTGAGACACCGCGGGTCGGCAGCGAAAATCGCTGGTCGGATAGGCCGAATCGCTGCAGTCCACGTACCGGATACGGGTGCCCGGCGGAAAGGTCCACTGAAATTCCCGTTGCCTCACCACGGCGTAGAGGGGGGCGGCGATGCCGCCCGGCGCGCCGGCCTGCACGCAGGGCGAATTGGTTGTCAGCGTCTTCGATGGATTCTCCGCACACCAGTACACGATGCGCACCGTGTCGCAGCGGTTTTCAAAGCGGATGCGGTATTGCTGCCGGCCGCGGTCGCCAAAACTCGCGATATCGCTGGCGGTAACGGTCATGGCCACGCAGGCCCGGGTTGCGTGCGCTGAATCATCAGCCGCCCGTACGCCGGCAAACGCGGCAGGCTGCACCAGCAGGCAGCAGAAGAGGAGTGAAATTGGGAATCGCATGATATTCGGCATTCAGGTGCGAATTTGACCAAAGCGGAGCACCTGCCGTCCATCGCTTCTTGCAATTGCTGAAGAATTCTTTCAACTTTTTAACTTGACCATTCGTACGCTGCAGTTCAGCCCGCACGAGACTCCGCAATCGCGCTTGCGTTCAGCGCATGCACGCCCACCCGGCAATCGTGCAGTGTTCGCCGCAGAGTCGGAGCGCTTTGGCTTCGGCTTCCTGGCGGGTGACTCCGCGCGTCACGTAAAAGCGTTTCGGACCGTTGGCGATCGCGCCACAGTCGTTGCGCAGGCTTCCGACTACTTCGCATTTCGGGTGGCCACACTGGGCAAGTGCCTGCTCCTTTGCGATCCGCGGCGTCGCGGCGTCTACCGAGAAGCCGAAGCTGCCCGAATCCCGATGGTAGGCGAGTGCACCGCCCGGCGCCTGCACTTTCTTCGGTGCCGCTAGGCACGGGAGAGCCATTAACATTGCGAGCGCGAAAGTGAGCGAGTGCAGACCGGTTTTTCCATGTGTCATGAAGGCTCCTCCTTTGGAGAGGGTGGCGGTGTAACCCAAGCGCCCTCGACCGTCAGGGCAGGGCGCATCCTTTGTCCAGCAACAGCTTGTCGACCCAGCTGCGGTCAATATCGCCGCGGGCGATCGCCGCCAGTGCCGCCTCTTCCTTTTCCTTCTGCGCGACGGTCAACGCAATGATTCGTTCGGCGTCCGCCTGCGGAATCGCGACCACACCGTCCGCGTCGCCCACGATGATGTCGCCCGGGTTCACGATCATCCCGGCAATCGACACCGTGACGTTGATCTCACCTGGCCCGTCCTTGTAGGGACCCCGGTGGGTGACACCGCAGGCATAGACCGGAAAATCGCCCGCGGAAATCGCATCCAGATCGCGGATCGCACCGTCGATGATCATGCCGGCAATGCCGCGCTTTCGCGCATGCGAGGACATGATCTCGCCGATGATCGCGTGGTCGAGCGCACCGCCTGCGTCCACCAGGATGACGTCTCCGGGTGCAGCCATGTCGATTGCCTTGTGCGTAAGCAGGTTGTCGCCCGGCCTGGTTTTTACCGTGAAGGCCGTGCCGACCAGCTTGCCTTCGCGATGGAACGGACGCAGGCGCGCGGCCGTACCGTAGTGGCGCAGCATGTTGTCGCTGATGTTTGATGTGGGCAGTGTCGCAAATGCCCGGAGCAGGTGTGCTGCGGCCCTGGGTGGTGACGGAAGTATGCGAAAGCCGAAGGTAGACATGATTTTCTCTGTTGATTACATGGTTGCGCCGAGGACCCACGGTGCAAATTCGTCTTCGCCATAGCCCCAGTTTTCGCTCTTCGACTTCTTTCCCGAGGCGGTTTCGAGGATCAGGTCGAATATACGCTTGCCGGCGGCCTCGATCGATTCCTTGCCGTCGACGACCGTGCCGCAGTTGAGGTCCATGTCCTCCTCTTGGTGAGCATACAGCGCGCTGTTGGTCGCGAGCTTGAGGGAAGGTGCGGGCTTGCAGCCATAGGCCGAGCCCCGGCCGGTCGTGAACAGGATCATGTTGGCGCCGCCCGCCACCTGCCCCGTGGCCGAGACCGGGTCGTAACCGGGTGTGTCCATGTAGTTGAAGCCTTTCACGGCGACTGCCTGCGCGTATTCGAGGACGTCGACGAGATTGGTGGTGCCGCCCTTGGCCACGGCGCCAAGGGATTTCTCCAGGATCGTGGTCAGTCCGCCGGCCTTGTTGCCCGGCGAGGGATTGTTGTTCATCTCGTTCCCGTTGCGTCGGGTGTATTCCTCCCACCAGCGTATCCGCCGGATCAGCTTTTCACCGATCTCGCGACTTACTGCACGCCGTGTCAGAAGGTGTTCCGCACCGTAGATCTCGGGTGTCTCGGACAGGATCGCGCTGCCGCCATGGCGCACAAGCATGTCGACCGCTGCACCGAGTGCGGGATTGGCGCTGATGCCGGAATAGCCATCCGAGCCGCCGCACTGCAGGCCAAGCGTCAGGTGGCTTGCAGGCACCGGCTGGCGCACCGCCTTGTTGGCCTCGGGCAATGCGGCCTCGACGCGTGCAATCCCTTCGCGCACCGCCTTCATCGTGCCGCCCTTGCCCTGGATGGTGTACGTGGAGAATTGGGCTCCGCGCTTCAGCGCCTGGGTAGAAACGAAACTGCCGATCTGGTTGGCTTCACAGCCCAGTCCGACCACCTGTACCGCACTGAAGTTCGGATGCCGCGCGTAGCCGGCCATGGTCCGTCGCAGCAGATCCATCGCCTCACCCTCGGAGGCCATCCCACAGCCGGATTTGTGCGTCAGCGCAACCACCCCGTCGACGTTCGGATAGTCCTGCAGGCGATTCCTGAAGTGGTCGGCGACCATGCGCGCGACCGTGGCGGAACAGTTCACGCTGGTCAGGATGCCGATGTAGTTGCGGGTTGCCACCCGCCCGTCGGCGCGTACGATACCCTGAAACGTTGCGGCCGGCTGGACGAACTGGGTCGGCTTCTGATCCACACAGAAAGCGTAGTCCCGCTGGAAATCCCCCATTTCGAGGTTGTGGACGTGTATGTGCTCGCCCGCGGCAATGTCGCACGAAGCAAAACCGATGATCTGGTCGTAGCGCCTGACTGGCGCACCCTTTGCGACGCCGCGCGCGGCGATTTTGTGGCCTGGCGGGACGCTCGAGGTGACGCGGACGTTGTTCTCCCTGACGAGGACCGTACCGGCGGGAATCTCCACCCGTGCGATGACGACGTCGTCGGCCGGATTGAGACGGATGGTCAGATCGGCTGCCTGGAGCATGCGGACTCCTTTGTATCCAGTGAAGTCTACGGAACCTGCGATGCCGGATCGGACTCTGATTCGGGCCGCAGCTGTTTTGATGCCGTCAGTTTAACGTTCGCCGGACGTGTCGTGGGGTGATGCGCCGGCTCAGAAGAACTGGCGTGGAAGCCAGAGCGAAATGCTTGGCACGTAGGTGATCAGTCCGAGACTCAGCAGGAGCGGGATCAGCCACGGGAGAATGGCGATTGTCGTTCTTTCCATGGAAAGCTTGGCGACCCGCGCCAGTACGAACAGGACCATCCCCATGGGTGGATGCAGCAGGCCGATCATCAGATTGAGCACCATCACGAGTCCGAAATGGACCGGATCGATCCCCAGTTTGTGGCAGATCGGCAGGAGTATGGGCACCAGAATCGTGATCGCCGCCGTGGGCTCCAGGAAGCAACCCACGAACAGCATCAGCAAATTGGCCAGCAGCAGGAACATCGCGGGGTTGCTGGTATAGGACAGGACCATTGCCGCGACCGAGTCGGTGACACGTGTGACAGTGAGCAGCCAGCCGAAAATCGATGCGGCCGCGACGATCAGCAGCACCGTCGCCGTAGTCTCGATTGTATCCATCGATACTTTCACCAGCATCTTCCAGTCAAGCGTCCGGTACCACACCAGACCCAGGAAAATCGCCCAGACGCATGCGGCGATCGCTCCTTCAGTCGCGGTGAAGATGCCGGTCGTCATGCCGCCGATCAGCAGGACCGGGGTCATGATCGGCAGCACCGCGTTGAATCGGAAATACCGGTCTGCGGCGAGCAGCAGGGCCAGCGCCACGAAGAACGTCATGCTCGGCTCTGTGCCGGAACGGGTTGCGGCCCAGATCGCAATCGGGAATACGGCGACGACAACCAGTTCGAGCAGCGCTTTGCCGATCTTCGACAAGCTGAACGGTGCATCGCGCCCCCAGCTGTTCTTGTGGGCGAAATACGCTACGGTCAGCATCATGAGGATCGTCATTACGGCGCCGGGGATGATTCCCGCAAGAAACAACTGACCGACGGACACATTGGCAAACATCGCGTAAATCACAAACGGCAGGGACGGCGGAATGATCGGCCCGAGCGTAGCCGATGCAGCCGTTACCCCGACCGCAAACTCCGTGGGATAGCCGTGGTCCTTCATCGCCTTGATCTCGATCGTTCCGAGGCCCGCAGCGTCGGCGATCGCCGTACCGGACATGCCGGCAAAGATGACGGAGCCGACGACATTGACGTGGCCCAGGCCGCCCTTCAGCCAACCGACGAGCGCAAGCGCGAAATTGTAGATGCGGTTGGTAATGCCCGCCGAGTTCATCAGGTTTCCAGCCATGATGAAGAAAGGCACGGCCAGCAGCGGGAAGCTGTCGATGCCGTTGACCATGCGATGGATCACCACAAAGTCGGGAATGGTGCCGGAGATCATTACGTAGAGGAGCGATGAGGCGGCCATCGCAAGCGCTACCGGCACGCCCAGACACATCAGCACCAGAAACGACAGGAGCAGTGCGGCGGTCATGCCCGGTCGCTCCCGGCCGCTTCCGACCGCTCGAGCACGCTATATCCCTGCCGCCAGTGCCTCACCGAACCCGATACCGCCCTGTAGAACATCAGCACAAAGCCGAACATCACTGCGCCGTATACGAGTCCGATCGGCCAGTCGATGATTGCCATTTGCTGCTTTCCGATCTTCCCGATCAGCAGATACGTAAGATAGGTCGCGTAGCCGAAAAACAGTACCCGCACCAGATCGACGAGGGTCGAGAGGACGCGCCCGAGCATGGCGGGCATGAAGCGGTAAAAAATGTCGACATGGACGTGGGTGTTCTTGCGCACGGACATCGACGCACCGATGAAAACCACGCAGATGAGCAGGTACCGGGCTATTTCCTCAGTCCACGATGCGGAGTTGTTGAGCGCATAGCGGGTGAAGAACTGATTGAACACGGTAAATGCGAGGAGCCAGAAGAAGGCGAATGCCACCCAGTCCTCCCACGCATATACCGACACATCCACGGGCTCGTCGATGACGTGGAACTCCCCGTCGGCACCAAGCACATGCTCTATCTCGCTGGAAACATCCGGTGCGTGTATGGACATTCGTGCTCCACGCGGTTCAGTTCAGAATCGGTTCTGGGGAAGCGTCACTACGCGAGCTGCCGGGGCACCGGCACCGGGCCGACACAGCGGAGAGGAGCCGGCTCGAAAAATGCCGCCGGCTCCAGCCTGGGACTCGTGCGCCTTACTTGATTGCCTGCAGCCGGTCGTACAGTGCCTTGTCCCAGGTGGCATCCGGCCCGAGATGGAACTTGGCGAACACAGCCTTGAATGCGGCTCGATCGGATTTGATGACGGTCTTGTGGTATTTGGTGGTGAAGTCGTCGACCAGCTTGGCCTCCGATGCGGCAATTTCACCGGTTGCCTTGGCAGCCGCTTCGCGGAACAGCTCCTCAAAGACCTTCTTGTCCGCCTCCGAAAGCTTGGTCCACAGCGGCCCGCCCACGATTGTGAGCAGCATTTCGGTAATGTGCCCGGTGAGGTTGATGTGTGACTGCACCTCGTAGAATTTCTTGGCTTCGATGGTGGGCAGCGGATTTTCCTGCGCATCCACGGTCTTGTTCTGCAACGCAAGGTACACCTCGGCAAATGCAATTGGCGTTGCGTTCGCACCGACGACTTTCGGGTACATGACATAAAGCGGCGCATCCGGGACGCGCAATTTCAGGCCTTTCATGTCCTCGGGTTTCATGATCGCCTTGTTCGCCGTGGTGTGACGAACGCCGTAGTAGGTAAAGGCGATCGGCTTGTTACCGCCTTTCTTGAAGTAGCCGTCGGCCAGGTCGGACAGGACCTTGCTCTCCGAGTATTTCTTCCAGTGGTCGAAGTCCCGGAACATATAGGGCGCCCCGCCTATGGCCAGCGGCGGATAGGTTCGCGCCGCGAACGCCTGGCCGGTGTATATGACGTCGATCGTTCCCAGCGACAGTGACTGGTTGATGTCGGTCTCCTTGCCCAGCGATGAGGCGGGAAAAACATCCATCGTGTACCGGTTCGCCGTGCGCTTCGGAATCTCGCCCGCGGCCCACACCGCCCATTTGTGGTACGGCTCGGACACTTCGTAGACGTGCGCGAACTTGAGCTTCTGCTGGGCGAACGTCGCCGATGGGGCGGCGAATGCAGCAACCAGCGCCACTGCAACGAAAAACTTGCCAATGCGTGTCATTTTCATACTCCCCTTGATCAATAGGTGGCTCTGCCACCGGAAATGTCGAACACCGCGCCCGTGGAAAACGAGCAGTCCTCCGAAGCCAGCCAGCCAACAAGAGCGGCGATTTCATCCACCTGCACAAAGCGGTTCATTGGAATCTTGGAGAGCATGTAATTGATGTGCTCCTCCGTCATCTGGTCGAAGATCGCCGTTTTCGCTGCCGCCGGCGTCACGCAGTTGACCAGCACGCCGGTCTGCGCGAGTTCCTTGCCCAGCGACTTGGTCAGAGAGATCACACCGGCCTTGGATGCCGAATAGGCGACTGCATTCGGATTGCCCTCCTTGCCGGCCACGGAGGCAATGTTCACGATCCGCCCGTACTTGGCGGCGACCATGTGCGGCGCGACGGCTCGGCAGCACAGGAACTGACTCGTGAGGTTGACTGCCATCACTTTCAGCCACTCCTCGACCGGGTAATCCACGGTTGGTTTGTTCATGCCGGCGATGCCGGCATTGTTTACAAGGACGTCGATACGTCCGAGGTCGGTCAGCGTCCTGGCGACGGCGCGTTCAACCGAACCCGGTTCGGCAACGTCAACTTTGACCGGAGCGTCCAGGTCCCAGACCCGCACCTTCGCGCCCGAGGCCTCCAGCCGTCTGACGATCGCTGCACCGATGCCCTGCATTCCGCCGGTAACGACTGCAGTGCGGCCCTTGAAATCGAGTTGATTCATTGCCCGGTCGCTCCCTTTTTATTCGGTTCGCGATGCGTGGCGCAGCGCGTGTATCGTTGATTCTACTTCGTGCAAGTTGGTACGGGCGCTGCGACTCGACGTGGTGCATCGCAGCAGCGCAGCGTAGGTGGCGCCGTTGCTATAATCCGCCCTCCCTGAAATCAACCGGCTCGGAGAACAGATTGACAGGCAGACTCGCAGGCAAGGTGGCGGTGATTACCGCAGCCGGACAGGGCATCGGGCGCGCGACGGCCGAAGCGTTCGCAAATGAGGGCGCTACGGTCTGGGCAACCGACGTAAACGCAAAAACCATCGCTAGCCTCGAAGGCCGGATCGGCATCCGCACCCGGGTTCTGGACGTCATGGATGAAGCCGCCGTCAATGCCGCGGCGAAGGACATCGGACCTGTCGATATCCTGTTCAACTGCGCCGGCTATGTGCACCAGGGCACGATCTTCGACTGCACTCCCAAGGACTGGGAATTCAGCTTCAACCTGAACGTGCGATCGATGTACTACACCTGCCGCGCGTTCCTGCCCGCGATGCTTGCAAATGGCGGCGGCTCGATCATCAACATGTCCTCTATCGCGTCCAGCGTAAAAGGACTGCCCAACCGATTCGTCTATGGCGCGTCGAAGGCGGCGGTGATCGGGCTGACCAAGGCGATTGCTGCCGACTACGTCAAGCAGGGCATACGCTGCAACGCGATTGGTCCGGGCACGGTGGATACGCCGTCTTTGCACGATCGGATCAATGCCTTTGCCGATCCGGTACAGGCAAAAAAGGATTTCATCGCCCGCCAGCCGATGGGGCGATTGGGAACGGTTCATGACATTACGGGTATTCTCGTGTTCCTCGCATCGGACGAGTCGAAATTCGCCACAGGCAACATGTACTCGGTCGACGGCGGTATGACCATCTAAGGGAGAAAAAGCAATGAAGTTGTGTCGCTATGGAAAGAACGGGTTCGAGAAGCCGGGCATGATCGATGCGGACGGCAAACTGCGCGACCTGTCAAAGGTGGTCGGCAATATCGGGCCGAACGAAATCTCGCCGCGCGGCTTGAAGAATCTGGCGCGCATCAAGCCCGAGAGCCTGCCGGTGGTCACAGGCAATCCGCGCATGGGGGTGCCCTATGTCGGCATCGGAAAATTCGTGGCCATCGGCTTGAACTACTCGGACCACGCCAAGGAAGCGGGGATGGCGATTCCTTCCGAGCCAATCATCTTCAGCAAGGCGACGACCTGTATCAGCGGGCCGGACGACGACGTGATTCAGCCGCCAGCATCCACCAAGCTCGACTGGGAATGCGAACTCGGCATCGTGATCGGTACGAAAGCGCAGCACGTCACCAAAGACAAGGCACTTCAGCACGTCGCCGGCTATTGCGTCGTGAACGACGTTTCCGAGCGCGCGTTTCAGCTGCAGTCCTCGCAGTGGGACAAGGGCAAGGGCTATGACTCGTTCGGGCCGATCGGCCCGTGGCTCGTGACCACCGATGAAATCAGCGATCCGCAGACTCTGGACATGTGGCTGGATCTCAACGGCAAGCGCATGCAGTCCGGCAACACGCGCACCATGATCTTCGACTGCGCCCATCTGGTTTCATACGTCAGCCAGTACATGACGCTGTTGCCCGGCGACATCATCACCACGGGAACGCCGCCCGGCGTAGGCATGGGTATCAAGCCGAACCCGGTGTTCCTGAAGCCCGGCGACGTGATGAAGCTCGGGATCCAGGGGCTTGGTCAGCAGACGCAGAAAGTGGTGGCGTACTCCGGCTAGACACCGGGATGCGGTGCGCCGCGCGGCAACGCAAGCCGCGAGTGGTGGTAAAAAGATAGCCCGGCACGCCGGGCTATTTTATTTCTGCTCCGCGGATCCGGTGTCGCTTGCGTCCGTTTCGGGGGCCTCATCTGTCGCCTCACCCGGTTCGCCCGCGGCTTTTGCGGCAAGCTTCTTCAGCCGCTTCTCCTCCTGCTTTTTCTTCTTGGCTAATTCTTTCTGGCGTTTCTCATACTGGAAATTTGGCTTGGCCAATGCGACATACTCCTCAAGGTAGGGTCGAACATTCGGGAGATACAGCCCAAAGAATAGCCCAAAGTGGCCTTCGCGGTACCGAAGCCTTGCCGCAGGCTGGATATCGACCCGATCCGCCGCCGGCGCGCTCCGCTAAGATGTTGGAAATCAAACAACGGAGCCGATCATGGCCGAAATCAGCCTGGATCCCCGCAATGGGGGTGCAGAGGTCGATTTTCTCGTACGGCGCGACGACCTGCGCCCGGGGCCCTTCCGGGCGTTCAGTGCCTAACCGACATCGGCGGCGAGCAGCGCCTCAAGACACTGCGACTCGATACCGTAGAAGTTCTTGATCTCACGAATCTGCGCGCGGACCGCTTCGCGTCCGGCGGGCTGGGTGCGTCTGACCGCGAGAATCATCTTGTTCTTGCTGGTGTGCTCGAGCGACACGAATTCAAACACTTTGGTGTCGTAGCCTTCTGCATCAAGCAGCAGCGCGCGCAGGCCGTCGGTGAGCATCTCGGCTTCCTGTCCGAGGTGAATACCGTACTGGAGCATCGGACGCAACAGCGGCGGACTCTTCATCTGCGGTCGCAGTTCCTTGTGGCAGCAGGGCGCGCAAAGGATGATCGAGGCGCCTGCACGGATGCCTTTGTGGATCGCGTGATCGGTCGCCGTATCGCAGGCATGCAGCGCGATCATGATGTCGATGGACTCGTCCGGACGGCTGGCGATATCGCCCTGCTCGAACGAGAGCGCAGCGATCCCCAGCTCCTTTGCTGCCGAGCCACAGAGAGTCACCAGATCTTCGCGCAGTTCAACGCCGGTCACATTTGCATCACGCCCGAGGGTATTGCGCAGATAGTCCTCAACCGCAAAGGTGAGATAGCCCTTACCGGAACCAAAATCCACCACCCGTATCCTTTCCGAATCCTTGAGTGGCGAGACGCTGAATGCGTGATCGAGAACCTCGATGAACTTGTTGATCTGCTTCCACTTGCGCGCCATCGCCGGAACGAGCCGGTGCTGTGCGTCGGTCACGCCGAGTGCAGAGAGAAAAGGCCGATCGAGGTCGAGGAAGCGGTGCTTTTCGCGGTCGTGAGTGTCGGACGGTGCCGTCGTGGTTTCCGTGCGTCCGATGCGCAGACTCGCCTTTCCCTTGCGGCTGACCGCGAGCTGGATGTCCTGCGTCGTCGTGAGGAGGTGTGCATTCTCGAATGCACGGCCTATTTCCTCGCCGATGGCTTCCACGCCGGTTCCGAGCGGCACGTTTTTCGTCACGTCCCGTGTCTTGTAGCGGTACACGAACGACAGGTGCGGCTTGCCGCGGACCGTCAGCCGTCGGGCGATGACCCGGAGAAGGCCGGTCTCCGGGCCGTGATACTTGGCCAGTACCAGCCGGGAGAAGGAGTTGTCCTGCAGCGATTGAGAGAGCAGCGCAAGAAACTGTTCGCGCGGATCCTCGGGCGAAGCGGCGGCTAGTCTTTGTGGCGCGGATTCGATTTGCATGGATCATCCTAGCCGATTTCGGCGCGGCGCAGCGCCTGCCCGCTAGCCGAGCGCGTCTTGGTGCTCGAGCGTCCGCTTCATAGCCGCCAGACCCTGCTCGATCATTGCTGCGATCACAGGTTCCAGTGCATTCGGAAGGACGTCGGCGATCCAGACCGCTCGCGTCCCGTCTGCGCCATCGGCGAGTACCTGCATCGACGCGTTGTGGTGGGACAGTCGTTCACTGCGCGCTGACCAGACGAGTCGTCTGTCCGTATCGTTCAATTCGACAATCAACTCACGCACTACCATGCCATTGCAGAAACTCACCGTGCGTGCCCCGTCTTCGAGCGCCGTGTTCACGACGAAGCCGGGCGCAAGCCGGCTGTGAATCGCGCCGATGTCGCGCACTGCGTCCCAGACGTCCGCCGAACGAGCAGAGATCAAAATTTCCCTGTAGATGCGAGCCACGCTTTCACTCCTGGTTGAAAGTGACCGCTTCGACGTTGTTGCCGTCCGGGTCGAGAAGAAAGCAAGCGTAATAGCCCGCGCCGTAGTCGGCGCGCAGGCCCGGGAGACCGTGATCCCTGCCGCCCGACGCCAGTCCGGCAGCATGGAACCGGTCGACGGCGGCGCGATCGGCGGCGCGAAATGCGATATGGGTCCCGTACACGCCAGACTCCGTCTTGTGCAGCCACAGCAGCATGTAACTGAACCAAGCAAGTCAGACATAGACA
>CAWJNP010000045.1:0-38474 GCA_963844255.1 uncultured beta proteobacterium
CACCATCGAGCACCTGCCCCTTGGGACCCGTGCGGAGCGAGTATTTGGTGGCGACGACGAAGCGCTCGCGCCCGTTCTGCCGGACGCACTCGCCGACGATCTTTTCCGAAGTGCCTTCGGTGTAGCGGTTGGCGGTGTCGATGAAGTTGCCGCCGGCGGTGGCGTAGGTATCAAAGATGCGGTGACTTTCGGCGGTGCGGGCACCCCGCCATTCTTCGCCGAAGGTCATAGTGCCGAGGCAGAGTTCGGAAACGCGCAGACCGGAACGGCCGAGAGGTTGGTACCGCATAGCGAAGGACAACTGAAGAAAAGTGAGGATTTCGACTGCGAAGGTGGCAATCTTGGCGGAATGTTTGGCCGGGAAAGTTGTGCCTACTACTTTTGCGGCACGAAAGGCGCCAACGGGGTGCCTTAGCGCGCACGTGGTGAAACTGGTAGACACGCCATCTTGAGGGGGTGGTGCCTTCGGGTGTGGGAGTTCGAATCTCCCCGCGCGCACTCTAGATGAAGCGCTGAGGCTTGGCCGTCAGCGCTTTTTTGTTGGCGTTGTTACTCCCGCTCAAACGGGTTGGCCGGCACCACCAGCAGCACCTTTCTCGCGTTCGACGGCCACCTGGCCGGGCGGCGGCGCCCGGGCTTGCGCACGTACTTTTTGGGCGTACGTAACCGGGCAGAGCGAATCGTTCTGGCGGCGCGAGTACCACGCCGCCAGCTGGCGCCGCCCGCTCCATGACGGGACGCGGCACCGGCTGGCCCGGCCGCTGCCTGATCACCACGTGCGACCCGGTTACGTCCTTGGCGTGGAGCCAGAGGTCGTCTTTGTGGGCGTAGCGCTGGGTGAGCAGGTCGTTGTTGGCCGGCGTTGCGGCCCACCAGAATGCGGAAGCCGTGGCTTCGAACACCTTGAAAGGCGTCGCGGGCAGGGCCGCTTCGGCTTTGGTCTGCGTGATCGCCTCCGTCAGGTTTTGCTCCTTGAGCCAGGTGCGGAGCAGGCGGAATTCGGCCCCGGTGGCCAGGGCTTCGAGGGCGGGCAACTGCTCCATCGTGCGCAGGGCGTCGGCCTCGTGGCGGGCGAGGCGCTCGCGCAGCAGGCGGGTTTCGAGCTGTTGGTTTTTCGACTTGCGGTAAAGGTTCTCGGCTACGCGCTGCGGCGTGAGGCCGCTTTTGAGCCGGATCAGGCGGGGCTGATCGCGGTAAAAGTCGTAGAGCTCGACTTCGGTGGCGCCGACGGGTATCTGCGTCAGGTTGGCCATGATGATGTCGGCGGTCTGGCTGTACGACGAATCGGTCTCCAACTGCCGCAGCCGGCGGGTGATTTCCTCAGTGGCGTGGAGCGCTCCTTCCTGCTGGCGCGTGAGGTAGCGGTGGGCTTTGGCGTAGAGATCAGCGAAAGCGTTGGTCGAGCGGAATCGGCGCAGAAACTCCTCGGCGGCAACCAGCGGATCGGCGAAGGTGTCGGTGACGGTGCCCAGCGGTAGGAGCGAGAGCCGCTGCTTGCCATCCAGTTCGATCAGCAGAAAGCCGTCGGGCCGCAGTAGGCGGGCGTTCAGCTCCTGCCAGAGACGGGTTTTCTCGTCAGCATCGGCGGCATCGTAATGGCGTTCGCGCAGCCAGCGGGTGGGCAGGTCGCCGTAGTAGCGGGGGAGGGCGGCGGCCGTGGCGGGCACTGGCAGCGCGGCGAGCACTTCGTCGGCCACGGGCGCGGCCAGCGCCGTGGGGGCAAGGCAGCATCTTCCTGCATCCGCCGCCGAAACAGCACCGGGAGCCGAGCCGAGTCGGGTGCGGGTAGCCACACCACGTTGGCGCGGGCGCCGTGCAGCTTGAGGACGAGCACCGACCGATTGGCAAACGTCAGGTGCAGGCTGCGCTCGCCGAAGTGGGCGCTCACTTTGTTCACCGTCAGGCCGAGCAGCTCCGGAAACAGATCGACAGAATTCTGCCGGGCCCGCCGAAACTCCGCCGGGAAGCCCAGCGCCGTGGGCGTGCCCGATAGCACGGCCCGCAGCCACACTTCGCGCTGCTCGGCCAGATGAGCGAAGCCGAGGACCAGCTCGTCTTTTTCCTGGCTGAAGCACGCGGCCACTTCGGTGCCGTGCAGGCGCTGGGCCAATGCGGGGGCGAGGAGGCGCAGGAAAAAGGTGTTGACGTGCATCGGGCAGCAGGAATGGCGTGGTGCCCAAAGGTACCGGAGCGCCGTCGGGCAATTACCTTCGTTTCAACAACCTGTTCCCACTATCTCTGATGCATTTCGTCGCTATTGATTTTGAGACGGCCACATCGGCCTATTCCAGCGCCTGCGAAATCGGCCTGACACGGGTCGAGAACGGTAAAGTAGTTGCCTCGGAAGCGTGGCTGATCAAGCCGCCGCAGTACCCGCACTTTCAGCCCATCAACATCAGCATCCACGGCATCCGGCCCGAAGATGTGGCCGCCGCGCCCACGTTCGCCGAGCTCTGGCCCGAACTGCAGCCCTGGCTGACCGACTGCGTGGTGGTGGCCCATAATGCCGGCTTCGATATGGGCGTGCTGCGGCGCACGCTGGAAGCCTACGATCTGCCCGCGCCCGTCGGCCTGCGCTACGCCTGCACCGTGCAGATGGCCCGCCGTGTGTGGACCGACCTGGGCACCTTCAAGCTCAACACCCTCTGCCAGGCCAAGGCCATCGATCTGCCGCGCCACCACCGCGCCGCCGGTGATGCCCGCGCCTGCGCCGAACTACTGCTGCGCGCTGCCGCCGATACCGAGTGCCGTTCCGTGGCTGAGCTGGCCGCGCGTGGCGTAGTGCGCCTGAAGGCGTTTTGATAGACCTCTACGCCACCCAAAAGCGCCCCACCGGTAGTACCGGTGGGGCGCTTTTGGGTGTGTGGCAGCAGGAGCTATACCCGGCGGATGAGTTGGCGGACCCGGTCAGCTTCGCAGTCGTTGACCTGCGTGATGGCTGTGGCGTAACAACGGAAGTCGTTGGCGGGAAATCCGGCTTGGAGGACCAACTCGATGTCGCGGTACAGCAGTGCTTTGGTCAGAAACATCACCCGATACAATGGCCGGTTGACGAGCTCACCGGTCGTTGCCTCTAGGTGGTAGTTGGCGATGGCCTCATCGACGAACACGTCGGTCGCTAGCCGTTCGGTCAAAATCAGTTGGGTAGCGGCGCGCGCTTGCTGGGCATCGAGCGTCAGCAGATTGAAGAGAATCATGAGGTAGCGGTTGGTTGCAGCCTCCGATAGCCGCTCTTACTCAACCGTCAGCAGGTAATACTGTTTCTTGCCTTTCTGCACTACCAGGTACTTGCCGTGGAGCAACTCGGCGGCAACGGGCTGGTCGGGCGCAGCCACTTTCTGCCGGTTGACGCTCACGCCGCCGCCCTGAATCATCTTGCGGGCTTCGCCGCGCGAGGGGAAGACCTGGTTGGCAGTTTCGTCGGACAGCAGTTGGGCAGCGGGTAAGGCAAGTGCCGTCCGGCTCACGCTGAAGTGCGGCACGCCGGCAAAAACGTCGAGCAGGAGCGATTCCGACAGCGAGGCCAGCTCACCGCCGCCGAACAGCACCTGCGAGGCCGCCAGGGCCGCCTCGTAGGCTGCCTGGGAATGCACGCGGGTGGTCACGTCTTCGGCCAGGGCCTTCTGCAGAGTGCGCAGGTGCGGGGCCTGGGCGTGCTCGGCTTCCAGGGCTTCAATTTCTGCCTGTGGCAGCAGCGTGAACACCCGGATGAGGCGGGGCACGTCGGCGTCGGCGGCGTTGAGGAAGAACTGGTAGAACTGGTAGGGGACTGGTCATGGCGCCGTCGAGCCAGACGGTGCCGGTTTCGCTCTTGCCGTACTTGGTGCCGTCGGCCTTGGTGATGAGCTGGCCGGTGAGGGCGTA
Source organism: uncultured beta proteobacterium (assembly GCA_963844255.1). Classification (GTDB taxonomy): domain Bacteria; phylum Pseudomonadota; class Gammaproteobacteria; order Burkholderiales; family SG8-39; genus SZAS-79. The sequence continues at coordinate 3,865 of CAWJNP010000045.1, forward strand.
GGCTTTGCCTTCGCTCGCCGCCTCATGCGGCGGATCAGCTCGGTGCCGGTGGTGATGTTGCCCCACTGGTCGGAGGCGCCCATTTGCAGGGTGCAGCCGTAGCTCGTTGAACAGGTGCACGAAATCGTAGCCCTGCAGCAGCTGGTAGCTGAACTCGGTGTAGCTGATGCCGTCGGCGCCGCGAGTCCTCGTTGCCGCCGATGCGGCGCTTCACCGAGTCCTTGGCCATCATGTAGTTCACGGTCAGGTGCTTGCCCACTTCGCGCAGGAAGCTCCAGGAAGCCGAAGTTCTTGAACCAGTCGTAGTTGTTGACCACTCTGGCGCCGGTTGGCGAGCCGTCGAGAAATCGAGGAACTTCTCCAGCTGGGCCTGAATGCCGGCCTGGTTGCGGCGCAGGGCGTCTTCATCGAGCAGGTTGCGCTCGGCCGATTTGCCCGAGGGGTCGCCGATCATGCCGGTGGCGCCGCCCACCAGGGCCAGGGGCCGGTGGCCGGCCCGCTGCAGGTGCACCAGCAGCATGATGGTGGCCAGGTTGCCGATGTGCAGGGAAGGCGGCGGTGGGGTCGAAGCCGATGTAGCCGGTGATGGGCGCTTCTTCAGCAGGTGCTCCTCGGTGCCGGGCATCATGTCGTGAAACATGCCCGCGCCAGCGCAGTTCGTCAATCAGAGACATGGGGAGAGCGGTTGCGCGACGGCCGATGCGGCCAGTGGCTTAAAGTGGCCGCAAAGGTAGAGCCGCCCTGATAGCAGGGAAAGCAAGGCGCATTAGTTACTGATCATAACGAAAAGCAACACAGATCAACCTCCCTTACCTTTCCTGCAAAAGCCAAACGTAATGCAGCTTTGCAAGATGAAACATACGGTACTGACTGCCTTACTATCGCTGGTGCTAATAGGAGGGGCGGTAGCCCAAAGCCCGATGCCTTCGTCTTCCTTCAATGGTTATCCCTCGGCGCGCTGGCCAACGAAAGAGAAGCCGGCAGCGGAAGACTACAAGCTGTCGCAAGACGACTTCGTGACGACTTACGGCGTCAACGACACCGCTGCCGCCATCATCCACATGTACCTGCGGAAATACACGGCAGGGCGCACGACGGTCCGCATCGTGGGAGGTGCCACTTCGGCTGCGGGCTTACTGGCTTCAGCGGTGGCCGATGCCAAAAAACCAGCGCCGGGTCCCGGTCAGGTCAATACCTCCACCGACCGTGACTATCCATCGTGGGTCTATCCCGTGTTGGCAGTGGGTGGGGGAGGCGTGGTCTTTGGTTTGGTGCAGATGGCGACCTGGAGCCGCCGGGAGTGTTATCAGACGCTTTATCAGTATCGCCACACCCGCAAACTCCCCCGCAAAGTCCGGCGTCGACTGACGAAGTTTCTTATCAAGACCCAGAACCGGGAGTTTGGCGATTGACAAGTAGGTAGCCAGTAGTGAGTAGTCAGTACTCGCAATTCCTGCCCGCGCCTGATTCGGCGCCGGCCGAGCACCATCTTACTCAAAGCAAACCGCCCAACCTACGAGAAGCAGGTTGGGCGGTGCTGTATTCAACGGGAAGTGGCGGATAGGCGTGGCGGATTCCAATCGCGGCACCTTGTACGATGTGCTGGGCGTGAATCGGACGGCCACACGCGCGGAGATCGAAGCTGCGTGCCTGGAAAAAGGTGCCGAACTTGCCGACCGTCGATCGATCGATCCTGAAGGGGCGCGGCTCTTTGGCGAGATAGAGCGCGCCTACGAAGTGCTCACCCGTGACGAATCCCGCCGCGAGTACGACGCCGATCTCGATCTGGCGATGAGCATTGACCTGTCTCTCGGAAAACTGGGTTCCCGGGAAGAACAGGATCCCTGACGCAACGGATCCCGGGACGGGTCAATTCCCCGTGTACGGCACCAGCATCCCCGTGGAGGTGGCCTGCGCGGCCAGCCGCCCATCGGCATTGAACAATTCACCCTCGAGGAAAGCCACGCGCTTGCCACGGCGCACGACCCGGCCGATGACCGTACCTGCGCCGGGTCCGACGCGCTCGAGAAAGCTCACCTTGATCTCCAGGCTCGCCACGTTGAAGGCGTGGTCCGAATCGTGAAGCACCGCATGGGCCATGGCTGCGTCGAGCCAGGCCGTGATGAACCCGCCCTGCGCGATGGTGCCATTGGTGTGGCAGTACTCGCGCCGCACGGTGAAGGCCGCACGCAATACGCCTTTGCCTGCGTCCCATTCCATCACGTGGAAGTCGCCCATCGATTCCTGCAGCGCGCGGCCCGAACGGATGCGGGCTTCCTGTTCGTCGTCCATGCCATCTCCCGGTTCGTCGATCCCGGGATTGTCGCGCAGGAATCCGCATTGCGCCGCCAAAGCACAAGCGGGAATGGTTCGCAGAATTCCGGGGTGCAGTTCTTGCAAGAAGTGAACCTGACCGCGTATTCTCTTAGTTCCTATCCAACGCCCAGGAAATGTCATGTCCATACTGAAGCGAAGCGTGACCCTCGCGGCTACTGCCGCCATGCTGTCCGTATGCGCAACCGGATTCGCGCAGTCGGCCGCCAAGGTCCTGAAGATGCAGTCCAGCTGGCCCGCGAGTTCCACCGCACAGGATCACTTCAAACTGTTTGCCGAACGGGTCGAGAAGCTCTCGGGCGGGCAGCTCAAGATCGAGGCGATGGCCGCCGGACAGGTGGTCCCGCCGTTCGAGGTTCTCGATGCCACGTCCAAGAAAGTCATCGACGGCGAGCACTCGATCTCCTACTACTGGGTCGGCAAGAACAACGCCACCGTGCTGTTTGCGGGCCCCCCGGGCGGCCCGTTCGGCATGGACCACTCCGACTACCTCAGCTGGATGTGGAACGGCGGCGGCGCGGAGATGTGGAACGACCTCTACCAGAACACGCTCAAGCTCAACGTGCACGTGATCCCCGGGCATCCGACCAGCCCGCAGGCATTCGGATGGTTCAAGCGTCCGATCAAGAGCCTGGCCGATTTCAAGACCATGAAATGCCGCCAGACCGGCATCAACGCGCAGATCTTCACGCGCATGGGCATGACGACGATCAACCTGCCGGGCGGCGAGATCCTTCCGGCCGCGCAACGCGGCGTGATCGACTGCGCCGAATGGGTCGGCGGCATCGAGGACTTGCGCCTGGGCCTGCACACGGTCTACAAATTCCACTACACGCCGGGCATGCACGAGAACAACACCATGGGCGAGATCGTCTTCAACGGCGATGTCTGGAAGAGCCTCAGCCCCGTGCAGCAGGAAATCATCCGGTCGGCGAGCCGTGACGCCAGCATCTCCTGGTACGCCGCCTGGCAGAAGCAGAATGCCGACGCGCTCAAGGAAATGCAGGAAAAGCACGGCGTCAAGGTGCTGCGCACGCCGCCCGAGATCCTCATCGCCTACCTCAAAGCCTGGGACGGCTTTGTGACGGAAGAGTCAGGCAAGAATCCGGTGTTCAAGAAAGTCCTCGATTCGCAGAAGGAATGGGCCTCGATCGTGGTGCCGGCCAAGCGCTTCATGCACCCCCCGTACTCCTTCGCAGCCAACTACTACTGGCCCGAAGGCAAGGGTGCGCCGGCGGCGAAGAAGTGACCGGAAAGGCCGCGGCACGAGGCCGGCGCGAGGAGTTCCTGCTTGCGGGCCTCGCGCCGCCCATCAGCCACTATTGCGATGCCGTGCGATGGGACGACACGCTGTACATCTCCGGGATACCGCCCCTTGACGTAACGGGGCGGGTCGTCAGCGACGATCCGGCTGCACAGGCGCGCCAGGTGTTCGAGAACATGAAGCTCGTCCTCGATGCCGCCGGCGCGACCTTTGCCGACGTGCTGAAGGTGACCGTCTACCTCACCAACGTGAACGACCGCAGCAGGATCAATCCGGTCCGGCAGGAGTATTTCGGCGCGGCCCGTCCGGCGAGCACGCTGATCGGCATCAGCGAACTCGCGATTCCCGGCATGAAGGTGGAGATCGAGGCGGTGGTGGGACTGCGCAATACGTGACCCAGGGGCACAAACGCATGGCAGATCTGGAAGATTTTCCGGCCGTTTACTACAAGATCATCAAGGGCATCGACACGTTCACCGAATGGACCGGTAAGACCATCGCGTGGCTGTGCGTGCCGCTGGCGATCACCGTGTTCTGGGAAGTGGTGGCGCGCTCCTTTTTCGGCAAACCGACCATCTGGGCGTACGACATGTCCTACATGCTGTACGCCGCCCTGTTCATGCTCGGTGCGCACTATGCGTTGCTGCGCGGTGCGCATATCCGCACCGACATGCTGTGGGAAAAATTCTCCGACCGGACCAAGGGAAAGATCGATTTTTTCGCCTTCATCCTGTTCTTCTTCCCGGGCATGATCCTGCTGCTGGGGTCGAGTTGGGACGATGCGTGGCAGGCCTTCATTCTGGGTGAGCGCGGCGAACAGACGGCGTGGCGGCCGTTGCTCTGGCCCCTGAAGGGCGTGGTGCCGCTGACCGCGGTGCTGCTCATGATCCAGGGCATCTCCGAAATCCTGAAGAGCTGGTTCGCGATGCGCACCGGCCGCGCGTTCGAGCACAAAGCCGGCGGCGAGATATGAGCGGCCAGGTGGCACTGGGCATGGTCATGCTGGTGGCCATGGTCAGCGTGATTTTCGCCGGCTTCCCGATCTCCTTCACGCTCATCATCATCGCGCTTGCGTTCGGCTGGCTGGGCCTGGGCGACAGCGTGTTCGACCTCGCCTACCTGCAGACGCTCGGGATGCTGAAGTCCGAGGAACTGGTGGCAATCCCGTTGTTCATCTTCATGGGCTTCCTGACCGAGCAGGCGGGCCTGATGGAGCGCCTGTTCCGGGCGTTTCGCGACTTGCTGGCGCCGGTGCGCGGCTCGCTTTATCTCGGCGTGATCCTGACCGCGACCGTGTTCGCCATGGCCACCGGCATCGTGGGCGCCGCGGTGACGGTGCTGGGCATCATGGCGGCGCCGATCATGATCAAGTCGGGCTACGACGCGCGCATGTCCGCGGGAGCGATGGCCGCGGGCGGCACGCTGGGCATCCTGATCCCGCCATCGGTGATGCTGATCGTGATGGGGCCGGTGCTGGGCGTGTCGGTGGCAGATCTGTATGCCGCCGCGTTCGGCCCCGGGTTCCTGCTGGCCCTGATGTACATCGTCTACACGCTGGTGCGCAGCTTCATCAACCCGAAGCTCGGGCCGCCGGTGCCCCTGGAGGAGCGCCCCGCATCCCTGTTGGTCGTGATGCGGGAAGTGCTCGTCGGCATGGTGCCGCTGGGGCTGTTGATCTCGTCCACGCTGGGATCGATCCTGATGGGGATCGCCACCCCGACCGAAGCCGCTTCGGTCGGCGTTGCGGGCGCAACCTTCCTCGCCGTGGTGTACCGGAAATTCACGTTCGAAGGTCTCAGGAACGCCTGCATCAGCACGATGAATACCTCGAGCATGGTGCTGTTTCTCGCGGTGGCCTCGAACATCTTCGGCGCAGTCTTTTCGCGGCTGGGCTCGGCGCAGTGGATCACCGACACGCTGCTTTCCCTGCCGCTGCCCCCGTTCATGATGCTGCTGCTGGTGCTGTTCCTGATCTTCCTGCTCGGCTGGCCTTTCGAGTGGCCGGCGATCATCCTGGTGTTCCTGCCGATCTTCTACCCGGTGATCGTCGCGCTCAAATTCGACCTGGTCTGGTTTGGCGCACTGGTCGCGGTGGTCATGCAGACGGCGTACCTGTCGCCTCCCGTGGCGATGTCGGCCTATTACCTCAAGCAGGTCGTGCCGACCTGGAGCCTCGGCACGATCTACAAGGGCATGTTTGACTTCATGTTCATCCAGGTGATCGCGATTCTGATCGTGTTCTGGTTCCCGCAGATCGCGTTGTGGCTGCCCACCACGCTCGCCGAGCAGGTCCGCGCCGAACGCATGGCCCCGCCGACGCAGGAGCAGCAGAAGGAGGAGGAAGGCATGATGAAGGGCGGGTCGCTCGAGGAGGATTACAAGGGCGACGGCTATCAGAAGAAGGACGACGCGGAGCCCAAGGCAGACCCCGGCAAGTAGGGCGGAGGTTCGATCCGCCGAAGGCGCCGCCCCACGCAAGGCGCAGGGCGACTTCCTCGGTAAATTTTCACACTTTCATTCGAACAACTCCAGGCCTGGCGCGGCTCTCCGGGGAGTCCCGGTATCGATACCGATACAGCCCGGGTTCACGCCGGCGTGATGCCTTCGTCCGCGATGTAGGCACGGATCACGCTCTCGATGTCGGCGTCGGCCTTGAAGCCCATCGCCAGGGCGCGCGGCGTCCTGAAGCGTGAAGGCCAGCCGGCGACGATTTTCTGGATACGTTCATCGGGCTTGTACACCACGCGTTTCGCCGCCGCATCGCCTGCAACTTTCCGCATCGCTTCGATCATCTGCGCCACGGTGACCGTGATCCCGGCGAGGTTCAGCGCCCGGCTCATGCCCCACTGGGTGGGCGGGGTCTCGTGCGCATGGATGAAGGACTCGACCGCGCGCCCGGGCGACAGCAGCCAGACGCCGGTGTCGAGGGACACCGGGCATTCGGACACCACGCCGTTGAGCGGTTCCCGCAGCACGCCGCTCGCAAACGAGGACGCGGCGAGGTTGGGTTTTCCCGGACGGACCACGATGGTCGGCAGTCGCAGGCTGCGTCCGTCGATGAAACCCTTTCGCGTGTAGTCGGTGACCAGGTACTCGCAGCAGACCTTCTGCGCGCCGTAGGAGGTCTGCGGATTCGGCGTGGTCGTGTCGTCGAGCACCTCGGGCAGGTCGCCGCCGAAGGCCGCAACCGAACTGGTGAACATCAGGCGCGGTGGCCTGGCGCACCGGCGCGCGAGCTCCAGCAGCGTGCGCGTGCCCTCGAGGTTCACCTTCCAGCCGAGGTCGAAGTCGGCTTCCGCGCCCGCCGACACCACCGATGCGAGGTGAAACACCGACTGAGTATCAGGGGTCAGCGCCTTTGCCAGCACGCCGGGCGCGGAGATGTCGCCGGCAATGGTTTCCAGCCGCGGATCCTGCGGGAGCGACGGCGGGAACGCGGTATCGAACAAGGTCAGGCGGCTGATTGCCGTTTCCTTGCCATCGGTCCCGGTCAGACTGCCGCGCGCGAGCAGCGCGCGGGCGAGCTTGAACCCGAGCATGCCGCCACCACCAGTGATCACGACTTTCATGCAGCACCTTCTTCTGTAGGAGTGAGAGTTGGAATGGTATCGAAAAACGCGACCGCGTCGGCGAGTTCGCGCGTGGCGCGCATCGGCGGCAGGCTTGCGCGGATGGTGCGGCCGTAGGGCTTGGAGTACAGGCGCGGGTCGCAGACCATCAGCACGCCGCGATCGGTCTCGTCGCGTATGAGCCGGCCCGCACCCTGCTTCAACTGCAGGATCGCCTGCGGCAACTGGAGTTCCATGAACGGATTGCCGCCCTTCGCGCGCAGCGCGTCGATGCGCGCCGCGAGCACCGGATCGTCGGGCGGGGCGAACGGCAGCTTGTCGATCACCACCAGCGACAGCGCGTCGCCGCGCACGTCGACGCCCTCCCAGAACGACTGGCTGCCCAGCAGGATCGGATTGTCCAGGCGACGAAAGCGCGCAAGCAGGTCGCGTGCGCGAGCCCGTGCCCTGCACCAGCAGCGGGTAGTCGAGTTCGTCGCGCGCGAGTTTCTCGGCGAGTATGTCCTTGGCGCGGCGCAGGGCGCGCAGGGTGGTGAACAGCAGGAACGCCCGCCCCGGCTCGCGCGCAGCACCGGATACGCGGCCTCGACGACGCGCTCGGTGAAATCCGGCGCACTGGGTTCGGGCAGGTTCTTCGGCACATAGAAGAGCGCCTGCTTCTCGAAATCGAAGGGACTCTCCCAGCGCACGGCCGCGGCCTCCTCGAGACCGAGCTCGCGCGTGAAATGGCCGAATTCCTCGCCCACCGCGAGCGTTGCCGAAGCCAGGATCCAGGCGCGCGGATGGTCGTCCATCTGCTTTCTGAACAATTCTCCGGTGCGCAGCGGCGTGGTGTGCAGCTGCAGCGCGCTGGCAAACACTTCGACCCAGCGTACCGCATCGAGGTCCTCCGAATCCAGCCAGTGGAGGACCTTGTCCTGCGACTCCTGCGCCCGGCGCGCGCAGGCTGCCAGGCCATCGGTGCGCTCGGCCTGTGTCTGCAACAGCGCGCGGAACGCATTCAGCGCCTCCGACAGCGACTCGACCGCGGGCAGGAAGTCCGGATTGCGCACGGCCTGCGAATACGCAAACCGCGCGCTGTCGTCGCGGAACACGAGGCGCAGGTCGCGCGCGAGCTTGTCCAGACGGGTCGCGGCCTTGTCGAGGTCCGGGAGCGCGCCGCCCGCGGCGCGCAGCTCGATGCGCGCATCGCGCGCGAGATCAATCAATTGTCCGGTGGAGACCGTATCGCCGAAGAACAGCCGCGCGGTGTCCGGCAGCTGGTGCGCCTCGTCGAAGATCACCGTGTTGCACGAGGGCAGCAATTCGGCCAGGCCCTCGTCCCTCAGCATGACATCGGCGAAGAACAGGTGATGGTTGATGACCACGACATCGGCTGCGAGCGCGTTTCTGCGTGCCGCGATCACGAAACAGTCCTTGTAGTTCGGGCACTCCTGGCCGAGGCAGTTTTCGCGCGTCGAGGTCGCGTGGATCCAGACCGGCGAATTCTCGGGCACCTCGGCGAGATCGCCCCGGTCTCCGGTCGTGGTCTGCTTCGCGAAGCGCTCGATCGCCGCCAGCTGCAGCGCCTCCTCGCGCGAGGCCAGGCGCGCCTCTCCGCGTGCGCGCTCAAGACGGTAAAGGCACACATAGTTCGAGCGCCCCTTGAGCAGCGCGGTGGTATTGCCCGCCGCGATCGCGTTGCGCACCGCAGGCAGGTCGCGGTCGAACAACTGGTCCTGCAGGTTCTTGGTGCCGGTGGAAATGATCACCTTGCCGCCGGCGAGCAGCGCCGGCACGAGATAGGCGAACGTCTTGCCGGTACCCGTGCCCGCTTCGGCCACCAGCACACCGGTGTGTTCGATCGTCGTGAGGATGCGCTGCGCCAGGTCGATCTGCTGGCGGCGCACCGCGTAGCCCGGGATCGCCTTGGCCAGCGAACCCCGTTCCCCGAAAATCAGTTCGAGCGAGGAGAACCCCGGATCGTCGCTCAGGGCTGCAACGCCTCAGGCTCGGGGACGACTTCCAGGCTCTCCCGTGCAGCCGTCAGCGCAGCGTGGCATACGAGAGTCACAGTGATCAGGAGGTGTTTCATGGCGGGTTCGAGCCACGGATCTTACTGGCAACACGCGGCGAAGCCTTTACTTCATGGCAAAGTGCGACTAAATTACTCGAATTATGCATCCTAATACGCTGTATAGCCTGATTTTTTCTGGTTTTCTAGTGGGATGTGGCGGTGTCAATACCACTACAGCGCCAGTAGAGGACCGGTCCCCGCCGCTCGCCGCCGTTCACGGGCGTGCGCAAACGCCTGCGCCACAGGCCGCTTCTTTGAACCGCTCTCAGCGCGCAGCGCCGGACCAGTCGGAAATGCTGTTCCAGGTGCTGACCGCGATCGGTGTCGATTATCGCTATGGCGGTCAGTCGCCCAGGACCGGTTTCGATTGCAGCGGATTGGTCGCGCATGTTTTCCACGAGGGCTACGGGATTTCCCTGCCGCGCAATACGCAGGGACAAAGCCAAATTGGCGAGTCGGTTCCCGCTGACGAACTCAAACCGGGCGACCTCGTGTTCTACAACACCCAGAACCGGCCTTTTTCCCACGTGGGCATCTACCTCGGCGATGGTCGTTTCGTGCATGCCCCCAGGACCGGCGCCACCGTGCGCATAGAAAAGCTGGACAGTGCCTACTGGTCCAGGCGCTGGAACGGTGCCCGGCGCGTCGCAATACGCATGTAGTCGCGCCTAGCGACAGACAGACGCGCATTGACTTCTCAAATGAGAATGATTATTGTTACCAAATATTGTTTCCAGGAAATTTCATGTCCTCTCTCACAAGAAATCTCGCGCTGGCCGTCCTGATCGCAGGCGCCGGTGCCCTATGCCAGACGGCAAGCGCCCAGCAAAAAGTCCTGAACCTCTACTCGTCGCGGCACTACAACACCGACGAGGCCCTGTATGCGAACTTCACCAGGCAGACCGGCATCCGCATCAACCGGATCGAGGGTCCGGAGGACGCGCTCCTGGAGCGCATCAAGAACGAAGGCGCAGCGAGTCCGGCCGATGTGCTCGTCACCGTCGACGCCGGGCGCCTCTGGCGTGCAGAGCAGATGGGCCTGTTCCAGCCGGTGAAGTCGGCGCTGCTCGACGCGCGTATTCCGGCCAACCTGCACCAGCCCGACGGACTGTGGTTCGGATTCTCGACCCGTGCGCGCGTGATCGTGTACGCGAAAGACAAGATCAAGCCCGGCGAGATCAGCCGTTACGAAGACCTCGCGGATCCGAAATGGAAGGGCAGGGTCTGCATGCGTTCTTCATCGAACATGTACAACCTGTCGCTCATGAGTGCGCTGATCGATCACCTGGGCGAGCCAAAGGCGGAGGCCTGGGCCAAGGGCGTGGTGGCGAACTTCGCGCGCTCGCCCAAGGGCGGCGACACCGACCAGATCAAGGCGGTCGCCTCGGGCGAATGTGCGCTGAGCCTCGCCAACACCTACTACTACGTGCGCCTGATGAAATCGGCGAAGCCCGAGGACCGCACGGCGATCGCGCACGTCGGCATGGTGTGGCCCGACCAGGACGGGCGCGGCACGCACATCAACATCTCGGGCGCCGGGGTGCTGAAGCACGCGCCCAACCGCGCAGCCGCGATCAGCTTCCTCGAGTATCTTGCGAGCGACGAGGCGCAGCGCTACTTCGCCGACGGCAACAACGAGTTCACCGCGGTCGGCTCCGTGAAGACAGGGAACCGCGAACTCGAATCGCTGGGCAGATTCAAGGCCGATGCGCTGAATGTCGGCGCTCTCGGGCGCAACCAGCCCGCAGCGCAACGCGCCTACGACCGCGCCGGCTGGCGCTAGCCGCGGCGCATCGAGCGGGCCAGCAACAGCACCGGAATCAAGCCGACAGCGACGATCGCGAGTGCCGCGATCGAGGCCTCTGCCAGGCGCTCGTCCTTCGCCAGGTTGTAGGTCTGCACGGCAAGGGTGTCGAAATTGAACGGCCGCATCGCAAGCGTCGCGGGCAGTTCCTTCATCACGTCGACAAACACGAGCAGCGCGGCGGTCAGCAGGCTGCGCGCAAGCAAGGGCGCATGCACCCTCGCAAGCACCTGCGCCGGCGACATGCCGAGGCTGCGCGCCGCCTCGTCCATGCTGCGCCTGATCCGGGCCAGACCCGATTCGACGGTCTGGAGCGCGATCGACATGAAGCGCACCACATAGGCGTAGACCAGCGCGAAGATCGTCCCGCTGAGCCACAAACGCGGCGCGACTGCGAACTGCAAGGCCACCCAGGCCGACAACCACTGGTCGAGCCGCGTCAGCGGCAGCAACACGCCGACGGCGATCACCACACCGGGAATCGCGTAGCCCAACCCTGCCATTCGGCCAGCCGCGCGCGACAGGCGTCCGGGCCGCAGGCGGGCCGCATAAGCGATCACCAGGGCACCGGACACCGCAGCCACCGCTGCGAGCACCGCGAGCGTGACGCTGTTCGTTGCCAGCTCCACGAAACGCGTGCCGAATCCCGGTTCGGCATCCTGCAGGGCGAGCCGCAGGAGCAGTGCGGCCGGAAGGAAAAACCCGGCCCCAAGCGCGGCACCACACGCGACAAACGCCGCCAGGGCACGCCCACCCCGCAGCTGCGCAGGCGCCGGCGCGCGCCGCGGGCCGGTGTGAAACGCCGAACGCCCGCGCAGCGATCGTTCCAGCGCGAGCACTACACCCACCCCGATGAGCAACAGCGCACCGAGCTGCGCGGCGGCCACCGGATCGCCGAGCGAAAACCAGGCGCGAAACACCCCCGTCGAAAACGTGTCTACGCCGAAATACGCCACGGTTCCGTAGTCGGCCAGCGTCTCCATCATGGCGAGCGCGACGCCGGAGGCGATGGCCGGCCGCGCGAGCGGCAGCGCGACGCGAAAGAACGTCTGCCAGGGACCATGGCCGAGCACACGTGCGGTCTCGTAGCTGGAGGCCGACTGCTCGAGAAACGCCGTGCGTGCGAGCAGGTAGACGTAGGGATAGAGCACCGCGCTCAGCACAAACACTGCACCGCCCAGCGAACGGATGTCCGGCAGAAAATAGTCCCCGGCCTGCCACCCGGTCGTCACGCGCAGCGCCGACTGCAGCGGACCGGAAAACTGCAGGAAATCGGTGTAGACGTACGCCATCACATAGGCGGGCGTGGCGATCGGCAGGATCAGCGCCCATTCGAAGAAACGCCGGCCCGGAAACCGGCACATGCTGGTCAGCCAGGCGCAACTGACGCCAGTCAGCGTGACGCCGGCGCCGACACCGCACGCAAGCAGCAGCGTGTTCCAGAGATACCCCGGCAATACCGTGCCCGCCAGATGCACCCAGGTATCGACCCTCGGCACCAGGAGGTTCAGCACCACGACGGCCATGGGCATCACCACCATCAGAGCGATGGCAGTAGCGAAAAACCGGAGCCAGGAAACCTTGATCTTGGGCAAAGCACCCGCCTGTTCGATGCGTACACTTTCCCGGCGCACATGGATATGTCGGGGATCCTGCACACCCACCGGGCGCACGGGGTAACGCCTTGAAAATTCGCAGAATCTTATCAGTGTCGCTTGACGCAGTCGGCGAAAATAGGAATCATTATCATCCAATGAACAGTTCCGTCCCCACCGATGTTCGGTCGCCTGTCAAGGCGCCAGAGGTACACCCCGTTCTGGAAGTGCGGGACCTCGTGCAGGCCTACGGGAACCACGCGGTCGTGCGCGACCTGTCGTTCAAACTGGCGCGCGGCAGCATCGGCTGCATACTCGGTCCCAGCGGCTGCGGCAAGACGACCCTGCTTCGCTGCATCGCCGGTTTCGAGTCCATCGCCGCGGGCGAGATCCGCATCTCGGGCGAACTCGTGTCGCGACCCGGATCTCTGGTGCCACCCGAGGGGCGACGCATCGGCATGGTGTTCCAGGATTACGCACTGTTTCCGCACCTGAACATCGCCGACAACATCGGCTTCGGACTGCGCGCGCTCGCGGGTGCTGCCCGTCGCGCGCGGGTGGAAGAACTCGCCAGCCTCGTGGGGCTGGGCGAATCGCTCGACGCGTTCCCGCACGAAATCTCGGGCGGCCAGCAGCAGCGCGTGGCCCTTGCGCGTGCACTGGCGCCGCGCCCGGACCTGCTGCTGCTCGACGAGCCGTTTTCCAACCTCGACGTGGATCTGCGCGAACACTTGTCGCTCGAGGTGCGCGAAATCATCAAGGCGAGCGGCGCGACCGCAATCATGGTGACGCACGACCAGCACGAAGCCTTTGCCATGGCCGATGAAATCGGCGTCATGCACGAAGGCCGGATCGAGCAGTGGGACAGCGCCTATAACCTCTATCACCGGCCCTGCAGTCGATTTGTCGCGGACTTCGTCGGGCAGGGTGTGTTCGTTCCGGCACGGGTTCTGAACGACAGCCAGGTGGAGATCGAGCTCGGCGTGCTGAGCGGCTCGATCCCGCACGACTGCAAGATGGGCTGCGACGTCTGCGGCAAGGGCTGCAGCGCCGAAGTGCTGCTGCGGCCCGATGACATCATTCACGACGACGCTTCCGGACTGCAGGCCGAAGTCGTGCACAAGGCCTTCCGCGGCGCGGAGATCATGTACACCCTGAAACTGGGGAGCGGACACAAGGTGCTTGCGCTGGTGCCCAGCCACCACAACCACGCGCTCGGCGAACAGATCGGCATCCGGCTGGACGTCGACCATGTGGTCGCGTTCAGCCCGTCTCTTCCTTCAGGCTGAACAATATCGGCAGGTCCAGGGTGAAGCCCTTGCCGCGCAGTCCCTGCGGCACGGGAGCCAAGGGCTTTGCCTTGCGGATCATCTCGAGGGCCTGCTCATCGAGTACCTCGTAGCCCGAGCGGGTGCGTATGCTGAGCGAAGCGATGCTGCCGTTTGAGTCGATGGTCAGCCTCACTTCTGCCCGACCTTCCCAGCTGTTTTCGACGGCGACGCGCGGATATTTCCGATAGCGCCTCGCCGCTGCAATGAGCGCGCTGCGGTACTGGCCGAGCGAGGCGGAGTCGATCGCTTCGGTGTCTGCTGCAGGGACGGGCGGGACAGGAGACTCTACAGGCACCGCCCTCGCCACCAGTGCCGGCGTGGTCCTCTGCGTGGCCGGTTGCGCGGAGGGCATCACCGGCGCAGACACCAGTGCCGCCGTCTGCGTCACCACCGGCGTTTCCGCGGGCCTGGGAGGCGGCTCCAGGACCGGCGAACGCGACGGCGGGACAGGTTGCGCCGCGGCGCGCTCGGGCGGGGGTGTCTTTTCCGGGTTCGCCTTGCGGACGTCGACGGCACGCGTCGGCTGCGCAGGCGGAGGTTGTTGCGCCGTCAGGTGCGCAATCAGCGGCTGCGGGTCCGGTCGTGGCGCCCTGGCCCGCTCCCTCAGGCCGGGTATCAAGACGAGGATCAGCGCATGAATCGCAAGCGATACGACGAGGGCGAGCGCGATCTGGCGGCCCTCGCCCGTACGACCATGAAATCCTGAATCAGGCACTGCCGCCGGAATGAAGCAGTCGCCAGACCTTTTCCGGGGTGACGGGCATTTCGACATGCCGTACGCCGTGCCCCGCCAGTGCATCGAGCACCGCGTGCACCACCGCCGGCACCGCGCCGATCGTGCCGATTTCGCCGCACCCCTTCACGCCAAGCAGGTTGGTCTTGCAGGGGACGCTCTCGTCGAACGCATTGTGCATGTCCGGCAGATCATCCGCCCGCGGCAGGCAGTAATCCATCAGGGATCCGGTCAGCAGCTGCCCGCTGTCGTCATACACCGCCTGCTCGTACAGTGCCTGCCCGATCCCCTGCGCGATGCCACCCTGCACCTGGCCTGCGACGATCATGTGGTTGATGATCCGGCCGATGTCATCAACGCTGGTCATCCGGACGACCCGAACCGCGCCGGTGTCCGGATCGATCTCGACCTCGGCGACCTGGGCGCCGTTCGGCCACGAGGGCGAAGACGGCGTTTCGGTGGCAGAGACGCGTATGTGCTTTTCCGGCTGGCGCGCCGCAAGCTCCGCGAGTCCGATGGCCCGGTCAGTGCCCGCGATGCCGAAGCGCCCGGCGCGGAACTCGATGTCGGTGGCCGAAGCTTCCAGCGCCTCGGCAGCGAGTTCCTTGCCGCGCACGATGACCTTGCGGCCGGCGGAGACCACGGCGGAACCGCCGACGAAGGCCGAGCGCGAGCCGACGCTGCCGACCCCGTTGGCGAGGTCCGTATCGCCCTGCACGATATGGATGCTTTTCGCTGGAATCTGCAGCACTTCGGTGATGAGTTGCATGTAGCTGGTCTCGAGCCCCTGGCCCATCGCCATGGTGCCGGAGAACACCGTCACCGCGCCTTCTGCATCGACAAGGATGTCGACCGTTTCGGTCGGCAGCGCGCCGGTCCATTCTATATAGGTAGACAACCCGCGCCCACGCAACTTGCCGCTGCGCTTCGACTGTGCCGCACGCGCTTCGTAGCCTGCCCAGTCCGACTCTTCGACGACCCGCTCGAGGATGCGGGTGAACTCCCCTGCATCGTAGAACTCTCCCAAATGGGTGCGATAGGGAAAGCTCGATGGCGCGATGAAATTGCGCTTGCGGATTTCCACCGAATCGATTCCCATCTCGCGGCCAGCCTGTTCGATCAGGCGCTCCATCAGGTAGTTCGCCTCCGGCCGGCCAGCGCCGCGATATGCGCCGCTCGCCATGGTGTTGGTGAGCACCCCGCGCACGTGGTAATCCACCACCGGCACGTGATAGACCGAGGTCTGCACCTTGGGTCCCATGACCAGCGGAATCATCGCGGTCGAACCCACGGGCACGGCGCCGAAGTTGGCGAGCATTTCCATCTTCATTGCCAGAATGCGACCGTCTGCATCGAGCGCGAGATGTGCCTTGAACATCTGGTCGCGGCCGGCATGCGAGGCAAGGAACTCCTCGCCACGTTCGGCGCGCCACTTTATCGGCCGGCCGAGCTTTCGCGCCGCATAGCAGGCGACCGCGTCTTCGGGATACAGGCCGGTCTTCATGCCAAACCCGCCGCCGATGTCGCCGACCACGACCCGGAACCGGTCGAGCTTGGTCTTGAATGCGGCGGCGAGCGCATCGCGCGTGCCGGTGGGCTGCTGGGTCTGGGTGTGCAGGGTCCAGCGTTCGTTCTCGAACACCGCCGTGGCGCTCCTCGGCTCGAGCGCATTGGCGATCAGGCGCTGGTTGTGCAGTTCGAGGGAGGTCACGTGCGCGGCGGCGGCAAACGCCGCCGCCACTGCGGCCGGGTCCCCGTAGCGCGACTCGGCGGCGATGTTGCCCGGCGCCGCAGGAAACAGCAGTGGTGCGCCCGGTTCGATTGCCCGGCGCGGATCCACGACGCAGGGCAGTTCCTCGTAGTCGATCGATACGAGTTCAGCGGCGTCCTGCGCCTGCTCGCGCGTTTCGGCGACCACGGCCGCAACGGGCTGGCCGGCATAGTAGGCGGTTCCCTCGGCCAGCGGCGTGCGCAGCGGCGCCGCCATGGGCTCACCGCTGGCCTGCTTGAAGAGCGCCGGAAAGGGGATATGCGCGATCCCGTCTGCACGCAGGTCGGCCATTGCATAGACCCCGAGCACGCCCTGCGCGGCCCGGGCGGCAGAAACGTCCACGCTCCCGAACCTTGCATGAGCGTAGGGCGAGCGCACGATCACCAGCCAGGCCTGGCCAGGCGTCAGGCGATCGTCGCTGAACTGCCCCTCCCCCTTGAGCAGACGATCATCCTCGATGCGCTTTTGCGAGCGCGACGTACCAAAGCGTGCGGAATCCGGATCGAACTGGATGGCAGGTGCATTCATTGACTTGGGGGTCCTGGAAGCGGTTGGGAAGCCTGAAACAGGCTGCGGCCCGCTCAGGGCCGCAGGCTAGCTTTATACCGAAACGGCACCCATTTGCGCCATTTTCCGCGCGAAACGCCAGGCGCCTCCCGGTTCGCCAAGTATACCGTTCCGTCGCATTGCAGCATCCGTGCCGTACGACCCGTTTCAGCCGATGGCGGACGATGCTCCGATCACGTAGTGCCTTTTATCGGTCCACCGCGGAATAAGTCACGTTTTCAAGGCGTTTGCTTACAATTCCTTTATCTTTTCATATCCTCGCTAAATTACAATAACAACATGAACTCCTTTCCTGAGCGAGACCTGTTTCTGCCCCCGCCGAAGGCCGATGGGCAGTCTCAGGCGCACGAACTGCTCCGTTACTGGCGTGCCATCAACCGTCACCGGCTGGGCATCATCCTCCTGGTCCTGGCCACCGGGGCGCTCGCTGCGATGTATGCCTTCAGCCTGCCGCCGGTGTATCGCGGCACCGCGACCGTGCTTCTCGATCCGCTGAAGAAGAAAACCGTCACGGTCCAGGACGTGTACGAATCGGTTCAGGAGTCGACACCGCGCGACTATTACCTGACCCAGATGGAAATCATGAAATCGCGCGACTACACCGAACGCCTGGTGCGCGCGCTGAAGCTGACCCGCCATCCGGCCTACGATCCCCGCCAGCAGCAGGGGGAAAAGGGGTGGGTTGCCTCCCTGCTGTCTCGATTCAAGCCCGGTGATTCAAAGAAAGCCGAGGTGCCGGTCTCGGACTCTGAAGCCAGCGAAGAAGAAATCAAGGAAAGCGTGATATCCCAGGTCATGGGCGGGATATCGATTGTGCAGACGCGTAATACGCAGCTGGTGAAGATCACCTTCGAATCACCGGACCCGATCCTCGCTGAGCGCGTCCCGAACGCGCTTGCGATGGTCTACATCGTGGAAGACCTCGAGTCGCGCACCGGCTCTGCGCGGCAATCCATGTCCTTCCTGACCGAGCAGGCAGAAAAGCTCAAAAGCCAGCTGGCCGCCTCGGAAAAGGAACTGCAGCAGTATCGCGAGAGCCAGAAGATTGTCGTTACCAAGGGGCTGACCCTGTCCGACGCCACCCGTCGGCTCGAAGGACTCACCAGTTCGCTTGAAGAGGCGCGCAGGAAGCGCTCAGAGGCCGAACAGCGTTACAAGCAGGTCAGCGCCGCGGCGCGTGGCCAGTCGCGCGATGCTCTCGAAACACTGCCGGTACTGCAGCGCGACCCGGTACTCCAGCGACTCAAGGAAACCGAAGCGGAAGCGGAACGGCGTGCCAGCGAAGCCTCGAAACGCTACGGCCCCGAGCATCCGAAAATCATCGCGGTTCAGTCTGATCTGAAAATTGCGCACGAGGCGGTTCGCCGCCAGATCAGTGCGGTGGCAGAGTCCGTAGCCAAGGAATTCGAGATCGCCAAGGCGAACGAGGCCGCGATCAGCCATTCCCAGAGCCAGGCGACCGTCGAAGCACAAGTGTTCAATCGCACCGAATTCCCGCTCACCCGCCTCGAGCGCAATGTGGAGTCGAACCGGCGTTTGTATGAAGCCTTCGTCCAGCGCGCCAACGAAGTGCGCATCGGCGATGTCCAGCAGCCGATCGCGCGTGTAATCGATCTCGCGCGTGCACCCGGCGGGCCATCGGGACCGAACAGGCAGCGCATCGTGATGCTCTGGATGTTCGGCGCACTGTTTGCCGGCGTGGGGATCGCGCTTTTCCTGACCCTGCTCGACAAAGGCATCAAGACGGGCCTCGACCTAGAGTCGCGACTCGAGATCAAGGCGATCGGTGTGCTGCCGCGCATGAAGGCGGCTCCCGATGTGCCACTTGACCGGATGGTCGTCGATGACAACTCGAACACCTTCTCGGAAGGCGTTCGAACCATACGCAGCGACATCCAGCTGTCCACGCTCGACTCACCGCACAAGACCGTGCTGGTTACCTCGTCGATTCCAGGCGAAGGCAAGACCACGGTCGCCTGCAACCTCGCCTTTGCCTTCTCGCAGGTCAAGAAGACGCTCCTGATCGAGGCAGACATGCGCCGACCCAAGGTCGGACGCGCGCTGAAACTCGAGGCGCATCACCCCGGATTGTCGGAGTTCGTGTCGGGTGACATCGGCATAGAACAGTGCGTGCATCCGGTGGGTGACACCGGCCTGTTCGTCCTGCAGTCGGGCAAGGTCCCGCTCAATCCGCTCGAGATGCTCTCTTCGCACCGGTTTGCCGACGCCATGGAGTCACTCAGATCGATGTTCGAGGTGATCGTCATCGACAGTCCGCCGGTGGAACTGGTCAGCGACTCGATGGTCCTGTCGCGCTATGCGACCGCGGTCATGTTCGTGGTGAAGGCCGACCACACGCCTTATCCGCTCGCGCGCCACAGCCTGATCCGGCTGCGCCGCGTCGGTGCACCGGTGCTGGGCGCGATTCTGAACTACTTCGACGTGGAAAAAGCGCATCGCTACTACGGCGACTACAGTAGCTTCGGAACCGAGTACTACTACCGCAACTACGGCTATCAGAACCATCCCGTGGATCCGGTCGAGAGCATCAAGCGCGCTTCGCGGGAACTCGACCGCAAGGTTCCACCGAGGATCGTGGACAACTGAAATCCGCGGGACGCTCCCGCAACTCAGGCGGGAGCACGCTCCTCTTCGGTGTGTCGCAGCGAGACCCAGGCAAACGCCAGCAGCAGCATGAAGGTGAGCGCATTGGCGGGTATCTGGAGGTTGAAATCCGCCGTGCTGTGAATCATCAGCCCCAGGATGCCCATCGTGGCGGCGAATGAAACGCCACGCATGACAGGGTCCCTTCGCAAGTGATGGGCCCGCAGTGCGGCCCAGAACGACAGCAGCACGATCGCACCGAGCAGTGCAATGCCGATCAGCCCGGTTTCTGCGGCGAATTCGACATAGTCGTTGTGTGCGTGGGTATAGGACTGCGATGTTCCCTCGCCGCTGTAGCGGGGAAACACGGACGCGAACGAACCCAGTCCCGACCCGAGAACAGGGAAGTCCTTCCACATCTTCAGCGCGTATCCCGCGACTTCGTCGCGGTCTTCGGTCTTCAGCGTGGTTTCGCTGATCCTGTCCACGACTTTCTGCGTACCGAAGTACGCGCCGATGATCGCGACATCGATCACGATCAGGCTCACGAGAAGAACGACCATAGATCGTGTCGCGTGCCGGGAAAGTGTCAGTCCGATCACGCCGGAAACTGCCAGGCTGATGAAAAAAGCACTGTTGCCCATCCTCGAGCGCGACAGTACGAGTGCCACGACCATCGTCACGAGCAATATCCGCAGGCCCATCTTCGGGGTGATGATCCACTCGAACAGTCCCCGGAAGAACGCCCCCCACGTCCCTTTCTTCTGTCCCGACAGGCTGCCTATCAGCACGCCGACGCCAACCGACAGGCACATCACCATGTACCCCGCATAGTGGTTGCGATTGACGAACGTTCCGCTCGCCACCCCTCCCGGGCCCTGCAGGGCGGTAAAGGCGCCGTACAGGGCCTGCAGCACTCCTGACAGGATCACCGCATAGGTTGCGATGCGTATCCGCTCCCGGCCCGTGAGCAGCGCGAGGCTCAGCGCGAAGAACGCCACATAGGCACTGCTGCGGCACGCTGCATCGAGTGTCGCGTAGCGATCGAGGGAAATCGGCGCGAATGCAATCGAGCCCGGAAGGGCCGCTGCGGCATACCAGTGCGCCGCCTGCGGCGAGATCAGCGCGAGGAGGCTCACCGGCATGGGCAACAGTTGCAGCCAGACGTAGCCCAGCCAGGCAGCCATGCAGATCAGTACAGGTCGCGCGCCGTGGACGACGGGTCCGCAGTCGCGCCGGCCGCGCAGATAGCCCACCAGCCAGGCCATCGACAGAAGAAGAATCCAGAGTTCAAGCACCGCCCAGGACCACGGCCGGTTGCTGCCCAGCGGTATGGGGGCCCAGACGATCAGAACGAGATAGAGTGCGAAAACCCAACGAGCGCCATCGGGTGCGCGCTCCACTGCTAGCGTCCGGACGCGTCGAGCGTTTGCTCAGACGCACGCAGGCTGGTCCACCCCGCCTGCGCCACTAGCAGGGACTGCCGGTGCAGCCTCCCCCGCCGCCGGGCGATACCGGGGGAACGATGACCGCAGCCAGGGCAACCGGTGGCTGCGGCTGCGGCTGCGGCAGCGGCTCTGCGGTCGGCTGCGGAGCTGCAGGCTGTGGAGCCGGTACCGGGCCTGCACCCGTCGGAGGCAGGGATGCCACCTCCGCGGCGACTTCCGCGTTTACCGGCGCGATCGTATCGGCAAACGCGAGCTGCAATGCGGCGGGCGCACCCGCAAGCGCCCCCAGCGGTGCCGGCGGCTTTTCCGGTTTCCAGCTCGTGTACTTGTCGGAGGACACTGCAATGGGCGGACCCATCGGTGTCTTCACCGAGATGATGCCGGCCGTCACCGCCGCCGAACCAGCGTCCTTTGTTTCGCTGTCAACTTCGACGACGTAGGCCACCACGCCCTTGCTGAGGATCGAAATCAGCGCATTGCCCACACCCACATTCAGGGGCACAGGCGCCTCGCCGGCATAAGCCCAGGTGACGAGGCTCAGCCGTCCCTCGGTCAGCGCGAGCGATGCCGTGTCGATTTGCCCGGCGCCCGAATCGGCGATGCGCAATACGGATTTCTCACCCAGAGCCGCGTAGTGGCCTTCGGAAAACAACAGCCCGACTTCGCCTTTCGGGCCGGTGAGGAATGTGGTGCCGGGGCCGAACGTATCGCCGACCCTGGCCTGCGTCTGGGCACCCGCCGGGCTGCGGATCTGGACGTTGCCTGAGACCATGTTCAGCTGACCGCTCAGCGCCGTGGTAGTCAAGGTGGAGGCCGACCCTTGCGCTTTCGCCTGGGCGAGCATCAATGCGGCCTGGACCGATGCCGACTGCACGTCGACCGGCTGGCTTGCCTCGGCGATCGTCGCGCGCGAGGCGGTCACCTGCGCCTGCAGGACCGCCGGTGCGGCAGCCAGTGGCTGCGCCTCGAGCAGCCTTTCCCCGTCGCGCCAGCGCGCAAACTGATCCGCCGCGATCTGCGAGATGGGTCCGGAAGGCGTCTGGATTGCAATCGCCCCCACCGTGACCGCCGCCCATCCCGGCCGCTGCTTTTCGTCGGGATCCACTTCAACGACAAACGCAGTGACGTCCTTGCTGAGGACACTGATGGTTCCGGTACCCGCGGACAGGCGCAAACCCGTCGCGTTGTCCGTGTGAATGGCGCCGGTGACCATGCTCATCCGGCCGTTCACCAGGGAGATATTTGCGCGCCCTTCCCTGCGATTCGCCGCGTCGAAACGATAGTCGTCGATGCGCAGTACGGACTCCTTGCCCAGCGAGATCTGCAACCCGTCAGCAAACAGGAGGTCGACCTTCCCGGCCGCGCCGGTGACGACCATGGACCCCGGGGACAGCACGTCGCCGACCTTCGCCGGGACCTGGGCTCCCGACCCCTTTCGGATGAAGACGGTCGGCGAAAGCGATTTGACGTACCCGGCCGCGCCGGCCTGCGCGTAGGCGACCGAAGGGGTCGTCAGCGGAACAAGCAGGGCAAGGGCGGTGAAAACCGCCGTCAGAAGTTCGAATTTTATAGCGCCACGCATCACCGATTTCCCTGCCTAGTGCGCGCGCCCGAATCCACGGAATGGGGGCTGTCGCGGCATTGCGTATCCACCTTCCCATGATAGCCTTTCATAGGGCAGATCAGGTCGAATCGGCCGAAACTTTTCACAATCTCAAGCATTTTCCCACTGTTCCAGACCGCACCGCGTTCGAGGCCGCCCAGGACCCGCTGCCGGTCCCCGGGATCGAGCGTGCTCCATGTCGCCAGGCCGACAAACACCACGGTCTGCTGGCTTCGGGGCTCCCAAGGACCCAAGGTGTCAGCGTTGCGCAGGGCAGCGAGGAATTCCGCATCGACTTCGTCCAGATAGAGCTTCGACAATGCGAGGTTCGCCCACAGGAAGGGCGAGGCGGGACGTTCCCGCAGTGCATGCCGAAACCGCTGCCGCGCGGCCCAGGAATAGGCGAGCGCCTGATGGGGGATGCCGGACAAGCGCATGCGCGCCAGATCCAGCGCGCCCAGGGCTTCGAAAGCCCAGGGATTGTCAGGCGCGTAGTCGAGGCTGTCGGTGAAGTAGCGCGCGACGCGGTTGATTTCGCGCATGCCCTGCGGCTTTCGCGAAGCGGACCAATGGTCGACTTCGCGCTGCCCGAGCTCCACAATCAGGCCGGCCACGCCCAGCCTCGCGGACTGGACGGCGACCAGCAGAAGGACCAGGAACAGCACCGCTGCCCAGGCCCTGCGCCAATCTCGACCATGCGCAATCGATGGCACGTGGAAATGTGTACCCTGTGGTCCTGATGAGAATGTCCAACCGCCGCACGCCTAGCCGCGCCACCAGCGATCCTCTTGTGCGTGCGACATGAACGCGGCCATGCATACGCCCCGATGATTCTACACAGCCGCAACGAATGGGGACGACTTCGCTCGATCATTGTCGGCCGGGCCGACAACGCGCGCGTACCGCGAAACGACATCAGCCTGCGGGCGATCAATTATGCGGGCAGTTCACCGCACGAGATCCTGCACGGGCCGTATCCCGCAGCGGTCATCGACGAAGCCAACGAGGATCTGGAAGCGCTTTGCGCGGTATTTTCAGATGCAGGCGTCGAGGTGCACCGCCCGCTCGCACCGTCCACCGGCTTGATCCACGGTGCCTCGGGCTGGCAAAGCGACGGTTACTACGCCTACTGCCCCCGGGACGGCCTGCTCGTGGTCGGAGACACCGTGATCGAATCGCCCATGGTGCTGCGCGCGCGGTACACCGATGCGTTCGCCTACCGCCACATCCTTCAGGCGGCGATGCACGATGGCGCGCGCTGGATCGCCGCGCCCCGGCCGCAGCTGCCGGATGCGCTCTATGACGAGTTTGCGGACCGCGACCACAAGAGCCTGCGCAACCTCGAGCCGGTGTTCGACGCCGCGAACGTGCTGCGTGCCGACGAGGACCTGCTGTTCCTCGAGAGCAACAGCGGCAACGAACTGGGCGCGCAGTGGCTGCAGCGCGCGCTGGGATCGAACTATCGCGTGCACTTTCTGCGCGGAATCTACAGCTACATGCACATCGACAGCACGATCAGCCTGCTGCGGCCCGGCGTGGCGCTGCTGAATCCGGCGCGATTGAACGCCGGCAACCTGCCCGCGTTCTTCGACAACTGGAAGATCCTCTGGGCCCCGGAGCCGGTGGACATCGGCTTCCACACCCCCTATGCGCATGCCAGCGTGTGGATCGGAATGAACCTGCTCATGCTGGACGAGTGGACGGCGATCGTGGAGAAATCGCAGTTGCCGCTGATACGAATGCTCGAGGCCGAAGGGTTCGAAGTCATCCCGGTTGCCCTGCGCCATGCGCGCACGCTGGGCGGCGCGGTGCACTGCGTCACGCTGGACCTGCACCGGGACTGAAGGTTTCAGTGCAGACCGGGTTGCCCGGGTGGCCGCGGCCTCAGGCCCCGAAGAACCGGCGGGTCGCCTCGCATACCCGCACCACCTGACTATCCTCCAGTCGCAATGAAGAGGGCAGCCACACGCCGCAGCGCGAGGCCCGCTCCGCTTCGGGGTACGGGCCCGGCATCGCGAACGCCGGTTCCGCATGCAGCGCCGGATAGAACATACGGCTGCCGACCTGGTACCTGCGCAGATGCTCCATGAGCGGTTGCCGTGCCTCGGCGTCGACCAGCACATCGACGAACCATGGCGTCACGCTGCCGGTGTCGGTCTCCGGGATCCGGACGCCTTTTACGCCTGCGAGTTGCTCCCGGTATAGTTCGTAGAGGCGACGCTTGCGGCCCACAATCGCGGGCAGGCGGCGCATCTGCGAGACGCCGATCGACGCCTGCAGGTCAGTGAATTTCAGGTTCCAGCCGACGCTCAGATAGTGGTCCGACCCGCCTTCCAGGCGCCCGAAGTCGCGCAGCAGGCACATCCGGCGATACAGCGCCTCGTCGTCGGTGACGACCGCGCCGCCCTGACCGGTGGTCACGATCTTCTGGGAACTGAAGGAGAAGCATCCGCAGTCCCCGAGCGTGCCCAGATGCCGACCGGCGGAGAAGGAACCGAGCGACTGCGCCGCATCCTCGATGACCTTGATTCCCCGGCTGCGGCAGCGCGCGACGAACCGGTCCAGTCCCGGCGGAGATCGACCGTTCAGCGACACGAACATGATCGCCCTGGTCCGCGCCGTAATCTTCGCTTCGGCAAGATCCAGATCGAGGCACAGGGTGTCAGGGGAGATATCCGCAAAGACCACCCTGCCACCCGCAAGCAGAACGGCGGTCGCGGACGCGGCCATGGTCAGGTCAGGCACGATGACTTCGTCGTCGCGGCCGATCCCGCATCCCGCCAGCGCGAGAAACAGCGCAAGCGTCCCGCTGGGCGCGATCGTGCAGAAACGTGCACCGGTGTATTCACAGATAGCCTTTTCGAACAGGCGCGTCTGCTTGAACTCGGTGAGCCAGCCGCCCGAAGCAAGATAGGCATTCACGGCCTCTGCATCGGAGGCCGTGATCACCGGTTCCATCTGGGGAATCAGATCCGTCACCGTTTTGCGGGCTCGTGCAAGGTCTTCCTGAACCATTCGATGGTCGCGCGCAGGCCATCCTCGAGCGTGGTCCCAGGCGCAAAGCCGATCAGTTCCCCGGCCGCGCGCGTCGACGCGACGCGACGTGGATCGCCTCCGCCTTTCGAGGCATCGAACACGATCTTCCGGCCGAAACCGCTCAGCCGCGCGATCATTCGCACCAGTTCCGCGATCGATACCTCGTTGCCGGACGCGAGATTGATCAGCGCGCCGGGCGCCAGCCGCTCGCAGGCCAGAAGCAGGCCTTCAGCGATGTCGTCCACGAAAAGGAAGTCCCGGGTCGGAGAGCCGTCGCCCCAGACATGCAGGTCCTCGTCACGGAAACATTTGGCGATGGTTGCCGGAATCACGTGCGAATGCTCCGCCTCGAACCGGTCTCGCGGGCCGTAAGCGTTTGCGGCGAGGACGTTGACGACATGCATGCCGTGTTCCCGGAAATACATCTCCCCGAGCGCCACCATGTCGCGTTTGGCGAGGCCGATACCCGCGTGGGTGGCGGCGACCGGGCCGTCATGCAGGGCCGATTCGGACAGCGGCGATCGCGCTTCGGCCGGGTAGGCCAGCAGGTTGCCGAGCGCGACGAATTTCGCGACGCCTGCCTCGCGCGCCGCCTCGAGCATGTGCAGATTCATCAGCATGCAGTCGCGGTACTGGGATGCCGGATGTGCGCGCGCAAACTGGATTCCGCCGGTTGATGCGGCCAGATGAATCACCACATCGCAACCGCGCGCAGCGAGCCTGCAATTGTCCGGCACACGCAGATCACATTCGCGCGAGCGCGGCACGACGATGTCGCCCTCGGGCACGCCGCGGCGCCGCAGTGCCTCGACCACGCGCGTGCCGATGAAACCTGCCCCGCCGGTGACCAGCACCCGCCTGCCCTGCCAGAATCCGTTCCCTGCTGCGCCGTGCACCTCGGACATCAGCGGGAACCCGGGGTCGACTCCACAAACGCGGGCGCGCGGCTCCGTCGTTCTTCCAGAGCACCGCCGGCGTCTGCGTCCCACTGCGCCCTCGCATTCAAGTACACGCGCGCGCCCTCCAGCATGGCCCTGAGCGCCTCCCAGCGCGGCAGAGAGCCCGTCGCCCGATCCGCGCCGGGCGTCTTTCGCGGTGCGATCCGCCGGCCGACCGCACGCAGAAGAAAGCGCACGAGCTGCCCGCGATACGCAGGAAACTCCCCCCACACGAACAGGAGATGCGAAATCGAGGAACGCAGGTCGCTGTAGCGCCGTGCCGCCAGCAGGCCGGGCGTCGCCGGACTGGGGTGGCGTACGACCGCGCCAGGCGCATGTACGATACGCAGACCGCGCGCGACGAGCTTGGCAAACAGCACATGCTCGTCGCCGCTGTCCAGCGGCCGTCCACGACCGATGCGTTCGTCGAACTGCGGTCCATCCAGAAGGGCGGCGCGCCGAAACGCCATGTTGCCGCCGTCGCCCATGCCGCCGAAGCAGGCGAGCACGAACCAGCCGGGCGTGGCCCGATCGAACACGGCCGGGGCACGAACATATTGCCCGGCGGCCTCGTGTCCGGACATGCCGCGCGTATCCTCGAGGGCGCGCATGTAACGCACTTTCCCGCTGACCGCTGCCGCATCCGTCGCCATCAAGGCCGCCACCAGCGCGTCCAGCCACCCCGCCTCGACGATTGAATCATCATCGATGAAAGCGATCAGTTCGCCGCGCGCCGCGCGTACGCCCACATTTCGCGCCCGTGTAAGCCCGGGAATCGGCGCTGCGATCCACTCGACGCCGAGGCGCATGCAAAGCGGCTGCGCCGGCCGAGTCGTGCCGTTGTCGACCACGAGGATCTCGAAGCGTGGGTACGTCTGCGCCCGCACCGACTCGAGGCAGGCTTCCAGCAGCGCCGGGCGGTCCCGGGTACAGACGACAACGGTGATGCGTGGCGCAGAACGGGCACCCGCTCCTTCCCTCGACGCGGTGCGCTGCTTACCGACAATTGAAGCTGAAACGTCGTCTTGCGGCACAGAATGCATGATCTTTCTCAGGATTTAAACGGGGTCGTCGAACGCACTCTGACGGGGCGGGTGTCTGCCATTCCAGAATTCAAGCCATTGATTTAGAGCAGTCACCGCAGCCCGATCTTACTTCACTGAAATTCCTTTGCGAAGTACGCCCCGCCGCAGAGAACGGTGACAGGCGCGATCCGCGTACGTTGAGCCACTTCTTGAAGGATCACCGAATTTCGCCCGACTCACGGCGTGGACTGGAACCGGCTGGGGCTGGGAAAGCAAGGAATCACATCTGGAGCCCGGTCAGCTCGATCACCCGTCTTACGTAGATGCGTGTTTCCTCAAATGGCGGAACACCCTGGTAGCGCGTCACTGCACCTTCCCCCGCGTTGTAGGCAGCGACGACTCTTAGCACGTCGCCCGAGAAATAATCGCTGAGCCAGCGCAAATATGCCAATCCCCCTTTGATGCTTTCGACGGCGTCGTAGGGATTCAGGACGTTGAAGCGCTTCGCCGTGTCCGGGATCAGTTGCATGACGCCTCGCGCGTTCTTGGGAGACGTGGCCCGCGGATCGAAGTTCGACTCGACGCTCGCGATGGCAAGCGCCAGGCGCATATCGATGCCGAAATCCGGCGCGAGTTTTGCCACCAACTGCGCGATACGACGCCGCTCCGGCCGCAACGCTGCGACATAGGCTTCGATATCGAACAGTGCATGCCCGGATCCGACCGTTGCGCGGCCGGCACCTGCGGCCGAGCGATCGCGCACATCGATCCTTGCTACGGGGGCCTCGTAGGGCGCCCCGGTCAGACACGGAGGCATCACCGACTTCGAAGGTCCGCTGTGTTGCACGAGGCGCTCGAGGGCCTCCATGGCACGCGCATGCCCGAGTTGCGCGGCCGTCGCCAGAAAGAACGCAGCCGACGCCTGAGCGTCCGGATCAGCCTCTGCGGCGAGCACTTGTCCCGCCCGGAAATGGCCTTCGGCGCTACCAGATCGCGCTGCCTGACAGTACAGATAGGCCGCGAGACGAACATTTGGCGTCTGCCCGACGCCACTCTCCGCGCCCCAGGCGTGCTCCAGCATGGACCGTACGCGCGGCGCCTCGAAGCCAACGATAGGCGGTCCGTTAGAGTCCTTCGCGGACGCGTCTTTGAGGGTGTACGCGGCCGCCAGACTCGTCAGCGGGATGGCTAGCGATATAAAGGCGAGCCGCCACCACGCCCTTCGTCTCAGCAGTGCGACGCCGCGGTGCCGAGCCACTACCTACGCACCCGACTTCACGAACACGATGATTTCCCGACCCGGTTTGCCGTCTTTATCTTTCAGGCGCAGGCGAATCGCCACTACCGCGGAATCGGCAGGCATGACGCCCGACAGCCGCAGATTGGTGCTGTCGAGCCGCAGCCAATCCGGCAACGGTCCACCTGAGACGAGTTCGGCAGAGTCTATGAACGCACCCCGCAAGATCTCGGACAAGGTCGCGTCGAAGAAACGACCGGGCTCGGTAGAGATCGTGACCGGCGCATTGACTGGGAAAGGCTCACCCGCAGTCCCGCCGGAAATCGTTGCCCCGCCCGGTGTCCCTGGCGCAAACGTTGAGGCAACGATGACTGGCTCCGGTAGAGGCTGCTCGCCCACGCCCGGTGTCTGCGGCACGCTTACGGTCGGCAGCTGCGACGTGGAGGGCGGTTGCGCGAACTGTTCGGTCGGCACGATCCTTGTATCGGTAATGTAGATGTTGCCGAGTTCTGCTACTGCAGCCGGCGGAAAGGACTCATAAGTCGATTCGATTCGCCGGAATTGGTTGATAAGACCACCCAACCGATCCTCGAGCGTCGGGTTCAGGTCATAGATCAGCCAACGGCTGGCCGGTGCCACGACGCCGCTTGGGCCAGCCTGATTGCGGAACGCCCCATCGGCCACCAACACCACACCTTCACGGCCCGCGCCGTTGCCGACTACAGGCTGCATTAGGGTCATGTCGCCCTGGGAGCGGATCCATGCAAGCGTTGCCGCGGTGACGCCCACTTCACCTGCCACCGTGTCGATGCGCAGCGCACCCGCTTCAAGGTACTCGAGATTCGTTGAGTTCGAGGCGAGGACGTTGACTCGGTTGCCCGTCTGCAACAACTTCGCATCACCGCCTGCATCAAGACGCGCCTGTCCGGCGGTCAGCTTGCCTCCAGTCTGCGTCAGGTTGCCGGATCCGGCGCCCTGGCCGGCGCCGATGAACAGCACCCCACCGCCCACATTCACGTCCACGGCGAGTGCCAGGTTGCTTGCACCTTGCGTGGTAATCGTGGCGTCGTTGTTGTTCGCGGTCGTGATCGCGCCAAGGCTTGCCACCGAGCCATCGAGCGTGCTCGCAGAATTCACTGCCGTGACCGCGGCGATCTGCAGGTCGCCGGCCAGCTGATTGACGACGGCCCGTCCCGCGCCCGTCCCACCGCCCGTGGCGAATGCAAGATTCGCCACGCCGTTCAGGTCGATCGAGTTGCCTGTGGCGCCAATCGCGCCGCCTGCCTTCAGCAGAACGTCGCCGCCTGTCTGCAGCTCCGCAGTCGTACCCGTGGGCGTGGTCGTCGTGATGTCCCGTTCAGACACCAGTTGCAGCGTGCCCGTGGTGCTGCTGACCGTACCGCCGTTGATCGCGATGTCGCTCGCCGCACCCGCAGCGCGCAGGTCTACATTGCCTGCTCCGCTGGCCGCAATCGCCTGATTCACGGTCAGGGTGCTGCCCTGCGAAGTGAGCGAGATGCTGCCGCCGTTGCTGGTTGAAATCCCGACCAGGTTCGCGGCGTTTGTCCCCACGCCGCCGATCGCGTTATCCAGTGCCGTTGCATTCACCCCATTGACCGTGTCAACCGCCACGCCGGCGCCCGCGCCAACGCGCCGCAGGAAAATGCTGTCGGGTCCAACGCCGCCAAGGGTCCGGGCGGCCAGCGTCGAGGCATTGTCCACCTCGACGCGGTTCGCGTCCGTGCCGATCGTTGCGCCCGCCTCCAGCAACACCGATCCCGTCGTCGAGATCTCCGTGCCCGTGCCGTTGGCCGTGTTCGTCGTCAGCGTGTTGCCCGCCAACACCTGCACCGTCCCGCTCGTGCTCGAAATCGTCGCCCCGTTGATCGCGATGTCACCCAGGTTCCCCGCGTTCGCCGTGCGGATGTCCACGTAACCCGTGGTGTCCGCCGTCACCGCCTGCGTCACCGTCAGGTCACCACCCTGCGTGCTCAGCGTGATGTTCCCGCCGTTGGCCGTCGTCGACAGACCCGACAGGCTCGCCGCGTTCGTCCCCACCCCGCCGATCGCGTTGTCCAGGGCCGTCGCGTTCACCCGCGCCACCGTGCCTATCGTCAGATCGTCACTCGCCACACCCGTCGAACCCAGCTTCCTCACAAAGATGTCGTTCGGCCCGGCGTTCGTCAGCGTGCGACCCGCAAGCGTCGCGGCATTCGCAATCTCAATCCGGTTGCTGTCGGTACCGATGCTCTTGCCCGCCTCCAGCAACACCGATCCCGTCGTCGAGATCTCCGTGCCAGCGCCGTTGGCCGTGTTCGTCGTCAGCGTGTTGCCCGCCAGCACCTGCACCGTCCCGCTCGTGCTCGAAATCGTCGCCCCGTTGATCGCTATGTCACCCAGGTTCCCCGCGTTCGCCGTGCGGATGTCCACATACCCCGCACCGTTGGCCGTCACCGCCTGCGTCACCGTCAGGTCACCACCCTGCGTGCTCAGCGTGATGTTCCCGCCGTTGGCCGTCGTCGACAGACCCGACAGGCTCGCCGCGTTCGTCCCCACCCCGCCGATCGCGTTGTCCAGGGCCGTCGCATTCACCCGCGCCACCGTGCCGATCGTCAGATCGTCACTCGCCACACCCGTCGAACCCAGCTTCCTCACAAAGATGTCGTTCGGCCCGGCGTTCGTCAGCGTGCGACCCGCAAGCGTCGCGGCATTCGCAATCTCAATCCGGTTGCTGTCGGTACCGATGCTCTTGCCCGCCTCCAGCAACACCGATCCCGTCGTCGAGATCTCCGTGCCAGCGCCGTTGGCCGTGTTCGTCGTCAGCGTGTTGCCCGCCAACACCTGCACCGTCCCGCTCGTGCTCGAAATCGTCGCCCCGTTGATCGCTATGTCACCCAGGTTCCCCGCGTTCGCCGTGCGGATGTCCACGTAACCCGTGGTGTCCGCCGTCACCGCCTGCGTCACCGTCAGGTCACCACCCTGCGTGCTCAGCGTGATGTTCCCGCCGTTGGCCGTCGTCGACAGACCCGACAGGCTCGCCGCGTTCGTCCCCACCCCGCCGATCGCGTTGTCCAGGGCCGTCGCGTTCACCCGCGCCACCGTGCCTATCGTCAGATCGTCACTCGCCACACCCGTCGAACCCAGCTTCCTCACAAAGATGTCGTTCGGCCCGGCGTTCGTCAGCGTGCGACCCGCAAGCGTCGCGGCATTCGCAATCTCAATCCGGTTGCTGTCGGTACCGATGCTCTTGCCCGCCTCCAGCAACACCGATCCCGTCGTCGAGATCTCCGTGCCCGTGCCGTTGGCCGTGTTCGTCGTCAGCGTGTTGCCCGCCAGCACCTGCACCGTCCCGCTCCCGCTCGAGATCGTCGCACCGTTGATCGCGATGTCACCCAGGTTCCCCGCGTTCGCCGTGCGGATGTCCACGTAACCCGTGGTGTCCGCCGTCACCGCCTGCGTCACCGTCAGGTCACCACCCTGCGTGCTCAGCGTGATGTTCCCGCCGTTGGCCGTCGTCGACAGACCCGACAGGCTCGCCGCGTTCGTCCCCACCCCGCCGATCGCGTTGTCCAGGGCCGTCGCATTCACCCGCGCCACCGTGCCTACCTCCAAGTCCGAGGTCGTTCCCAGCTTCCTCACAAAGATGTCGTTCGGCCCGGCGTTCGTCAGCGTGCGACCCGCAAGCGTCGCGGCATTCGCAATCTCAATCCGGTTGCTGTCGGTACCGATGCTCTTGCCCGCCTCCAGCAACACCGATCCCGTCGTCGAGATCTCCGTGCCCGTGCCGTTGGCCGTGTTCGTCGTCAGCGTGTTGCCCGCCAGCACCTGCACCGTCCCGCTCCCGCTCGAGATCGTCGCACCGTTGATCGCGATGTCACCCAGGTTCCCCGCGTTCGCCGTGCGGATGTCCACGTAACCCGTGGTGTCCGCCGTCACCGCCTGCGTCACCGTCAGGTCACCGCCCTGCGTGCTCAGCGTGATGTTCCCCCCGTTGGCCGTCGTCGACAGACCCGACAGGCTCGCCGCGTTCGTCCCCACCCCGCCGATCGCGTTGTCCAGGGCCGTCGCATTCACCCGCGCCACCGTGCCGATCGTCAGATCGTCACTCGCCACACCCGTCGAACCCAGCTTCCTCACAAAGATGTCGTTCGGCCCGGCGTTCGTCAGCGTGCGACCCGCAAGCGTCGCGGCATTCGCAATCTCAATCCGGTTGCTGTCGGTACCGATGCTCTTGCCCGCCTCCAGCAACACCGATCCCGTCGTCGAGATCTCCGTGCCCGTGCCGTTGGCCGTGTTCGTCGTCAGCGTGTTGCCCGCCAACACCTGCACCGTCCCGCTCGTGCTCGAGATCGTCGCCCCGTTGATCGCGATGTCACCCAGGTTCCCCGCGTTCGCCGTGCGGATGTCCACGTAACCCGTGGTGTCCGCCGTCACCGCCTGCGTCACCGTCAGGTCACCACCCTGCGTGCTCAGCGTGATGTTCCCGCCGTTGGCCGTCGTCGACAGACCCGACAGGCTCGCCGCGTTCGTCCCCACCCCGCCGATCGCGTTGTCCAGGGCCGTCGCATTCACCCGCGCCACCGTGCCGATCGTCAGATCGTCACTCGCCACACCCGTCGAACCCAGCTTCCTCACAAAGATGTCGTTCGGCCCGGCGTTCGTCAGCGTGCGACCCGCAAGCGTCGCGGCATTCGCAATCTCAATCCGGTTGCTGTCGGTACCGATGCTCTTGCCCGCCTCCAGCAACACCGATCCCGTCGTCGAGATCTCCGTGCCCGTGCCGTTGGCCGTGTTCGTCGTCAGCGTGTTGCCCGCCAACACCTGCACCGTCCCGCTCGCGCTCGAGATCGTCGCACCGTTGATCGCGATGTCACCCAGGTTCCCCGCGTTCGCCGTGCGGATGTCCACGTAACCCGTGGTGTCCGCCGTCACCGCCTGCGTCACCGTCAGGTCACCACCCTGCGTGCTCAGCGTGATGTTCCCGCCGTTGGCCGTCGTCGACAGACCCGACAGGCTCGCCGCGTTCGTCCCCACCCCGCCGATCGCGTTGTCCAGGGCCGTCGCATTCACCCGCGCCACCGTGCCGATCGTCAGATCGTCACTCGCCACACCCGTCGAACCCAGCTTCCTCACAAAGATGTCGTTCGGCCCGGCGTTCGTCAGCGTGCGACCCGCAAGCGTCGCGGCATTCGCAATCTCAATCCGGTTGCTGTCGGTACCGATGCTCTTGCCCGCCTCCAGCAACACCGATCCCGTCGTCGAGATCTCCGTGCCAGCGCCGTTGGCCGTGTTCGTCGTCAGCGTGTTGCCCGCCAACACCTGCACCGTCCCGCTCGTGCTCGAAATCGTCGCCCCGTTGATCGCTATGTCACCCAGGTTCCCCGCGTTCGCCGTGCGGATGTCCACATACCCCGCACCGTTGGCCGTCACCGCCTGCGTCACCGTCAGGTCACCACCCTGCGTGCTCAGCGTGATGTTCCCGCCGTTGGCCGTCGTCGACAGACCCGACAGGCTCGCCGCGTTCGTCCCCACCCCGCCGATCGCGTTGTCCAGGGCCGTCGCATTCACCCGCGCCACCGTGCCGATCGTCAGATCGTCACTCGCCACACCCGTCGAACCCAGCTTCCTCACAAAGATGTCGTTCGGCCCGGCGTTCGTCAGCGTGCGACCCGCAAGCGTCGCGGCATTCGCAATC
>CAWJNP010000046.1:0-19292 GCA_963844255.1 uncultured beta proteobacterium
CCCTTGGAATTTTGGTAGGCCGTGGCGGGATCGAACCGCCGACCAACGGATTAAAAGTCCGCTGCTCTACCAGCTGAGCTAACGACCCAAAATGGACCGGCGATTTTACTGGGGTGACA
This sequence comes from uncultured beta proteobacterium, assembly GCA_963844255.1. Lineage (GTDB taxonomy): Bacteria > Pseudomonadota > Gammaproteobacteria > Burkholderiales > SG8-39 > SZAS-79. Next base: position 120 of record CAWJNP010000046.1, read on the forward strand.
CAGGCGAGTCAAATAAAGCGGCGATATTTCTGCCTGCAGCGCGCCCTGATCAGCGATAGCGCGTCGTATCTGCAACACCTGCCGAGAGAAAGCCCTGCTTGCGTATCCGACAGGCGTCGCACACGCCGCAGGCACGCCCCTCGGCATCGGACTGATAGCAGGTCACGGTGCCGGACGGATCAACGCCGAGTTCGAGCGCGAGCTTGACGATGGCGGCCTTGGAAAGATCGACCAGCGGCCCGCGCACTTCGATCCTGCGGCCCTCGACCCCCGCCCTGGTGGCGAGGTTGGCCATGGCCTCGAACGCTCGCAGGTACTCGGGCCGGCAATCCGGATAGCCGGAGTAATCGACTGCATTCGCGCCGACGAAGATGTGCCCTGCGCCGAGGACCTCGGCCCAGCCCAGCGCAAGCGATAGCAGGATGGTGTTGCGCGCGGGCACATAGGTGATCGGGATGCCCGTCTGCATGCCGTCCACGGGCACCGCGATGGCACGCGTCGGTCAGGGCCGAGCCGCCGAACGCAGACAGATCGAGCTTGAGGACCTTGTGTCCGGCCGCCCCCTGGGCGAGCGGCGATTGTGCGCGCGGCATCGAGTTCGGCCGCATGCTTCTGGCCGTAATTTACCGAGAGGCAGTAGCAGGCGTAGCCCTCGCGCCGCGCCCAGGCCAGCGTGGTTGCCGAATCCAGACCACCGGAGAGGAGAACGACCGCCTTCATGTCGTGGCGTACGGCTGCCTGCGCCGGCAGGCGGTCAGCGCTTCCCGAGCCGCTGCTTTGCCGATGTCGCCGCCTGGCTTGCCGGATATTTCTCGAGGAGATCTTCGAGCGTTTTCTTCGCGCTGCGCCGGTCGCCCATGGCTTCCTGCGAATTGGCGATGTTCAGCATCGCATCAGGCGCCTTCGCATCCGCCGGCCAGCCCCCTATCACCTTCTGCTGCGCCTCGATCGCGTTCTTGTAGTCGCGCTGCGCTGCATAGGCCATGCCGATCCAGTACTGCGCATTCGGCGCGAGCCGGCCCTTGGAATTCGCGCTCAGCATGGCCTGCAGCGCCGTGACCGCCTGCGGATACTTGCCGAGCTTGAACTGGTTGAGCGCCGCCTCGTAGGCCTTGGTCTCCTCCGGCAGTTGGCGGCGCATCGGCGCGCTGCGGCATCGGCCGCCGCCGCTTCCTTGACCACTTCGAGCTTCCTCAACCGGGTATCGATGTCGAGGTACAGGTCCTTCTGGCGCTTTTCAGAGGTGTCGGCCTGATTGAGCAGGACTTCGATCTGTCCGCGCAGGCGAGCCATGTCGGACTTGAGCGCATCGAGCTGCCCGGCGAGGTCCACCAGCGCGCGACGGTCGCGCACCTCGGCCTCGATCTTAGCCAGCCGCTCGTCGACCGCCTGCTGTCCGGAAACCACCTGCCGCCTGAGCGCTTCGGTGCGCGCACGCGCCTCGTCATCGTCGAACAGCGCGGCATGCGCGCTCGATACCGCGACAACCAGAAGCAATCCCAGCGCCGCGGGGCGCAGCGAACCGCCTGCCGACGCGGATATCAGCTCCCGCATCAATACTCACCCTGATAGAGGATGTCGTCCCGCCGGTTCTCTGAATAGGCCTCTTCGGTCGAGCCCTGCGCCTTGGGCTTCTCCTCGCCGAGGCTCACTGACTCGATCTGTTCTTCCTTGGCACCCAGCAGGATCAGCATCTTCTTCACCGCATCGGCGCGCTTCTGGCCGAGGGCCAGGTTGTATTCGCGGCCGCCACGCTCGTCGGTATTGCCCTGGATCAGCAACTTCGCGGAGGGAGTAGAACGCAGGTAGCGCGCGTGCGCCTCGACCATGGGCTTGAACTCGTCCCTGACCGAGAAGCTGTCGAGTTCGAAATACACCGACCGCTTGGACAGTATGTTGCTCGGATCCTTGAGCACGCTGTATCCGGCGGGAGGTTTCTGCCCGGTGAGGTCGACCCGGGCCACCTGCCCCTGCTGCACCGCATTGGCCTGCGCCCCGCCCGCAACCGGTCCGGGCTTGCGGTCCTCAACCGCGGCACCCGCCTGCTCATCAGGAGGCGAACCCGCGCACGCCGTGAGCAACGCCGCCGCAAGCAAACTCATCCAGATCGTACGCATCACCAACCTCCTGTGTTGTTCGTTGTCATTCCTTGATGAACGGGCCCCAGGCGGGTTCACGCACATCACCGCTCGAAATCGTCAGGCGCTGCTTGACGCGCCCGTCCGCGGAAACGGCCGAGAGCACGCCGCGGCCGCCGATCACGGTCGCCAGCAGTATCGTGCGCCCGTTGGGGGAAAAACTCGGTGATTCGTCCTTGTCGCTGTCGGTGAGAATCTGCACCTGCTTGGTGGAAAGGTCCTGCAGCGCAACCTGGAATTTTCCGCTGTTGCGCGAGATGTAAGCCAGATTCTTTCCGTCCGGCGAAATCCGTCCAGACACGTTGTAGGTGCCTTCGAACGTCACCCTGCGCGCATCCCCACCCGCGGCCGGCATGCGGTAGATCTGCGGGCTGCCGCCGCGATCCGAGGTGAAATAGATGAACTGGCCGTCCGGAGAAAACACCGGCTCGGTATCGATGCCGGACGAACTCATGAGGCGCCGTATGCCGCTGCCGTCCGGGTTGACCAGGAAGATCTGCGAGCCGCCTTCGCGCGAGAGTGCGACCGCGAGTCTGCTGCCGTCGGGAGACCACGCCGGCGCGCTGTTGGAGCCCTTGAAGTTCGCCGCAACCTGGCGCTGCCCGGTGAGCAGCGAGTGCACATAGACCACCGGCTTCTTCTGCTCGAAAGACACATAAGCCAGCCGCTTGCCGTCCGGCGACCACGACGGCGAGATGATCGGCTCGAGCGACGCCAGCGCGGTTTCCTGCCCGGCTCCGTCGGCATCGGCGATCTGCAGCTCGTAACGCGTGCCGCGCTTGACCACATAGGCGATGCGCGTGCTGAACACGCCCTTCTCGCCCGTGAGCTTCTCGTAGACGTAGTCGGAAATCCGGTGTGCGGTCGCGCGCACCTGGTTGCGGTTGAGTGTGTAGGCGACCCCGCCCAGCGCGGCCTGTTTGACCACGTCGAATACGCGGAAGCGCACTTCAAAGCGCCCGTCAGGCAGGAGTGCGACGCTGCCCAGCACCAGCGCGTCGGCCAGGCGCGAACGCCACTCGGGGAAACTGACGGCACTGGCCTCGGTGGGCGCAGGAACCAGCGGCGGGGTCTCCAGCGCGCGGAACAGCCCGCTCCTCTCGAGGTCCGCGCGCACGATCGCCGCCACGCCGGGCGTGCCGGGCGAGGCCAGCGCAGCTTCACCGGCGAACGGAACGACCGCGATCGGCAGTCGGTTCGCGCCACCGCCGGTGATCTCGATCGAAAGTTGCGCGAACGCGCCCGGCGATGCGACGGCCGCGAGAAATCCGAATAACAGGAACCAACGCTTCAGCAAGCTGTGCACCTTCACGCTCAGGAGTACCCGATTATAACGGGCCGGACTGCCGATCAATCCAGCGGCCTGAACTTCAGAGTCAGTTCGCGGGAGAAAAGTTCACCCTTTTCGGGTTTCGGCAGCGGCGAGGACTTGAGGATCGCGCGCTCCACTGCCGTGTCGTAGCCGTGGTGTCCGCTCGACTTGCGCAGCCGCACCGGTGGGAGCACTTCGCCGGTTGGCAGCTGCACCACGTCGAAAATCGCCTCGGGATTGCCCTTGATATCCTGCGGGAGAATGATGTTGCCCTTGATCTTCGCCTTGATCTTGTCGGTATAGGCAGCCAGCGCGCCGCGATTCAGCGCCGCCTGCTCTCGCATGAGCTGGTCCTTTATCAGCGCGCTCTCCTGCTCGAGCTTGAGTTCGTTCTGTGCCTTCGCGATGTCCTCGCGGAGTTTTTTCTGTACCTCGAGGTCGCGGGGCCTGGGCTCGACCTTGACCGGCTCGGGTTTGGGCTTGGGCTTCGGCTCAGGCTTCGGCTTGAGTACCGGCTTTGGTTTTTCCGGCACTGCGATCACGGGCTTGAGCGGCTCCGCCTTCGGCTCAGGCTTCGGTTCGGGTTTCGGCGGCGGCGGCTCGATCCGCGGTTCGGGTTTGGTCTCGGGCTTGATCTCGGGCTGAACGGGCGGGGGCGGCGACCAGAGTTCCACCGTCACCGGTTCGGGGGGGCGCGACTGCCAGCGCACGCCCACGAACAGCACGCCGAACAGCAGCAGATGGACGAATACCGCGAGGGCCAGCGGGCCGGCGATTCCCGGCTCGTCACGCTCGAAATGCATCGGCATTGCGGCGCTCATTCGCTGCTCAATGCGCGGGTTTCACCGACAGGCCGACGCGCTTCACCGATTGCTTGTGCAGTTCGTCCATGACCTCCAGCACTGTTTCGTAGCGCACGTTTTTGTCGGCCGAAATCACCACCGGCTGGTCCGGGTTCTTCGACTGCTTGGTCTTGATGATCTGCGCGAGCTCGCCCTTGCCGATGCGCTTTTCGTCCTGCACCGCGCCCTTCGCGTCGCGGTCACGCACGACGATGGAGGCATCCTCCTTGATGATCACCTCGAGCGGCGTGGCCGGCGCCTGCGCGGACTTTCCAACGCTCGGCAGGTCGACGACGCCGGGCGTGACCAGCGGCGCCGTCACCATGAAGATGACGAGCAGCACCAGCATCACGTCGATGTACGGCACAACGTTGATCTCGTTCATCAGCCGGCGGGAGCTGCGCAGCCTCATCAGTGGGCAGGCTGACGCTGGAGGATGTTGGAAAACTCTTCCATGAAGCTTTCGAACCGGATGGCGAGCCGGTCGATGTCATGTGAATAGCGGTTGTAGGCGACGACCGCCGGAATCGCGGCAAACAGGCCGATCGCGGTTGCAATCAATGCCTCGGCAATCCCCGGCGCGACCTGCGCGAGCGTTGCCTGCTGCACATTGGCCAGACCGCGAAACGAATGCATGATGCCCCACACCGTGCCGAAAAGGCCGACGTAGGGGCTCACCGAGCCGGCCGAGGCAAGAAACGACAGGTGGCTCTCGAGCACGTCCATTTCCCGCTGGTAGGTTGCGCGCATGGCGCGCTGCGCACCGCCGACCATCACGCTCGGATCGGTGCCGCGCTGGCCGCGCAGCTTGGAAAATTCGCGGTATCCCGCCTCGAAGATCCGCTCGAGGCTGCCGATCGAGTGGCGGTTGTTGACCGCTCCCTGGTAGAGCAGGCTGAGGTCGTTCCCGCCCCAGAATTCACGCTCGAACGTGTCGGTCTGGCTGCGCGCCCGGCGGATGGCGAACATCTTGCGGAAGATGAACAGCCAGCTCATGAACGACACGCCGAGCAGCAGCGCCATCACGATCTTCACCACCAGGCTCGCTTGTACGATCAGCGTCCAGATTTCCAGGTCCTGGGTCACATTCATGATTTGCCGCTCATGTTTTTGATTTCATCCGGTTGTTTCCAGCAGGTGCCGCAAGGCCGCCGGCATGCGCACTGGCCGGAGCGTGTCCCGGTCGACCATCGCCAGCCTGACCTCGGCTTCGACCAGAAGCACGCCCTCGCGTTCCACGCGCTGTGCGAACACCACGCTTGCGCGCCCGAAGGCGCCCACCCGGGCGCTCACCTGAAGCAGGTCGTTCAGGACTGCGGGGCGATGGTAGCGCACCGTGATCGCGTGCACCATGAAGAGTACACGCTGCTCCGCAGCGCAGCGGGCGAGGTCGAACCCGCGCGCGTTCAGCCACTCGGTGCGCGCGCGCTCCATGAAGGAAAGATACTGCGCATGAAACACCACGCCGCCGGCATCGGTGTCCTGATAATAGACACGCACGGGAATCCGAAACGATGCAGCGGACTGCGCCGGACTGCTCATTTTTGTGCACGCTCACGCATTTCCTTCATCAGGCCCTGCGCCTCGGCGGACAGCGCCTCGGCACGCCGCATGCTCGCCGCATCCTTTGTTCTGAGTCCGGCCGCATAGGCCGCAAACATGTCCCGGCGCACACCCACGAACCGGGTGAGGGCGTGGAGCTGACGGGCAGCGGGCGCCGCGTCTTCGAGCCTGATCGCCGTGAAGCGCGCGTGTGCCGCGTTCCACCCGGGCACCAGCTCGGCGTCGATCCGCTCACCGAGCTGCCGGTCGTCGATCCGCCCTGTCCTGCGCGCTTCGACCAGGGCATTGGCCTTCGCCGCGAGCCTCTCTTCCTCCAGAACAAACGCGCGGATCGCCTCGGTGGCAGCCTTCTGCGCGGTGTACGAATAGGCCGGCGGCGGCACTTGCAGAAACAGGGCGCCCAGCGTGGCAGCGGCAGCGGCAACGGCCGCTGCCAGTCGCACGGGCGAAAAACTGCGCCGCGGCACGAGCGGGCGCGTCAGCAGCAGCCCGGCGAGAAATCCCCCCGCCAATCCGCCGGCGTGCGCGGCGTTGTCGATGCCGGCCACCGCCACCCCGAACGCGACCGAATAGACGATGAAGGCCAGGGTGCTGGCCGTGATGCTTTTCAGCACGCTCTTCGGCACTGACCCGGGCTCGCGCAGCACGAACGCCGCGAGTGCGCCGTAGACGCCGAATACCGCGCCCGAGGCGCCCGCGCTCACCACCTTGTCGGCATTCCAGTAGAGGCTGGCGAAGCTCCCGGTCAGCCCCGCGAAAAGATAGATCGCCAGGAAGGTCACGTTACCGTACAGGCGCTCGACGAGGCCGCCGGCGCCCCACAGCGCCCACATGTTCATCCCAATGTGGACGAGGCCGAAGTGGATGAAGGTGCAGGCGAGGAGCCGCCACCATTCGCCCTCCTTGGTGATCGGTCCGAAGTTCGCGCCCCAGCGAAGATGCACTGCCGAATTGGCCTGCAGCAGGCCCGCGCCATCGGCGAGCATCGCGAGGAAGACAATCACGTTCAGCGCGATCAGCAGTTGCACCACCCATTGCCGTGGCGTCGCGCCGTAAAGATGCGCACCGAACAGGCCGCGATCGGCGGCGATCTGGCGTGCCTCCTCGTCCGGCATCGGATTTCCGACTGCGCTCAGTCTGCGTCCTTTCGTTCGGCGGGTTCGCCGTTCCAAAGATCGCCACTGCCGCCGCCCAGTGCGGCCGGCGCGACCAGGCCAAAGTGCCGATACGACTGCAGCGTCGCCATGCGCCCGCGAGGGGTGCGCTGCAGATAGCCCTGCTGGATCAGGTAGGGTTCGAGCACGTCCTCGATGGTGTCGCGCTCCTCGCCGATGGCCGCGGCGAGGTTCTCGACGCCCACCGGACCGCCGGAAAAGCGTTCGATCACCGCGAGCAGGAGTTTCCTGTCCATCACGTCGAAGCCCAGCGGATCCACATCGAGCATGGCCAGCGCCGCATCCGCGACCGACTTGCTCACCACGCCGTCGGCCTTGACCTGCGCATAGTCACGCACCCGGCGCAGCAACCGGTTGGCGACGCGCGGCGTGCCGCGCGAACGGCGTGCGATTTCCTGTGCGCCGTCGTCCGCAAGTTCGACCTCGAGCAGCTGGGCCGAGCGGCGCACGATCGAGGTCAGTTCGGCCTGGTTGTAGAACTCGAGCCGCGCAACGATACCGAACCGGTCGCGCAGCGGATTGGTCAGCATGCCGGCGCGGGTCGTTGCCCCGACCAGGGTGAACGGCGGCAGGTCGAGCTTGATCGAACGCGCTGCGGGTCCCTCGCCGATCATGATGTCGATCTGGTAGTCCTCGAGCGCCGGGTAGAGGATCTCCTCCACCACCGGTGAGAGGCGGTGGATCTCGTCGATGAACAGGACGTCCCGCGGTTCGAGGTTGGTGAGCAGCGCTGCAAGATCACCGGGTCGCTCGAGCACCGGCCCGGAAGTCTGGCGCAGGTTCACGCCCATCTCGCGCGAAATGATATGTGCCAGCGTCGTCTTGCCCAGACCCGGAGGGCCGAACAGCAGCACGTGGTCGAGTGCCTCGCTGCGACCACGCGCAGCTTCGATGAAGATTTCGAGCTGCTCGCGGACCTTCTTCTGCCCGACGTACTCGGACAGCTTCTGCGGGCGCAGGGCGCGCTCGACCTGCTCCTCCTGCACGGACACGGGAGCCGCAGAGATCAGCCGGTCGGTTTCGATCGCCACGTCAGGATTTTGCCAGAGCTTTCAGCGCAGCCCGTATGCCTTCCGAAACCGACAGGTCGGCGGGCAGCGCGCGGGTCGCGATCCGGGCTTCCTTGTCGCTGTAGCCCAGCGCCATCAGGGCATTGAGCACGTCGGCCGAGGCGCTGGCCAGCGCGTCACCTCCGCCTGCGCCCGGCAGCACATCGGCGAGCTTGCCCTTGAGTTCGAGCAGAAGGCGCTCGGCGGTCTTCTTGCCGATCCCGGGCACCTTGGTCAGGCGTCCGGCGTCCTGTGTGGCGACTGCATGCGCAAGATCGCTGACCGACAGACCCGAGAGGACCGACAGCGCCGTGCGCGCGCCGACGCCGGAAATGCGGATCAGTTTTCGAAACGCAGCGCGTTCGTCCTCGGTGCCGAACCCGAACAGGACGTGTGCATCCTCGCGCACCACGAGATGGGTCAGCAGCACCACCTTCTCGCCGCTGGCCGGCAGGTTGTAGAACGTGCTCATCGGCACGTCGATCTCGTAGCCCACGCCACCCGCATCGACCATCACCTGCGGCGGGTTCTTGGCGACGAGTATTCCGGAAATCCTGCCGATCACGATTGCAAGCTCATACGAGGCGCCCGTCCTTCATGCGGCGGCCGCGCGTCGGCAGGGCGCCCAGACCCTGCCCGGCGTGCGCATGGCAGATCGCGCAGGCGAGCGCGTCGGCGGCGTCCGGGCTGGGATCTCCGGGCAATGCAAGCAGCCGCCTGACCATCATCTGAACCTGTTCCTTGTGCGCCTTGCCGAAACCGACAACCGCCTGTTTGACCTGCAGCGCAGTGTACTCGGCGACCGGCAGACCCGCGAGCACCGCGGCGCAGATCGCCGCGCCCCTGGCCTGTCCGAGGGAAAGCGTGGCCTGCGGATTGACGTTAACGAAAACTTTTTCGACCGCCGACTGCGCCGGGCGGTTTGCGGCGATCACCTCGGAGAGTCCCTCGAGGATCACCTTGAGGCGCTCGGGCAGTTCGCCCGTGCCGCTTTTCACGCAACCGCTGGTGACGTACACGAGCCGGGTGCCGACCTTGTCGATGACGCCGAAGCCGGTGACCCGCAGGCCCGGGTCGATGCCGAGGATCCGGGTGCTCTCCGCCGTCACGCCTCGTCCAGGGCCGCGGTCGTGTAAACCTCCTGGACGTCGTCGAGACTTTCAAGCGCGTCGAGCAGTTTGCGCATCCTCACCGCATCGTCGCCGGCGAGCGCATTTTCGAGCGTCGGCTTCATCGTGATTTCGCCGATTTCCGGCTTGAGTCCCGCCTTCTCCAGCCCGGTCCTGACCTGGGTGAAATCGCCGGGCACGCAGATGACCTCGATCGAGCCGTCCTCGTTTGCGATCACGTCTTCGGCACCGGCCTCGAGCGCCGCCTCCATGACCGTGTCTTCGGACAACCCGGGCGCGAACAGGAACTGGCCGCAGTGCTTGAAGAGAAAGCCGACCGAACCGTCCGTACCGAGGTTGCCGCCGTTCTTCGCGAAGGCGTGCCGCACTTCGGCGACGGTCCGCGTCTTGTTGTCGGTCATGCAGTCGACGATGATCGCCGCGCCGCCGATGCCGTAGCCCTCGTAACGGATCTCCTCGTAGGACACGCCCTCCAGGGTGCCGGCGCCGCGGCCGATCGCGTTCTGGATGCTGTCCTTGGGCATGTTGGCCTCGCGCGCCTTGTCCATGGCGAGGCGCAGGCGCGGATTGGTGCCGGGGTCGGCGCCGCCCAGGCGCGCGGCGACCGTGATCTCCTTGATGACCCGCGTGAAAACCTTGCCCCGCTTGGCGTCCTGCCGGCCCTTGCGGTGCTGGATGTTCGCCCATTTGCTGTGTCCGGCCATCGAGATAGTCCAAAGAATGTACGCAGGAAAACGTATAATTTTACCTCTATGACACAGCCATTGCTCATCGCCAGAAACGAACACGCGGACCTTGCCCTGCTGCCCGGGCTGGCCAACCGGCACGGACTGATCACCGGCGCAACCGGCACCGGAAAAACGGTGAGCCTGCAGACCCTGGCACAGGCGTTTTCCTCGATCGGCGTGCCGGTCTTCATGGCAGACGTCAAAGGCGACCTGTCGGGCATCGCCAAGGCCGGCGGCACGAACGCCAAGGTGGCCGAGCGCGCAAAGAGCCTCAAGCTCGACCTCAAATTCGAAGCCTGCCCCACGGTTTTCTGGGATGTCTACGGCGACAACGGCCACCCGGTGCGCGCGACCGTCTCGGACATGGGTCCGCTGCTGCTGTCTTCGATGCTCAGCCTGAACGACACGCAGGAAGGAGTGCTGAACCTCGTGTTCAGGATCGCCGACGACAACGGCCTGCTGCTGCTCGACGCCAAGGACCTGCGCGCGATGCTGCAGTATGTGGGCGAGAACGCCGCGCAGTTCCAGACCGAGTACGGCAACATCTCGGCCGCCTCGATCGGCGCGATCCAGCGCGGCCTGCTGAGCCTGGAAAACCAGGGCGCCGACAAGTTCTTCGGCGAACCGATGCTCGACATCGCCGACCTGATCCAGACCGAGGGCGGCAAGGGGGTCGTGAACATCCTCGCAGCCGACAAGCTCACGAATGCGCCCAAGCTCTACGCCACCTTCCTCCTGTGGATGCTGTCCGAGCTCTTCGAGCATCTGCCCGAAGTCGGCGATCCGGAGAAGCCGAAGCTGGTGTTCTTCTTCGACGAGGCGCACCTGCTCTTCACCGATGCGCCCAAGCCCCTGCTGACGAAGATCGAACAGGTCGTGAGACTCATCCGATCGAAAGGCGTCGGGGTCTACTTCGTCACCCAGAATCCGCTCGACATCCCGGAATCGGTGCTTGGCCAGCTCTCCAACCGGGTGCAGCACGCCCTGCGCGCGTTCACGCCCAAGGACCAGAAGGCAGTCAAGGCGGCCGCCGACACCCTGCGCCCGAACCCGAAACTGAAGACCGCCGAGGTGATCATGGAACTCGGCGTCGGCGAGGCGCTGGTCAGCTTCCTCGACGAAAAAGGCCGCCCGGGCATGGTCGAGCGCGCATTCGTGGTTCCGCCGGGCAGCCAGCTCGGGCCGATCGACGCTGCCGAACGGCGCAAGGCAATCGAATCGGCGACGATCTACGGGCACTATGAAAAGTCCGTCGACCGGGAGTCGGCCTACGAGAAACTCAAGGGACGTGCCGTCGAGCGGCACGACGAGACCCCGTCCGCACCACGCCCCCCGAATCCGACCGGACCGGCAGGGGCGACTCCGGCCGGAGCGGCAGCGGAAGGCCGTGGCGCCGGCGGCATGGTGTCGGACATCCTGTTCGGCCGCACCGGTCCGCGCGGCGGGCAGCAAAGCAGGGGAATCATCGAAGCCCTGGCGACGAGTGCCGCGCGCTCGATCGGATCGGGAATCGGACGGCAGGTACTACGCGGAGTGCTCGGCTCCATCCTCGGCGGCAGCAAGCGCAGGTAGTGGCCGGCCTGTCCTATCGGGCGTGGGGGCTGATGCTGGCCCTCGGCGGCGTCGTCGGGTTCGCGTTCCGGCCGCTGATCATCAAGCTCTGCTATGCCGCGCATCCGGTCTCGCCCGTGACGCTGCTGTTCCTGCGCATGACCCTCACCCTGCCGTTCTTCGTATTCGTTGCCTGGCTGCTGGCGCGGCAAGGCGCGCGTGCGCAACAGTCGCGGCGCGCGGCACTTGCGCCACGGGACTGGGCGGCGGTGGCGGGACTCGGATTCGTCGGCTACTACCTCGCCAGCTTTCTGGACATCATGGGCCTGCAATACGTGGGCGCGGGCATCGGCCGCCTGATCGGCTTTCTGTATCCGACGATCGTGGTGGCGCTGTCGCTCCTGTTCCTGCACAAACGCCCCACGCGCCGCGAGCTGGCGGCACTGGTGATCTGCTATGCAGGCATCACCCTGGTGGTCTCGGACCAGATCGGCATCCACCCGCAGGACCGGCTGTTCCTGTTCGGCGTGGGGTTGTGCCTGTTGAATTCGATCGCCTATGCCGTGTACCTCGTCGCAGGCAGCCAGCTCACGCAGCGCATCGGCTCGGTGCGGTTCACCGCCTATACGATGATCGCCGCCACGGTCCCGGCGGTGGTCCAGTTCCTCCTGATCGAGCCGCTGTCCGCCCTTGATCTGCCGTCCCAGGTCTGGTGGTACGTGCTGATGCTGGTGATATTTGCGACAATACTGCCTGTCTTCATGGTGGCCGAGGCCCTCAAGCGCATCGGCGCCAACCATTTCGCGCTGATCGGCGGCGTCGGGCCGGTCGTTGCGGTCGTCGCGGGCGCAGTCGGGCTTGAAGAGCCGATCACGCTGGTGCAGGTTGCAGGCAGCTTGCTCGTCATTTCCGGCGTCGTACTCGTTTCACTCAAAACCAGGCAGTCATGATTACTACCTCCGGCATCACCATGCAGTTCGGCGCCAAGCCGCTGTTCGAGGACATCTCGGTCAAGTTCGGCGGCGGCAACCGCTACGGACTGATCGGCGCGAACGGCAGCGGCAAGTCCACGTTCATGAAGATCCTCGGCGGCGAACTCGAGCCCTCCTCGGGTAACGTCGCGATCGACTCAGGCGAGCGCATCGGCCGGCTGCGCCAGGACCAGTTCGCCTACGAAGACCAGCGCGTGCTCGACGTGGTGCTGATGGGGCATGAGCAGATGTGGGCCGCGATGTCCGAGCGCGATGCGATCTACGCCAACCCGGAGGCCTCGGAGGCGGACTACATCAAGGCGGCCGAGCTCGAGGAAAAATTCGCCGAGTACGGCGGCTACGATTCCGAAGCACGCGCCGGCGCCCTGCTGTTCGGCCTGGGCATACCCGAAGCGCAGCACCGCGGCCCGATGAGTGCCGTGGCGCCCGGCTGGAAGCTGCGCGTGCTGCTTGCGCAGGCACTGTTTGCCGACCCCGACATCCTGCTGCTGGACGAGCCCACCAACAACCTGGACATCAACTCGATCCGCTGGCTGGAAGACATCCTCGATGCGAGACAGAGCACGATCATCATCATCTCGCACGACCGCCACTTCCTGAACAGCGTCTGCACGCACATGGCGGACCTCGACTACGGCGCGCTGCGCGTCTATCCGGGCAGCTACGACGACTACATGCTGGCCTCGACCCAGGCGCGCCAGCAACTGCTGTCGGCGAACGCAAAGACCAAGGAGCGCATCTCGGAACTGCAGGATTTCGTGGCGCGTTTCTCTGCTAACAAGTCCAAGGCCCGCCAGGCGACCTCGCGCCAGAAGCAGATCGAAAAGCTGAAAGTCGAAGACGTGAAGCCCTCCTCGCGCCAGTATCCGTTCATCCGGCTGGAGTTCGACGAGAAGGAGAAGATCCACCGGCACGCGGTCGAGGTCGAGGGGCTCACGAAGGGTTACGGCAAGCCGCTGTTCGAGAAATTCAACCTGATCATCGAGGCCGGCGAGAAGGTCGGCATCATCGGCCCCAACGGGATCGGCAAGACGACCCTGCTGCGCTGCCTGCTGTCTGAACTGCCGGGCGGCCTGAAACCCGATGCCGGCAGGATCCGCTGGACCGACAAGGCGCGCCCGGGCTACTGCGCCCAGGAACACAGCGCCGACTTCCCCCACGAGGAGAGCCTGACCGAATGGATGGGGCAGTGGAAGCAGGCCTCGGACGAAGACCAGGTCGTTCGCAGCACCCTCGGGCGGCTGCTGTTTTCGGGCGACGAAGTCGGAAAATCGGTCAAGGTAGTGTCGGGCGGCGAAGAACAACGCCTGATCTTCGGCAAGCTCATGCTGCAGAAGCACAACGTGCTGCTCATGGACGAGCCTACCAACCACCTCGACATGGAATCGATCGAGTCGCTCAACACCGCGCTGGACAAGTTCAAGGGGACGCTCGTCTTCGTCTCCCACGACCGGGAGTTCGTTTCGTCGCTGGCCACGCGGATTATCGATATGAGGGTTGACGGCATCGTCGATTTTCGTGGAACCTACGACGAGTACCTGCAGAGTCAGGGCGTCAGCTAGGAACAGGGGCACCTACGGTTCCCCCGTACCCCCTCCCTCGCGCTACTAAATCCAACAAGGAGTTCGCATGGATCTCGGAATTCGCGGCAAGACAGCCCTCGTAACCGCCGGCAGCAAGGGGCTGGGCATGGGCTGCGCCAATGCACTTGCACGCGAAGGCGTGAACCTCGTCATCACGGCGCGCGGCAAGGAGGCTCTGGAGGCGACCGCGGAGGCCATCCGCAAGGCGCACGGGGTCAAAGTTGCGACTGTGGCGGGCGACATCACGACCGCCGAGGGTCGTGCCGCCGCGCTCGCCGCCTGCCCCGATCCGGACATCCTGGTGAACAACGCCGGTGGCCCGCCGCCGGGCGACTTCCGCGAATGGGACCGCGAGGTCTGGATCAAGGCGCTCGACGGAAACATGATCACGCCGATCCTGCTGATCCGCGCGGTGGTCGACAAGATGATCGCGCGCAAATTCGGACGCATCATCAACATCACCTCCGGAGCGGTGAAATTCCCGATCCCGGAACTCGGCCTGTCCAATGGCGCGCGCACCGGCCTGACCGGTTTCGTCGCCGGGCTGTCGCGAAAAACCGTGCTGCACAACGTCACCATCAACGCGGTGCTGCCTGGCCCGTTCGAGACCGACCGCCTGCGTGCCAACTTCAAGCACAACGCAGAGAAGTCCGGCAAGACCGAGGACGAGCTGCGCGCCGCGCGCATGGCCGCGAACCCGGCCGGGCGCTTCGGCACGGTCGAGGAATTCGGCGATGCCTGCGCCTACCTGTGCAGCGCGCAGGCCGGCTACATCACCGGCCAGAACCTGCTGCTCGACGGCGGCGCCTATCCCGGCACGTTCGGCTGAAACGAACCCAGGACGCAAGGAGATTCCCATGTCTGCAGTTCTCGCAATCGAACCCTCACCACTCACGCCCGGCCCGATCGGCGGCCCGGCCGCCTGGAAAGGCCCGCACTTGGACAAGAAGCGCGACTTCCTGTACCAGTTCACGCCCGAGGAATTGGAGGAGCTCGATGGGGCGATCCGCGCGCACTTCGCGGCGGGTCGTGCCATGGGCGACATTTCGGCCGCGACCTTTCGTCTGCCGAAACTGGAAAAGAAACTCGCCGCGCTGCTCGAGGACGTGCTGCACGGCTGCGGGTTCGCGATGCTGCGCGGCTTTCCCATCGCGCGCTATTCGACCGAGGAAAGCGCCGTGGCGTATCTCGGGATCGGCTCGCATCTGGGCAGTTTCCGATCGCAGAATGCGAAGGGACACCTGCTCGGACACGTCTGCGACCTGGGCCTGGACATCAAGACGCCCACCACGCGCTACTACCAGACCAATCGCGAACTCGAGTACCACACCGACTCGTGCGACATCGTCGGCCTGCTCTGTCTGAAAACCTCGAAGTCGGGCGGTGAAAGCCGGCTCGTCAGTTCGGTCACCCTGCACAACGAAATGCTGCGCCGCCGACCGGATCTGTGGAAGCAATTGTTCAATCCATTCCCGACCGACCGGCGCGGCGAAGTGCCCACTGGCATGCTGCCGTGGTTCGAGCTGCCGGTGTTCAACTGGCATGGGGGCGAGCTGTCGACGATCTACTCCGGGCAGTACATCCGTTCGGCGCAGGCGAATTTTCCCCAGGCGCGGCGTCTCAGCGCGCTCGAGCACGAAGCGCTCGACACTTTCGACGAACTGTCCAACGATCCCGAGCTGAACCTCACCATCGAGTTCCGTCCCGGCGACATGCAGTTCGTGCACAACCACCAGATCCTGCACAGCCGCACCGACTTCGAGGACTGGCCGGAACGCGAAGTCGGTGCGGCTGTGCAGGATCTGGTGGTTGTGCACGAACTGCATGTCGCCCGGGACGGAACTCGACGATGGTGGCGGCCGCTCGGGATCGTTGGACAGTTGGTCGAAAGTGTCGACGCTTGATTGTCGAGCGCGCTGAGACGCCGCGCCTGGTGAAGTTCACTGCGCCGAAGAACGGATGTACTGCCCGGAGTAGATCGTCGACAGCTCGCCCCAGATGCCAGTTGAACACCGGCAGTTCGGAACCACAGCAGCATGCCGGTCGGCCGGCTTCGTCGTGCGGGAATGGATTGAACAATTGCTTCCACAGATCCAGTCGGCCGCGCCGCGTTTCGTATCAGGTAAGGTCCGAACTGACAAGCAGCTTTTTCGCCGCCGACTTCGAGGTTTTCAGACAGAGCGGCCGACGATGTCGCACGAGTCGGTGTGGGTGCGATGTCGCGATTGTGGTAGTAGCGCGTGGGGTGGGCGTCTTGATGTCCAGGCCCAGGTCGAGCGTGTCCGAGCAGGTGTCCCTTCGCATCTGCAATGGGAAACTGCCAGATGCGAGCCGATCCCCGAGATACGCAGCAGCATCCTCGGTCGATCACGCGCGATGGGAAGCTTCCGCGCAGCATCGCGAACCCGCAGTGGCGCCGTCTGGAGCAGTTCTTCAGCATGTTTCGGCAGACGAAAGGTCGCGGCCAAAATGTGGCCATTCACGAACCACCGCGAAGTGTCCTCCTACGGGCGTGAACTGGTACAGGAAGTGGCGGCCTTATCTCCAAGTGCTTCCAGTCATCGGGGCCGCCACCAGTGGTGAGGGTTCGATTGCGACTGCAGACGTGGGAATCTCCTTGCGTCCTGGGTTCGTTTCAGCCGAAACATGCCCAGGATGGGCGCCGCCCGGTCGAGCAGCAGGTTCTGGCCGGTGATGTAGCCACCTGCGCGCTGCACTGGCCGAATTCCTCGACCGTGCGAAGCGCCGGGCCCGGGCCCGCGGCCACGCGCGCGGCGCGCAGCTCGTCCTCGGTCTTGCGGGACTTTTCTGCGTTGTGCTTGAAGTTGGCGGTAGATTGTCGAACGGGCCAGGCAGCACCGCGTTGATGGTGACGTTGTGCAGCACGGTTTTCGCGACAGCCCGGCGGAGAAGAGCCGTGCGCGCGCCATTGGACAGGCCGAGTTCCGGGATCGGGAATTTCACCGCTCCGGAGGTGATGTTGATGATGCGTCCGAATTTGCGCGCGATCGTCTTGCCGACCACCGCGCGGATCGGCGGATCGGCGTGATCATGTTTCCGTCGAGCGCCTTGAGAAGACCTCGGCGTCCCATTCACGAAGTGCGCCCGGCGGCGGGCCGCCGCATTGTTCAGGATGTCCCGGATCGGGGCAGGCGGCGACACAGCGGCACGACCTGGGCCGTCATGATGTCGCCCGCCACAGTCGCAACTTTGACCCCGTGCGCCTTGCGGATGGCCTCCGCGGTCGCCTCCAGACCTGCCGCGCATGATGACGAGGTTCACGCCTTCGTGCAAGTGGTGCCGCACAGCCTCATGCCCAGCCCCTTGCTGCGGCCGGTACGAGGGCTGTCTTGCCGCGAATTCCGAGATCATCCGAACTCCTTTGTTGGATTTAGTAGCGCGAGGGAGGGGGTACAGGGGGAACCGTAGGTGCCCCTGTTCCTAGCTGACGCCCTGACTCTGCAGGTACTCGTCGTAGGTTCGCGAAAATCGACGATGCCGTCAACCCTCATATGGAATTCCGCATGGCCAGCGACGAAAACGAACTCCCCGTCGTGGGAGACGAAGGCGAGCGTCCCCCTTGAACTTGTCCAGCGCCAGGTGTTGAGCAACTGATTTCCATGTCGAGGTGGTTGGTAGGCTCGTCCATGAGCAGCAGGCATTGTGCTTCTCCACCAATAAGCTCGATAGAGCGTTGTTCTTTCACCACCCGACACCTTACCTTGACCGATTTTCGACTTCGTCGCCGAAAAACAGCAGCCGCCCAAGGTGCTGCGAACGACCTGGTCTTCGTCCGAGGCCTGCTTCCACTGCCGTCCATTCGGTCAGGCTCTCCTCGTGGGGAAGTCGGCGCTGTGTTCCTGGGCGCAGTAGCCCGGGCGCGCCTTGTCGGTCAGCGGATCCTGCCACATAGGATTTCGAGGTTCACCGCCTTCAGACGGCAGCGCAGCAGGTAGCCCGATCCCGTCAGCCCCACGTTCTCGCCGGCCTCAATGAGTGGTTGAATTTCTCGAACAGCGCGCTTGCCGTAACTTCTTCGTGAGCCCCTCGACCTCGACCGCGTGCCCGTGATCTTCTCCTTCTCGTCAAACTCCACCCGGATGAACGGATCTGGCGCGGAGGGGCTTCACGTCTTCGACTTTCAGCTTTTCGATCTGCTTCTGGCGCGAGGTGGCCTCGCGGCCTTGGACTTGTTAGAGAAACGCGCCACGAATCCTCGTCCGAGATGCGCTCCTTGGTCTTTGCGTTCGCCGACAGCAGTTGCTGGCGCGCCTGGGTCGAGGCCAGCATGTAGTCGTCGTAGCTGCCCGGATAGACGCGCGGCGCAGTCGAGGTCCGCCATGTGCGTGCAGACGCTGTTCAGGAAGTGGCGGTCGTGCGAGATGATCATGATCGTGCTCTGTCTCGCATCGAGGATGCCCAAGCGGATCGAGTTGATGTCCAGTTGTCGGTGGGCTCGTCAGCAGCAGGATGTCGGGGTCGGCAAACAGTGCCTGCGCAAGCAGCACGCACAGCTTCCAGCCGGGCGCCGCGCTCGATAGCGGTGTTGCGCTTCGGGTATGCCCAGGCCGAGGCGCAGGGGCGCCGCGCGTACTCGGCGAATTTTTCCTGTGCTGATCCGCCTCCGAGGCCTCCCGGGTTGGCGTAGATCACCGCGTCGGCCGTCGCGGCCCACGTGCTCCTCATGCCCCATGCCACGTACGAGCACGCGCTTCGGATACAGGCGAACTGTCGGGACCTGGCGCAGCCGGCGATGCGCTCGCCTTGTCGTCGATCGCGACGATACCGAGGAGCTCCCGTTCGCCGCCGAGGATCTTCATGAACGTGGACTTTGCCGCTGCATTTCGCGCCGATCGGTCCCGTAGCGTCTCCGCCGCCAAACTTGACCAAGGACATGTCCTGCCGAACAGCGGCTTGGCGCCAAAGAGCTCCATGGTGATCGGATATGATCCATGACTCCTGGGTTTTGAGTGGACGATTCTCAACGCCGGAAATGACGAGCAAGCTGCCTGCAACCACCGGCGTGATCGGCTCCTTGCCGACCCCGACTGCGCCCGCAACAGCGGCCCGCCCGCCCGACGCCGCCGATCAGCGCGAAATGGCGATACGT
>CAWJNP010000047.1:0-3356 GCA_963844255.1 uncultured beta proteobacterium
AGATCGATCCCCGCGACCCGCATGGCAAGCCATGGCCGCAACGACCACGACGAGTAGTTCTTGTTCCCGATGATCAGCTTCAGCTTACTCACCTGCGTAACCATCGGAAAGCCTTCTCACCGGCTTAAACATCGGAAGCTTTTAGGGAAGGGGCGTGGGGATAGGGTACGGGAGCCGCGGCTCCCGTGCTCTAGGCGCCAGGTTTCCCCACTACCGACTGGCGCGATGCCGAAGCTGGTCATAGCGCTCGCGCGGCGCGGTGTGCGCGAGATAGAACGGCGCAGCGGCTTCGAGCGAAGTCGCGACGATGCCGAACGGCAGCGCAGCGTCCGAAACGCTCGGCACCCGCATCGAAGCGAGGTTGTCGCGCGTAAGCAGTTTGCCCGGCAGGTTTTCCAGTACCACGGCCTGCAGCCAGGAGAGTCCGCCACCGAGGCCGATGATCAGCCGCCGGTGCCCAGCGATTGCGCATGCGGTCCGGACCAGGTCGCGCAAACGATACTCGCGCGGGCCGCACAGATCGTAACGCTTGCCGGCGGAATCGCGTGCTGCGGCGGTATCGCCAAGCGCGCACACGAACGACTGCGCGACATCGCCGACGTACACGGGCTGAAAGCGTGCATCGGGACAGGCCAGCGCGAGCACGGGCGTGAACGCGGCAAGCTGCGCGAACAGGTTGAGAAAGCGGTCTTCGGGCCCGAATACCACCGACGGGCGGAATACGGTGACCGACAGGTCCTCTGCGGCGAGCAGGGCTTCCTCGCCTGCGCCCTTCGAGCGCAGGTATTCGCTCGGTGCATCGCGCGAAGCGCCCAGGGCGCTCATGTGCAGGATGCGCTTCACGCCGGTGGCGCGACAGGCCGAGACGATGCGCTGCGGCAGCTCGACGTGCGCGTCGAAGAAATCCTGCCCGTAGCGCCGGCCGCCATCGCTGTCCGCACCCGCCGGCCGGCTGTGCAACACGCCTGCAAGGTTGATCACCGCATCCGTGCCACGCATGAGCGACTCGAGCACGCCCGACACGTTGACGTTTGCCTCGACGACCTGCACCGTCGGCAGCAGGATCAGGTGCCTGGCACGATCTCGGCGCCGTGCCGGCACGGTGACACGCACGCCCTGTGCGGCGAGCAGGCGGACGATATGGCGGCCGATGAATCCGGCGCCGCCGACGACGAGTACATGTTCGGTTTTCATGGTTTAAATTATCTCAGTTCTGCGCCCGGCTTGTCGCCCGTGTCTCTGGCTGCAATCGTACCCAGCCGTGCCTTCAGCGAGACGCTGCGGCCGTCCAGCAGGAGCGCATACCAGAACGTGTTGGCCATCACTTTCTTGACGTAGTCGCGGGTCTCGTTGAAGGGGATGGTTTCAGCGTAGATCGCCCCTTCCAACGGCTTTGCATCGCGCCAGCGCCGCGCGCGGCCGGGGCCCGCGTTGTACCCGGCTGAGGCAAGCATCGGGTGACCGAGGTCGTCCATCACCAGCCGCAGGTAACGCGCGCCGAGCGTCACGTTGGTATCGACATCGATCACCTTGCCCGGGTTGATCGCGAGGCCGATCTTTTTCGCCACCCAGCGCGCCGTGGCGGGCATCAGCTGCATCAGCCCCTGCGCGCCGGCCGAGGACCTGGCGGTCGAGATGAAACGGCTTTCCTGGCGGGTGAGGCCGTACAGCCAGGCTTCCTCGATATCGAAAGCCTGGGACTGCGCCTTGAACGTTTCGCGAAACGGCGCGAGATAACGGACCTGGTAGTCGTGCAGGCCGGCGGTGCGCTCGGCTGTGTTGATCGCCCGGTCGTAGAGCTCGTATCGGCGCGCGAGTTCGGCCGCCGCAAGCAACTGCGCATCGTTCATGTCGCGTATCGAAAAATACCATTCCCGCACGGCCTCGCTGCGCAGGTTCAGGCGAAACAGCTCGAGCGCGCGCGCAATGCCCGGCTGTGCTTTTGCACGTGCAATTGCCTCGTCTCCCGGTTGGGGCGCGGCGGTCGGCACCGTCACCGCCTGGCCGAGTTCTTCGCTTGCCAGCAGGCCGTAGAACTCGGGCTGGCCCGCGAGGCGCAGGAAATACGCCTGTGCTCCCGCCGCGTTGCCCTGCCCGGCAAGGCTGCGGCCATACCAGTACGTCCATGCGGGGTCCTGATGTGCCGCGACCGACATCGCGTCGATTGCACTGGACACCATCTTCCAGTCGCCGGCGCGCAGTCCGGCGCGGGCTTTCCAGGCCAGTTGCTCGTCGGTCAGTTCCGCGTCTGCGGCGCGGTTGAACCAATCCGCAGATTCCGGAAGGTGGCGCCTGGCGCCTTCGTAGGCGATCCGGCTCCAGGCGTGCGCCCGGTCGTCTTCGGTCAGGCTGCGACCCAGGCGCGATTCGACGAATTCTGCAGCGATGCGCGGGTCGTTGCGCGCAACCCGCGCCAGCGCAAACAGGACCATTTCCCGCGTCCTGCGTTGCGACAGGTCTTCCGGCGGTTGCGCGAGCAGCTTCGCCGGGTTGGTCGCAGCCAGCGTCAGCAAACGTTCATCGGCGATACCGATACCGATACCGATACCGTAACCGTGCCCGAAACGGGAAACCGGACACCGATATCGATACCGATGCCGAACTACTGCACCACTCGAAGCTGGTCAGGTGGCCCAGCGGAGATTCATCAGGGACTCGGGCTGCTGCCACATGTGCGATGTGTGTTTGGCAATGCCTCATGATCATGGTGCAGCAGTATTTGTGGTGTACAGAACGAGCCCGACTCGTCTTGGTATTTCCGAATTGCGTAGGGCTGATGTTTCCACGCATTCAATTCGTTTCTATTGCCTCGCTTTGGAATTGAGGGCGCCGCCGTTTCGGCGGCGATGTCGAATTGTGCGGCACTATCTTCGGCGTCGATATTCGCATTGTCTCGGTCTGCGCAGCAACAGCAGGGTCATTATCTTTGCTCCGCTGGAGTGCTCACCCTAGGTCTTTGGAACGGACTGATACCCGTAGTGGCGACGTCATTGGCGGGCTTGCGAATGCTCTCGTCGTCGTAGCTGGAAAAACGAATGCTTCTGAATAAATCGGATGGCGCAGTGGAATACGGCGAGCGCACCATTCCGAACTTACTGGGAGAAAATAGAACATGTCACCTCGTATCGAATGCTCGAGATTGAGCTTCTGGTAAGCTAACTAATTCGGACACTCTTTTGCTTACGAGCATGCCGGTTGGCGTGCTGAGACGTTGCTAGTCAATTTCGTTTTATGATTAGTATCTAGTTATTCTCGCCGGAAATCGGTTGCTTGAGAGCCGCTGGCGAGTTGGGCGAATCGATGGCGAAGGAAATGCCGGTACAGCAAGACCAGAATTTAACCAGTGTATGACATAA
>CAWJNP010000048.1:0-14244 GCA_963844255.1 uncultured beta proteobacterium
CGCTTTCTCCCATGGGGTCCGGCTCTCAGCGCGTCGCGCCGTGGATCGCCTGCCAGACGCGCTCGGGCGACGCCGGCATGTCGAATTGCCGGACGCCGAATTCCGAGAGTGCATCGATGATCGCGTTGTTCAGCGAGGTCATCGAGCCCGCGCAGCCCGCCTCGCCGCAGCCCTTCACGCCGAGCGGATTGGTGGTCGCCGGCACGGGGTGGCTGATGAAGCCGATGTCGGCGGGGCCGTCATCGGCCCTCGGCATGGCGTAGTCCATGAAGGAACCCGTGAGCAGCTGGCCCTGTTCGTCGTACAGGGTATTCTCCATCAGCACCTGGCCGATGCCCTGCATCACGCCGCCGTGGATCTGGCCTGCGACGAGCAGCGGATTCACGATGGTGCCGAAATCATTGACCGAGTTATAGCGCACCACCTTGACTTCGCCCGTCTCGGGGTCGATCTCGACCTCGGCCACATGGCAGCCGTTGGGGAACGAGGAGGGGATGACCTCGGTGACATGCGAGACGTCGAGCTTGCCGGGATGCTTGTCGGCGAGTTCCAGCAAGGATATTGAGCGGTCGGTGCCGGCCACGGTGAAACGGCTGGTCTGCGGGCTGAATTCGATGTCCGCGACCGCGGTCTCGAATTCGGTGCCCGCGAGCGCCTTGCCCTTCTCGATCACCAGCGCGGAGGCTTCTGCAATCGCCGCGCCGCTCATCATCATCGAGCGCGAACCGCCGGTGCCGGCGCCGAACACCAGCTGGTCGGAGTCGCCCTGCAGCAGGCGGATTTTTCCGAACGGGATGCCCAGGCGCGCGGCGAGCACCTGCGCGAAGGGCGCGGCGTGTCCCTGACCGTAGTCGAGCGTGCCGGTGACTATGGTCACGTTGCCGGCCTCATCTCCCGAAGACTCGAAGCGGATGCCGCCCATTTCCTTGTTCGGCGGCGCGGTCACTTCGAGGTAGCTGCCCACGCCCAGACCGCGGAGTTTTCCGTTCGACTTGCTCTGGGCCTTGCGCGCGGGAAAGCCCTTCACGTCGGCTGCGACCAGCGCTTTCTCGAACACGGCGCCGAATTCGCCGCTGTCGTAGGTCAGCTCGTTGCCTGCCTTGTAGGGCATTTCCGTGGGCTGGATATGGTTGCGCCGGCGCAGCTCGTAGGCGTCGATGCCCATCTCGCGCGCCGCGCTTTCGATCAGCCGCTCCATGTAGAGGTTCGCCTCGGGCCGACCCGCGCCCCGATAGGCGCTGACCGGCGAGGTGTTGGTGAACACCGCCTTGGTCGATACCTCGAGCAGCGGCGTGCGATACACCGATAGCGTGTTCTTCACAGCGTTCATCGTCAACGGCATCGGCGCGACGGCACCCAGGTAGGCGCCCACATTGCCGTGTCCGAAGACACGTACCGCGAGGAATTTTCCGTCGGCATCGAGTGCCAGCTCGGCGCTCATCTCGTGATCTCGGCCGTGCTGGTCGGAGACGAAGCTCCCCGAGCGATCGTCGGTCCATTTGACCGGCCGGCCGAGTTCGCGCGCGGCGTGCGCGAGGCACACGTACTCCGGGTAGATCGAGCCCTTCATGCCAAACGACCCGCCCACGTGATGGGTCACCATCTTCACCTGCGTCGGTTTGACCCCGAGGATGTCGACCAGTTGCGCCTTCATGCCGAACACGCCCTGGCCCGGCGCGGTCAGGGTCCAGTGTTCCCTAGCCTTGTCGTAGACGCAGATTCCGGCGCGTGGCTCGAGCGCATTCACCACCAGACGCGTGTTGCGGATCGACACCTGGGTCACATGCTTTGCGCTCGCGAACGCCGCGGCGACTTTTTCGGTGTCTCCGAAATGGAAATCGCAGGCCACGTTGTCGGGCACGTCGTCATACAGTTGCGGCGCGCCGGGCTGCGCGGCGGCGCTGGCCAGGCTCACTGCGGGCAGTTCCTCGATGTCGACCTCGACTGCCTCGGCCGCGTCGCGCGCATGGAAGTAGGTGTCCGCGATCACGCAGGCGATGGGGTCGCCGCCGAACCGCACCTTGTCGGTCGGCAGCGAGCGCCGCACGGGCTTCAGCATCGGCGTGCCGTCGCGGTTGTTCAGCGGAGCGACGCACTTGTGGTTGCCGTAGGCCTTGAGGTCGTGGCCGGTGTAGACCGCGAGCACGCCGGGCATGGCCTTGGCCGCCGTCGCGTCGATGCCCTTGATGATGCCGTGCGCGTACTGGCTGCGCACCATGTAGGCATAGGCCTGGCCGGGTTCGTTGAGGTCATCCGTATAGCGGCCTTCGCCGCGAAGCAGCACCGGGTCCTCGGTGCGGGTGACAGGTTGGCCGACGCCGTAGGTCTGCATCGCCAGGAGTTCGGCTTGGTCTTGCGGGTTCGTTTTCATGGGTCAAGTATCGCAGAACTTGCCCGCCTTCCGGACACCCGTTTCGAACCTGCGCCGAGTGTGCTTCAGCGCCCCGAAATCGCACGCCAGACGCGTTCCGGCGTGGCCGGCAGCTCGATGTGCTCAACGCCGAATTCAGCGAGCGCATCGACGATCGCGTTGGCTACCGCGGCAAGCGCCGGCGTCGTTCCGCCTTCGCCGCCGCCGCGCATGCCCAGCGGGTGCGTGGTCGCAGGGACTTCGCTGATTTCGGTCGCGAACATGGGCAGCATGTCGGCGCGCGGCAGGGTGTAGTCCATGAAGCTTCCCGAGAGCAGCTGGCCGCTCGCGGGATCGTAGTGGCAGTCCTCCCAGAGGGCCTGGCCGATGCCGGCCGCGATGCCGCCGTGCGTCTGGCCGTGCAGGATCAGCGGATTCACCGCGCGCCCGCAGTCGTCCACATTCGAATGGCGCACCACCGTGACCACGCCGGTTTCCGGGTCGATCTCGACTTCGCAGACCGCGCAGCCGTAGGGGTAGGAGGGCAGCGGCGTGTTCTCGTCATGGCTGCCGGCGAGGATTCCGAGTTCGAACAATCCCACGCTGCGGTCGGTCCCCTTGACGGTGAAGCGCCCGCGCGCAAACTCGATGTCGGCCGCCGCGGCTTCGAGCCGTTCGGCGGCGCGTTCGCGGCCCTGCTCGACCACGCGGTCCGCGGCGCACGCGATGACGACCGCGGCCATGCGCATCGAGCGTCCGGAATGCGAGCCGCCGCCGGTTTTCGCGACGTCGCTGTCACCCGTGAGGATGCTCACCTGCGCCAGGTCCACGCCCAGCCATTCGCTGATCAACTGCGCGAAGCTGGTTTCGTGCCCCTGGCCGGAGGACAGCGTGCCGATCACCACGTCGATGCGACGTTCCTGCGCCAGCACACGGATCTCCGCGCGCTCCAGCGGGGCGCCGGTGTTGAGCTCGATGTAATTCGACAGGCCGATGCCGCGCAGCCGGCCGCGTGCGCGCGCTTGAGCGCGGCGTGCATCGAACCCCGCCCAGTCGGCAAGCCTGAGCGCGCGGTCCTGCACGCCGGGATAGTCGCCGCTGTCGTACGCCAGGCCGAACGGGTTGCGATAGGGCATCGATTCGGGCGTCGGCAGGTTTCGCCTGCGCAGTTCGACGCGGTCGAATCCGTGCCGCCGCGCCGCGATGTCGATCAGCCGCTCGATGATGTACATCACCTCGGGCCGTCCGGCGGCGCGGTAGGACGTTGTCGGTGCGGTGTTGCTGATCACCGCGCGGCCGCGCAGCGACGCAACCGGGACGCGGTAAAGCCCCGTGGACACGCCGATACCCTTGGCCAGCGGGATGAAGGACACGGCGTGCGCGCCCACGTTGCTGGTGTTGGTGCCGCGCAGCGCGAGGAAATTGCCTTTCGCGTCGAGCGCGAGTTCGATGGAGGAACCCAGGCCGCGCGCATGCTCGTCGGTGAGGAAGGCCTCGCTCCGCTCGCAGGTCCATTTCACCGGCCGGCCGATGCGCTTCGCGGCCCAGGCCACCAGCGCGTACTCGGGGTAGAGGTTGTTGCGTGTCCCGTAGTTGCCCCCGAGGTCTCCGGTCACCACGCGCACCGCGTCGGGGGCCACGCCCAGCGTGCCGGCAATGTCGTTGCGGTGGCGCTGCACGCCGCCCGAGGTGCAATGCACTGTGTAGCGTCCGCTGGGGACGTCGTAGCTGCCCAGCGCCGCGCGCGGTTCCATCGGCACGCCGGTGACACGGTTCACCAGGGTGTCGAGGTGCACCACGTGCGCGGCCCGCGCGAACGCCGCGTCCGTGGCGGCGACGTCGCCTGCCACGCAGTCCACGCTGAGGTTGGATTCGCAGTCTTCCCACACACGCTGCGCCCCGGCAGCCGTGGCATCCGCGGCGCTCACCACGGCAGGCAGGGGTTCGTAATCGACCTCGACCCGGTCGGCTGCGTCCTTCGCCTGCGCGAGCGTGTCTGCAATCACCATCGCGACGGCCTGGCCGACGTAGCGCACCCGGTCTGCCGGCAGCGCCGGGTACGGTGCGAGGAAGATCGGCGTGAGCCTGACTTCATACGGATTGGCCGAAATCGGCGTGTAGGGAATCGGCTGCAGGCCGTCTGCCGCGGCGTCGCTTCCGGTCAGCACCGCGCGTACGCCGGTCAGGGCGAGCGCCTCAGATGCGTCGATCGAAACGATGCGGGCATGCGCATGGGGGGCGCGGACCATGCAGGCCCAGGCCTGGCCCGGCAGCGAGACGTCATCCGAAAAGCGGCCCTCGCCGCGCAATAGGCGGTCGTCCTCCCTGCGCGGAACCGGTTTGCCGATGCCTTCGCGCGCGCTGCCCGGGACGGGATGGAGGAAGCTCATCGCAGGCATGGTAATGCACGCCACCGCTTGCGGGGCACTGCGTCGGACGTGTCGCGCCGGGCCTGCGGCGCCGGGCGAGCGACGCAACTACGCGGAGAGTTTCAGGCGGGTTGTTTCGTTCGACGGGTCTTGCTGATGATTTCGGCGCGCACGTCGGTGATCTCGATCGCCTGGGAGGCGTGTTCGCCGTCGCAATGCTCGGTGCGCGGGCAGTTGGTGCTGCGCGGGCAGATGATGCGCGCCGGGCGCAGCAGCGCGTCCTCCACCCAGGCGATGTTCAGCACGCGCGCTGCACCCCGGATCGCCTCGACCGCGCGCTTGGGAATCTTCCCCTCGCCGTGGTGGGAGAGGCATTCCCCGGTGATCGCGGCCACGATGGCGTCGGCATCGACGCCGTGCGAGCGCAGCGCTGGCAGGAGATCGATGCCGACCGACAGCACATGCGGGTTGCCTGCCATGTCTTCGGTGCGCCGCGAATGGCAGCAGTAGAGCAGCGACTGGTCACCGTCGCGCAGCACCGAGATCTGCGAGCCGCGATCGGGGCCGTCGTCCTTGTTGAGCATGCGGAACACCGCCCAGTTGGGACAGGGGTCGGTCACCTGCGCCATGTTGCCCCAGGGCAGCGGTATCCCGTTGCCGCGGTACACGGCGCGCAGGTAGCCCGGCGGATAGGCATCGAAGTAATGCCAGTAGGGATAGGGCGAGACCTTGGTCATGCGCCGCATCACCACGGCCGGGGTGAGTTCGACTTTCTCCGCGGCTTCCACGCGGTAGGACTCGCGCGTGAGAAACCGGCGGAACGGGACCTTGGGGCAGAGCAGGGCGCCGGCGAAGAAACTGCATTCGAAATCGCGCCAGGCGTGCAGGACGTCGCGCGCGCTCATCCCCGCGGCCATGTGCGCACCGTCCTCGGGGCTGCCGCCCATTTCACCGCCGGTGGCGTGCGCGGATTTCAGCCCGTCGCCTTCGTGCAGGACCTTGTGGCCCAGGTGCGATGCGAGGTCGAATTTCAGGCGCGCCGGGTCGGACTGCAGCTTGCGGTTGAGATAGATGGTGTGTGGCGCCTCGTAGAACGAGCGCACCATGCTGTGCAGTTCGCGGTCCTTGTCGCGCGCGAGCACCGGCTTGCGGTCGAACCAGCGCACCGTCAGGCCATGGTGCTTGCACAGGCGCATCAGGTCATCCACATCCAGCGGAAACTTGCGGCCGCCCACGTTGTCCGCGGCGCGCTCGAGGTCGGGGAAGTCGTTGCGCGACATCTCCTGGTGCGAGCGGATCAGGAGGTGCGCGAACTGCCGTCCCGTGGTGCCGGTCTGCGCGAGCAGTTCGGGAATTGCGGCCTGCAGCAGTTCCTTGGAAAACAGAAACGCGGGTTCGAGCGGCACGCCGGCCGCGCCGCCTGCCCGCTGTTCGATCACGGGCGCGGTGTCTTCTTCGGGGTTGCCGTCGAGGAACCACTGCGGCTCGCGCTGGAAGAGCGATGCCAGCAGCCCGAGCACGTCCTCGGAGGGCGTGCGCTTGCCGCTTTCGATCATGCTCAGGTAGGACACCGATGGTGCGCTGCGCGAATCGAGCTGGATGCAGCGCGCCGACAGTTCCTCGAGCGTCAGGCCGTTGCGCTTGCGCAGTGCCCGCAGCTTGGTCCCGAGGAAGTGGCTCTTGCGCGTGTGCTGGGTCATCGGCGCCCTGGACGGGGGTCTGTAAAGGTCGGCTGTGAAGAAATATTGTGAAATTAACAGTGTGAAATTTCCACAGTCAAATTTCTCGAATTTCACGCATATGATGCCTCGCAGCAACGCAGAAGTACATACCGGAGGTTCCACATGCAAAGAAACATCCTGATCCTGGGCGCGTCCTACGGCTCGCTGCTCGCCACCAAGCTGCTGATGGCCGGCCATTCGGTCACCCTGGTCTGTACCGGGCCCACGGCCACGCTGATCAACCGTGAAGGCACCCGCCTGCGCTTTCCGCTGCGCGGCCGCGAGTCGTTGCTCGAGATCGCCTCGAAGGACCTGCCGGGCACGCTGCGCGCGAGCGCGCCGGACGAGGTGCGCTTCGAGGCCGGCTCTGATGCCCACGGTTCGGCCGCCTACGATCTGGTCGTGCTCGGCATGCAGGAAGCGCAGTACGGCGCATCCGGTGTGCGCGAGCTCATGGGACGCATCGCGCGTGCCGCGCTGCCCTGCCTTGCGATCATGAACATGCCGCCGCTGCCCTACCTCAAGCGCATTCCGGGCCTCGCGACCGAAGCGCTCAAGGCCTGTTATGCCGACGCCTCCGTCTGGGAGGGTTTCAATCCCGGCCTGATGACGCTCGCGAGCCCCGACCCGCAGGCCTTCCGCCCGGTGGATGAGCCCAAGAACGTCCTGCAGGTGGGCCTGCCGACGAATTTCAAGGCCGCGCGTTTCGAATCCGACGCGCACACCGCGCTGCTGCGGGAACTCGAAGCCGACATCGATGCGGTCCGCTTCGAGTGCAGACGGAGAGCCGCTCGAGATTCCCGTGAAACTGAAGGTGCACGACTCGGTGTTCGTGCCGCTCGCCAAGTGGCCGATGCTGATCGCCGGCAACTACCGCTGCATACGCCCGGACGACATGATCCCCATCAAGGAGGCGGTTCACGGCGACGTGGACGCATCGCGCCGGATCTACGAATGGGTTGCGGGACTGTGCACCGGCCTGGGTGCCGCAACCGAGGACCTGGTGCCGTTCGAGAAATACGCCAGCGCCGCCGCCGGCCTCGCCAAGCCGTCTTCTGCGGCGCGTGCGCTGTTCGGCGGCGCCGAGCACATCGAGCGCGTCGACAGCCTGGTGCGGCGCATCGCCGGCCAGCGCGGGCAGCATTCCGAACTGCTGCACGAGATTGTCGCGCTGGTGGACGACCGCCTGGGCAGGAACCGCGCTCGCAAGCGCGCTGCCCCGGCCGCGGTGGCGGCGAGTCGCGCGATCCATGGCAACGAGGTACTGGCGGGCGTCGTCTAGCGCGCGCCGGACTCCTTCCGGCAGCTGGTTAGAATGCGGCGGGTGCGATCATTGATCCCACCCGCCGCAGCGCTTTCGGGGAGGAGAGTTTCTGAAGTTGTCGATTCCGCCGCGCGCGATTGCCGCGGCGCTGCTCATCCATGCCCTCTGGGGCGGCAATCCCGTGGCGGTCAAGCTCGGGCTGGTCGCGTTCCCGCCGCTGTGGAGCGGATTCCTGCGCTTTGCGCTCGGCTGCGCCTGCGTTGCGCTCTGGGCCGCGCTCGCGCGGATTCCGCTGCGCCCGCCGAAGGAGGAATGGCCGGCAATGGCCGTGCTCGGCCTCTTGTTCACGATCCAGATCGCGCTGATGAACTTCGGTTTTGCGGCGACGACCGGAACCAACAGTTCGGTGCTGATTTCGACCAATCCGCTGTTCGGCCTGCTGTTTGCACATTTCCTGATTCCGGGCGACCGGGTGCGCGTGGTGCGCGCGCTGGGGGCCACCATTGCCTTCATCGGGACGTTCCTGGTGCTGACGCGCGGCGCGCTGCCGGCGCCCGGCGAGGGATTGAACCCGGGGGATCTGATCGTGCTGTCCAGTGCGGCCCTGCTGGGTTTTCGGCTCGCACTGACCGGGCGGTTCGTGAAACGCGGCAACGAGGCCCGGCTGGTGTTCTGGATGATGCTCTTGTCGCTGCCGGTGTTCGGCCTCGGCGGCGCGCTGTTCGAAACCATCGCCTGGGAGCGGATCGGCTGGGTGCCGGTCGCGGGCATCGTCTACCAGGGCGCGCTGGTGGCGGGCCTCGCCTTCACGGTCAACTTCTACCTGATCCGGCGCTATACGCCGAGCGTGATGATCAGTTTCAATTTCGCCGCGCCGGTGGTGGGCGTCGCACTGAGCATCTGGATCCTCGGCGATCCGGTGCTCCCGGGTGTGCTCGCCGGCATGGCGCTGGTGGCGCTCGGACTCGCGCTGGTGGCACGGCGCTGAGGCGGCGGTGTGTATCGGTATCGATACACAAACTCGCCTGCAGGCCGCGCCAGCGCTTGAGTTCGGTCATTAAACGTTCATGAATTGAGCGGCTACTGCTCTGCCCAGCGCAGGCTGCGGTGCACGGCCTCGCGCCAGCGCCCCAGCAGGTTGGCCGCGGAAGAAGGATTCATCTGCGGCTCGAAGGTGCGCTCGATCTCCCAGTGCGCGGCGATTTCCTCGCGCGAATTCCACACGCTGGTGGCCAGGCCCGCAAGGTAGGCCGCGCCCAGCGCGGTGGTTTCCTGGACCTTCGGGCGCAGCACCGGCACGCCGAGGATGTCGGCCTGGAACTGCATCAGCAGGTTGTTGGCCGTGGCGCCGCCGTCGACGCGCAACTCGGTGAGTTTGCGGCCGGCGTCGCGCTCCATCGAATCGAGCAGGTCGGCCGACTGGAAGGCGATCGACTCGAGCGCCGCGCGCGCGATGTGTTCGCGTCCCGAGCCGCGCGTGAGGCCGACGATGGCGCCGCGCGCGTAGGGATCCCAGTGCGGGGCGCCCAGGCCCGCGAACGCCGGCACGAGGTAGACGCCGCCGTTGTCGGGAACGCTCGCCGCGAGCGATTCGATCTCGGCCGAGGACTTGAAGAAACGCATCTCGTCGCGCAGCCACTGAACGACAGCGCCGCCGACGAAGACGCTGCCCTCCAGGGCGTATTCGCGCTCGACGTCGCGTGCGTCGCGACTGCGCCCCATCTGCGCACAGGCGGTGGTCACCAGGCCGTTGGCCGAATGCACCGCCTTGTCGCCGGTGTGCATCAGCAGGAAGCAGCCGGTGCCATAGGTGTTCTTGCCCATCCCGGCCTTGTGGCAGCCCTGGCCGAACAGCGCCGCCTGCTGGTCGCCTGCGATGCCGGCGATCAGGACCGGCTCGCCGAGCACGTCGGGGGCGATCATCCCGAACGCACCGGAGGATGCGAGCACGTCGGGCAGGATCGCGCGCGGCACGCGCAGGATCTCGAGCAGTTCCTCGTCCCAGTCACCCGTGTGGATGTCGAACAGCATCGTGCGCGAGGCGTTCGAAGGATCGGTCACGTGCAGCCGGCTCTGCGAGAGGTTCCACGCGAGCCAGGTGTCGACGGTGCCGAAGGCCAGTTCGCCGCGCTCGGCCCGGGCACGGGCGCCGGGGATGTGGTCCAGGAGCCAGGCCACCTTGGTGCCGCTGAAGTAAGGGTCGAGCACCAGACCGGTCTTGTTCTTGATCAGGTTCTCGACACCCGACTCGCGTAATTCGGAACACATCGCCGCGGTGCGCCGGTCCTGCCAGACAATCGCATTGTGCAGCGGCTCGCCAGACTGGCGGTCCCAGAGGATCACGGTCTCGCGCTGGTTGGTGATGCCGGCGGCGACGATCTCGGCCGAGCCGATGTCGCCCTTTTCCAGCGCCTCGCGCGCGACGTCGCGCTGCGATTCGAAGATCTCCACCGGGTCGTGCTCGACCCAGCCCGGTTTGGGATAGATCTGGCGGATTTCGCGCTGGGCGGTTGAAACCGGGCGGCCTTCCTCGTTGAACACGATGGCACGTGAACTGGAGGTGCCCTGGTCGAGCGAGAGTATGTATTTCATGTCCTGTGATCTCGGGGTGAGAGTGGCTCAATGGTAATATTCTTCGCATCGCAGCAATCGCAGGTTTTTGCATGCCACTGCCAATCCAGGACGTAGAACGCGAATTGACGCATACGCGCCGCCTGCGCTTTGAAGGCTACAAACGGGCCGACGGGCTGTGGGACATCGAAGGCCACATCACGGACGTCAAGAACCACGATTTC
Source organism: uncultured beta proteobacterium (assembly GCA_963844255.1). GTDB lineage: Bacteria > Pseudomonadota > Gammaproteobacteria > Burkholderiales > SG8-39 > SZAS-79. The sequence continues at coordinate 10,500 of CAWJNP010000048.1, forward strand.
ACACTGGAGACCGGCGTGCGCCGGGCCGGTCTGCCGGTGCACGACATGTGGGTGCGCCTGACCATCGACACGAAGTTCAACATCGTGGATGCCCTGGCGGTGTCCGACGCCGTGCCCTATCCCGGCGGATGCGAAACGATCGGCCCGGCGTACCGCAAACTGATCGGGCTGAACCTTGTCGACGGGTTCCGCAAGAAAGTCGCCGAGCGCCTTGGCGGGGTGCACGGTTGCACACACATTACCGAGATGCTGGGATCTTTTCCCACCGCCGCGATCCAGACTTTTGCGGGCGAGAACAAGGTCAATCGCGATCCGGAAAAGAAGCCATTCCAGCTCGACCACTGCCACGCGATGGACACCCATTCGGATACCGTGCGCGAGTATTACCCCAAGTGGTATGCCGGGCCGCACGAGGTTTCGGTTTCGCGCGCGTGAGACCGCGCCGGACATTGCGCGAGTAATTCAATGTCGGTGCACTTGACCACAATCAATGAGCCGCGGGCCCGCGAGGGCAGATGATCCGCAACGGGAGGAAGGAACAAAAATGAAGATCCACGAGTATCAGGGCAAGGAGCTGTTCCGCAAATTCGGCGTCGTCACGCCGCGCGGCATCCCGTGTTTTTCAGTCGACGAGGCCGTCGAGGCCGCAAAGACCCTGGGCGGCAAGGTCTGGGTGGTGAAGGCGCAGATCCACGCCGGCGGCCGCGGCAAGGGCGGCGGCGTGAAGGTCGCCAAGTCGCTCGACGAAGTGCGCGCTAGGGCGACCGAGATCCTCGGCATGCAGCTGGTGACCCACCAGACCGGGCCGCACGGGCAGAAGGTGCGCCGCCTGCTGATCGAGGAGGGCGCCGACATCAAGCAGGAACTCTACATCGGCATGGTGGTCGATCGCGGCACGCAGCGGGTCGCCCTGATGGCGAGTTCGCGAGGGCGGCATGGACATCGAGGAAGTCGCCGCGCATACGCCTGAGAAGATTCATCACGTCAGCATCGACCCGGGCACCGGGCTCACCGATGCCCAGGCCAGCGAAGTCGCGAAGAAGATCGGCGTTCCGCAAGCCAGCGTGCCGCAGGCGCGCGACCTGCTCAAGGGGCTCTACAAGTGCTTCGACGAAACCGATGCGTCGCTCGCCGAGATCAATCCGCTGATCACTACCGGTGACGGCAAGGTGATCGCGCTCGATGCCAAGCTCAATTTCGACGACAACGCGCTGTTCCGTCACCCCGAGATCGTCGCGATGCGCGACCTTGACGAGGAAGACCCCGCGGAAGTCGAGGCCTCGAAATTCGACCTCAACTACATCCAGCTCGACGGCAACATCGGCTGCCTGGTGAACGGCGCGGGGCTCGCGATGGCGACCATGGACATCATCAAGCTCTACGGCGGGGAGCCGGCCAACTTCCTCGACGTCGGCGGCGGCGCGACCACCGAGAAGGTGACCGAGGCGTTCAAGATCATGCTGACCAACCCGGAGCTGAAGGCGATCCTCGTCAACATCTTCGGCGGCATCATGAAATGCGACGTGATCGCCACGGCGTGCGTCGATGCGGCGAAGCAGGTGAAACTCTCGGTGCCGCTGGTGGTGCGGCTGGAGGGCACCAACGTCGACCTGGGCAAGAAGATCCTCGCCGATTCGGGCCTGCCGATCATCTCCGCCAACAACATGGCGGACGCCGCGCAGAAAGTCGTCGCCGCAGCCAAGGGAAAACACTGACCATGTCCATCCTCATCGACAAGAACACCCGCGTGATGACCCAGGGCATCACCGGCAAGACCGGCCAGTTCCACACGCGCATGAGCCGCGAGTACGCCAACGGCCGCGCCTGCTACGTCGCCGGCGTGAATCCGAAAAAGGCAGGGCGAGAATTTCGAGGGCATCCCGATCTTCGCGACGGCGAAGGAAGCGAAGGAGCAGACCGGCGCCAACGTGTCCGTGATCTACGTGCCGCCGCCGTTTGCGGCCGCGGCGATCGACGAGGCGGTGGAGGCCGACCTGGACCTCGTGATCTGCATCACCGAAGGCATCCCGGTGCGCGACATGATCCGCACCAAGTACAAGATGATCGGCAAGAAGACGATCCTCGTCGGGCCGAACTGCCCCGGCGTGATCACGCCCGGACGAAATCAAGATCGGCATCATGCCGGGCCACATCCACAAGAAGGGACCGATCGGCGTGGTGTCGCGCTCGGGCACGCTGACCTACGAGGCGGTCGGTCAGCTGATGGAGCTGGGGCTGGGGCAGTCCTCCTGCGTCGGCATCGGCGGTGACCCGGTCAACGGGCTGAAGCACATCGACGTCCTGAAGATGTTCAACGACGATCCGGCCACCGAAGCCGTGATCATGGTCGGCGAGATCGGCGGCACGGACGAGGAAACGGCGGCCTGTGGGTAAAGCAATACATGAAAAAGCCGGTGGTCGGATTCATCGCCGGCGTCACCGCGCCGCCGGGCAAGCGCATGGGTCACGCCGGCGCGATCATTTCCGGCGGCAAGGGCACGGCGCAGGAAAAGCTCGCGGTGATGGAAGAGTGCGGCATCAAGGTCACGCGCAATCCGGCGGAGATGGGCAAGACGCTGAAGTCGGTACTGAAGTAGGGAACGGGCCTGCGGCGCCGCCCGCCGGCGGCGTCCGGCAGGTGTAGAGTAAGCGGCGATGCTCGCCGCTCCGCCAGGCACGTTTCTCGACCGCCTCGATCCTGAAGCGCGGGATCTGCTGCTGTCGGTTGCGCGCGAGGTTTCGTACCTCAAGGGCGCGCAACTGGTGCGCCACGGCGAGCCGGCGCGCGGCGCCTGGCTGCTGCGCGAGGGTGCCGCCGATGCCATCGTGATGTTGCCGGGCGGCGAGGCGCTGACCGTCGCGCAGCTCGCAGCCGGCAGCGTGTTCGGCGAAATGGCCCTGCTGGACCATGGCACCTGCACCGCGACGGTCCGTGCCACGCTGAATGTCGACGGCTGGTTCGTCGAGCGTGAGGATTTCCGCGCGCTGGTGGCGCAGCGCAATCCGGTGGCACTGCGCATCCAGCATGCAGTCACGCTGGTCCTCGCGGACAAACTGCGCCAGCTCAATTCGCGGGTGCTCGCCCGGGACTCCACCGAAGACCGGCCGGCCCGGCCCGATGAACCCGCGGCGGACCCCCTGGCGGCGGTGGCGCGCGTTCGCCAGGTCGCATTCGACTGGCGCAGTTTTCTGCCGAGGCTCCCGCTGTTCGAAGGCTTCGACGAGAACGAGATCGACGAAGTCGCGGCTGCAGGGCGCCTGCTGGAACTCGCGCGCGGCGCAGCCGTGTTTCTCGCCGGGCGTTCAGCCGAGGCGGCGTTCCTCGTCGTGCGCGGCGCGGTCGAGGTGGTTGCCAGGCGCGAAGCCATGGAACGACGGGTCGCAGTCCTGGGGCCGGGACAGTTGTTCGGTTTCATGAGCCTGCTGGAAGGCAGTCCGCATGGGGCCAGCGCGTATGCGCGCGAGCCCGCGCTGCTGCTCGAGCTCACGCGGCCGAATTTCGAAGTGCTCTACGCCGGCACGGGTTCGACCTCCGGCAAGTTGCGCCGCGCGCTGCATCGCAGCCTGCTCGCGTCGATTGCGCTGACCAATCGCAGGCTGACACGCTTGATCAGCCAGGCGCGCATGGCTTCCTCGCAGTCGCTTCGCAGGCGGACCTGACTGCCGCGTATCACGGCCAGATTGTCGCCTGATCGTCCGCTCCCGTACGCCTGGCGCAGCCTCCCGGCTAGTCGAGGCAGTGCAA
>CAWJNP010000049.1:0-103543 GCA_963844255.1 uncultured beta proteobacterium
GTCCAGTCAGACAAAGATAAAAAGACCCTCCAGGAAGAGTTGGAGGTGTTGAGGAAACAAAAAAGTGTAGGCTTTGTTACTCACAGAAAGAAACTAGTCGAGGAGAATCTTAATCTTCAGGAGTATATCAAGAACATCGTCAACCAGCCGGGTAGGTGTTGCACAACGCATGGGTCGCGTTCTCCTCAACCGAGATCTCCAAAGTCTCAGAGTAGCCACTTGTTTGGCGTGCAAGGTACTCCTAAAGGATCAGAAAACATGGGTTGGACAAAACCTGCAAAAAAACGGACATTGTTATATGATCCAAACTTGGAGATTACTTCGGTGATGGACAGAGAGCCAAAGTTGAAACAACGGAGAACCGCGAGTGGAATGTCTCGAGGTGACGGATCAGTCGGACTCATTGGGAGGGAGAGAGTCGGCACAGATGGACCTACACCTGTGAAATCCCCAAAAGCCTCAGAATCTACGGGTATCCACAAAGGCTTTCAGCGGGAACCGGGCCACTCGATCGTTTCCAGGAGACGTATCTTATCCTCGAATTCCTTCTCGGACAGGATGTTGTTCTTATGCAGGACCGTCAGCATATCAAGAAGCATGCGCTTCTTCTTTTCAGGAGGGACCGCCTCGACTTCTCACATATTGGAGACCAAACCCGCATATGTTTCTTTTTCTTCCTTGATACGCCGTATCCAGGTTTCCGGACTCAGAAACATTAAAGAGATATTCTTTGCGTTTGGTCTTCAGGATCAGATAGTTGAAAAAAGTCTTGTTGTCGGCCTCGCATCGAGAATGTCTGCATAGAAGAAGGCATTGCTCAGGTAGCTTCCCATGCCGTCAAAACGGAAAATGACCCGTTTGTTGGTGAGAAAAACAGAATAGGCAGCCTTTATAACATCATGGGTCCTCTGTGTGGAATCCTCCAGGACCTCTTCACCGGGCAGCAGTTCAAACGAAACTCAGGCCATACCGACTCCTTTACTCGTAATTTGTTTTACTCTGTCAAAGCCCGGGTTTATTTGTCAATAACGCCGTCTCCGATAAAGAAAAAGGCATTGCTTGAAAACTTCGGATAGCGGGTGTTAGACTTTCGGGACATTAGCCATCCGGAGGACCTTTTGACGCTATACAGGAAGGGCATCGCTGAACTTTCAGAAATGCTCAGTAATAATAAGACATTCGCAAAAGAGATAGCCATCTCTGTTTTCGACAGAATTGAACAGGTGGAAGACAGGATCAAGGCATATGTAACCTTAACGAAAGACGAAGCTTTGGCCATGGCTGAAAGAGCAGACCAGGGACGTTCCTCAGAAGGCAACCGCATCCTTTCCGGCGTTCCGATCGCGATCAAGGACAACATGTGCCACAGGGCATACGGACGACGTGTTCGTCGAAGATACTGGAGAACTTCATCCCGCCGTACGAGTGCACGGTAACGACATGTGCCTTGAGCAAGGACCTACGTGCTGACCGGCAAGACGAACATGGACGAGTTCGCCATGGGGTCGTCGACGGAGAATTCGGGCTTCTTCACGACCAGGAACCCCTGGGACCTCGAACGGATCCCCGGCGGATCCAGCGGCGGATCAGCGGCGGCGGTGGCGGCGGGTGAATGCATTGCGGCGCTTGGCTCGGACACGGGCGGGTCGATCCGCCAGCCTGCGGCCTGCTGCGGTGTTGTGGGGCTCAAGCCGACCTACGGACGGGTGTCGCGGTACGGCCTTGTGGCCTTTGCCTCGTCACTCGACCAGATCGGCCCGATCACGAAGGACGTCAGCGACGCGGCGATCCTCATGAATGTCATCTCCGGGCACGACGACGGATTCCACGTCAGCCGATATCCCGGTGACCGGATTTCACCAAGGCGCTTCAGAAGCGACGTAAAGGGCATGAAGATAGGCATTCCGAAGGAATATTTCATCGACGGCATGGACCCGGAAGTGGAGCGGCGGTCCGGGAGGCCGTCAAGACGCTGGAGGGTCTCGGCGCCACGACGTGGAGGTCTCTTTGCCGCACACCGCCTATGCCGTGGCGACCTACTACATCCTCGCCACATCGGAGGCAAGTTCCAATCTTGCGCGGTACGACGGCGTGAAATACGGGGTCCGCGCCGAAGGCGCAAAGGACCTGCTCGACCTGTACATGAAGTCGCGGAGCCAGGGATTCGGACCGGAGGTAAAGCGCAGGATCATGCTCGGCACCTATGCGCTCTCGGCCGGCTACTATGATGCCTACTACAAGAAAGGCCAGCAGGTCAGGACGCTCATCAAGCGCGACTTCGACGAGGCATTCAGGAACGTTGACGTTATCGTCACTCCGACGGCGCCAACGCGCCGCGTTCAAGATAGGCGAAAAGTCCGCCGATCCGCTCCAGATGTATCTGTCCGACATCTTCACGATCAGCGTCAACCTGGCGGGCATTCCGGGAATCTCAATCCCTGCGGCTTCACTCGAAGGAATCTTGCCGATAGGGCTGCAGCTGATAGGAAGGCATTTTGAGGAGGAGAAACTGTCCTTCAGGCCGCACATGCCTATGAACAGTCAACTGAATGGCACAAGAGGAGGCCGTCCCTATGAAATGGGAGGCAGTCATCGGCCTTGAAGTCCATGCTCAGATGCTCACAAGCACGAAGATCTTCTGCGGCTGCTCGACCACCTTCGGCAATGAGCCGAATACCCAGACCTGTCAGATATGCATCGGCATGCCGGGTGTGCTGCCGGTCCTGAATAAAAAGGCCCTGGAGTTTGCGATCCGCACCGGCCTTGCCACAAACTGCACCATATCGAAATACAGCCGCTTTGCGCGAAAGAATTATTTCTATCCCGACCTGCCAAAGGGCTATCAGATCAGTCAATACGAGCACCCGATCTGCGAGCATGGCCATATCGATATCACTGTTGACGGATAGGTCAGAAGGATCGGGATCACCCGCATCCATATGGAAGAAGATGCCGGCAAGAACATCCATGAGGGCACAGGCGGTGACAGCTTTGTGGACCTCAACCGCGCCGGCGCACCGCTTATGGAGATCGTGTCGGAGCCGGACATCAGAAGCCCGAAAGAGGCTGCCGAATATATGCGGAAACTGAGGGGCATTGTGCCGTACTTCGAGCGGCTCTGCTTCCGATCCTTGACGCCCTGGGTGTCCAGCGAGCCGCGAACGATGTGGTAGCGCACGCCGGGGAGATCTTTGACGCGACCGCCACGGATCAGCACGACCGAGTGCTCCTGCAGGTTGTGGCCCTCTCCACCGATGTAACCGATCACTTCGAACCCGTTGGTCAGCCGCACTTTGGCGACTTTCCGAAGCGCCGAGTTCGGCTTCTTCGGCGTGGTGGTGTAGACCCGCGTACAGACCCCGCGTTTCTGGGGGGATCCTGCGAGTGCGGGAACCTTCGATTTCGTAGGTTTTGCGGTGCGCCCTTGGCGCACTAACTGATTGACGGTAGGCATGTTTTTCCGGGTTCCAAAAACAAACCGGGACGGCGCCGCTTTCGCCATGTGTGGCGGGAGGGCCGACCCGGTTGCAAAAAAGAGGCCGGATTATAAAGAAGTTTTCTGGACCCCGTCAAGGCTTGTAGCGCTCTCACGCCACTCGGGAATCGCCGACCGGGTCAGGGCCGGGGATCGCGAACGAAGCCAAACCGGTCTTCGATCTCCCCCGCTTGCAGCGCGCCAAGCGGAATTTCGGTCCCGCCAAGGACAAATGCGCCTGCCTCCAGTCCGTCGGCGCAGATGCCCAGATCCCGCGAATCGAGTATGCCGACAGCGACGTCGGATTGCAGTACCAATGTGCCTTCCTCGTCCAGCCAGGCGCCGTTTGGCGTCCCAGCCTCCCGTCCGCAGTGATCCAGCAACCTGCCGCCTTCGAGACGAAACACCAGTGGCGCATAGGCAAGGGATACGAAAACTCGCTGCGGCCCATTCTGGAAATACCAGCATCCGCGACCGTCCGGCTGATAGTTTCGAGCGACAAAATCCCGCAGCACAACATTGCCGATCGGCTCGAAACGTGCGTCGGCCGCTTCAGAGGTCCGGATACGCCAGCTGCCACGTCTGTCAAGCGCCAGCCAGCCGTATACCGCCGGGATCCCCGGCCACTTCTGCATCGCGCGAATCACGACTTCGTCCATGCGTCGATTCTAGGCCAGCCGAGGGGGCGCTTCATTCAGGTGATACGCCACCCTCAGCGATCGGCTTGGGAACGGCGATGCCGAAGCCTTGTGCAAAGCCCACTGAAAGCTCGGCGAGCTGGGCAATCACCGCGGGCTCCTCGACGCACTCGGCAATAACGCCGATTCCGGTGACCGCACCGACCCGCACGATCGCTTTCAACTTCAGGAGCGCGACCTGGCTGCTGCCGATTTTTCGCACCACGGCCCCGTCAACCTTGACGAAGTCCGGCTGCAGTGACTGGAGCGCCGCGAAAGAAACCGAGCGCCTCGCAAAACTGTCGATAACCACCTTGCAGCCCAAGGCGCGCACTGCCGCGGCAAAACGTGCCGAAGCTTCCGGCTTCGACAGGGTGTCAGACTCGTCGATCTCCAGGCAGATCTGCTGCGGCCCGACCGCGTTACGATGCAGTTCCGCCTTGAGACACTCGAGCAAAAGCGGGGTTTCGAGCGATTGGCTGGACACATTGATGCTCAGGCACCCAATTCCGCCTGGCGGTGCGGATGCAATCCATTCGATGGTTTTTCTGACCACCCAGCAATCGAGCTCGCACATCATGCGGTAGTGCTCGAATACCGGTAGAAAGTCTCCGGGCGGCAGCAGCGCGGCTTCTTCCTCGCGGAGCCGGACAAGGACTTCGGCCATGGGGTAACGAACGCCGCCACCGCGCAGCGCCCGGATCGGCTGGCAATACAGCTGGAGTTCGTCCTCGTCGAGTGCCCGCCGCAGGCTTGCAAGTGGATCTGCCCAGCCCGAGAGCCCTTCGTCTGCTTCCGTGATGCTTGAATCCAATGGCGTGCCCGCAAGTGCCTTGTCGGGCAATTTGCCCGATCACATCCCGGATAGTTTAACGCCAGCTTCGTGAGTTCATGCCGGGCAAACGCGCGCAAAAAGCACCGGGCCCCTCCTCAGATCGACGTCTGCATTCGCGCAACCGGACGACGGGATAATTTTGTGCCGGCTTTGCATTTAGACTTCGCGCGCGCTCTAATTTCGCAGCCACCAACGCAAGTCTTCTATGACCCAGGAGTCAATATGTCGAAGGAGGAATACACGTGCTCGCACCGTCTGCGCGTCCGCTGGTCGGAGGTGGACATGCAGAAGATCGTCTTCAATGGAAATTACCTCAACTACATCGATGTCGCAGTCGCCGAATACTGGCGTGCGATCGGTCTTCCCTATCCACACGGCTACGTCGATCGCTATGCCAACGACGTCTACCTGCGCAAGGCCAGCGTCGACTATCTGGATTCGGCGCGTTACGACGACGAGCTTGATGTCTTCGTGCGCGTCGCCAGACTCGGGCGGTCCAGCATGACATTCCTGTTCGAAATATGGCGCGTTACGCCCACCGCTTCAGACAGGCCCCTGATCGGCGCCGAACTCGTCTACGTGAATGCGGACCCGCAAAGCATGACGCCGGCACCCCTGCCGGCCGCCTTGCGCGAACTGGTCACGACGTTCGAGCGCACGGCGCCACAATCGTGAGCCATACCACCTGGTATTGGGAAGATTTCGTTGTCGGTGACGTGCTCGAACTCGGAAGCCACACCTTCGAGGCAGAGAAAATCATCTCGTTTGCCAGTTGAGGAATGTTCGGACGCAAACCTGGCAGGTGAATTTCACGCTGCGAGAGGCTTCCGCCTCCTGCTACTTCAGGTTTTTCAAATTCATCGCAATCATGGACAACTGCGTGCCGAACGCCTTGTAATCGGGCTTCCCCTCAATCCACGATAGCGCCGAGATCACATTGGCGCCAATGCGCGGCGAGGGCATCCCCTCGACGTCAGCAAAGAATGCGGCCAGTTCCGGGCGATCGTTCGCGTGCGCAAGTTCGCGAACCTCGACCAGCCGGGCCACGATCGAGTTGCGGTCCATGTTCGTCGGCCACCTCAGCGTTTCGTATTCATTGCTCATCCCGCCTCCCCTGGTGGGCGTCAGCGGCTTCCGGGCCACTGTCCGTACTAACAACAGGACAAGAGGATAACATTTCCCAAGGTTGGGAAGATCGATTCCGGGCGCTAGTGCCAACCGTCGATTCGCGACAGACTCATCAGCGCCCGCGCAATGCCGTAGGCCACCCAGGTCCTCAGCCTCAACCACAAGGGCTGGCGCTTCCATGAATGCGGAGCAACCGGACGCGCGCGTCCGACCGCTTCCAGCAGGCTGCCGCGAAGCAACGCCGAGAACGCGCCATCGGCCACGAATACGTTTGCTTCGCGCGCGAGCAGCAGACTGAACGGATCGATATTGGACGAGCCCACGGAGGCGGTCGCCGCGTCGAAAACCGCCACCTTGGCGTGAAGTTCGCTTTCGACGAATTCATGGATCTCGATTCCCGCGTCGAGGAAGGAACCGAACAAGGCACGCGATGCATAGTGCATGATCAAATGGTCGCTGAGTCCCTGCACCAGCAGAATCACCCGCACCCCGCGTCCGGCTGCATCAACCAGGGCGCGACGAAATCGCCGCCCGGGGAAGAAATAGGCGTTCGCAATGATCACCTCGCTGCGTGCCATGGTGATCAGTTCAAGGTAGGCCTGCTCTATGTCCCGGCGGTGGCGTATGTTGTCACGCACGACCAGCGCCGCCTTCTGGTCGCCGCATGGCGGACAGGGCGGGGGAAGCCCTCCTCCAAGGCGCCATCGCGTGCGGAAATGCAGCCACGCGAGGCGCGACCACAGGCTGGCCGCCGCAAGCCAGACGTCGTTCACCAGCGGCCCCTCGATGCGTACCGCGAAATCGAAACGCGGCGGCGCGGTAGGCGTGGCATCAAAGTCGTCGACAATGTTGATGCCGCCGACGAACGCGCAGCGTGCGTCGATCACGACCAGCTTGCGGTGCATGCGCCGCAGACGATTGCGACGCAGCGTCAGCGGACTGATCTTCGGCCGGAACACCAGCGCCTTCGCCCCGGCAGCCTCCAGCATTGCGCGAAAGCGGGGAGCAAAGTTGCGCGCACCGAATCCGTCCACGATGACCTGGACAGCAATACCGCGCGCCGCCGCGCGTGCCAGCGCGTCGGCGATCAGACTCCCCGTCTCGTCGTCAGCAAAGATGTAGGTTTCCAGGAAGATTTCCCGCGTCGCCGCGTCCAGCGCCGACACGAGCGCCGGAAAGTATTCCTCGCCGTTGCGAAGCAGCGAGAGGCGGTTACCCAGGACTGGATTGAGCGGCACGGGCGTACTCCAGGTCGGCGCTGACGGCGAGGTGGTCCGACAACAGACGCCACGGACTGCCTCTGTGCGCCTGCGCATCCAGCACCTTGAACCCGCGGACATAGATCCGATCCAGGCGCAACACCGGGAGGATGCTGGGAAACGTGCGCGCCGGTCGTCCGGCATGCGCCATCGAGGCATCGACCAGCCCCAGCTTTTGCAACATGGGACGCGAGGCGGACTGCCTCCAGTCGTTGAAATCGCCGGCGACGATCATCGGCGCATCCCCGGAACCGGGAAGATGCGCAGCCAGTGCGTCGAGTTGGCGGCGGCGGCCACGCTCGTCGAGCGACAGGTGGATGCACGCGCAGTCGAGCGGGACCGCGAGGCCCGGGACGGCGATCCGGCAATGCAACAGTCCGCGCCGCTCGAACCGATGGTTCGAAACGTCGTGGTTATCCCATGAAACAATCGGAAAGCGTGAAAGGATCGCGTTGCCATGATGTCCGTGCTCATACACCGCATTGCGACCGTAGGCGTGTTCCCAGCCATCCCCGGCGAGGAACTCGTGCTGCGCGGCATGCGGCCAGCCACCGAAACGCAGGGCATTTCTCTCGTGCAGGCCCTGCACCTCCTGCAGAAACACGATATCCGCCGCCAGTCTGTTCAGGCCCTCGCGCAGTTCATGAATCACCATGCGCCGGTTGAACAGGGACAGGCCCTTGTGAATATTGAGTGTGACGACCTTGATTCGTGCGGTCATTTCAGATCCAGGATGAAACGCCTTTCCAGCAGGTCTGCTTCATCGAAATGCCGTCGACCGACAAATGCTGTTGCATGACGACCCCATTGCCGCATCGCCCCGGCGTTCGATATACCCATCGGCCAGAACAGCCAGCTCTCCGGCCGGTCCGTACCCGCGATCAGACCGTCCGGACCGAACGCGCTGCGCGTGCCTCCCTGTGCAACCGGCAGCGACCGCAGCGCATCATAGGCCCTGAATTCGTACCGGCCACCGTCCGCGGCCGGATCGCGAAATACGCGTTCCACGTAATGCGTGCCGGAAGCGATCCGTAACACCAGTCTCTCGCCAGGAGAAATGGCGGGCAGCGTCTGGGGAACAAACGCCCACTCCGGTTCCCCGGCCGGCGCACTGACTGGCACGGCACGCGGCGTCGTAAAGAACATGTGGTAGCAGCCGCATGGGTGAATGGTGTCATAGATCAGAGGACTCCCGTCCGGTGCGAGCGTGACGCGGAACACGACGCCATCGAGGGGCCCGGCCAGGAGGTCGCCTGCGACCTGCGCAGGCCGCTCGGAAAACCAGAGGGTATAGACAAGCTGAAGCAGGGTGACCCCGCCATAGCGGGTGTGCGCTGCCTGCGCGTAGACAACAGGCTCGGATGCGTCGACTTCGGGCAGCGGCCCGACACCCCAACGCAGCGCACCCGGCTCGTCATAACGGCCTGCGGTCACGATGTCGAAGCTCGGGGCATAGGTCGAAAAGAGCGCGTCCAGGGCGTCTCCCTGCGGCTCCGGTACCCGCAGCGGCCCCCGGGCCGCATTGGCAAGGATGTTGCGTACCTCGGCGGGCGTTGCCTGCCCGTTGCCCGGCGGGACATACCGCTTCACCTGACCCTGCGCCGCGGAAGAGAGGTCGCGCTGAAATGCCGCCCGGGTTTCCTCAAGGTGCCGCCGGACACCCGCGGTAAAAGGCAGCTTCGCAAAAACATACAGTCCGGCGATCCGGTATCCCGTGACATAGTCATCCGGCACCCGAAGCCGCTCCAAGAGCAGGCTGCGCTGACCGGGGACCTGCATGTCCGCGTCGCGCAGGGTGCGGCTGCACTCGCGGCTGCGCTCAAGCAACGCCGGCGCGCCGGCCGCAACCGGGGCAAGCAACTCGCGCCGAATTTGAGGAAGATTGGAAATTTCGTGCGCGCGCGCCGCGAGATCCAGAGCTGCAAGGCGGTCTACAAGCCAAGCGAGCGTCGCGTCGTCTGTGCGCGCAGCATCGCCCAAGGAGGCCGAGAACCTGTCGGTCCGAAGATACGGAAAGCCTTCGACACGGGTCGTCTGCACGTCGCCGACGCCGGCCGAAGCCACGGCCGAGTCGAGGCTCGCATACCAGTCGGCGCAGGCAAGCACCTGCGGCTGCATCGCCGACCTGAAGACCTGCGCCTTATCCAGGGACGCGCAGCCCGCCGCCAGGAGCAGCGCGCCGATGCCCGCGCTCCGCCAGACAGCGGCCGATGCACGCATCATTTTCTGCCGCGGTCCTGCAGCTTCTCGCGACGTAGGGCTTCGCGCCGCTCGATCTCGCGCACCATGCCCGTGAACTGATCCTCGATGCTCATTCGCATCACCAGCTCCCCGAACAGCGGCGGCAGAGACACGTCGGGAGCGATCGTTCCTTCCCAGTGCAGGATGAATCTTGTCCCGGCAGGATCCCCTTCGAGCTGATATCCGCCTTCCAGATATCGCAACGTGCCGGAAAGCGCGCGCACGCGCAGAGAAGAGGGAGGGTTCTCCAGCGCTTCCAGCCTGACATCGATTGGAAACGAAAAGAACAGAAAATGCGCCGACCCCGACTGAAGGACGATGGTCCTTGCCCCATTGCGGCTCAGTATCCGGCTCTTCTTCAGGCCCGGGATGAATTCGGGCAGCTTCTCGTAATCGGTCAGTGTGGCCCATATGACCGAAAGCGGTGCATCGATCGTGGCACGTGCACGGACTTCCACGTATTCCCCGGAGCGCGCTGCTTCGACCGTCAGGTCCTCCGCGGCGTGCGCGGTGACGTAACCCATGCAAAGCAGCCAGCACGCGAGTCGGAGAGAGGGCATCGACACTGAGTTTAGCCAATCTCTCCCGATTTGCCCCGACTTTCCGCAAGCATCGCGATGGCTTCACGATTGGTCCACGAAAAGCACTTCGTCATCGCGGCGCGCCAGGGTAGCCACTGCCATGCGGTGTGCTCTTCAGGGGCGAGTCGCACAGGGACCACCGCCGGAACTTCGAGGCTGAACATGTGCTCGTCGTTATGCGTCGCTTCCGGCACGAAACGGTGCCGCCATTCGGGAAAGATCTCGAAGGTGCGCACCACGTTCCAGCGTACGAACTCCCTGGCGTCGGCTTGGATGCCAGTTTCCTCGAACACTTCGCGCCGGGCGGTACCTTCCAGCGGTTCGTCGGGATGGTCGATCGATCCGGTTACGGACTGCCAATAGCCGGGGCGCGCGGCCCGCTCGATCAGGAGAATCTCGAGCGCAGGCGTGTGTATGACCACCAGGACTGAAACCGGGATCTTGAGCCCGCTCATTCCCGGCTAGGCTGCCTTCTCTTTGTACAGGACCGGCAAGGGCAGTTTCCCCACGGGATCCACGAAAACGGCAAAGAACGGCCGTCCCGTTTCGCGCCAGAATTCTCCCGCCGATCCGAGAACGTCAACAAGGATGCCGAGATCATCCCCGGGGAGAGCCCCTGAAAAAAGCAGTACCCGGCCTTCGCCCCTGCGCCACGACAGATCGGTGAGGCAATCCTCAAGTGCGTCCCAGTTTCCCCCAAACCACTGCGGAAAATCCAATGCCACGGCGATGCTGGAAATCATCCCCGCCTTGCCGGCCCCCAGCGGTATCGATGCGATATCGTGAGCGCAGCCTTTCAGCGCATCTCGAATGTCGCGCTCGTGCCTTGTGCGATAGACGCCCGATTTCGCCGGGTCGGAGAGACGCTCGCGCAGTTTGCTCATGGCTTCACTCCAGAATCCGGCGGAACGACTGGTAATGATCGCCGGTGTAGTAGACCTCACCCGCCCGCCCGGACACGATTCGACGCGCGCCGCGGTCCCGACTGCCCGGCGTCGGCACCGTGTACTCGCGGTAGTAGCCCCGAGACTTCTTCGGCAAACGGCCCTCGCGGTTACCGAAGACGCTACCGTCGCGCTTGTGCGCGAACGGCCCGCCGGCCCTGATCAGCGCAAGCGTTGCGCGAGCTTCCGGTGGCAGCAGCTCTACATGAATTTCCGCCGGTTTCGAGAACGCAAACGCAGAGGCCGCTAACAGCAGCGCCAGCACCGCGGAACTCAGGGCGGCGCGGGTACGGTTCACTGCGGCCCCGTCACGGCTTCGGCTTTTCCCTCAGGCGCAGACCGAGTTCACGCAACTGCTTGTCGTCGACGGGACTGGGCGCGTGTGTCAGGAGGCACTGGGCCCGCTGCGTCTTGGGGAAAGCAATCACGTCGCGGATCGATTCTGCCCCGGTCATCATCGTGACGATGCGATCGAGCCCGAAGGCAATCCCGCCATGGGGCGGCGCGCCGAACTGGAGGTTCTCCAGCAGGAAGCCGAACTTCATCTGCGCCTCGTCGTCCGATATGCCCAGCGCCTTGAACACCTTTGCCTGCACCTCGGCACGATGAATACGCACCGAGCCACCGCCGATCTCCGAACCGTTCAGCACCATGTCGTAACCTTTCGAAATGGCCTTTCCGGGATCGGTCGCGAGCAGGTCTTCGTGGCCATCCTTGGGCGAGGTAAACGGGTGATGCATCGCCGACCAGCGCTTTGCCTCCTCGTCGTACTCGAACATCGGGAAATCGACCACCCACAGCGGGCGCCAGCCCTTCTCGGCATAGCCCTTTTCGTGCCCGAGCTTCACTCGCAGCGCACCCAGGGCATCGTTGACGACCTTGGCGCGGTCCGCGCCGAAGAAGATCACGTCGCCGTCCTGCGCCTGCGTACGCTCCAGGATCTGCGCAAGCGTCTCGACGGTCAGGAATTTCACGATCGGCGACTGCAGCCCTTCGGGTAGTTTCGTCTTGTCGTTGACCTTGATATAGGCGAGCCCCTTGGCGCCATAGATCGAGACGAACTGCGTGTAATCGTCGATCTCCTTGCGCGAGAGTTCGGCCTTCGGCACCCGCAGCGCCGCAACCCTTCCGCCAGGCATGTCGGCCGCGGCGCGGAATACCTTGAATTCGGCCGCCTTCATGATGTCGGTCAGCTCGGTCAGCTCGAGCGCGATGCGCAGGTCCGGCTTGTCCGAACCAAAGCGATCCATGGCCTCGTGCCAGGTCATGCGCGGAAACGGATCCGGCAGCACGATGTCGAGCGACTCCCGGAATACCGAGCGGATCATCTTCTCCATCATGGCCTGGATATCAGCCTCGCCGAGGAACGAGGTTTCGACGTCTATCTGGGTGAACTCGGGCTGTCGATCGGCGCGCAGGTCCTCGTCGCGAAAGCACCGCACGATCTGGTAATAGCGGTCGAAGCCCGCCACCATCAGGAGCTGCTTGAAAATCTGTGGTGACTGCGGCAGCGCAAAGAACTCGCCCGGATGTACGCGCGACGGCACCAGGTAGTCGCGCGCGCCCTCGGGCGTCGAGCGAGTCAGCATCGGCGTCTCGATGTCGATGAATCCAAGCGCGTCCAGCGCATTGCGCACGGCCATGCTGACCTTGTAGCGCAGCCGCAGGTTCCGCTGCATCGTTTCCCGGCGCAAATCGAGCACGCGATACTGGAGGCGGACTTGCTCGGAAAGATTTTCGTCGTCGAGCTGGAACGGCGGCGTGACCGACGGGTTCAGAATTTCCACATCGTGCGCCAGAACCTCGATCTCGCCGGAGCGCAGGTTCGGATTCACAGTGCCCTCCGGACGGCGGCGAACGCGCCCGGTCACCTTGAGGACGAACTCGTTGCGCACGCGGTCGGCCGTGGCAAACGCCTCGGCCCGGTCCGGATCACAGACGATCTGCGCCAACCCTTCGCGATCACGCAGATCAATGAAGATCACACCGCCATGATCGCGGCGGCGATGCGCCCAGCCCGCGAGGGTCACTGTCTGGTCCAGGTTTTCGGCGGAGAGATCTCCGCAGTAGTGGGTGCGCATGAGATCAGGCCTTGCCGTTGTTGTCGACGGGCGCATTGATATGCGCTCCACCGGGTTTGCTGCGTCCGTTTCTGCCGTTGCCGCCAGGCGCGACAGTGCCCATTGAAATGATGTACTTGAGCGCTTCATCGACGCTCATGTCGAGTTCGATCACATCCTCCCGCCTGAGCATGACGAAATAACCGCCAGTCGGGTTTGGCGTCGTCGGTACATAGACCGAAACGTACTCCCCTTGAAGGTGCCGCGTCACGTCGCCACCCGGAAGACCGGTCAGGAAGGCGATGGTCCACATGCCCTCGTGCGGCCACTTCACGAGCAGTGCCTTGCGAAACGCCTGCCCTCCGGAGGAGAACAGCGTGTCCGACACCTGCTTCACGCTCGAATAAATGGAGTTGACCACCGGGATGCGGTGCAGGATCTCGTGCCACAGATGTACCAGGCGCGCACCGATGAAATTCGCCGCGAGCACACCGGTCACGACCACGATCGCAACCGTCAGCAGCACCCCCATCCCCGGCACGTGAAAGCCAAGCCAGTTTTCCGTGCGCAGATCAACCGGGAGCAGGAGCAGCACCTGATCCAGGGTGGTGACGACCAGATTGAGGACCCACAGCGTGATTACGAGCGGGATCCAGATCAAGAGTCCGGTGATGAGATATTTCTTCACGAATTGCCAGAGGAAAGTGAAACAGCCTTCTCAAGGCCACGCCCGACGCCGGGCCGCTGGGGAACGCAGGGGCCATCGGCCTTCCGCGTTCCTGTGTTGCGCTGGACGCTTAACTCGATGCGCTGGCCGGGGGCGCCTTGGCTGCGTTCGATGTGCTGCTCTCGCCTGAGGACTTGCTTTCGGAAGTCTTGCTCTCGGCCCCCTTGCTCTCGAACGCCCCTCCTTCGCTGGCCGAGACCGGCTTTTTGGGGCCGGCAGATTTTCCGGCAGGCTGCGAGCCGCTCCCCTTGAAATCGGTGGCATACCAACCGCTGCCCTTCAACTGGAAACCCGCGGCGGACAGCAGTTTCTTCAGACTTTCCTTGCCGCAGGAAGGACAGAGTGACATCGGTGGATCGGAAAGCTTTTGCAGGAATTCATCCTGAAAGCCGCAGTCCGAACAACGGTATTCGTAAATCGGCATCGAAATACTCCAGCATCTGGTTGCGCCGCATTATACCTCAGCACAAATCTGGTCGCGGCGTACATGGCTGATTTTGGGGCGAAAAATCGAGTTTCAATCCCTTCCCGACCGCACCCCGGGCGGCGCACCGGGCAGCGGCTCGCTGAGTGTCCGGAGAAATAACACGAGATCCCCGGCTTCCTCGGCGGACAGACGCAGCGGCCTGAGGATTCGTTCGCCATCGGCGTGCAGACGCTCTTCGTTCAGTTCAGAGTAGTGGCGCACGACCTCGGCCAGATCCGCCAACTGTCCTGCATGCATGTAAGGAGCCGTATGCACGAGATTGCGCAGCGACGGCACCCTGAACTCCCCCCAGTTGCGGTGCTGGAGGGTGACGTGCCGCGTTCCGGTGCCCGGCGCACGCACCGGATCGTCGTTGTGCCCGCTGAGTAGACTGATGCGGCTGGCTTGCAATTTTTTTATGCCTTCGTAGCGTCCCGGATCGACCCGCCCGGGCGCCGCGAAGAACGGCATGCCGATGTCTCCAAACTCCCCGTTGCTGAAGTTCGGCCCGAGATGGCAGACCACGCAATTGCCCCGTCCGACGAAGATTCTCAGGCCCCGCTGCGCTTCGATCGGGTAACGCCCGGCGGCCCTCGTGTCGCCGCGCTCCAACGCGTCGCGAAATTCGTCGAACGAAGTGCGCCCGCTCGTGAGCGTTTCCTGAAATGCCGCCAGCGCCTTGCCCACGTTCACGGTCGCGGCATCGTCATCCGCAGGCAGTTCGCCGAAGACTTTTTCATATGCGGCAGCGAGCACAGCGTCGCCCCGAAGCAGGGTGCCGACGAGATCCGGGCTGGAACGCATTTCGCGCTTGTCCACGATCGGCCGCAGGCTCTGCGACCAGAGACTGTCGGCGGCTCCGTCCCAGCCGAACCACCGGTTGAGCCGCACGTTCACGAGGCTCGGCGTATTGCGGTCAAGTTCTAGGAATCCCTGGCCTCGAATACGGCCATCAGTGAACAATTTCTCCGGGATATGACAGGTCGCACACGCCGCAGTTCCGGTGCCTGACAGCCGTGTATCGAAAAACAGCGCGCGTCCGAATGCAACCGCCCCCGGCCGGCCGGACACGCGGTTGCTGGGATCCGGGGCCCATGCCATCGGCCAGGGCCCGAGCTGAAGGATGCGTGCGGTTTCCGAAAGCGTGAATGTCAGTAACTTTCCATGAGACGCGCTTGCAGTCTGGGCGTAGGCCTGAGAAATGTCAGTAAGTAGCAGCCCACCCAAAAGCCAGGCGGCCAGCACGGCGACGGTCAGCCGGCACTTCACTCGAGCGTCACGGACTCGCTCAGGCGGTCGGTCTTGTCGCCCGCGCGCAGATCGAACACGAACTCCCAGCGTCCCGGCATGTGAAACATCAGCCCCGTGGCGAGGTAAAGGCCGTCGGCTGTCCGGGCCACCTTTGGGGCGTAGTTCATTCCATGGCGATGCGCGGGCATATGCGCATCGACGCGCACGCTCTGCGGCGCCGGGGCGTCGCCTTTCGGGCAAACCGAGAACTCGACCGCAAAGTGGCTGCCGACGACAACCGCTGCGGGCTGGGTGCGAAAAACCAGCGCGTAGCGTTCGGATTCGAGCCGTTTGCCATTTGGCAGCGCCTGCATGCAGGGTTCGGCAGCGCAGGGGAAGGCGACGGCCAGCATCGCCCATCGAAGAAGCCCGGCGGCCGGGACGCCGCGCCTAGGCACGCGGATTACTCATTTTCCCCGCGGCATCGCTCCGCCGAACACCGTTTCGCCATTTCGGTACGCAATGCGCTCGGCCACGTCGGCGGGAAGTTCCTTGAGCCAGGCGCGCGACCAGCCTGCGTGCTCAACCACATACGGCCAGCGCTCCGGGGTAAAGCTGTCGGTGCCCACCATGAAGCGGTCCGGGAATTCGATGAACACTGCGCGCCACTCGGGTCCGACCCGGCCGCCAGTGCCGTGGTCGGTGCGAAACGCGAGGTCGCACCACAGATTCGGGTGTTTCTTCAGCATCTCGCGCAAGCGGTCCGGCTGGTCGAAACCTGAGTGCGCCCACAGTATGCGTGCCTGGGGCCACTGAGCGAACAAGCGCTCTATGGCATCGGCGTCCGAGTGCGCATGCAGCAGCAGATTGTGCTTCTTCGCCAGCTGCACCATCCGGCGCGGAACCGGAAGTTCCGCGTCGGCACCGTAGAGATGAAACTCGCCGATCGCGACGTAGCGATGCCGCGCGAGCCGCTGTTCGAGATATCCGATCACGCTGTCATCGCGCATCCAGCTGGAGATTTCGCCGCGCGTACGGTAGGGGCGCAGCGACGGCAGGATCAGGTCGGGCGCCTCTGCGTACAGTTTCTGGTTGCCCTCGTCGTTCGAACTCGATACCAGCGCGCGCCGCAACCCGGCCTTGCGCAGCAGCGCAATCGCGTCCTTCGGCGGGATCACGTCCCATGCGTCGTGGCTGTAATGCAGGTGTGCATCGAAGATCGGCAGCTCTGCCGCCGCCGGTACAGCGGTTCCTGCTGCAATTGCGAACGTGAGTCCCGCAAGGAGTACACGCATGATCGCCTCAGAACGGAATGTCGTCTTCCATGTCGTCGAACTTGCCGGCGGGCTTCTTGGCCGCAGGCGGGCCAGAACGACCCTCAGGCGGCGGCCCGCCGCGAGACTCACCGGCGTCGCCGCGGTCCGCACCCCCGCGACCCTCGCCCATCCCCTGGCGACCACCCAGCATTTTCATGAGGTCGCCGCGGATTTCAGTGCTGTAACGGTCTTGCCCGTCTTTGTCCTGCCATTTTCGCGTGCGGATACTACCCTCGACATAGACCTGCGAGCCTTTCTTCAGATATTCCCCGACGACTTCTGCGGTGCGGCCGAAGAAGGAAATTCGATGCCATTCAGTGGCTTCCTTCATTTCGCCGCTGGTCTTGTCTTTCCATTTCTCGGTAGTGGCAACGCGAATGTTGGCAACAGCCTCGCCGCTTGGAAGGTAACGCACTTCGGGGTCGGCCCCCAAATTGCCCACGATGATTGCCTTGTTGATCATTTCCCGTCTCCCCGGTTATTTAGTGCCGCATTCTGACTGCAGCAAATTCGCACGTCACGCCGTTTTCGTTTCTACGTTCAACGAGTGACGCTTTGATGGGTTGACCGGCCGCATTCCGGCCACCAGTCCCAGCCAAATGCACATCAGGCCGGCACCCAGGGCAAATACCGCCGTGGAGCCGAAATTCTTCGCCAGCCATCCTCCCGCCAGGCCGCCCGCAAACAGCCCGAGTGTCTGGGTCGTGTTGTAGACGCCGATCGCGCTGCCGCGTGCCCGCTCCGGCGCAATTCGCGACACCAGCGAGGGCAGCATCGCCTCGAGCACGTTGAACGCCGCAAAGAACAGCAGCAGCAGGAACACGAGCGCGACGATGCCATGGGCCAGCATGAGCCCCCCCTGCACCAGCAGCATCATTCCGATCGCGCCGCCCATCACGAGCTGCGGCTTGTTGCGTCGGTCGGCGTACATGATTGGCGGAACCATCAGCGCGAACGAAACGAGCACGACCGGAAGATACGCCTTCCAGTGTTCGCTGAGCGGCAGGCCGGCCTCGATCAAGGCTGCGGGAATCACCACGAACATCGCCATCTGCACGAGGTGAAGCGAAAAAATCCCGAAATTGAGCCGCGCAAGCTCGATGTTGGACACCACGCTGCCAAGCGAAGGCGAGGCACCCTGGCTTTTCTCGCGCACCTGGGGCACGTCCGGTATGGCGCCGAACACCACACCCAGGCCACACAGTGCCAACACCCCGGTCAGCACGAAAAGCCCCCCCATTCCTATCCACTCGTACAGGACGGGCGCCACCACCAGAGAAAGCGCAAAGGTAAACCCGATCGACGCTCCGATCATGCCCATGGTCTTGGTGCGATGCTCTTCCCGGGTGAGGTCGGCGGCCAGCGCGACCACCACGGCCGAAATCGCCCCCGCGCCCTGCAGGGCACGACCGGCGATGGCGATGTATATATCGTCGGCCGAAGCGGCAAGGAAGCTGCCGAGCGCAAACACGACAAGACCCAGCGCAATGACCGGCTTTCTGCCAAATCGGTCCGAAGCCATCCCGAACGGGATCTGCAGGAATGCCTGCGCGAGCCCGTAGGCTCCGAGCGCAATGCCGACCAGCGTCAGATTGTCACCGCCGGTCAGCTTCGGGGCATGAACGACGAACACCGGCAGGATGAGAAACAGTCCGAGCATGCGCAGCGCAAACAGCGAAGCCAGACTGACGCCCGCGCGCAGCTCCATCGGAGACATTTTCGAATCCTGATGGTCGATCGGATGCGCAACAGAGAGTTCGACCGCTGGGTCTGCCGGCATGGTTCTGGGAAGAAAGGGTTTATTGCGGTGCGGGAAAGCCGCTATAGTAACAGGTTCACTTTTGCGGCCACCCGGTTGAGAGTGCCCCGCGACGCGCGGAAAAACCCGGCCGTCTGGAAAAAGAAACGCAATGGACACGATCCGCATTCGCGGAGCACGCACGCACAACCTGAAGAACATCAGCCTCGATCTGCCGAGGAACAAGCTCGTGGTGATCACGGGACTGTCCGGCTCGGGCAAGTCTTCGCTGGCGTTCGACACACTGTATGCGGAGGGGCAGCGACGCTACGTGGAGTCGCTGTCGGCCTACGCGCGCCAGTTCCTCCAGCTGATGGAAAAGCCCGACGTGGACCTGATCGAAGGCCTTTCGCCGGCGATTTCGATCGAGCAGAAGGCCACCAGCCACAATCCGCGCTCGACCGTCGGCACCGTCACCGAAATCCACGACTACCTCCGCCTGCTGTTCGCGCGGGTCGGCACGCCCTACTGCCCGGACCACAACCTGCCTCTGCAGGCGCAGTCGGTTTCGCAGATGGTCGACCACGTGCTCGCGCTCGCGGAAGACACGCGGCTGATGATCGTCGCGCCCGTGGTGGCAGGCAGGAAGGGCGAGCAGCAGGACCTGCTCGATGAGTTGCGCGCGCAGGGGTTCACGCGGGTACGGATCGACGGCAAGGTGCACGAACTGGACACGGCGCCGAAACTCGCGCGCAACGTGAAGCACACGATCGACGTCGTCATCGACCGCCTCAAGGTGCGCGCCGAGGTCAAGCAGCGCCTCGCGGAATCGTTCGAAACCGCGCTGCGCCATGCCGACGGGCGTGCGCTGGCGGTGGAAATGGACGGCGGCACGGAGCATCTTTTTTCGGCGCGCTTCGCATGCCCCGCCTGCAGCTATTCGCTCGCCGAACTTGAGCCGCGCCTGTTCTCCTTCAACAATCCCATGGGCGCCTGCCCGTCCTGCGACGGATTGGGATCGGTCGACTTCTTCGACCCGAAACGCGTGGTCGCGCACCCCAACCTGAGCCTGGCCTCCGGTGCCATCAAGGGGTGGGACCGACGCAACGGATTCTATTTCTCGATGCTGGGGTCGCTCGCCAAGCGTTACGAATTCGACGTCGAGGCGCCGTGGGAGATGCTGGACGACGCGATCCAGCATCTGATCCTGTACGGCTCGGGAAAGGAAAAGATCGCGTTCACCTACCTGACGGAACGCGGGCGCAGCTCCGTGAAGGAGCATGTGTTCGAAGGCGTTGTCCCGAACCTCGAGCGCCGCTACCGCGAGACCGATTCGATCGTGGTCAAGGAGGAACTCGCAAAGTACCGCAACACACGGGTCTGCCCGGATTGCGAAGGCACCCGCCTGCGGCGCGAGGCACGCAACGTGCGGATCGGCGAGCACAGGATCTACGAAATCTCCCATTGGCCCCTGCGCAGCGCGCACGCGTTTTTCTCCTCGCTCGAACTGCAGGGGGCGCGGCAGCAGATCGCGGAACGCATCGTGCGCGAGATCGCCAACCGGCTGGAATTCCTGAACGACGTGGGGCTCGACTATCTTTCGCTCGACCGCTCGGCAGAAACGCTCTCGGGAGGCGAATCCCAGCGCATCCGGCTTGCCTCGCAGATCGGGTCCGGCCTGACCGGCGTCATGTACGTGCTCGATGAACCCTCGATCGGCCTGCACCAGCGCGACAACGCGCGCCTGCTCGACACGCTCAAGCGCCTGCGCGACCTCGGCAACACGGTCATCGTCGTGGAGCATGACGAGGAGGCGATCCTCGCGGCAGACCATGTTGTCGACATGGGTCCGGGTGCAGGCGAAACCGGCGGCGAGATCGTCGCCGAAGGCGCACCTGCCGATATCCTCAATTCGCCGG
Organism: uncultured beta proteobacterium; assembly: GCA_963844255.1. Classification (GTDB taxonomy): domain Bacteria; phylum Pseudomonadota; class Gammaproteobacteria; order Burkholderiales; family SG8-39; genus SZAS-79. Next base: position 20,597 of record CAWJNP010000049.1, read on the forward strand.
ATTCCCTGACCGGAAAGTATCTCAGCCGCAAGCTCGCGATCGACGTTCCCGCCCTGCGCCACCGGCCCGGAAAGAAAATGCTGCGCATCCGTGGCGCAAGCGGAAACAACCTGAAGAGCGCCGATCTCGACCTGCCGGTCGGGCTGTTCGTCTGCGTGACCGGGGTTTCCGGATCGGGAAAATCGACACTGATCAACGATACCCTCTATGCCGCCGTGGCACGCAGCCTGTACGGCAGCTCCGCCGAACCCGCGCCCTACGCGTCAATTTCCGGAATCGACTTGTTCGACAAGGTCATCAGCGTGGATCAGAGCCCGATCGGCCGCACGCCGCGCTCCAACCCGGCAACCTACACGGGGCTGTTTACGCCGATCCGCGAACTGTTTGCCGGCGTCCCCGAGGCACGCACCCGCGGCTACGATGCCGGGCGTTTCTCGTTCAACGTCAAGGGAGGCCGGTGCGAAGCCTGCCAGGGCGACGGCGTGATCAAGGTCGAGATGCATTTCCTGCCCGACATCTATGTGCCCTGTGACGTCTGCCACGGAAAACGCTACAACCGCGAAACGCTCGAAGTCCTCTACAAGGGCCGCTCGATCGAGCAGGTGCTGCAGATGACGGTTACCGATGCCCATGCTTTTTTCTCCGCAGTTCCGGTGGTCGCCAGAAAACTCCACACCCTGCTCGACGTGGGCCTGGGATACCTGCGCCTCGGACAGTCGGCCACGACGCTCTCGGGCGGCGAAGCGCAGCGAGTCAAGCTGTCACTTGAACTTTCCAAGCGCGACACCGGTCGCACGCTCTACATCCTCGATGAACCGACCACGGGCCTGCATTTCCACGATATCAAGCTGCTGCTCGAAGTGCTGCATCGCCTGCGGGACGCCGGCAATACGGTGGTCGTGATCGAACACAACCTCGACGTGATCAAGACCGCCGACTGGATCGTCGACCTCGGACCGCAGGGCGGCGATGGTGGTGGAACGATCGTCGTCGAGGGCACGCCCGAGACCGTAGCCGCCACGCCGGAGAGTTTCACCGGCCGCTACCTGCGCGACCTGCTCGATCTGCCCACGCCGCGCAAGCGCGTCGCTGCAGGCTGACGCGGTCAGCGCCGGCTTAAGGCCCTTCTCCTCAGGGTGTGACGAGCCTGGGCTCACCTGTCCCGTCAGTCTCCCAGAGCAACCGCCTTGCGTGAAACCGGACGAGGCTGTCGCGATGACCGATCGATACCAGCGTCGTCTGCGGCAGGCGTTCGTGCAGCAACGCGTAGAGTTCTGCCTGCGTGGCCTCCGGCAACGCAGCGCTGGCTTCGTCCAGGAACAGCCATGCCGGCTTGTTGATCAGCGCGCGGGCGAATGCCACGCGCTGCTGTTCGCCACCCGAAAGAACCTGCGCCCAGTTTTCCTCACGATCGAGGTCCGCACACAGCGCGGACAGCCCTACGGCTGACAGCGCCTCGCGTACCTCGGCATCCTGCGCCGTGCCGGCCTGCGCCGGATAGGCGATCGCGTGCTTGAGTGTCCCGATCGGCAGGTAGGGCTTTTGCGGCAGGAAAAGCAGGCGCGCCCCCTTGGGAAGCACGATCCTGCCCTGCCAGTACGGCCAGATGCCTGCCAATGCGCGAAACAGCGTGGACTTGCCGGAACCCGAGGGACCGGTGATGAGCACGTTCTCGCCGGGGGCAAGACGCAGGCTGGTTGCTCCCAGCAGCGTCTGGCCCTGCGGCAGCGCAAGCGCCAGCTGCTCGAGGGACAACGTCGCGTCGCGGCCCTCGACGCGATCGCCGTCGAGCCGCCCGGCTTCCTCGCGCGCATGTTCGATTGACCGCGAAAAGCCGGTGAGGCGGTCCACGGTCGCCTTCCAGACGGCGAAACTCGAATACGCACCGATGAACCAGGACAGCGCACCCTGCACCTGCCCGAACGCGGATGCGGTCTGGAAGATCGAACCGAGCGGCGCACCGCCGGAGAAATAGCGTGGCGCGGAGACCACAAAGGGAAAGATGATGGCCATCTGGCCGTAGAACGAAGTAAACCAGGTGATCTGCTTCTGCTTCTGCATGATCGACCACCAGTTGCCGATCACGTTGCGAAAGCGCGCGCGAAAATTAGCGTGCTCGCCCGCCTCTCCGCCATACAGGGCGACGCCCTCGCTGTTTTCACGCAGACGGATCAGTGAAAAACGAAAATCGGCCTCGAAACGCTGGCGCTCGAAGTTCATGCCGATCAGGGGCCGGCCGATGAGATGCGTCAGCCCCGTTCCGATGATCGCGTAGACCAGCGCCACCCAGACCATGTAGCCCGGGATCGTGATGCCCGCGACGTCGAGCGCGCCTGAAATGCTCCACAGGATGCCGACGAATGAGACCAGCGTCACTACCGCCGAGAGCAGGCCCAGCGACAGCGTCAGGGTGAGGTCGACGAAGATGTTCAAGTCGTCCGCAATCCGCTGGTCCGGGTTGTCCGTACCGCGTTCGAGCAATTGCATCCGGTAGTAGGCCTGACCTGAAAGCCAGTTCTTCAGGTAGCTCTCGGTCAGCCAGGCACGCCATTCGATCATGAGCATCTGCTGCAGGTACTGCTTGTAGACCGCGAGGACGATGAACATGACCGCCAGAAGCGTAAAGCGTCCCAGCTCGAGGTAGAAACCCAGCCGATCCTTGCTTTCGAACGTGTTGTAAAACCCCTTGTTCCAGTCGTTGAACTGAACTTCAATCCACACCAGCGCGAGCGTGAAACTGACGACCGAAATCATGCAGTACCACGCCGCGGCGCCGTCCCTCGGACACCCAGTACGGTCGGGCAAGAGTCCAGAACGCCGACCAGAATGCAAATCTGCCGGGCACCCCGGGCAAAGGATGTGATCGATTCTCGTCTTGCATGACACGCTCCACGGTGGCGGGAAACCGCGCGCAGTTTACAGAACACGGGTGGCGGGGCGAAAATGGCACGAGGTTCCCAGATGAACGCAGACAAAATCTTCCGCTTCGCCCCCCCGCCCCAGCACAAGGCGAAGCATTTGTTCGTGTTCCTGCACGGTGGCGGCGCCACACCGGAATCGATGATTTCCGTGGCGTTCAAGTTCCAGGCCCGATTCCCCAGCGCGGCTCTGCTCGTGCCGCGCGGCTTCGATGCGTTCGAAGGCGAACTGCCCGGGGAACGCGCCTGCTCGATGCTTGCGCTCAGCGAAGATAGCCGGCTCGAGCGCGTGGCGGCGATCCTGCCGGGACTTGAGGATCTCGTCCGCCGCGAACAGACTCACTGCGGGGTGCCGGCGGAAAGCACCGTGCTGGTGGGCTTCTCGCAGGGCGGTACGGTCGCGCTCGAAGCAGTGAAGCGCCTGCCCGGCCTGGCAGGCGCGGTCGTTGCCTATTCGGCGCGCTTTGCGCGCCTGCCGCTGGCGGGCTCGAGCATCAACGCGCGCATCCATCTCGTGCACGGCGAACACGATGCCATCGTCTCACGGGTGCATTCGGAACGCGCGGCGCGCGTGCTCTCCGCGCTGCATGTCCCGGTGACCCTCGACATCGTCGAAGACCTGGGCCATGCGCTCAGCCACCACGCCGTGAGCCTGGGGTCGCTGCGCCTGCTTCAGGGGATCTACGAACGCCGCAAAGCCACCTTGCACTAGGGCCTGTGAGGTAACCGTCAGCTTGCCAGTTCCGGCATGCCGACGAACAGATCGAGCGCTTCGGGATTGGCAAGTGCGTCGGTGTGCCGCACCGGCATCCCGTGCACGACCGACTTGACCGCCAGTTCGACGACCTTGCCGTTGCGCGTACGCGGGATGTCCGGCACCTGCACGATGCGGGCAGGAACATGTCTCGGTGTGGTGTTGTCACGGATCTGCCGCCGGATGCGTTCCCGCAGAGTTTCGTCCAGCACCAGACCCGGTCGCAGCTTCACGAACAGCACCACCCGCGTGTCGGTCGGCTGCGCGGGCGGCCAGAGTTGCCCGATCGCGACCGATTCCTCGACTGCATCGATCTTCTCTACCTGCGCGTAGATCTCCGCGGTGCCGATGCGCACGCCGCCGGGATTGAGCGTCGCGTCCGAGCGCCCATAGACGATCATCGTTTCGCGCGCGGTCAGTTCGCACCAGTCACCATGGCACCAGACGTTGGGAAAGCGTTCGAAGTAGGCGGCGCGGTAGCGGGAACCGTCCGGGTCGTTCCAGAAGCCCACGGGCATCGAAGGGAAAGGCCTGACGCAGACCAGTTCCCCCTTTTCGCCGATCAGTTCGCGCCCTTCGTCAGAATAGACACGCACGTCCATGCCCAGACCCCGGCACTGCAATTCGCCGCGACGCACGGGCAGTATCGGGTTCGCATCCGCAAAGCCCGCCATGATGTCGGTGCCGCCGGAGATCGACGCGAGACAGACGTCTTTTTTCACGTCGCGATAGACATAGTCGTAGCTCTCCGGCACCAGGGGAGAACCGGTCGAGATGATCATCCGCACGCTGGACAGATCGTGTGTCAGGCGCGGCCTCAGTCCCCGCTTGGACAGCGCATCGATGAATTTTGCCGACGTCCCATACTGTGTAAACCGCTCGGACTGACAGAAATCGAAGGTTATCGCCGCCTCTCGCGCGAACGGCGAGCCGTCATAGAGCATCAGCGCGGCCTCGGCGCACAGGCCCTCGAAGAGCAGGTTCCACATGACCCAGTTGCAGGTGGTGTAGTAGTAGAAGCGGTCATCCGGACGCGTGTCGAAATGCAGCTTGTACATCTTGATTCCCGACAGCAGTGAACCACCGGCACCATGCACGATGCACTTCGGCTTTCCGGTCGTACCAGAGGTGAACAGGATGAACACCGGATGATCGAACGGCAGCTGCTCGAACTCGATCTGTGCAGGATGGAACGGCGCGATCCAGTCGGCATAGCAGCACGCGTTGCGTATCGGAGAGACGTCCGGCGCCGCGTCGAGATTCGGCACCACAATCACCTGCGCCACCGAAGGCAGCCGGGACGCAATTTCGGCCGCCCGCGCGATCGAATCGTGCGCCTTGCCGTTATAAAGATAGCCGTCGGCGCAGAAAAAGAGCTTCGGCCCGGTCTGCCCGAAGCGGTCAAGCACCCCGTCGGTGCCGAAATCCGGGGAGCATGACGACCACACTGCGCCGATCGAGAGAGCCGCGAGTGCGAGGACGCAGGTTTCCGGCATATTGGGGATGAACGCCGCCACCCTGTCTCCGGGTTTCAGTCCGGCCGCACGCATCGCCTGGGCACAGCTCGAAACCTGCGCGTACAACTCGGCGTGCGACAGCCTGCGGCGAAATCCGGTCTCGTCCCAGAACACCATGGCATCGGTCGTGGCATCGCGAGAGACCGCGGAGTCACCGCCGCGGCGCAGCAGGTTCTCGGCAAAATTCAGACGTGCATCGGGAAACCACTTTGCCCCCGGCATTCGCCCGCCGTTGACGAGGACCCGCCCACCCTTGGTGCCGCGCACGCCACCCCAGTCCCAGAGCGCACTCCAGAAATCCTCGCTTGAATCGCAGCTCCACCGGTAAAACTCGGGGTAAGTATTGAATCCCAGCCCGTAGCGATGCACGCAGTAGCGGGCGAACTGCGTGATCAGCGCCGATTCGATCGCCGACTGCGACGGTTCCCACATCTTCTTCGCCGCTTTCATGTTCCCCTTCCGGTGTCCCAGGACGGGATCATTATAATTGTGGCGTTGCACGCACTTCCCCGGCTTGACAGCCCCGGGGCGAATATCCAGAATCTTTGCGCCGCAGCACTGCGCCCCGCCGGACCAGGGCCGAACGAATCCACCCATTCCACCAAGGAGCATCAATGAACTTCCCTCGCATCCTCGTCGCCGCCGCAATCGGCGCGGCATTCGCCCTGCCCGCCCAGGCGCAGACCATCGACAAAGTGAAAAAGTCAGGCGAGATCACGATGGGCGTGCGCGAGTCTTCGGCGCCCCTGTCCTATACGCTCGGTGCAGGCCAGTTCACCGGCTATCACGTTGACGTGTGCCTCGCGATCATCGATGGCATGAAGAAGATGACCGGGGGGAACATCAAGATCAACTACATGCCCGTCACCTCCCAGAACCGGATTCCTCTGGTACAGAACGGGACGGTCGACATCGAATGTGGTTCGACGACCAACAACGCGACACGCCAGAAAGACGTGTCGTTCGGCCTGACGACCTTCGTGACCGAAGTCCGTACCGCAGTGAAGGCGAAATCGGGAATCACCTCGATTTCCCAGTTGAACGGCAAGAACCTGGCGACGACCACGGGCACCACATCGGTGCAGACCCTGCGCAAGCATGAACGCGCCAACGGCGTCAATTTCAAGGAAATCTACGGCAAAGACCACTCCGATTCGTTCCTGCTGCTGGAGACCGGCCGCGCGGATGCCTTCGTCATGGACGACAACATCCTGGCTGGCCTGATCGCTACTTCAAAATCCCCGTCGGACTACAAGATCGTCGGTGAAGTCCTGTCGGTCGAGCCGATCGCGATCATGATCCGCAAGGACGATCCGTCGATGAAGAAGCTCGTGGACGACACGATCAGCGGCATGATGAAGTCCGGCGCCCTCGAGAAGCTCTACTCCAAGTGGTTCCTCACGCCGATTCCGCCGAAGAACACCAGCGTCAACCTGCCGATGGGCGCGACCCTGAAGTCGCTGTTCGCCTCGCCCAACGACAAGCCGATGGAAGCCTACGCGACCAAGTAATCGCGCTCCAGACGTTGTGAAAAACGCGCCCAAGGGCGCGTTTTTTTTGCCGCAACCGGGGCACTTCCTTCCGGCGCGATTATTGCTCTACACTGCGGCAGGGAGAGCAGACCAATGAACTTTCGCTGGGAGTGGGAAGTCTTCCTCCGCGACACGGGGGGCGGGCAGACCTATCTGGATTGGCTCATGTCGGCATGGGGCTGGACGCTGGCAGTCGCCTCATGTGCCTGGATCGTCGCATTCGTAATCGGCTCGGTGGTCGGGACACTGCGCACCACACCGGTACGCGGCCTGGTGTTCCTGGGCAACGCATGGGTGGAACTTTTTCGCAACATCCCCATCCTGGTGCAGATCTTCCTCTGGTACCACGTGATCCCGGCGATGGTGCCGATAATGAAAAGTCTCCCCAGCTTCGTTCTGGTGGTACTGGCGCTGGGTTTTTTCACCTCGGCACGCGTGGCCGAGCAGGTTCGCGCCGGAATCCAGTCGCTGCCGCGCGGGCAGCGCGATGCGGGGCTTGCGATGGGTCTGACCCTGCCGCAGACGTATTTTCACGTCCTCCTGCCGATGGCGTTTCGCATCGTCATCCCGCCGCTCACCTCGGAGGCGATGAGCATCATCAAGAACTCGTCGGTCGCGTTTGCGGTCAGCGTCTCCGAGCTCACGATGTTTGCGATGCAGGCGCAGGAGGAGACCTCGCGCGGCATCGAGGTCTACCTCGCCGTCACCGGGCTGTACATCGTCACGGCGATGGCGATCAACCGCATCATGGCCGTGGTCGAGTCACGCGTCCGGGTCCCCGGAATGATCGGCGGGGGCAAGTAGGATGGGCAATCTCGACCTCTCGTTCTTCACCTGGGATCTGGTCTCGAAATTCCTGATCAAGGGTTTCGTGTTCAGCATCGAGCTGACGCTTGTCGCGATGATCGGCGGAATCTTCTTCGGCACGCTGCTCGCGCTGATGCGGCTGTCGAGCTTCAAGTGGCTGATCTATCCGGCCGCGGTGTACGTGAATACCATGCGTTCGATTCCCCTGGTCATGGTGATCCTCTGGTTCTTCCTGCTGATCCCGTTCGTCACCGGGCGGCCGCTCGGCGCAGAATGGTCCGCGGTGATCACCTTCACCGCCTTCGAAGCCGCTTATTACTCCGAAATCATGCGGGCAGGCATCCAGTCGGTTTCGCGCGGCCAGGTGTCCGCCGGCTTTGCGCTCGGCCTCACCTACACCCAGAACATGCGACTGATCGTCCTGCCGCAGGCGTTCAGAAACATGCTGCCCGTCCTTCTCACCCAGACCATCATCCTGTTCCAGGACACATCCCTCGTGTATGCGATCGGTGCCTATGACCTGCTCAAGGGCTTCGAGACTGCGGGCAAGAACTTCAACCGGCCGGTCGAGGCATTCCTGCTCGCCGCCATCGTCTATTTCGTGATCTGCTTCTCGCTTTCGTCAGTCGTCAAAAAACTGCAGTTGAAAATTGCCATCGTAAGATAAGGACGGTTGCCCATGATTTCGATCAAAGACGTGAGCAAATGGTACGGCAGCTTTCAGGTGCTGACCGACTGCACGACCGAGGTGAAGAAAGGCGAGGTGATCGTGGTCTGCGGACCTTCGGGATCCGGCAAATCCACGCTCATCAAATGCGTAAATGCGCTCGAGCCGTTTCAGAAGGGCGACATCGTGGTCGACGGGATTTCAGTGGGCGATCCGGCGACCGATCTGCCCAAGCTGCGTGCCCGCGTCGGCATGGTGTTCCAGAATTTCGAGCTGTTCCCGCACCTGACTGTGACCGAAAACCTGAGCCTCGCCCAGGTCAAGGTGCTTGGCCGCACACCGGCAGAGGCCGCCGAGCGCGGCCTGAAGTATCTCGATCGCGTCGGATTGATCGCGCAGAAGGACAAGTTCCCGGGGCAGCTATCCGGTGGACAGCAGCAACGCGTGGCAATCGCCCGCGCGCTGTCGATGGATCCGATCGCAATGCTGTTCGACGAGCCGACCTCGGCGCTCGACCCTGAGATGGTCAACGAGGTACTGGACGTGATGGTGCAACTTGCCGAGGAAGGCATGACGATGATGTGCGTCACCCATGAAATGGGATTTGCACGCAAGGTCGCGCACCGCGTGATCTTCATGGACGCCGGCAAGATCGTCGAAGACGCTTCAAAGGAAGACTTCTTCGGCACGCCGCGCTCCGAACGCGCACAGCAGTTTCTCTCGAAAATCCTCCACCACTGAACCGTGCCAGGGGATGTCCCGGGGAGAGGCCGCCTCCCGAATTTCTACTCCACCCGGATGTTCAGTTCCTTCACCAGCCGCGCATACTTTTCGTAGTCTTCTCGCATCGCCTTCGTGAAGTACTCGACGCTGCCGCCGACCGGCTCCAGCGCGGATTGGGCGAGGCGCTCGCGCACCGCGGGTTCGGCCAGCGCGCGGCCGACCTCCGCGTTCAGCTTCGCGATGATTTCTCCGGGCGTTCCGGCAGGTACCAGCATGCCCAGCCACTGGTCGAGCACCAGGCTCGTGTAGCCAGATTCTGCATACGTCGGCACATCGGACAGCGCTGGCGAGCGCGCGCGCGAACTCTGGGCAAGCACCTTGAGCTTGCCTGACTTGTAGTGCGGTATCACGGGCGAAGAGCCAAGCGACCCGAGCGGCACTTGCCCGCCAACGAGGTCTGCAATTGCCTGGCCGCCGCCCTTGTACGGCACATGCGTCAGCTCGATTCCGGCCAGTTTTGCGAACCACTCTCCGGTCATATGTTGTTGCGAGCCAGCGCCAGAGGTCGCAAAGCCCATGCCCGGCTTTGCTTTCGCCAAGGCGACAAGTTCGGCCAGGGTATTCACGCCCAGGGACGTATGCGCAGCGAGCACCACCGGCTGACGCGTAAGCTGGATAACTGGCGCGAAGTCCTGCATCGGACGGTAGCCGAGTCTCTTGTACACGTGTGGGTTCGAGACAATTGAATCCGGCGAGATGAGGGCGGTGTAGCCGTCGGGCGCTGCCTTCGAGACGAGCTCTGTGCCGATATTGCCGCCGGCCCCGGGCCGATTGTCGATCACGACCACCTGGCCGAGCGACTTTCCGACCCGCTCGGCCAATGTTCTCGCCACGATATCGGTGGAGCCACCCGGCGGGTAGGGCACAACCCAATGGAGTTCCTTCGCAGGCCAACCCTGGGCCGACGCGGAACCCACCCCAAAAACGTTCAGCAACGCGAGCGACAACAAGACCAGTGTTTTCACGATTTTCCCCCCCAGGAATTTTTCGATGAACAACAGCGAGGATTTTACTTGACCGCCCGGGGGATCGCGTCAGGCAAACACGGTACAAAACGGGTTAAACTCCGCGGCCTGTTTTTTGCTTACGTATTAATCCCTTCCTCACATTGCACGGATATGGCGACCACCAAGACCATCCCCATCAAGAGCGCGGCCCCGAAAGCGAAGTACGACTGCCTGAAATGCCCCGGCTACTGCTGCAGCTACCCGCTGATCGAAGTCACCAAGCGCGACATCGCACGCGTCGCAAAGCATTTCGACCTGTCGCTGGAAAAGGCGAAGAAGAAGTTCTTCCGCTACGACCGCAGCGAAAAATGCTGGGCCCTGCGCCAGAAGAAAGACGAGCATTTCAAGAAAATCTGCCGGTTCTTCGACACAGAGGAACGCCGCTGCACGATTTATACGGCGCGCCCAGGTGTCTGCCGGGACTATCCCGGTGAACCGCACTGCGGCTACTACGACTTTCTCAAGTTCGAGCGCGAACACCAGGAAGACAAGGATTTCATCGCCACGACGTCCTGATCTAGGCTTTTTTTCCTAGGGCCTGCGCGCGAATTCCGGAAAGGGTCGCGGTCGGCGTGAGCGCCTCAGGGTCGAGGCGCAGTTCAATCAGGGCGGGCGTGCCGGCTGCCATCGCACGCGCAAAGGCAGGGGCAAACTGTTCGGTGGTCTCCACGGTTTCACCGTGCGCGCCGTAGGCGCGTGCAAGGGCCGCGAAATCCGGATTTTTCAGCTCGGTGCCCGAAACACGCGTCGGGTATTCCCTCTCCTGGTGCATTCGGATCGTGCCATACATGCCGTTATTGACCACGATCACGATCACGTTGGCGCCATACTGCACCGCCGTCGCGAGTTCCTGGCCATTCATGAGGAAATCCCCGTCGCCGGCGAACGCCACAACGGTCCGATGCGGCTGCGCGATCTTTGCTGCAATTGCCGCAGGAACGCCGTAACCCATCGAGCCGTTGGTCGGCGCGAGTTGAGTACGAAATTCGCGGTATTGGTGATACCGGTGCACCCAGGTGGCGAAATTTCCCGCCCCGTTGCAGATCACCGCGTCGTCAGGCAGCACGTCGCGCAGTCCCTTCACGATGTCACCGTACTGCAGTTTCCCGGGCAAGGGCTTGGGTTCGCTGTAGGCGAGGTAACTTGCGCGCGCGGCCTCGGTGTCCGCGCGCCAATTGGACGCACCGGTAATGTCCAGCGCACCCAGCGCTTCCACAAACTGCGGATAGCCCGAGTTCACCAGCACCGCGCCTTGATATACGCGCCCGAGCTCTTCCGCACCCGCATGCACATGGATCAGCGTCTGCCTGGGCACCGGCACATCGAACAGGGTGTAGGCACTGCTGGTCATCTCGCCAAGCCGCGCTCCGACCACCAGAAGCAGGTCGGCGTCCTTGACGCGTTGGGCCAGCTGCGGGTCGACACCGATGCCGATGTGGCCGACATAGGAGGCAGAGCGATTGTCCAGCAGATCCTGGCAGCGGAATGAAGCACCCGCAGAGAGGTGATTCTTTTCCAGGAAGGCACGCATCCCGGCCACAGCCTCTTTCGTCCAGCCGCTGCCGCCAAGAATGACGAACGGCCGCTTCGCGGCCGACAGCAGTTTTGCAATTTCGCGCATGTCCGCCGGCGCCGGAGAAGGACGCACGGTCTTGTAGTGTGGAACGTCCGCCACCGCAGCCTCGGAAAACAGCATGTCCTCGGGAAGCGCCAGCACCACGGGTCCCGGCCGGCCGGCCATGGCAGTGTGGAAGGCGTGACTGACATATTCAGGAATGCGCTCCACCCGATCGATCTGCGCGACCCACTTCGCAAGCGGGCCGTACATGCGGCGGTAGTCAATCTCCTGGAAAGCTTCACGCTCGGCCATTTCGTTGCCGACCTGGCCGATGAACATGACCAGCGGCGTGGAGTCCTGGAATGCCGTGTGCACCCCGATGGAGCCGTTGGTCGCACCCGGCCCGCGGGTCACGAACAGCACGCCGGGCTTGCCGGTCAGCTTCCCATAGGCATCGGCCATGTACGACGCACCGCCCTCCTGCCGGCAGATCACGAACTTGAGCTTGTCGCGCACATCGTAGATGCCGTCGAGCACTGGCAGAAAGCTTTCACCGGGCACGCCGAATGCGAGTTCCACGCCGTGCGCCGCAAGTGCCGCGGCAAGGATCGTTCCGCCGTGGCGGGTCTTCAGGTCGGATTTCATGTGGTCACCTCGTTCAGAGTCCGGTCGCGAATGCGCCGCGCAGTGCCGCGCAGCAGCCCTCGACCGCAACGTTGGCGGTATCGAGTGCCCCGCCCATCAACAGGAAGCCATGCACCATATCGGGGTACTCGCGGTAGACGGTTTTCACGCCCTCCCGTTCGAGCCGTTCGGCGTAGGCACGCCCTTCATCCACCAGCGGGTCGTATCCGGCGGTCACCACGTAGGCCGGGGGCAGCCCGGCGAGGCTTGCGGCCAGCAAGGGCGAAGCGCGCCAGTCGGCCCAGTCGGCAGCGCGTGGCAGGTAGTGCCCGGAGAAATAGTCCATCACCTTCCGGGTCAGGAGATACCCTTCGGCATTCGTCTTGTGCGAGGGAAAACCCGCGCGCTGATCGGTGGCCGGATAGATCAGCAGCTGGAAACAGGGTGCAGGTCCCCCGGCATCGCGGGCGGTGAGGCAGACCACGGCTGCAAGGTTGCCACCGGCGCTGTCGCCCCCGACCGCGATGCGGTGCGGATCGACGCCCAGGGCCCTTGCCTCTGCCGAGACATGCCGGGTTGCGGCCACGCAGTCGTCCACTGCCGCCGGAAACGGAGCCTCCGGCGCCAGACGGTATTCCACCGAAAACACCGCGCAGCGCGCACCGTTTGCAAACTGACGGCAGACAACGTCGTGGGTATCCAGATCACCGATCACCCAGCCGCCGCCATGAAAGAACATCAGCGCGGGGAGAATCTCCCCATCCCGGGCGCCGGCGGGGCGGTAGGCGCGCACGGCAATCGGCCCGGACGGTCCGGGGAACAACAGCAGACGAACCGCACCCACGTCCGGAACAGCGGGCGCAGTCGCCGCCCGGGTATCTCGATAGATACGCCGCGCAACCGCGGGCGGAACATCCTGATAGGGCGGCAATGGGGAGCGCGCGACGCGCTCGAGCAGCACGGCAACCTGGGGATGGACGCTCATCCGGGCCAGCCTACTTCGCCGCCTGAAGCATCTTTTCCAGTCGCCCCTTGAAGAACGGCGCTGCCTTCATGATGCGCGTGTCCTGGGTCACGATCAGCGGGCGGACCTTGCCCACATACGCCTGCCAGGCGGGGTCCGCCTGCATCGCGGCGCGGCACTTCTCGCGCTGGTTCAGGTCGTCGTAGGCCCACATGTGGACCACCAGGTTCTGCATACCGACTTCGCTGACGTAGTAGCCGACCATATGAGGCAGATGCTTCAGCTGGGTCGCCATGCCCTCGCTCTCGTACAACTTGAAGTACTCGGGCACCTTGCCCGGATGCAGCAGATACATTCGTTCTTCGACGTACATTGCGCGTCTCCTGGAGGTGCCGGCCAGGTCGGCGGGCGGGCCAAGATTATATAATCGGGCATAACGCCGATTTGGGGCATTTCATCATGCACGCCAGCGACATCAATGCATTGCGCCGCATCCTCCTGCACAACCGGTGCATCGCGGTGGTCGGCTTGTCCGCAAACTGGTACCGACCGAGCTATTTCGCCGCCAAGTACATGCTCGAACACGGATACCGGATCATTCCCGTCAATCCGCAATACCAGGAAGTGCTCGGGCAGAAGTGCTACCCGTCGCTGCGCGACATTCCGGAGAAAGTCGATATTGTCGACTGCTTCCAGAAGACCGAACGGATCATGCCGCTGGCCGAGGACGCCATTGCGATCGGCGCCAGGGTGCTGTGGCAGCAGATCGGTGTGAAAAATGAGGCTGCGGCGGCAAAGGCGGTCGAGGCCGGACTGGACTCCGTCATGGACCGCTGCGTCAAGATCGAGCACGGCCGGTTGTTTGGCGGGCTCAACTGGGTGGGGGTGAATACCAAGGTGATATCAGCCAAAAGACCTATCTGGAATTCTCTTCCCGGCGCCTGAGGTATTGAGGCTATTTTATTGATACTATATTGAAAGCCAGTACTTACATATCTATCTTCCAGCTCTGGTCTTGAGATATCTAATCATCCAGTGCTGGCGCCACCGCCGTGCGAACGCTATTCTCATGGAAATGTCTCGAATGGCGGATCATGTCCAACGCATTGCGTATCTTTGAAGGCCGTTTTGGCCGGGTACTGCTGACAGCTGCAGCGTCGGGCGATGAGCCTTGCGCGCATTCCGAACACCAGCTTCTGCTGAAATACGATGGCGCCGACCGGCGCTTCCTGATCGACGGCGAGCAGGTGGCGCTGACGCGTGACAGCCTCATATTCCTGAGCGCCGGACGCCAGCATCAGACGCTCGACAATGAGGGCGGTGAGAGCTCCCGCCTGCTGCAACTGCATGTTTCGCGGGAGTGGCTCGCACAGACCTTCCCCGCGGTTTTCCGCGATGCAGATTCAGGGCCGCAGCCACGAGTGCACGACACCATCACGCCGCACCTGCGCAAGATCGCGGATGCGATGGTCATCGACATGATGAACGACCGTTTCCTGTCGGCCGATCGGCTCGAGTTCATGGTGCAGGAACTGATCCTTTCGATGATCGACAGCTATTTCGCCAAGCGGCGCGCGAGCTCGCCCATGTGGCGCGGTTCGCGCTATGCGGATGCGCGCATACGACGCGCCATAGCCCTGCTGCGCGCGCGACCGAACAAGGACGTGAACATGGACGACATCGCCACGCAGGTCGGCCTGTCGCGGTCCCGGTTCTACGATTTGTTCCAGATGTGCACCGGACGCTCGCCGCGCGAGTATCTCGACATGCTCTGCGTCGAAACTGCCATCACCCGCCTGTCGACCAGCAACACGAAAATCGGCGAAGTATCGGCGGAACTCGGATTTTCGGCACAAAGCAATTTCACGCGATTCTTTCTCAACCAGGTCGGTGCCTCACCCTCCGAATATCGCCGCCACTCGTCGACCGGAAATGCCCTCGACGATGCGGCCGGTGCCCCCGAAACCGACGGCCCAGTGATGATGCCGCTCGGACTCGGGCCTCTGCAAACCGCCAAGTAGCCGGCCCGCCGGCAACATCGCCCCGCCTTCACGCACGGGTCCGGTGCGTGGACCGGTCGCTTGCCAGTGGCACGAGGGTTGCTTAAAGTGACATACGACCATCAGACGACATCATGCCTGCTCCGATTCAACATTTTGACGAAATGAACCTGCCCGATGGCGGGGTACGCGAGCACTACCGGCACATCGTCGACTGGCTGGCGAACATGCCGCCGGAGCGGGTGGCCGAAAAGCGGCGTGAAGCCGATCTGCTCTTCCACAGGGTCGGCATCACCTTCGCGGTATACGGTGACGATGCGGGCGCAGAACGGCTGATCCCGTTCGACACCATACCGCGCATCATTCCGCTGGCCGAGTGGGAGCTTCTCGCCGCCGGGCTCAAGCAGCGCGTGAACGCGCTCAACCGGTTCCTGCACGATATCTACCATGATCAGGACATCCTCAAGGCTGGCGTGATACCGCCCGAGCAGGTCCTGACCAACGAGGCCTTCCAGGTGGCCATGGTCGGCCTCAACCTGCCCAACCAGGTTTATTCGCATATCGCGGGCATCGACCTGATCCGTCACAACGACGGCGGCTATTACGTGCTGGAAGACAACCTGCGCACGCCCTCAGGCGTGTCGTACATGATCGAGAACCGCAACATGATGATGCGGCTCTTCCCGGAACTCTTCGCCACACAGTCGGTGCTCCCGGTCGAGCACTATCCGAGCCTCCTGCTCGACACGCTGCGCGACTCGGCACCACACGAGATGCGTGACCCCACGGTCGTCGTGCTCACCCCCGGACACTACAACAGCGCCTACTTCGAACACGCGTTCGTCGCCCAGCAGATGGGGGTGGAACTGGTCGAAGGCGCGGACCTGTTCGTCAAGGACGGATTGGTCTACATGCGCACCACCGCCGGCCCACAGCGCGTCGATGTCATTTACCGGCGCGTGGACGACGGCTTTCTCGACCCGCTCGCATTCCGCCCGGATTCGTTTCTAGGGGTACCGGGCCTGCTGTCGGTCTATCGCGCCGGCAACGTGAGCCTCTCAAACGCCATCGGCACCGGGGTCGGGGACGACAAATCGACCTACCCGTACGTGCCGGACATGGTGCGCTTTTACCTCGGTGAAGAACCGATCCTGAAGAACGTGCACACCTGGCAGCTGAAGAAGAAGGAGGATCTCGCCCACGTACTTGCCAACCTCGCGACGCTGGTGGTGAAAGAGGTCCAGGGTTCGGGCGGCTATGGAATGCTGGTTGGCCCGGCGTCGACGAAAAAGGAGATTGAGGCGTTTCGCGCACGCATACTTGCCAATCCGTCGAACTACATCGCGCAACCGACACTGTCGTTGTCGACCTGCCCGACTTTTGTCGAAAAAGGCATCGCGCCCCGCCACCTCGACCTGCGCCCGTTCGTGCTCTCGGGCAAGGACGTGAAATTCGTCCCGGGAGGACTCACCCGGGTTGCGCTGAAGGAAGGCTCGCTGGTGGTGAACTCGTCGCAGGGCGGCGGCACCAAGGACACCTGGGTGGTCGAATAATGCTCTCCCGGGTTGCCGATCGGATCTTCTGGATGTCGCGCCAGATGGAGCGCGCCGAGAACATGGCGCGCGTGCTCGGCGTGACCGCGAACCTCGTGATGTTCAGCACCAAGGACGAGCAGCAGCAGAAGACCCTGCTTGCACCGCTGTCGATCACCGAGACGAACGAAGCCTTCTTCGAAAACCACAAGAAGCTCACCCTGCCCGCGCTGATCGACTTCATGGCGCTCGACGAAAAGAATCCCTCCTCGATCTACTCCTGCCTCAAGTGGGCACGCGAAAACGCGCACGCGGTCCGCTGGCTGATCACCACCGAAATGTGGGAGACGATCAACGCCACCTGGATCGAACTGAGGAACTTCAAGAGGAAGGACATCGTTGGCGCAGACGCGACGCGTTTCTTCGACTGGGTGAAAGACCGCTCACACCAGTTCCGCGGCGTCACCTATGGCACCATCGTGCGCGGCGAGGCGTTCAATTTCTCGCGTCTGGGCACCTTCCTCGAGCGTGCCGACAATACAGCGCGAATTCTGGATGTGAAGTACCACATCCTCCTTCCGCGGGTGGAGGACGTGGGCGGTGCGCTGGACTATTACCAGTGGGCGGCGCTGCTGCGTTCAGTCTCGGCGTTCGCGACCTACCGCTCGCTGTATCGCGCGCAGATCTTTCCGATCAAGGTCGCCGAACTGCTGCTGTTCGAATCTCGCATGCCTCGCTCGCTGTCCGCCTGCTTTGACCAGGTCACGCAGGCACTCGATCGCATCGAGGGCCATACCGGCCAGGGCGCCAAGCGCCTGGCGGGCGAGATCAATGCGCGGCTCACCTACGCCGACATCGACGAGATCTTCCAGAAGGGGCTGCACGAGTACCTTGACGAGTGTCTCGACGACATCGCCGAGCTCAGCACCCGCATCCAGCGCACCTATCTGGGCATGATATGAATCCGGCCGGGGAGATCGGGGGTTGAAACTCACCATCCAGCACGAAACCATATACCGCTACGACGCGCCGGTGCGCTCCTCGACGCAATACATCCGGTTGACGCCACGCGAGAACTCGCGCCAGAGGATCCTCGAATGGAACGTCGACACCTCGGTTCCGGCGACCCGCACCAACGACGGCTACGGCAACGTGATGCATGTGCTCACGATCGACAAACCGGTGTCGGAGGTCAGGATCCGCGCGCACGGCGTCGTGCAGGCGCGCGCCGATTCCGGCTCGGCGGGCCAGGATCCGTCCGACGACGTCCCGTATCCGGCCGACAGCACCCTTTCACCGCTGGTTTACATCCGATCCACCCAGATCACGCGCGTCGATGCGGCACTCCAGGCGTTTGCGGAGGGACACCGCCGGCGCGGCAACACCCTCACCGGCCTGCGCACACTGGCCAACGCAATTTCCGACAAGATGCCTCTCAGGCCGGAGGATTCGGGCGTTGCCACCAGCGCTGCGGAGGCCTTCGCCGGCCGCTCGGTCAGCGTGCGGGACCAGGCACACGTATTCATCGCCTGTTGCCGCCAACTCGGCATCCCGGCGCGCTTCGTCAGCGGTTATCTGTATTCCGCAAAGGGCTCGACCGAGGACCGCATCTCGGGCCACGCATGGGCCGAGGCCTGGATTTCCGATCAGTGGCGGGGTTTCGATCTGGCCAACAACAGTGCCGACGGAGAGCAGCATCTGGCGCTTGCCGTTGGTGCAGACTACCTCGATGCCTGCCCGATCCGCGGCGTGCGCACCGGGGGCGGGATCGAGACGATGCAGGCGCAGGCGAGGCTCAGCGTCAGCCAGTAAACGGGGACTGACGCCCGGCATCCCGCGTAAACCGGTCGATCAGCCCTGCGTCAGCCGCTGTCCATGCTCGCGCACGGAATGAAACCCGACCTTCGGCCAGCGCTCCTGCGTGACCTGAAGCACGGGCCGGTTCGGCGCGAGAAACACCGGGTTGCCGTCGATGTCACTCGCGAGCCGCGCCGCCTGGTCGCGCTCGAAATTCTTGCGCATGGCCTCGTCCGGAAAGGTCAGCCACAGCGCGATGTGAATATCGGCTGCGTCGTAGACCGCGTCGACCTTGTACTCGGCTGACAGCCGGGCCGCAACGACTTCGAACTGCAGCTGGCCTACGGCACCCAGGAGGAGGTTGCCGGTCGCGGTTTCGAGCACCTGGATCGCACCCTCTTCGCCCAGTTCGTGCAACCCCTTGGCGAGTGGCTTGGCCTTGAACGGATCGCGCGGCCTGGCGTAGCGGAACAACTCGGGCGCAAAGTACGGAATACCCTTGAAGGACAGGGGCTCGCCGCCCGAAGAAAACTCGGTCAGCGTGTCGCCGATCTGCAGCTGCCCATGGTTGTGGATGCCGATGATGTCCCCCGCGACTGCGTCCTCGCTCGCGACGCGCTCATTGGCCATGAACGTCAGTGCGTTGGCGAGCTTCATCTCTCGTCCGGCGCGCGGATGCTGCACCTTCATGCCCGGACGATACCGCCCCGAACAGACACGGAAGAACGCAATGCGGTCGCGGTGGCGCGGATCCATGTTGGCCTGGATCTTGAACACGAAACCGCTGAATCCGGGCTCGGCGGGTTCCACCATGCGCGCGCCCGCGTCGCGCGGCTGCGGTGGTGGCGCCCACTCGACCAGTGCCTGCAGAATCTCCTGCACGCCGAAATTGTTGATCCCCGAGCCGAAGAAGACCGGCGTCTGCGTGCCTGCAAGAAACCGCGGCAGATCGAAAGGCACGCTCGCGCCGGACAGCAACTCCACATCCGAGCGCAGCTGCGCGATTTCATTTGGAAACAGCTCGTCGAGGCGCGGATTGGCAATCCCTTCGATCGTCTCGGATTCGCCGCCGCGCTTTTCCTCGCCCGGCGTAAATCGCAGAAGGCGGTTGGACAGGAGATGAAACACACCCCGGAATCCCTTGCCCATGCCCAGAGGCCAGCTGATCGGGGCGCAGTCGATCTTGAGCACCGATTCGATCTCCTCGAGCAGCTCGAAGGGCTCGCGTACCTCGCGGTCGAGCTTGTTCACGAAGGTGATGATCGGCGTGTTCCTGAGCCGGCAGACCTCCAGCAGCTTGATGGTCTGCGCCTCGACGCCCTTGGCCGCATCGATCACCATGACCGCGGCATCCACGGCAGTCAGCACACGGTAGGTGTCTTCCGAAAAATCTTCGTGACCCGGCGTGTCGAGCAGGTTGATCGTGTGCCCGCCGTACTCGAACTGCATGACCGAGCTCGTCACCGAAATGCCGCGCTGCTTTTCGATCTCCATCCAGTCGGAGGTCGCGTGGCGCGAGCTCTTCCGCGCCTTCACGGTACCCGCCATCTGGATTGCGCCACCGAAAAGCAGCAGCTTTTCCGTCAGCGTGGTCTTGCCCGCGTCCGGGTGCGAGACGATCGCGAATGTCCGCCTGCGCGATACATCGCGCACGAGGTCTGCGGGAAAGGCGGGCGTGTTCATGAGGTCGACAACAGAATCCGTCGGCGGGAGAGGCGTAGCGGGGCGCGATTATAGCAATCGGCGCACCGCGGCGCGCATGCTACGCTCGGGAAAAATCTGGATCCCGGGCAATGCAATTCGACTTTGACGCGTATTCTCCGCAGCAGATCGCCGAGCGCGTCGAGACCGCCGGCGTGGCCAAGGCCAGGCTGCCGCTCACGCAGATGATCCTGCTCGGCGTGCTGGCCGGTGCATTCATCGGCCTGGGCGCCCTGTACTACACGCTGGTCGTGAGCGACGCGAGCCTTGGCTTCGCACTCTCGCGTGTGCTTGGCGGCGTCTGCTTTTCGCTGGGCCTGCTGCTGGTCGTCGTGGCCGGCGCGGAGTTGTTCACCGGCAACAACCTGCTCGCCATGGCCTGGGCCGACGGACGCATCACCTCGGGCGAAGTGCTGCGCAACTGGGTGGTCGTGTGCCTCGCAAATTTCGCCGGTGCCGCCGGACTGGCACTGGTGGTCTGGCTTTCGGGGCACACGGGCGCCAACAACGGCGCGGTCGCCCAGACCTACCTCAAGATTGCCGCGGCCAAGGCAGCGATTCCCGCATGGGAAGCGTTTTTCCGCGGCATGCTGTGCAACGTCCTCGTCTGCATGGCGGTATGGATGGCGCTCGCTGGCCGCAGCGTGACAGACTAGGCCGTGGCGATCGTGTTTCCCGTCTCGGCCTTCGTCGCCGCGGGCTTCGAGCACTCGATCGCAAACATGTACTTCTTCCCGATCGCGCTCCTGATCAAGGCTTCCGGTGCGCCGCTCCCGGCAGGCGCCGGAGCGATCGACCTGCCCGCGATGTTCGCCAACCTCGGCCCGGTCATCGCCGGCAATATCGCGGGCGGAAGCGTGCTCGTGGCCCTGGTCTACTACCTGATCTACCGCCGGCCGGCCGGACCCTGAGGCGCGTGCTATAGTTTTCAAAGGCGCCCTGTGCAGCCCTCGACAATGTATCGATACCGATACACAAATTGCCTCGGGAGCGGCTCCAGGAGCGGATCCGGTAAAACAAAAGTAAGAGATTCATACCATGGCAGACCGCCAGTTCGGCATCGAAACCCTGTGCCTGCATGCCGGCCAGATTCCCGACGCAGCCACCGGCGCGCGCGCGCTGCCGATCTACCAGACGACCTCCTTCGTGTTCGATTCGGCCGAGCATGCCGCAAGCCTGTTCAACCTGCAGACCTTCGGCAACGTCTACTCGCGAATCTCCAATCCGACGGTATCGGCGCTGGAAGAGCGCGTCGCGGCGATCGAAAACGGCCGGGCCGCGCTGGCCACGGGCTCGGGTCAGGCGGCCGAAGCCACCGCGATCCTCACGCTGTGCGAATCCGGCGACCATATCGTCTCCGCCTCGACCCTGTACGGCGGGTCCTATTCGCTGCTCGGCATCAATCTCGCCAAGTTCGGGATCGAAACCACGTTCGTCGATCCGGACGAACCGGAGAACTTCCGCCGCGCTCTGAAGCCCAACACCAAGCTGGTCTATGCCGAGACCCTGGGCAACCCGCTGATCAATCTCATCGACATCGAGGCCGTCGCGAAGATCGCGCACGAGGCCGGCGTGCCGCTGATGATCGACAACACCGTGCCTTCGCCCTACCTGTGCCGGCCCTTCGAATGGGGCGCCGACATCGTGGTCCACTCGGCCACCAAGTACATCGGCGGCCACGGCACCACGATGGGCGGCGTGATTGTCGAGTCGGGAAAATTCCCCTGGGACAACGGCAAGTTTCCCGGAATGACCGAGCCTTCGCGCGGCTACCACGGCGTGCGCTTCTACGAAACCTTCGGCGACTTCGGCTACACGATGAAGCGCGCGCATGGAGATCATGCGCACCTTCGGCCCCGTGCTCGCGCCGCTTGCCGCCTGGCATGCTGATGCAGGGCCTGGAGACGCTGCACGTGCGCATGGAGCGGCATTGCGCGAACGCGCTGGCGGTGGCGAAGTTCCTGCAGGGCCATCCGCAGGTCTCGTGGGTCAACTACCCCGGGCTTCCCGACAACAAGTACCACGCACTGGCGCAGAAGTACCTGCCCAGGGGCGCCTCGGGCCTGCTGAACTTCGGCGTGAAGGGCTGCGCCCGGGCCGGGGAAAAATTCATCGAAGCCGCCACCTTCATGAGCCACCTCGCCAACATCGGCGACGCGAAGACCCTGATCATCCATCCGGCTTCGACCACTCACCGGCAGATGTCGGAAGAAGAGCAGTTGAAGGCGGGCGTGCTGCCCGACATGGTGCGCATGTCGGTGGGCCTGGAGACACTGGACGACATACTCTGGGACATCGACCAGGCGCTGTCGGCAGCCGCAAACGCTTGAAGAAAATTCAAAAGGAGCACTACCCATGCTGAGCTATCAGGTCATCGAACACGGCAAGCCCTTGCAGAAGGTCTTCACCAACGCGCCCAAGCCCAAGGGAACCGAGGTGCTGGTGCGCATCACCCGCTCAGGCGTCTGCCACAGCGACCTGCACATCTGGGACGGCTACTTCGACCTTGGCGGCGGCAAGCGCTTCTATGTGAAGGACCGCGGCTGCGTACCTCCCTTTACGCTTGGGCATGAGCCCTTCGGCGTGGTCGAGGCCTTTGGCGCCGGTGCGGCCAAGGCCGTCCGCGGCCTCAAACTGGGTCAACGCCGCCTCGTTTATCCATGGATCGGCTGCGGCAAGTGCGCAGTGTGCAAAGCGGGACAGGACAACTATTGCGTCTCCGGCACCCGGTTTCTCGGCGTGAACCGTGCCGGCGGGTATTCGACGCATGTGCTGATACCGCATCCAAAGTATCTGGTCGACACCGCCGGTGTGGACGACGCCTTTGCCGCGACGCTGGCCTGCTCGGGTCTCACGACCTACAGCGCGATTGCGAAGCTGCCCGAACTCGGCAGGAACGACTATGTCGCCGTCCTCGGCTGCGGCGGCCTGGGGCTCGTGGCGATCTCGATCATGAAGGCCATGGGCATCCGCAACGTGATCGCCTGCGATGTCGACGCGGGCAAGCTTGCCGCAGCGAAGAAACTCGGCGCTGCGCTGGTCCTGGACACGCGCGCGCCCGATGCCGCGCAGCGCCTGGGTGCGCTGGCGAAGGGCAATCTTGCCGGGGCAATGGACTACGTCGGCATGCCGGCGACCTTCATGGCGGCCTACCCCGCCCTTCGCAAAGGCGGGCGATACATCATCTGCGGCCTGTTCGGCGGGGAAGTCACCCTGCCGCTGCCGCCGATCGCGCAGCGCGCGGTGGGCGTGATCGGGTCCTATGTCGGCAATCTTGCCGAGCTCAAGGCGGTCGTGGCGCTGGCGAAAAAGAAGAAGCTCAAGCCCATGCCCGTGGAGACGCGCGCCGCCGCCGAAGTGAACCGCACGCTCGAGGAACTCAAGGCCGGAAAGATCCTTGGCCGGGTGGTGCTCGATTTTGAAACTGCGAAAGCCTGAACGACGCCCCGCCGTATACTCGAAAAATGACTCCCTACACTTGGCAGTTCCCCTATAGTTGGCCGAGGAAGCCGGTCCTCGCCGCCAACGTCGTATCCACCTCACAGCCGCTGGCCGCGCAGGCAGGACTGCGCATGATGCTCCAGGGCGGCAACGCGGTGGACGCGATCCTCGCCACCGCGATCACGCTGACCCTGGTCGAACCGGTATCCAACGGCATCGGCTCGGACCTGTTCGCAATTCTCTGGGACGGCAAGGAACTCCACGGCATCAACGCTTCCGGGCGTTCGCCTGAAGGCTGGACACCTGAGTATTTTGCGAAGAAGTATCCCGAGCTGAAGACCATGCCGCAGCGCGGCTGGAACACGGTAACGGTTCCCGGCTGCATCTCCGGCTGGCGCATGCTGTCGGAGCGATTCGGCAAGCTGCCCTTCGAAAAGCTGTTCGAGCCCGCGATCGGATATGGACGCAACGGGTTTCTCGTTTCGCCCACGATCGCGAGGCAGTGGGAAATCCAGGCGAAGGAACTGCACAACCAGCCGGGCTATGCGGCCGCCTTCATGCCCGGCGGCCGGCCGCCGCAGGCCGGGGAAATGTTCAGCTTCGCGGATCACGCGGCAACGCTGGAAAAAATCGCGGCGAGCAAGGGCGAGGCCTTTTACCGCGGGGAACTCGCCGGTCAACTGGAAGCGCACAGCGCGCAGAACGGCGGTGTCATGACCGCCGCTGATCTTGCCGCGCACAAAGCCGACTGGACCCCGCCGATGGAAATCGGCTACCGCGGCTACACCATCCACGAACTGCCGCCCAACGGGCAGGGCATCGTCGCCCTGATCGCGCTCGGCATCCTTGAGCACTTCGACCTGTCCAGTCACCCGGTCGATTCGGCCGACAGCCTGCACCTGCAGATCGAGGCGATGAAGCTCGCTTTCGCGGATGCACGCCGCTTTGTCGCCGACCTCGACTGGATGGACGTCAAGCCCGAGTCCCTGCTTGATGCCGGTTACCTCAATGGCCGTGCGTCGCAGATCGACATGAAAAAAGCGCAGGACTTCGGCCACGGCACGCCCCCGAAAGGCGGCACCGTGTACCTCACCGCAGCCGATGCCTCCGGCATGATGATCTCGCTGATCCAGTCCAACTACATGGGCTTCGGCTCGGGCGTGGTCGTGCCAGGCACCGGCATCTCGCTGCAGAATCGCGGGCGCCACCTTCGTTCGCACCCCGGGCCACCCCAATGAAGTCGCACCCAGGAAGCGCCCCTACCAGACCATCATCCCGGGCTTCGTCACCAAGGACGGCAAACCCGTCATGAGCTTTGGCGTAATGGGCGGGACGATGCAGCCGCAGGGCCACGCACAGGTGATGGTGCGGATTGCAGACTACAACCAGAATCCGCAGGCGGCCTGTGACGGCCCGCGCTTTCGCGTCGTGCAGGGCATGGAAGTGAACGTCGAGGGCGGATTTTCCGGCTCGGTACTGGAGGATCTCACCCGCCGCGGGCACAAGCTCGCCGAGCTCAAGGAAGGCTACATGGACTTCGGTTCTGCGCAGCTGATCTGGAAGCTCGACGGCGGATACGTGGCCGCGAGCGACCCGCGCCGGGATGGGCAGGCGGTGGGGTACTGATTCCGCAGTGCCTGCACTTGAATTTTCAGGTCTCCTTGTTTTGCGCATCAGGGCGCGCGCAGGCGAATTCGATATCCTGAAGGCGCTCCCTGCGCCCTGATGCGCAAAACAAGGAGATTGGATAACTGCAACACCAGGCTGTGCCGATTGCATCGGCTTGGCGTGATTCAATACTTATTGGAGCCGTAAAAATGCTGAAAATCTGGGGACGCGCAAACTCGTCCAACCTCAAGAAAGTCACCTGGCTGTGCGAGGAAATCAAGCTGCCATACGAACGCATCGACGCAGGCATGAGCTTCGGCGTGGTCAACACCCCCGAGTACCGCAAGCTGAACCCCAACGGGCTGGTGCCGACGATCGACGACGACGGCTTCATCCTCTGGGAATCCAACGCGATCGTGCGTTACCTTGCGGCGAAACACGCCGCAGGCACGCTCTGGCCGACCGACCTCAAGGTGCGCGCTGATTCGGACCGCTGGATGGACTGGTGCACGAGCACGCTCTGGCCGACGTTCCGCCCGGTGTTCTGGAACCTGGTCCGCACGCCCCCTGAGCAGCGCAACATGAAGGAAGTCGAGGAAGGCGCGAAGAAGACCGGGGAGATGCTGGCGCGACTCGACGCATACCTTGCGGGGCGGAAATTCGTCGCGGGCGACGAACTGACGATCGGCGACATTGCCTTCGGGCCGGTCGTATATCTCGTGAACAACGTGCCCTTCGACCGGCCGAAACTTGCCAACTACGACGCCTGGTACGCGCGGATCTCCGAGCGCCCGGCGTTCAGGAAGGTGGTCGCCCTGCCCGTCGCCTAGGCGCTATCGCCATGCTGCGCATCTGGGGCCGGGTGAATTCGGTCAACGTCAAAAAGGTGCTCTGGTGCGCAGGGGAGCTCGGTCTGCCATACGAGCGCATCGAGGCGGGCATGGAACACGGCGTGGTCGGAACTTCGCGCTATCTGGCGATGAACCCCAACGCGCGCGTCCCGACGATCGACGACGACGGGTTCGTGCTCTGGGAATCGAACGCGATCGTCCGCTACCTCTCGCTCAAGTACGGTGCGGGCAACCTCTGCCCGATGGAGATGCACGAGCGTGCCGATGCCGACCGCTGGATGGACTGGTGCAGCACCCAGCTCGCGGGGACGTTTCGCGAGGTGTTCTGGGGCACCGTGCGCACGGTACCCGAAAAGCGCAACAAATCGCTGATCGAAAGAAACCGCGTGGCGACCGCCGCGACACTCGACATCGCCGACCAGGCCCTTGCGCGGCGCCCTTTCCTTGCCGGGGACAGGCTCACCATGGGCGACATACCCCTGGGCTGCTACGTGCACCTGTGGATGAGCATGCCGATCGCTCGCCCCGAGCACCCGCACCTGAACGCGTGGTACCAGCGTCTGCGCGCACGCCAGGCGTTCAACGACGGTGTCAACACCCCGCTGACCTGATCGCCGGGGCAGCCTGCGCCCCGAGACAGCGCGAGCGCTCTTGTTCAGGCAGCGCGGCGATCCGTTTCACTGCCGCATAGAAGCGAGGAAGGTCGCCGCCGGCCTCTCCGAGAATCCGCTCGAAACCGGGCACGAATTTCGAGTAAGCATTCAGCGACACCAGAAGCGCATTGTTCGGCTCGGCACCGAGGATCCGGTCGTAACCCGAAAATCCGCCCCAGCGGTCCTTGAGCCCCGCGTACTCGCGCTTCAGCTCGTCGAAGGCAGCTCGCTTCTTTGCCCGCCTCGATTCGATGCCCTCCGTGGCCGAACCTTCAGCATATATGCGCTCCAGCCGGGACCTCGCAGCCTCGATGAGCGCGATGAACTCCTCGCGGCGTTCGCGCCCCCTGAGGAACGCCGTCAGTTCCGTCTGGCGGTCCTGCGCGACGAGCCAGCGGCGCACCCCGGCCCGTTCGACCGCGACCGCGAAGGACTCGTTGAACGCGGTATCGTTCTTCACATACACCACTTGGTGCGCCAGCTCATGGAACACCAGGCGCGCAACCTCGCTCTCCGGGTAGCGCATGAAGGTCGAAAGGAGAGGGTCGTCGAACCAGCCGAGTGTCGAGTACGCCGGAATGCCGAGCACCAGCACGTCGTACCCTGCCGCGCGCTGCTTTGCCGCTTCGCCCAGGGCGTCGGCCTCGGAAAAGAATCCGCGGTAGCTCACACAGCCCGCCACCGGGAAGCACGACTTCACCGCCGTCGTCGCGAACTCGGGCGCTGCGAACACGTTCCACACGACATAAGGCCTGCCCAGATCGGCATAGCTGCGATAGCTGCCGTTGTCCGGCAATCCGAGCGAACGGCTCGCGTATTCGCGCACCGCCCGCGCGCGTACGAGCCGCAGGCGCAGGTCCGCGCTCGTTCCGGGATCCACAAGTACGACGTCGATCGGCCGCGCGCGGGAAATGAGTTCGATTTGTCCGCCCACCGCCTGCGTGTAATAGGCCAGCGTGTCGCACCCCGCGAGCAGGCCGCTGCAGACGAGAACCAGCAGCGCGCGGAGCAACCTAGCATGCATGCGGGTAGGTCCCATGCTCGAGGAAGTGCGCGGCCTGCGCTGCCACGCGCGCCGAAAAGATCAGTTCGGTGTGGCCCACGGGAAGCACGACGCGGTCTGCCATCCCCTCGACCCCGGTCTCCTCGAGACGCACGACACCGTCATTCACCCCGGGCAGGCGACCCAGCACGCGGCCGAGGCCGAATGGCCGGCTGCCGGCGATGATACCGAGCGGAACCCGGCCATCCCAGCGTGCGAATCGCGCTTCGCGCCACGCCGACTGGCTCTCCCCGAGCATCCAGCGTCCCGGCGCAAAACGCGCAAGCCTGCGCCCCGCCATGCAGCCCTGCGCGGGCGTGCCCAGCAGCTGCACGCTCAGTGCTGCGGGCGCGTCCGGCCTGTCCAGCGCGGCCAGTGCGACCAGGCCGCCAAAGCTGTGCCCGATCAAATGGACCGGGGCACCGTACAAGGCGTCGCGCGCAAATCGTGAAAGTCTCGCGGCATGCATGCCCAGCGGCTCGCGATGGCTCGGATAATCGAACAGGTGGCAGCGAACGCCATGCGCGCTCAGAAGCGACGCAAAACGCGACATGACCACACCGGGCATCCACAGGCCGTGCAGGAGGATCACCGCTGGTGCGGTCTCGCAATTCACCGGGTCAACTCTGTTCGCGACGCACGAACAGGAGCCAACTGCCGATCAGCAGGGCCGGCCCACCGAATACCGCGTAGGCCACGGCATAACTCCCGCTGACGGACAAGGCGAGTGAATACATCGGCGGGCTGACGACCACACCGAGAAAAGTGAAGAACATGCACGCGCCGGTCGCCCGGCCGGCCTGCCCCGGTGGCGCCAGCCGCGCAACTTCCGCCAGAAACACCCCGTTCCAGCCGACCGCTGTCGCACCGAACACGCTCGCGAACAGGAACAGGAGCGGCAGTGGCCAGGCCGTGCTGGCCGCCAGGGTTGCGAGCGCGGAGAACCCCATCCCCAGCCCAAGCAGCCCGAGCATGGTCCGCCGGGTGAGCAGGCGGTCGGCAACGAACCCCCAAAGCACGCGCCCCACCATGCTGGCCACCTGTGACACCGCCAGGACGAATCCTGCGAGCACCAGAGACATGCCGAACGACCCGGTCAGGAAAATCACGAGATAGGTCACCATGGTTACCTGTACGCCTGCATAGATGAACGAAACTACCGCAAGTTCGGCAAGCGCACGGTCCGCGAAGATCAGCGCCAGCGGGGCGAACGCAGCGCGCAGGGACATCGGCGCAGACGCGTTCAGATCGAGGTCGTAGCGCCTGCGCGTAGGCTGGATCGCGAACGCCAGCGCCAGACAGGCGAGGCCCACGCCCAGGGCGGCCCAGCGCCAGCTCCCCGTCAGCAGGATCAGGGTCGGTATCAGGCTCCCCGCAATGACTCCGCCCAGCGGCACGCCGGTCTGCTTGATCGAGAACGTGATCGAGATCAGCGACGGCGGCGCAGCGCGAATCAGGATCTGCGAACTCGACGGTGTCGTCGGACCGTAGCCCAGTCCGATGAGGACTGCGCCGACGCCCACCAGCGGCAGGGAATGCGTCGCGGCCGCGAGGAGAATTCCCGTCAGACACAGCATCAGGCCGATCTGACTCATGCGGATCGGACCGAAACGCGCCACCAGTCCACCGGCCATGAGCGAGCCGAACATGCTGCCGACATAGACCAGGGAAACGAAATAGCCGATCCATGCCGGCGTCACCCCGAGGTCCGGTGCGGCCACCGGGGCCATCACCGGCGCGCCATAAACCACCAGCGCGACCGCGGTCTGCACCGCGAGGGTTACCGCCAGCGGCAGCGCAATGGCACCCAGCGCCGAGCCCGCACTCGCGGGCGCAGCGCCCGAACCCTCAGCCACTGTTGCGCAGACCGGCAGCGATGCCGTTGATCGTGATCAGCAGCGCACGCTGCACGCGATCTTCGTGGTCGCCCGCGCGAAACCGCCGCAGCAATTCAATCTGAAGGTGATTGAGGGGATCGATGTACGGGCGCCGATTGCGGATCGAGCGCGCAAGCGTCGGGTTGTCGGCAAGCAGCTCGCGCGTGCGCTGGATGGAAAACAGATGGCGCAGTGTCAGTGCATGCTCGGCTTCTATCCGCCCGAGCAACACTCTCGCGCGCTTCTGATCGTCTGCAAGGCGTGCATAGCGTGACGCGATTCCCAGGTCGGTTTTCGCCAGCAGCATGTCCATGTTCGACAGCATGACGCGAAAGAACGGCCAGCCGGCGTACATCTCGCGCAGCAACCGGAGCTTTGCTGCACGCCCTGTGGACAGGTAGGCCTGCACTGCCGAACCGAATCCATACCAGCCCGGCAGCATGATGCGCGCAAGCGACCAGCTGAAGACCCAGGGAATCGCGCGCAGATCCTCGATCCGCCCCGACGCACGCCGCGCGGCAGGCCGGCTGCCGATATGCAGCCCCGCGATCTCTCCTATCGGCGTGACGGCCCGGAAAAACTCCACAAAGCCGGGTGTTTCATAGACCAGTGCGCGATACGCGGCAAACGAATTCGCACTGATTTCCTCCATCGCCGCACGCCATTCCGGACGCTCGATCGCCGGATCCGTATTTTTCAGCAACGTTGCTTCGAATGTGGCGGCCACCAGTGTCTCGAGGTTGCGCAACCCGATTTCCGCATCCGAATACTTGCTTGCGATCACTTCGCCCTGCTCGGTCATGCGGATCGCGCCATTCACGCTCCCCGGGGGCTGTGCAAGGATCGCATCGTAGCTCGGGCCGCCGCCGCGCCCGACCGTGCCGCCTCGGCCGTGGAACAGGCGCAGCTTGACCCCGTGCGTCGCACACACGCCTGCCAGGTCGCGGGTCGCGCGGTACAACTCCCAGTTGGAGGTCACATAGCCGCCGTCCTTGTTGCTATCAGAATAGCCGAGCATGACTTCCTGGAGGTCGCCGCGCGCGGCCACGAGGGCGCGATACGCCGGCAGGCCCAGAAGGCGGTCGATCATCGCGCCCGCACGGCGCAGGTCGTCAATGGTTTCGAACAGGGGCGCGATGTTCAGGCCAAGTGACGGCGCGTGCGCCGCCAGCCCGGGTCGCAGCAGCCCCGCCTCGCGCAGCAGCACCGCGGCCTCGAGCACGTCGCTGACCTCACCGGTATTGGAAATGATGTAGGTCGGCAGCGCCGCGCGACCAAACCGTTGCTGGATATCGGTCGCCGCATCGAGGATTGCCAGTTCCTTCACCGCCAGCTCAGTGTAGTCAACATAGGGTGAGCGCAGCAGCCGCGACGTGCCCAGTTCGCCCAGCAGAAACGTGATCCGGGCCTCCTCGTCCAGAGACGCGTAATCCGCGACCGCTCCCGCGCGCGCGGCAAGTTCGCCGACCACCGAGGCGTGAATGCCACTGTGCTGGCGCATGTCCACCGAGGCCAGATGAAAGCCGAACGCCTGGACCGCGTGACGCAGTCGCATCAACCGTCCGTAGACGACTCGCGCGCTGCCGTGGCCGCGCAGTGACTCGATCATCGTGTCCAGATCGCTCGCAAACTCCGCGCTGGCGGCATAGGGCTTGGCATCAGCCAGCGGCCGACGCAGGGCGTCGTGATGACCCAGCGCATGGCTGGTCGCCGCCAGCCGCGCGTAGATTCCGATCAGCGCACGCCGGTAGGGTTCATCGCTCCGCTGTTCGGAGACATCACCGGACGCATCGGCAAGGCGCCTCAGTTCGGGTGAAATGTCGATGCGCCGCAACGACAGGCTCAACTCGCGTCCGAGTGCATGCACTTCATCCAGGAAGTGCTCGAGCGCCAGCGCCGACTGATGCTCGACGGCATACGCGAGCGTCTCATGCGTGACGAACGGGTTGCCGTCCCGGTCACCGCCGATCCAGCTGCCCATGCGCAGCATCTGGGGCGGAGGCAGGCGACGGCGAAACCGCGCATGAAGTTCGGCATCGATCTCTTCCATGAGCCGCGGAATCGCCGACAGGAAAGTGTATCGATAGAACGAAAGCGCATTGTCGATCTCGTCCTGCACCGTGAGACGCGCGACGCGCAGCATCCGCGTCTGCCAAAGAATCAGGACACCGCGCGCCAGCGCGTCTCGGCCGGCCTGCGCCTCGTCCGCGGTATGACGCACGCGGTCACGCTCATCGAGCAGGCGTGCGATCTCGATGTGCACATCCAGTATGCTTTTCCTCTGCACTTCCGTCGGGTGCGCGGTGAGCACCGGCATGACGAGCCCGTCGACGAGGAATGCCGAAAGGGCGGCTGCCGTGACACCGGCCTCGGCAGCACGTTCTGCAGCCAGAGCGATCGAGCCGTTCTGCGGACTGGATCCCGCCAGTCGGTGTGCGCGACGGCGACGGATGTGGTGGCGATCCTCTGCGATATTGGCAAGCTGGGAAAAGACCGCGAACGCGCGTACGACCGTCATCACGGCGTCCGGATCCAGCGCTCGCAGGGTGGCCGCGAGGGAGGTGCCGGCGCGCGGATCCTGCGCCCGGTGAAACTCGACCGCCGTGCGGCGTATGCGCTCGACGAGTTCGTAGGCGATGGCGCTTTCCTGCTCACGCAGGGTATCGCCGAGCATGCGCCCGAGGAGGCGGATGTCCTCAGCAAGCGGCTGGTCTTTCCCGGTGCGTGAAGTCGCCATCTAGGGTTTGATCCTCCGGCCGGCCCAGGCTGGCGCCGGCAACACCGGCGCCGCGCTGCGAAACGCTTCCGGCCACACGACTTCTCGGTGCCCCTTCAGTATCTGCGCCACCAGCGGTGTCGCCGCGATCTGGCTTCCGTCGGCAGCCACCTTGTAGCCTCCCAGCACGGTTCCGGTCTCAAGTGTCGCGAAGGCCATGCGCAACTGCTCCTGGTCGAATGTTCCGGCCTTGAGAACGGCGGCTTCCAGCACCTTGCCGGCGGCCCAGCCACAGGCGGCGTGAAAATCGGGCAGGCGCTTGTACTTGGTTCGGTAGGATTTGACGAAAGCCGCGTTTCCCGGTGTCACTCCGCGCGGTTCGTAGAACGAAGGTCCGGCCGCATATTCGGCGTCCATGCCGACGAGCTTGATATATCCGGCATCGAGACTGTGCGGCGCAATGAACAGCCCGGGCGCGAACCCTGCCACCTTGAAGCCACGAACCAGTTCTGCCAGTTCGTGCGTGCCGGCGGGAGCGACCACCACGTCCACGCCGCTCGCCTTGAGCTTCGCGGCAAAAGGCGCGAGGCCTTTCGTCACATCGATGGCGTATACCTGCGAGGGCCGCAACTCGAGCTTGCTGCCCGGCCTCGCCGCCTCCGCTGCCAGCTGCTCGGCCAGCGGCTGCGTGGCGGCCTCCTCGCGGGCGATCACAACCGCCGACCGGAGCCCCGCGAGGGCTGCCAGCGGCGGCACGCCGGCCGTTGCCCTGTCCGACGGAGGCGGCACCTGGAACACATAGCGATAGGCGCGCTTGTGGATTCCCGGGGATGTACCGGTCGCGTTCAACATGATGCGGCGGTTGCGCTCGGCAACGGCAGCCGCTATCGAGGTCGCCGCCGACCCGAAGGGGCCGATCAGAACTTCTGCGCCATCGTCACGAACGAGCAATTCGTACAACGCGGTCGAGCGCAGCGAATCGCTTGCATCGTCGTATATCTTGAGCTCGACCGGCCGGCCCAGAAGTCCGCCCGCCGCGTTTACCTCTTCCTGCCAGAGCAGCAGCGCGTCGCGCATCCCGACCGCGAGATCGGCGAGGAACCCGCTTTGCGACAATACGGCACCGATGACCACCGGCCTGCCAGCCGCTGACGCCGGGGAGGAGAGCAGCCAGGCCGCCAGCAGCGCGACAAACAGCGCCGGAACGCGCCGCATCACTCGAAACCCAGGAACTGCGCGAAGCCCGCGACCGGCTCACGGACTGTGACGAGGCCGTTTTCGATTGCGTCGGGTCGCGCATAGCCTAGCGACATCCCGCAGACGATGTTTTCGGACTCGGGAATCTGCAGTTCGGCGCGCAGCACCTTGTGGGCATTTGCGATTGCCGCCTGGGGACAGGTATCCAGTCCCTTGCCGCGCGCAGCCAGCATGACGTTTTCGAGGAACATTCCGTAGTCGAGCCAGCTGCCCAGTTCCATGTCGGCATCCATCGTGAAGATCAGCGCAACGGGTGCATCGAAAAATTTGAAGTTGCGCGCGTGCTGTCTTGCCATGCCCTCCTTGTTCTCGCGCGCGAGACCTAGTATCCCGTACAGGTCCCATCCCACCTTGCGCCTGCGCGCGAGATAGGGATCACGCCATTTCACCGGATAGTAGTTGTAGGGCGGCGTGAATCCGGCTTCGCCCTGGCTTTCGTAAGCCTCCAGCATTGCGCGGCTGAGGCGGTCGCGAACCTCCCCCGCAAGTACACGTACCCTCCATGGCTGCACGTTCGTGCCCGACGGGGCGCGGCTTGCCAGCGCGAGGACTTCTTCGACCAGCGCGCGCGGCACCGGGTCTGACTTGAACGCGCGCACGCTGCGGCGGGAGAGCAGGGCCTCCTCCACGCTCGCGGCGGGTTTGCCGGCGGCGAAGGGCAGTGCTCCGAGTGCTGGATCGATCAAGGCTGGACTCCAAATAGAGACGGATTGCGAACCGTGGTCGCCGGACAAAGGCGGAAACGGGATAATACCGGCATGGCCTCCGTCCCGCAGCCCGAGTTCTCCGTTCCTGCCTTTCTGCAGGCCCTTGCCGCGATCGTCGGTGCACCGCACGTGCTCAGTGCAAAAGAGGACGTTGCCGCCTACTTCACCGACTGGCGTCGCGTTTTCCCCGGCTCGGGCGTTGGCGTCGTACGCCCTGCAAACACGGAGGAAGTCTCCAGGGTCGTCGCACTGTGCGCGGCCCAGGGCGTCGCGATCGTGCCGCAGGCGGGCAACACCAGCCTCTGCGGCGGCTCGGTGCCACGCGCTGCGGGCAGCACGCGGCAACCGGAACTCGTGGTCTCGGTCGCGCGACTGAACCGGATACGCGAGATCGATGCGCTCAACGACACCATGACGGTCGAAGCCGGATGTGTCCTGCAGGCCATCCAGCAGGCAGCCGACGCCGAGGGGCGCCTTTTCCCGCTTTCGCTGGCGGCTGAAGGCAGTTGCCAGATCGGCGGAAACCTGTCGACCAACGCCGGCGGGGTCGGCGTGCTTCGCTATGGCAACGCGCGCGAACTCGTGCTGGGGCTCGAAGTCGTGCTGCCCGACGGGCGCATCTGGCACG
This sequence comes from uncultured beta proteobacterium, assembly GCA_963844255.1. GTDB lineage: Bacteria > Pseudomonadota > Gammaproteobacteria > Burkholderiales > SG8-39 > SZAS-79. Next base: position 55,538 of record CAWJNP010000049.1, read on the forward strand.
GCCTCAAGGCGCTGCGCAAGGACAACACCGGCTATGACCTCAAGCACCTGTTCATGGGCGCCGAGGGCACGCTGGGAATCATCACCGCCGCGGTGCTGAAGCTGTTTCCGAAGCCTTCGGCCAGCGCCACAGCCTGGATTGCGGTCGAGAGCCCGCAACGGGCAGTCGAACTTCTGGCTGCCCTGCGCGGTCTGATGGGGGACAGGCTCACCGCATTCGAGCTGATTTCACGCGTCTGCCTCGAAACGGTCATTCGGTTCAAACCGGCCACCCGGGATCCCCTGCCTGAGCCCCATGCCTGGTACGTCCTTGCCGAATTCACCGACGGGGGCACGCAGGAAGCGCTGTCCGGGCGCGCGGAGTCGGCTCTTGTGGAGTGCAGCGAGCGCGGCGTCCTGATCGACGTCGCACTGGCGCAGAGCGAAGCGCAGGCCCAGGCGCTGTGGACCATCCGCGAGACCCTGCCCGAGGCGCAGTTCACCAACGTGAAGCACGACGTTTCGGTGCCGGTCTCGAGCATCCCGCGCATGATCGAAGAAGGGATGGCGGAATTGCGTGCCGCATTTCCGGGCTGTGTCGGCTACATCTTCGGCCACATCGGCGACGGCAATCTGCACTACAACATCGGCATGGCCGACGAAGCCGGCACCCGCGCCCTGATGGGGCAACTCAAGGCAGTGAACGAAGTGGTGTATGCAGTCGTCGCACGCCTGAACGGCTCGATCTCAGCCGAGCACGGCGTCGGGCAGCTCAAACGCGAGGCGATCAAGCCGCGCAAGCCCGTGCTCGAGCTGGAACTCATGCAGCGGGTCAAGGACGCGCTCGATCCGCAGGGGATCATGAATCCGGGCAAGGTGCTTTAGGATCGCCAGCCACCGGATTTCGGAGTAGGGTTGCCTTGTGCCCGTCTTGCAGGGTCCTTCCTCGGTGTGTTTCGACTTATCATAGCCGCATGGCCAAGATCACCAGCGTCCGGGACGACGACGTTTTCGCAATCACGGATAAGGGCAACCGAGAGCTGAAGGCTGCGAGTACAGACCTGAGCGTGGCTGAACTCGAAGTCCTCGTTCTGGTTGACGGATTCTCTCCGGTGGCGGCCATTGCGGAGCGCATGCCCGGCGTCCCGCGCGAAACGGTCAACAGCGCAGTGCTCAAGCTCGCCATTTCCAAACTCATCGTCAACATGGTCGAGCCGGAGTCCGACGTGATGTCTTCCGGGTTCTCGACCATCACCGTGCCCGCGGGCTTTTTCAGCAGTCTCTCAAAAGACGAAAGCCCGGAAGCCGAAGGCGGACTGTCGATACTCAAGCAGAAGGGTTATTTCGTGAGGATCGCCCGCCGTCCGGGCGATGCGCCGAAGGTCCAGGCGGGTGGCCCGACGACGGTTCTGGTGATCGACGACGACATCGACATGCAGCGGCTGATACGCACGTATTTCGTCCTCGAAGGCTTCACGGTCAGGGCTGCGCTCAAACGCGACGACATCGTGATCGCGCTCCGGCTGCAACCTCCGCCGGACCTTGTCCTGCTCGACGTGCATCTGCCGGATGCGGATGGTTTCGACATCCTCACAAGGATGCGACAGCATCCGGTGCTCAAGAACATGCCGGTGATCATGCTGACTGCAGAAGCCACGCGCGAGGCGGTGTTGCGCGGTTTGAAGGCGGGCGCGGACGGCTACGTGACCAAGCCGTTCGAGGCGGATGTGCTGGTCACCGCCGTGAAAGCGGTGCTCGGACTGGACGTACCGCCCAAAACCGATACGCAGCAGCAGCCGCAGGCGAAGCGATAGCCGATACCGCAGCGCCTGGCGATTCCGTTTCGCATGCCGGCCTCCAGCGCCGGCGCCTGGTGCGCAAAAAACGGTTCTGCTTGCGATCCGCGAAATGACCTGAGCAATTTTCGGCTTATCATCGCTTCATGGGAAAAATAATTTCTGTCAGAGACGACAACGTCTATGTGACAACCGAAAAAGGCAACCGCGAGCTCAAGGCCGCCAGCACCACGCTGTCGGTGCTGGATCTGGAGGTGCTCGTGTTGATAGACGGCCTCACGCCCCTCAAGCTGATTGCCGACCGCATACCGAATGCACCCAGGACCGTCGTGGTGGAAGCAATCCAGAAACTCGTGCACGCAAAGCTGATCGTGAACCCTGCCGATCTGGAAGCGGATGCGCTTTTCTCGGGGCAATCGACCATGGCCGTCCCTGCAGGATTCTTCAGCCAACTCACGAAGGCACCGGCGGCGGAAGCCGAAGGCGGCGTTTCCATACTCAAACGCAAGGGCTATTTCGTACGCATTGCCCGCCGTCCCACCGGGGAACGCAGGCGCAAAAACAGCGGGCAGGGCTGGAAGCCGACCATTCTGGTGATTGATGACGATATCGATCTCCAACGGCTGATACGCACCTACTTCAAGCTCGAAGGTTTTACGGTACGGGAAGCGCTCACCCGTGAAGACATCGTCGCGGCGCTGCGTCTGCAACCCGGGCCGGATCTCGTCTTGCTTGATGTGCGTCTTGAGAACGCCGATGGCTTCGACATTCTCACGAGAATGCGCCAGCACCCGGTACTCAAGAACATGCCCGTCATCATGATGACGGGCGAAACTACGCGCGAAGCCGTCCTGAGGGGCCTGCAAGGCGGGGCAGACGGCTATGTCACCAAACCCTTCCGAGCGGAAGCGCTGGTTGCCGCGGTAAAATCCGTTCTCGGACTTGACCCTTCGCCGGACGACAAGAAATCGGGCGCGGTAAAGTCTTAGCCAGAGGCCCTGATTCCGGGTGACAGTATGCAAGCCCGGTTGCCTTGAAAGTCACCGTTCGTATTCGACGCGGCGACGGATATTCGACGAACTTGGCCCTACTGCACGTGTCTATCCGACCAGGGCTTGGGCGTGCCCTGTTTTGCGCCCGGATTTTCATGAGGAGACTGCCACAGTGATACGAATCAGCAGCACTACACTCAAGTTTCTTTGCACGACGGCTTGCCTGCTGTGCATGTCCGCGCCCGCGTCGGGACAGTCGATTGCAAGCCTGGGAAGCGTGAATCTGACCGCCAAAGACATTACTCAGCTCACACTTTCTCAGCCTGAACTCAGACCGCAGATTCTCGCCTCCGATCAAACACTGGAAAGCGTGGTCAGGCAGGAACTCCTCCGACGTGCCCTGGTGGCCGAAGCGAAGGCCCGGGGCTGGGATCAGCGCCCGGACATCCTGAAGACCGTCGAGGCGGCTACCGAGCAGGTCATACTCAATACCTATCTCAACCGTATCGCGCAGGTACCGCAGGATTATCCGGATGAGGCGGCGACCAAGGCGTTCTTCGAAGCCAACCAGGCTGGCCTCCAGGTACCCAATCGCTACCATCTTGCGCAGATTTTCATTGCGCGACCGGCTGGCAACGAAGCAGGATCGGCAGAAAAACGTGCGGCCGACATTTCGGCCCGGGCACGAAAGGACGGCGCAGACTTCGCTGCGATCGCCAAGAGTGAATCCGGGGATGCGGCAAGCCGCGATAAAGGCGGGGACATCGGCTGGGTGGTCGAGACCAATGTCGCACCCGCAATTCGCGCGATACTCCCGCAGTTGCGGCCCGGCAGCGTGAGCGGTGCGGTGGCAACCTCGAACGGCTGGCACATCGTCAAACTGATTGAGCTCAAGCCTCAGGCGCCGGCCACCCTGGAAGAGGCGCGTCCGGCCATCGTCCAGCGATTGCGCGCCGAAAGGGCAACCCAACTCCGCGCAGCTTACGTGCAGGAATTGTTGAAGAACGCGCCACCCAAGATCGATACGGCAGCGCTCAGCGCGCTGCGCGGCAAACTGAAGTAAGCAAGCAGTACGCTTCGACGGGGCCGCTCAAGGCCCCGTCGATCGCCATCCGGTCAGGCTACGGCGCGCAGGCCCTGCCGCTCGGCTTCAATCGCCTTGTCCAGAATTGCGATCGCATGGACCCCGCCCGCATCACCGCTCATGTTGACGCGGGGCGCGTCCGGATTCTGGTCAGTACGGATCTGCTGCTGCTCGAACAGCGCCCAGTCCTGCTTGAATGCCGTTTCGATCTGATCGAACACCATGTCGGTCATGGATTGATCGCGCGGTTTGCGGTCCTGTCCGTGCGCCCAGAAATAGTGCGTGGTCCTTTCCGTCTCCGGTGTCATGAAGTTCAGGTTGATCATGCCCAGTCCACCGAGCTTGGCCCCCTCGGGCGCGCCATGAGGTGCAATCTTGTCGCGCGCATTCATGCCGTGCGGTGCCGCGCCTGACCACAGATACACCATCGCCGGGGCCACATAACGGATGAGCTGCCAGCGATCGACTTTCCCGGAGAAGGGCGCCGCCTTGGCGTAGGTGGGCGGCGGATCGGTGTTGATCATCCAGCGATTCACCTGCACGTCGTTCTCGCCGCGCACTGTTTTCATATCGGCCTGGTCGATCAATGCATAGTTTCCGATCGTCGTCGCATGCACGAACGTAAGGTGCGTGAGATCGAGCAGGTTCTCGATGATGAAACGGTAGCTTCCCTTGACCGGGAACAGCGTGCCCTTCCAGCCCCAGGCGGGGTCGTCGAGAAACGCGAGTTCCGGGATCTTCGACTTGTCGGCTTGTGCCGCTTCGCCCAGCCATATCCACAGGCAATGGTTACGCTCGACCACCGGGTAACTGCGCACCCGGGCACTTTCGGGAATATGCGACTGGGACGGGATCTTGACGCACTTTCCGGCTGCGTCGTACTGCATCCCATGGTAGCCGCACTGGATATTGCCGCCGACAACCACGCCGCCGGTGCCAGACAAGGGGTAGTGCCTGTGGCAGCAGCGGTCTTCCAGCGCTGCGACGCGCCCTCCGGCTTCCCGAAAGATCACGATGGGGTCGTTGCAGATGGTGCGTGCAAGTATTCCTTCGGCTTTGAGATCATCGGCCCAGCCGGCCATGTACCAGGCGTTGCGCAGGAATGCCATCGTGCCCTCCTTTGATTCTTGACGGTTGCCGAGGCAAATCATCGCCTCGCACAGTCGATTCTAGAGCCATCAGCTGCGAATCGATAGCATGCATTTCATGCTGCTAAGCAGCACAAGCGGTAAACTTCCTTTAACGTCCATGTTGCCTTTTCCGTGCCGCCTTACTTTTGCGCGTTCCAGTCGGCGAGCGTAGATTGTTGACAGTAAATGGTGCCGGACTTGGGAGAGGCAATATGCAGGTGCGTGAAATGCTGTTGATTTGTCTTGGTATGGCGATGCCATGCACCGCCATGTCGCAGGCCGTGTTCAAGTGCCTCGAAGGCCGATCCATCACCTATAGCAGTACGCCATGTGCGGAACTGGGCTTGAAGCCAGGCGGCGAAATTAAGGACCGCGTCACGACAGTTCCGGCCGTGAAGCGGCAGCCGGCCGCAGATCCCTCCCCACGGTCGCAGAAGCCACCGCTCGGCCGATCCGAGAACGATGTGGATCTGCCAAAGACGTCCACCTTGAAACCGGTCAACCCGCTGATTGACAAACTGGCTAAATAGGTTGAACTGAAACGACCCGATGAATATTTCCATCCTCGACGACTACTTCGACACGATTCGCACGCTTCCCTGCTTTCACATGCTCGATGGACACCGGGTCACCATCTGGAACGATCATGTTCAAGATGTAGATACGCTTGCCGAGCGACTGAAGGACTGCGAAATACTTGTCCTGATCCGTGAACGCACCCAGATCCGGGCACCGCTGATCGATCGACTCGCGAGGCTCAAGTTGATCAGCCAGCGCAGCGTGTACCCGCACATCGACATCGACGCCTGTACTGCGCGTGGAATCATCGTCTCCTCTGACCAGCACCCGGGAACGCCCTGCTATGCCGCCGCGGAACTTACCTGGGCGCTCGCACTTGCCGCCGCGCGCAGCCTTCCCCAGCAGATGGCCGCGATGAAAGCAGGCAAATGGCAGATCGGCGTCGGCGACACCTTGCGCGGCAAGACGCTCGGGCTCTACGGCTACGGCCGCATCGCCAATGCGGTCGCAGGTTATGGCAAGGCATTTGGCATGCGCGTGCTCGTCTGGGCGCGGGAAGCGTCGCTTGCACGAGCACAAGCCGACGGCTATGCCGTGGCGGGATCGAAACACGAACTTTTCGAGGTCAGCGACGTGCTTTCGCTGCATATGCGTCTGGTCAAGGAGACACGTGGGATCGTGACCGCTGCCGACCTCGCGCTGATGAAGCCCGGCTCCATTCTGGTCAATACAAGTCGCGCCCCGCTGGTCGAGCCGGGCGCCCTTGTGACGGCCTTGCGCGCCGGCCGTCCCGGGATGGCAGCATTAGACGTGTTCGAGGCGGAACCCGTGCGCAATGTCGACGATCCCCTGCTGCAACTCGACAACGTCATCTGCACGCCGCACATCGGCTACGTCACGCGTGACGAATACAACCTGCAGTTCACCGACATCTTCAATCAGATCTCCGCGTACGCGTCCGGCAGACCGATCAACGTGATCAACCCGAAGGTGCTGGGCGCCTAGCCTGCGGGCGAGATTGCACGACGCGAAAGAGCGCGAGCGCACCCAGCGTCAGAAAAATCAGGCCGGCCGCGTACAGGAGAGGCGCTGCCGCCGAGCCCGTGATGTCGTAGGTCCATCCCGCAATCGGCGGCAGACTCGCGACGCCCAGATACCACCAGGTGTAGAACAAGCCCAGCCCCGTCGCGCGATTTCCCGGACGCAGGACTTCGATCGGCAGCGCCGCCATGATCCCTGCGGGCAGGAACAGGATCAGCCCGATGATGCCGAAACAGACCACATAGGCATGGGTATAAGGGAGCGCAAGTACCGCCAGTCCCCCGACGAGAGTCGCGAAAATGATCAAGGCGTTCGAATGTCCCAGGCGCGTCGCAAGGTACCCGCCAAGTGGCACGCCGATCACCGCGAGCCAGGTCGCGAGGCTGGTCATGGCCGCGGCCTCGCCAAACTCGATTCCCTGGGTTTTCAGGTAGCCTGGTGCAAAACTCACGGCGATCACCCAGCCCGCATTCACGAAGGTCCAGACCATGCCGGCCAGACTAACGAGCACGATTTCACGCATGCTGAGGCCGCTGCCACCGATCGGCTCGGTTCCGGGAGTCGCGGCCGGACTTCGATACAGAATCGCAATGCTCAGCAATGCGATCGCCGAAAAAATTCCGCTGGCTGCGAAGACAGCCCGCCAGCCCATGGCACTGGCCAGGTCAACCTGCGTCACCAGCGCGAGCCCGATACCGACAGGCCACCCATTCAGGTAAAGCGCCATGGCGAGTATCAGTTCGCGCCCGGCGAACCAATCGACCAGCATCTTGGTCATCAGCACGAACTGGAGTACCACGCCGATTCCGGTAATCGCGCGGCCGGCCACCAGCCACGAATACGAATCGCCGATGCCGCTGACACCGCCGCCGATTGCCATCAACGCCAGCCCGCCAAGCACCAGGCGCTTTTCACCGAACCGGCGACCGAGAAAGCCGCCGGGCAGGGCAAGTACCAGCCCGGGAAGGAGGTATAGGCCGATCAGTGTCCCGACCGACGCGTAGTCGATGCCGAAATCGTCGATAAGGAAGGGGGCCACCGAGGCGACCGCCTGAAACTGGAAACCCATGGCGATGCGTGCAAATGCGAGCACGCCAAGAATCAGCCAGCGGACTCTCACCGAATATCGCCGCCGTGTGCGCTGCGACTCATTTCAGCCCGAATGCCTTTGCCAGAAGCTCGTAGGAGCGATGGCGAGGGGCCGGTTCATATGTCCAGGTCACTACGACCAGTTCGTCCAGCGCCAGGCGTTCGGCAAGTTCCTTCAGACGACCGGCAACCTGTTCGCCCGTACCGACCAGCGCTTTGCGCCGCAAAGCCTCAATGACTGCACGCTGCGCATCGGTGTACAAGACGGCCGCAGCAGCCTCTGGCGAAAGCAGCGGGTTACGCAGACCCTGTTCGAAGCCGACCCGCCAGTTCTCGCGCGTCATCAGGAGGCGGCGCGCCTCCGCTTCGGAGTCGGCGGCAAGCGCCCACACACATATTGTCGCCTGCGGCTCGGGATGCCGGGCACTCGGGCGATAGTTGCGCCGGTAGAGTTCCAGCGCCTGTTCCACGCCCCGCCCGTCGGTGAAAAAGTAGGCGAATGCATATGGCAAGCCGAAATAGGCCGCCATTTGCGCACCATAGTCCGAGCTGCCCAGTATCCAGAGTTCCGGATTCGTGGGTCCCAGCGGATGCGCCTTGATCGCGCGGAATGGGTGACCTTCCCGCAGGGGAACGCCGGCAAGCCAGGCCTGCATGTCGATGACCTGCTGCGGAAATTCGTCTGCCGCATTCGAATGCGGATTCAGCGCCATCGCGGTCAACCGATCGGAACCGGGCGCGCGCCCGACGCCAAGGTCGATACGCCCGGGCGCGATGGCTTCGAGCACGCGAAACTGTTCGGCGACCTTGAGGGCCGAATAGTGCGGCAGCATGACGCCCGCGCTTCCTACGCGAATGCGCTCCGTCGTGGCCGCAATGGCCGCCATGAGGACTTCGGGCGCCGAGCCCACGATGCTGTTGCTGTTGTGATGCTCGGACACCCAGTAGCGATGATAGCCGAGCACATCGCAGTGACGCGCAAGCGCAAGCGTCTCCCGGATGGCGACATCCTGAGTGCGCCCCTCTGCCGCGGTCGACTGGTCAAGTACGGAAAGTTTCATCAGAGAAGGCGGTAGGCGGTCAACACCACCTGCCGCGCCCTGCGTTCTGCACTGGCGACTGCGATCGTCTTGTTCAACCAGGCAAGTCCGGGTTCACCGGTATCGAAACGCAGAACTGTGCGAAAAAAATACTTTGCGGGATCCACGCTCTCACCACGTCCAAGGCTGGCGAGCACCTCAGGCGCTGCATGCCGGTAGCCCTGGCTGACGACCTGCACAACACCGCCCCCTTCCTCGCGCAAGGCATACCGCGCGTCGATGTCGAGTACACCGTCCTTTCTGACGATCTGCCAGTCATTGCCGCCGGGAAGTACGCTGCCGCGCATCGCCGGTCCCTCAAAACTGCCGCCCAGAATCGGGACTACACGGCGCTCTCCCAGTGGACCGTGCCCCATGGTGACAATCTCGCCGACATCGACACTTAGAATGCAAAGGTGTTCAAACTGCAGCATGCGATCTCCTTTTCCACTAATCTTGCGCAGAACCCTCATTCTGTGCCAAAACCTGCCCCATGCCGTACGCTGCGTTCGATCAACTTCTCAAACTCTCCGGCCTTCCCGCCCTGGATGCCGGCCACATTGACATTCTCGGCGACGATCCGGTTCTGCCGACGCGATTTCGCATCGGCGCGGCGGGGGCCGGCGCCCTGGCGGCAACGGGACTGGCGGCCTCCTCACTCTGGTCTCAGAAGACCGGAAGAGGGCAACGTCTGTCGGTCGATGTGCGTGCCGCGGTCGCGTCCTTGCGCAGTTCGCGCTACATGCAGATCGACGGCAACCCACTTCCTGCCATGTGGGACCCATTTTCCGGGTTCTATCCGGTACGCGACGGCCGCTGGATCAGCATCCACTGCAATTTCGCCAATCATCGCGATGCCGCTCTCGGCGTGCTGGATGGCGCGCGGGACCGGCAGAGCGCGGAGGAAATCAGCCGGACCTGGGATGGTCCTGCACTTGAGGAGGCGATTCATGCTGCCGGGGGCTGCGCGGGATTCGTACGCAGCGCTGCGGAATGGGCTCGGCATCCGCAAGCCGCCGCGGTCGCCGCACAACCATTGCTTGAAATCGCACAAATCGGCGATGCGCCGCCTGAGCCTCTGCCTGAAGGTATGCGCCCGCTGTCCGGCGTACGGGTGCTCGACCTTACGCGCGTGCTGGCAGGTCCCACCTGTGCACGAACACTGGCCGAACACGGCGCCGACGTCCTCAAGGTCACGGCCGCGCACCTTCCGGATTCGGGACCCGTCGAACTCGATACGGGCATCGGCAAACTTTCGACCCGCCTCGATCTGCGCCAAGCGACGCAAGTCAGCATGCTTCACTCGCTGGCGCGCGAATGCGACGTTTTTTCGCAGTCCTACCGTCCCGGCGCGCTCGCGGCGCGCGGCTTCTCGCCGCAATCGCTCGCAAGCCTGCGACCCGGGATCGTGTGCGTCACGCTCAGCGCCTGGGGTAACGGCGGGCCCTGGCAGGAGCGCCGCGGTTTCGACAGCATCGTGCAATGTGTGAGCGGGATGGCGGATATCGAAGGGCGCAGTTACACGCCCGATGGCCCTGCCAAGCCGCGGCTTTTGCCGGTCTCGGCGATCGACTATGTCGCGGGGTACCTGATGGCTTTCGGCGCGATGACGGCCTTGCATCGGCGTGCGCAGGAGGGCGGCAGCTGGATGGTTCGGGTATCACTCGCACGTACCGGGCGTTGGATCGTTGAGCGCGGCATGCTCGATCAATCGGCGATCGCCCACGTATCAGCCGAGCTTCCGGAAGAGGAAATTCGCGGCTTATGTACCGAAACGACTGCACCGGACGGCCTTGTCCGATACCTGAAACCGGTCGTCAGGATGTCGGAAACCGCGCCGCGCTGGGACAGGCCACCAGTGCCGCTGGGCCATCACCCCCCCGTCTGGCCGGCGCGAAACTAGCGCTGTGGCAGCAGGTGCCTGGAAAAAAATTTCCAGATCTCCTCGTTTGCGTCGATGACCTCGGTACCAGGCCCCAGCAGTCGGGGAAAATAGTCCTGCTCGCCACCCGGCCAGACATGCCCGGCACCGGTCAGTTTCCAGAGCAATACTTCTTCCCGGCAGTCCGGATACGCAAACAGCGTTGCCGTATGCCCCACCCAGTCCCGCCGCTGCCGCTGCTGCATGGGCTCGTTGCAACCGTTCGCACGCGCCCAGAGGGCAAGGCTTTCCTCCACCGGGGAATGCTGGACGCGCTGATCGGTCATGGGAAATGGGGGCCCGAGCCCGCCTGCGTAAATCGCGCGCGGGTCGTCCACGCTGTGGATATGAAGTACCGGCACGGATCGCGCGGTTGCATAGCGCTCAATGACCGGCGCTCCCGCAATCGGGGCAATCGCAGCAATCCGTGCGGATAGCTCGACGGCGAGCCGGTAGGCCATCATCGCCCCGTTGGACAGGCCGGTGGCGTAAACGCGGCGGGGATCGTAAGTCTGCCTTCGTGCAAGGTCATCGAGCAGGCGCCGCACGAATGCGACATCATCCACGCGGTTGCGCACGGCGCTGCCGCAGCATGTGCCCGCATTCCAGGCCTGGAGCCTCCCGTCAAACGGCCCGGTCCCCTCGGGATACACGACGATGAAGCCTTCGCGGTCGGCGAGCGCATCCATTCGCACATACTTCTGATGCGACGGCGCGTTGCCGCCACCACCATGAAAATTTAGAACCAGTGCCGGATTCTCTGCGAGTTTGTCCGGAACGTGGACCAGATAGGCGCGTTCACCGATTGAAATCGCATGATCGCCCGGCACAAGCGCCAGGGCGATGCGTGGCAACAGCATGATCGCCGCACCGATGACCAAACCTGCAGCGGCAAACTTCTTTCGTATGTGTATCAAGTCCTGACTCGATCCGGCTTTTCGCTGTGTGAGTCTAACTTGCAACACGAGCGCCCGTGATTTGCCCGAAGTCGAATTGAAAAAGGAAAGGCCCGCCGGAGTAGCCTCGAGCGGGCCTTGCCAGGGGCAGGATCACGTATCCCGCCTCAGTACGGACTTAAGACGCTTTTTCTGCTTTCTTCTTGGCCTTCTTGGCTTTCTTGGCCTTCTTGGCCTTCACCGGCTTCGCCGCATCCGCGGGCTTGGCTTCGACAGACTTCACGGCGGGTGCAGCCTGCTTCGCCGGGGTGGCGGGAGCGGCCGGGGTCGCTTGCGCGAACACGGATGCAGTAAATGCCGAGGCGACTACGGCGAGGATCAGTTTCTGCTTGAGCATGTTGGTTCTCCGAGAGACGTTAATCAGCGGTCCAAAGCGGATCCGCTTTCAATAACGCAGTCCTCCGGCTGCGGTTGACCGGCACCCGGCCGGGAGCCTGTCAGGCCTTCTCGTAATCGCCGGAGACCAGCATCCGTCTGAGGATCTTGCCAACGGGGGATTTCGGTACGGCTTTGACGAAAACGTATTCCCGTGGCCGCTTGTAGTTCGGCAGCGCGGAGCCACGGCAGTGCGCATCCAGGAGCGCCGCGTCCACCGCCGCCTTGGCCTTGATGAACGCCACTACCTTCTGTCCCCAGCGTTCATCGGGCAGACCTGCCACAGCGACCTCGTCCACCGCAGCGTGCAGCGACAGCACCGACTCAATATCGACCGGCGATATGTTCTCGCCACCGGAAATGATCATGTCGTCAACCCGGCCAGTGACGTACAAATCGCCATCTGCATCGAAAAATCCGGTGTCTCCGGTGAAATACCAGCCCTCACGCAAGGCCTTTGCATTTGCGTCCGGCCGATTCCAGTAGCCCTCGAACGCCTCGTCTCCGGAGAGATCCGCGATGATCTGCCCCTCCTCTCCAGCAGCCGCGAGCGCATCGGGAGCCACCTGTCCCCCTTGCCCGTCCAGCGGCACTACCCGTATACGGCAATTGAATCCCGCCCGCCCGGCGCTACCCGGCTTCGCCGGTGCGTTCTGGTCGATCGTGAAGGTATAGATCTCGGAAGAGCCGTAATGGTTGACGAAAAGTTGTGGCTTGAAAGCGGCCGAAAGGCGCTGCAAGAGCGCATCGTTCATCGGCGCACCGGCAAACCCTATCTTTCTCACCGAAGAAATGTCCGTCCGCACGAACGCCGGATGCGCCAGCAGATCGTGATAGAGCGTAGGGACCAGGAACAGATTCGTCACCTTCTCGGTTTCGATCAGGGCAAGGGCTTCACCGGCATCGAACCGCGGCAAACAGATCAGCGTACCGTCGACGATTGCCATTGACAGCAGCGACCGTACGCCCATCGTGTGATACAGCGGCATCACCCCGAGCGAGACCTCTCCCACCGCGTAGCTGTACTGGGCGACCTGCGCGACCGCTGCGGCGCGCTCGGCACGATGCCTGCGCGGCACGCCTTTGGGCTTGCCCGTCGTTCCTGAGGTGTACAGCATCAGCGACACGTCGTCGGCCGTGGCAGAAAACGGGGGCGATCCGGCGGTACCGGCAAGCAACTCGCCAAAGGAGTGCGTCCCCCCTTCGGCACCCCCGACAGCAATTCTCGGAATCGACCGGCATGCCGCCGACTGCATGACGGCTTCCATGCTGGCGGATTCGAACGCCACGGCGCGCCCTCCTGCGTCTGAAACGCAGTACTCGAGTTCACTGCCTTTGGAGCGCCAGTTCACCGGCGTGACGATGACGCCGAGAAACTGGCAAGCCCAGTGGAGCGTGGCCATTTCCCAGCGATTCTGCAGCACCAGAACGAGGTGATCGCCGCGTCTCAGACCCAGGGCGGCAAGCCCGCCCGAGACGCAAAGAATGCGTTCGTACCACTGGCTGTAGGTCAGACGCACGTCGCCATCGACGATCGCAAGCTGATGCGGCCGTCGCTCGACACTTTGCAGGAACGTGTGCCCGAGATCGAACATGCGATGCCCCTCCCGGCCCTAGACCGCGATTGCCTCGATCAACCGACGTCGGTCGGTCTCAGAGCCCGCCGTCCCGGAAAACACGATTGCACCTCGCTCCAGTGCGACGAACCGGTCGCAGACGTCGAGTGCGCGCATCACGTTTTGCTCGACAAGGAGAACCGGTATGCCTTCCGCCCGCAGCTCGGTGATCAGAGAAAAAATCTCGTCTGCGACCATCGGCGCCAGGCCCTCCGTCGGCTCGTCGATCAGCAACAGCTTTGGTGAACCGGCCAGAACGCGCCCGATTGCCAGCATTTGCTGCTCACCACCCGACAGGGTGATTCCCATCTGCCTGCGACGTTCCGCCAACCGCGGAAAACGGCCGAAGACGCGTTCCAGCGCAATGGCACTCTCTGCGCGCCCGCGGTCCGGGGACTGCATCAATCCGAGGCGGAGATTCTCCTCAACAGTCAGGCCGGGGAAAATTCGCCGATCCTCGGGCACCAGACCGATCCCGAGGCGGCAGATGCGATCCGACGCGAGACTCCCGATCGGCGTGCCCTCGAAACTGATCGAACCGGATGTGGGCCTGACCCAACCTGCGACCGTCTTGACGAGCGTTGTCTTCCCCACGCCGTTGCGGCCGAAAAGGCCGACCACTTCGCCCTTGCCGATCGACAGCGAGACGCCTTGCAGCACATGCGAAAGCCCGAAGTGTGCATGCACGCCTTCGATTACGAGCATCAGTGCACCCCTCCCAGGTAGGCTTTCTGTACGGCGGTGTTCTCGCGCACTTCGGCCGGCGTTCCCTCCGCAAGTTTGGCACCTTGGTGCATCACGATCACCTGGTCTGACAAGTCCATCACCACGTCGATGTCATGCTCGATCAGAAGAATCGTGAGATCCCCTGCCAGGCCCTTGATCATCGCCGCCGTGGCCTGCGTATCCCCGTGTGACATGCCTTGCGTCGGCTCGTCCAGCAGGAGCATCTTGGGCCGGCATGCGAGCGCCATCGCGATCTCCAGTCGCCGCTGTTCACCATGTGAGAGGTGGCCGGCCAGCTCGGTCGCCTTTTCGGACAACGAAAACCGCTCGAGCAGCTCCTCTGCGCGATCCCGCGCGACTGTACTGCGTCCAATCGGCATCAGCGCTCGCGCGATTGGCTCAAGAACCTGCGAAGCCAGGCGCAGGTTCTCATAGACGCTGAGCTCGAAAAACAGGTTGGTAATCTGGAAAGAGCGGGAAAGTCCGGCGGCGAGGAGCTTGTGCGTGGGCCAGCCGGTCACATCCTTGCCCGCAAACGAGACCCTTCCGCGCTGAGGGGACAGCGCACCGGAGACCAGGTTGAACAGCGTGCTCTTTCCCGCGCCATTGGGCCCTATGACCGAAGTGATCTTTCCGCGCGGCGCAGAAAAGCTCAAGTCGTTGACTGCCAGCAGCGCCCCGAAACTTATTCCGAGTCCATTGATGTCAAGCATGACGTTGTCGCTCATCCCCGCGATCTCCTGGCAGCGAGCCAGCGCTCGAGATGCGGGAGGAGGTATCCGGCAAGCCCCTTCGGAAAATAGATTACCGACAGCATGAACAACCCGCCGATCACGATCAGGTGATGCTCGGTATACGTTCCGATCACCGACTTCAGCACTGTCAGAATGACTGAACCGTACAGCGCACCCGCAAGGGTGCCGACCCCGCCGATGATCACCATGATCACCGCATTGCCGGAAGTCTGGAACGCAAGCAGTTCAGGCGACGCAATGCCCCGCAGCATCGGGTACAGACTGCCCGACATTGCCGCTACGACTGCCGCAAGGACGAACGCCGCGAGCTTGCCCTTCCATGGGGAGTAGCCGAGAAACGATATGCGCGTCTCGTTGGCGCGGATTGCCTGCAGCAGCCGCCCGAACGGCGTACGCATTAAATACGCGCATACGGCGTAAAGAATCAGCGTAAACGCAAGCGTCAGGAGAAAAAACGCTCCCGGCGAGGCGGTATTGACGGTAAACAAGCCGAAGTTGGCCGTGATTACCGGTATTCCCATCATGCCGTCAGAACCGCCGATTTCCCGCGTGTTGAAGACCACCTTGAATACCACCTGCGCGAGTCCGAACGTGATCAGCGCGAAATACACGCCGCGCGCACGGATCGAAATGATTCCCGCGATCAAGGCGACCACCAGTGAGGCGGCCAGGGTGATGCCTATCGCCGCCCAGAAAGACGGCGCGACACGCGCGAGTACCAGGCCCGAGACATATGCACCGAAGCCGAAAAAAAGCGCTTGTCCGAGCGACAGCAGCCCCGTGTAGCCAAGCAGCAGGTCGACCGACAGCGCAAGCCCTGCAAAGATCAGCGCCTCGGTTGCAAGGCGGAAATAGAAGGTATCTCCACTGACCTTGGCAACTGCGGCAAATACGAGCGCCAGTGCCACAAACAGCCCGATCAGGAGTCGCTGCCCGCCGATGACCGTACGCTCGCCCGCCTCGACGGCGGATCGAATTCCGGGTGTCTCAGCCATGCCCGAGCCTTCCCGCCAGTCCCTGCGGACGGACCATCAGGAACATCACCATGATGCCGAATACCAGCGGCTCGCCCCAGACCGGGGAGATATAAAGGCTGGAGATCGACTGGATCTGGGTGAGCACCAGACCTGCGATCACGGCGCCCTTGATCGATCCCATGCCACCCACGATCACGACCGAAAAAGCCAGGAGGATGAAGTCCTTGCCCATCGTGGGAAACACGGAGTAGATCGGCGCAAGCAGTACCCCGGCAATGCCTGCAAGAGCAACACCAAAAGCGAAGGTTCCTGCGTACACTCTTTCCACTGGAACGCCCAGTGACGAGGCCATGTGACGATCGAACGCTGCGGCCCGTACCATGGCACCCAGGCTGGTTCGATACACGATGACCCAGACGGCAATGATGATCGCTGCGCCCGCCACGATCAGGAACAGCCGGTAGTTCGGCAGCACCATGCCGAGCAGGGTGCTTACACCTGCGATCGGCGATTCCGGCCGGGTCGGATTCGGGCCGTAGGCAAGCTTGAATGCATCCTCCGCAATGATCGCCAGACCGAACGTAAGCAGCAGGGTAAGAATGTGGCGGTCTTTCGAATTGAAGACGCGCTGAATCAGCAGCCGCTCTGTCGAGTAACCGACTACCGCCATGATGAGCGGCACGAGCGCAAGGCAGAGCCAGAAGCTCACGCCTTTCGCGACAAGCGTGATGCCAAGATAGGCACCAAGCGCGTAGAACTCGCCGTGCGCCATGTTGATCACGTCGAGCAGTCCGAAAATGATTGTCAGACCCAGTGCCATCAGAATCACCGCCACGCCGATCGAAAGGCCGTTGACGACCTGTGGGGCGTAGACGAACTGCAGGGTTTCAATAAGCTCAGTCATGAGTAGCCGCTAGGATGAAAGGGGAACGCGTAGGGAGAGGGGTACACCCCCGCTCCCCACCCCCGGTTCTGATTTAGAACCGCGTGCACTCATCCTTGCCGACGGCAGCCGTACCCGCCACCCGGTCGGCGATTGCGAACTTGCCGCCCTGGATCTTCACGGCGTACATGTCCAGGATCGCCTGGTGGTCGCCGGCGCGCATCGTCTTCTTGCCCTGCGGCGTCTGCCACTCCAGCCCCTCGATGGCCTTGCGCACCTTGGCGGTGTCCGTGGAGCCTGCCTTCTCGACTGCGGCCTTGTACATGTAGATCACGCCGTACGAGTCCGCACCATACAGATCAGGATCCCCTTTCCACATGGCTTTGAAGTCGGCGACGAACTTCTTGTTCTCCGGCGTATTGATCTCCGTGGTATAGCCTACGCCGGTGACGAAACCTTCCGCCGCCTTGCCCACCGCCTCGATGTTGCCCGCAGTGATCGTCCCCGCCGCGCCGACCAGCTGCATCCCGGAGGTCAGTTTGTATTCATGCATCTGGCTGAGCAGGCGAACCGCGTCGTTGCCGGCCGCCGATGTATAGAACACTTTTGGTTTGGCGGCACGAATCTGGCCGAAAAAGGGGGAGTAATCCTTGTTGTCGAGCGGCGCGAAGGTCTCGCCGGCATCCTTCAGGCCGCGACTGGATGTCGCTGCTTTGAACGACGCCACGGTGCTGCGGCCCATCTCGTAATCCGGGCCGAGAAAATAGACGCTTGCGCCCGGATTGTGCTTTGCCACCCACTCTGCCAGTGCTGCGGACTGCATGCCGGCGCTGGCATTGACGCGAAACATGTTGGGCGAGCACTTCGCCCCGGTAATTGCGTCGGAATACGACACGGTGGTCGTCGCGATGCGATCGTTCCGCTCCGCAACCTGGCTTACTGCAAGTGTCGAGCCCGAGCTTACGGTGCCAGTAAGGAAGTCGACCTTGGCGACCTGGAACAGCTTTTCGGCCTTCTGCGACGCGACGTTCGGATTGGCTTCCTCGTCTTCGTACACCAGTTCGATTTTCCGGCCCATGATGCCGCCTTTGGCGTTGACTTCCTTGACCGCCAATTCGATGCCCTCTTTCACTTGCTTGCCAACGACGGCGTAGGTACCAGACATCGTTGTCAATACGCCTATCTTGATCGTGGATTGCGCCAGTGCCGAGGATGCGAACCCCATCGAAGCGCAGGCCGCGGCGATCGCTGCTACCAGTGTCGAACGTTTCATTTGTATCTCCTTTGAGTGATACGGCTCTTGCCGGCCGTTCCGTTGGCTTGCGGACCTAGTTGCCGGTGTATTTCGGCTTTCTCTTCTCGAAGAAGGCATGCGCCCCTTCAGTGTAATCGTGCGAGTCGCGAAGTTTCTCATAAGCATGGCCTTCCAGATCGAAACTCGCTTCCAGACTGCAGTCTTCCCCCTGATTGAGCACGCGCTTGAGCGTCGACAGGGCAAGCGGCGACAAGGCATTGAGTTTCGACACATAGCTGTCGATCATTTTGTCCAGCGAAGCCGAGTCCTCGGCGACATCGGTAATCAGACCCCACTGGTGCGCCTCGGTTGCGGGCAGACGGCGTCCCATCATGACCATGTCCTTCGCCCGGGTCATGCCCACCATGCGCAACACGCGCTGGCTGCCACCCGATCCGGGCATCTGGCCAATCGTGATTTCGGGAAGGGCGACCAGGGTATCTTTCGTAGCGATGCGGAAATCGCACGCGAGGGCAAGTTCCCAGCCCACGCCGAACGCATATTTCTCGAGCGCCGCAATCACCGGCTTGGGACAGCGCTCAGGCGCCCCGATATTCCATGCAAGGTGCGACATTCCGTCCCGCGGGACATCGAAAAATCCGCGCACGTCACCGCCTGAAGTGTACACCCCGTTCGCACCCCGGATGACGATCACACCGATGTCCGGATCGCGACCGAACTCTTCAAACAGCGCGCAGATCTGCGAACGCGCGGTATAGGACACAATGTTCAGAGGGGGGCGATCCAGGATCAGGGTTGCAACACGTTTTGCTGCGTCGACTTCTACGCGCATGCCATCCAGTTTTGCCAGAAGATCCCCGCGTGCTTTTGCGTACTTTTCACTCATGTGCTCTCCTTTTGGTTCGGTTTGCCGGTGCGCAACGCGCGCGCGGCGTCAAGAATGGCTGCAACGATGGGGTAGTACCCGGTGCAGCGGCAGATGTGCCCGGACAACATGTCCTTGACCTGCTCCTCCGACGGGTCCGGCGTCTCGGCTAGAAAATGTGTCGCAGACATCAGAATACCCGCAGTGCAGAACCCGCACTGCAAAGCGTGATGCGTATTGAAAGCGCGCTGCAGGACGTTCAGCGCACCGTCTTCCTCGAGTCCTTCGACCGTTCGCACCATGGCGCCATCGCATTCGACCGCGAGCTGCATGCAGCTTCGCACGGCCCTGCCATCCACCATTACGGTACAGGCGCCACATACACCATGTTCACAGCCTACATGTGTGCCGTAAAGTTTGAGTTCGTGGCGGAGGAAATCCGTCAGCAGAGTCCGCGGCTCCGCCGTGCCGGCGCAGGACTTGCCATTGACTTCCAGCACAACGGGGTGGCGCACGCCGGGCTTCAGTCGGATCATGTCAGTTCGCCCCCGCAGCATCGAATGCTGCCGCCAGTACCTGCGTGCCAAGCGCATTGATCAGCGCACGCCGATACTCGGCGGTCGCCTTGAAGTCGCTCATCGGGTTCGATTCAGCAGCGGCGACCGAGGCGATCTGTGCCGCAAGGTCTGCATTGGCGGGCTGGCCGGCAAAGGCGGACGCATCAAAGGTTACCGGCCGGCTCTCGACGCCGCCCAGCCCGAATGCAAGCGTTTGGAGTGTCCCATCAGGACGGAGAACTGCCTCAGCGGCGCAAGCAACGATAGCGAAGTCGCCGTGGCGCTGCGCGATTTCGGTAAAGGCGTAGCCCGCACCCGGCTTACGCTTGGGCCAGATCAGCGCAACGAGGAGTTCATCCGGTGCACGCGCAGTCGTCAAAATACCCAGAAAGTAGTCCTTGGCTGCGACCCGGCGTACGCCTCGCCGGGAGTGCAGTTCCACGGCACCGCCCAGCGTGAGGAGGACCAGAGGAATCTCCGAACTCGGGTCGGCGTGCGATACCGATCCGCCCAATGTGCCACGGTTGCGCGTCTGAAAATGGCCGACAAACGGCAGCGCGCGCGCGAGAAGCGGCAGGGCGCGCATCAGCATGGCGTCGCCAAGCGCAGCAGCCTGCCGCAGAGTTGCGCCGGTCCGAACCTCGCGATCGAACGTCACCGCGTCAAGACCGGGCACCCGCTTGATGTCCAGTACCGCAGCCGGACGTACGAGACGCATGTTGAGCATCGCGCCGAGCGACATGCCACCGGCGAGGACGCTGGCTTCCGTACCAAATTCCTGGAGCAGGACCAGCGTCTCCGCGACCGATTCCGGACGACAATATTCGAAGGCGACCGGCTTCATGATTCGCCGCCCTTGCCGGAAAGCCTTTGGCCAATCCGGCTCCAGAAGCCCTGCGGCACATCCGTTCGGCCGTACTGCTCGAAAGCCTTGAAGAACTGTCCGATCAGTACGCCCGTAACGGACCCCAGCATCCGATTGCCCACGGCAGCTACCGTGCCGCCGACATCTGCGCCGTATCGGTAGGAGAGTCTTGTGCCCTCACCTTCGGGCGCAAGATCGACCAGTGCACTGCCCCGGCCGTTGCCGAGCCTGCCCTGCGCAACAAATTCCATACGCATCGAATGCGGCGGCGTCTGCGCCCCGATCCGGATTTTTGCGGCGTATACCCCGCGTATGCCCGCCACACCGATGCTCACTTCCGCTTCGAACGCATCTGCTCCTCTGCGCTCCATCTTTCTGCACCCCGGTATGACGGCAGCCAGAACATCGGGGTCAAGCAATCGCCTCCAGACCTCGGCAGGCGGCGCAGACAGATTCGTCGAGCCTTCGCCCTGGAGTGACCCGCCGAGTTCGACTTCACCGGCTTTCCTCTTCGCCCCGCCATACGTACCACTGATCGTCGCATCACGCCCGTTGGCGAGTTCCCACACGCGGTTGAGCGAGAGGGGCAGATCGATATCTTCGCGACCGAGCGCATCTGCCGCGGCATTGGCCAGCGCGGCAGGGGCAAGCATTGAACTGCCATCGCCCATTCCCTTCGCCCCTGTCATGTTCACCGGTGTAGGCGTCGATACATGTCCAATATCGATCCTCGGCATCTCGGGCGCGGTCGGGCAAAGGTATTCTGCAAACGTGCCGGACACGAAATTCCCCGCACGGTCATGCACAAGTTCTTCAAAGAGTGCCGCACCAAGGCCGTGCGCGAATCCTCCATTGATCTGACCCTCCACGATCATGGGGTTCAGCATCGTCCCGACGTCGTGCACCGAAACATACTTGACGATTTCGATCCTGCCGGTGGCACGATCGATTTCGATTGCGGCAAGATCGGCGACGAACCCGTAAGTCATCGCAGAGGCGACACGATCCGCATCGTCCGGACTGGTCAGGGTAGGCGCATCGAGTACAAACGTCTCGGTCATGCCCGCGCTAACCCCGTCTGGCATGCCGGCTGGATTCCAGTGCGCCCGTGACGCCAGGCGACCGACGCCGATTGCCTGCTGCGGATTGCGTGTGACCCGTGCCGCACCGCCCGCAAGCTCGACCTCGTCCACGTCAACCTTGAACTCGTCCGCAGCCATCGTTCGCAGTTTGTCCCCCAGCTTGCGCGCGCAGCCCAGAATGGCACCCGCGACCGCCGATGCAAAACGATTCGAATAGTTTCCGGAAGCAATGCTCCAGGCAATCGTGCGCGTGTCTGCTTCGGTCAGGACGTCGACATCGTCCGGCTTGACGCCAAGCTCGTCGGCCACAATCTGGGCCGCCACGGTGGCATGCCCCTGGCCATTCGGCGTACTGTCAAGCTGAACCGTGATCCCGCCGCTGGGATCTATCGATATCGTCACTGCCGCGTTGGCCCCGGATTTCGGTTCCGCCTTCCCCCGCTGCTCTGCAGTCTGCGCAAGACCGACATAGGCCATGTTCGATCCCGAGGGTTCCACACCGAGAGCGAATCCGACACCAAACAGCTTTCCACTGCTCCTGGCAGCATCGCGTCGTGCAAGCAAAGCCGGGTAGTCGGCTATTCGCAGGGCTTCGTCAAGACACGCCTGATAGTCGCCTGAATCGAGAATGGATCCTGCTGGCGAATCATAGGGAAACTCATCCTTCCGAACGAGGTTCCTGCGGCGAATTTCGGCGACATCAATGCCCAGTCCTCGTGCCGCAACTTCCATGATCCGCTCAAGCGCAAAATAGAACTGCGGGCCTCCGTAGCCACGGTTGAGGCCCACCGGCATGCGGTTGGTCACGACGAGTGTATTGTCCACCGCAAGGTTCCTGACGCGATAGGCGCCGCTGGAAGTGGAATGCATGCGGTAGACCGAGGCGGGCTCCGGAGCGCGTATGTAGGCTCCGAGGTTGACCACGTTACGGTAACGCAGGCCGATAAGTTCGCCCTCATTCGTGAATGCCGCTTCGACCTTACCAGTTCGATCGGTCGCGCTGGAAGACGCCATCAGATGTTCGAGGCGGTCTTCGGTCCACTTTACCGGTACGCTCAGGAGGCGTGATACCGCCGCGATCAGCACCATGTACGCATATACGGCCTGCTTCACCCCGAAACTGCCACCGGAATTCGGCGGCGTGACGATGCGCAGCCGGTTGCCTGCCACATTCAGCGCGCCCGCCATCAGAGGCTGAAGCACGAACGGCCCCTGAAAGTTGGACCAGATCGTGTACCGGTCAGGATGCGGTTCAAAGTGTGCCACCACCCCGTAGGTTTCCATCGGTGTCGCAATGGAACGCGGATATCGGTAGTCGTACTTGAATGTTCTATCGGCACGCGCAAATGCACCGTCCGGGTCCCCGTACGTGAACTCACGCTGCTGGGCGACATTGGTACCTGCTTCTTCGAACAGCAGCGGAGCATCCGGCCTGAGTGCATCGTCAAGATGCGCCACGCCGGGCAAAGGTTCGTAGTCCACGTCAATCAGTTCGAGCGCGTCCTCTGCGACGTAGCGATCGATTGCGACGACCACGGCCACCGGCTCGCCGCAATATCGCGCCTTTGTCGTAGCGCACACTTGAAAGCGCATCTTCGAACGGACCACGCTCGGAATAACTCCGGCGACCGCTGCGATCTGCGCACCGGTAACGACACCAATGACACCGGCAAGCTTTTCGGCACGCGTCGTGTCAATTGCACGAATGCGTGCATGCGGATGCGGCGAGCGCAGGATCGCGGCGTGACGCAACCCGGCGACGGGCTCCATATCGTCCATGAAACGCCCGCGACCGGCCAGGAGTGGCGCATCTTCCTTGCGGGGAACGGCCTTGCCGACCCAGGCGGTGCCTGCATGCTGTGTCACTGTGCGTCTGCTTCCGGACCGTTCAATCGCCCAAGCCCGCCGGCAGGTCCGTGACTCGCCTGGCACACGGCAGCCGACGCAAGCGCTCGTTGAATCGCCAACGGCCGGTCCGGACTCGACTTTACTTTCATTTCCCCACCTGATTGCGGTTTGCAGCCATGCTACGTGCGTGCGCCCCAACCGGCGTTACCCGAGAATCGGCAAAATTACCCGTCAGTCCGGTTTGCGGGGTTGCGACAGTCGCGAACCCATTGTGCGACGCACAAGAAACGCGCTATCAGGCCAGTACGCCTTCGCGCAGATCCACGACCTTTCGATACTCGCTTGGCGTGACGCCGATATGGTGCCGGAAAAACCTCGTGAAGTGGCCGGGCGCGCTGAATCCGAGGCGGTAACCCAGGTCGGCGATCGGGCTGCGGGTTCTGGCCAAGCCCTGAAACGCTGCCTCCATCCGCAGTTCATTGGCAAAGACGGCCGGAGTCAGGTTCGTCGCACGGCGGAACAGTTCAAAGAAATGCGTCCGCGAAAGCCCGCAATTTGCAGCCAGACCATCGCAATCCAGGTCTTCGCCAATACGCGCACGCAAAATGCCTATCGCCTTTCGGATGCGCGGATCGTAGCGTATCCCCAAGCCATCCGCCCTGAGTACATCCATTTGTTTCCAAAGAGAAAATGGCTCTATTACCGCAATCATCAACTCGAAAATCAAGGCCTCCGCACGCAGGAAAGCGGTATCCGTCATGGACACCATCGCGCTCGCAAGATCGTCCGCAACCCGCCGGATTCGTGGCGTAACCGGCACCCCCGCCTGCGGGAAGAAACGCGGATGCCCGGAAGCGGACAGTTGCGCGTGTATTTCTCCCAGCCACGCAGGTTCAATGTAGAGGGCCAGTATGAAGGTAGACCCCGCCCCTCCGTGCTCGTAGGCGTGCGGCTCCCACGCATTGACAAGGACCGCACGGTCATCGGTCAGCGGATAGCGTACGCCGCGCACCCGGAATGCACCGTCCGCGCCGAACACTTTCACCAGGACGTGACAGTGATGATGAGCGTGAGTCACCAGCGGCACGTTGAGGTCAATCAGCCCGACCCGTCCGAACCTGCCCTGCAAGAAGGTAATTCCCCTAGACATGTGGGGATTCTAAACTACCCTCACTGGCGCACCGTCACCCGCACTTGCTGTATCGCATTATTGCCGAAACCGCTGACGTCCCATACGGGTTCGATCGGTTGCACGTTTCCCTGTGCGTCTGTTGCCCGGCACCCGAGTACATGAGTTCCTGGACGCGCGTTCCAATCGTATGACCAGCCACGCCAGGCCCAAGGGCCGGCAACAGGACCGAGCACCGCATCGTGCCATGCGCCGTTCTCTGAGACTTCGATGCGCTCGACCGGCACCCCTCCGCCGGACCACGCGCGGCCGCAAAGTCTGACATTACCTGCCTCGAGGATCCGCTGCCGGGTATAAAAATCCGGTACGCCCGGCGGCGCCATCAGCGAATTTACCCTGATCAGCGAGCATGGGATCCCGGTCTCTCCAGACTGCGTCCGAAAATGATAGCTGTGGACCTGCTGTATGCCTTCGAACGGCGCCGTCACGGCCTCGATGTTCCCCAACCATTTAACGCTCGCCATCCCGTACCATCCGGGAACGATCAGGCGCAGCGGCGCGCCATGTTGCGGCAGCAATGGCTGTCCGTTCATCGCGTAGACGATCAAGATGTCCTCGCGCATCGCCTCCGATACTGACAGGCTGCGCGCGTAGTCATGTTCGGAACCACGATCAATCCCTCTGTCGGTACCCCGGAAAACGATTTCCCTTGTCTCCGGCCCCAGACCGGCGGACCTCAGCAGTGGCGCCAGCGGCGTTCCTGTCCATTCCGCCGTGGACACCCCCTCCTCCAGCCAGGGCATCGATGGATAGCGAGGGGATAGCTGGCCGCGCCCGTTTCCTGCGCATTCAAGCGTCACGCGCAGCGTGCGTGCCGGCATCGCCCGGATCTGCTCAACGGTGACGGTACGTGGGCGCTCGACCTGTCCACCGATGGCCAATTTCCAGCCGTCCGAATCGCCGGCCGGGATATCAAAGTGAATGAGCAAGTAGTGCAGTCCGGCCGGCGTGACGTCATAACGCAACGCTTCCAACGGCATGCCGCTGTTTCGCGAAGCCAGCGCAACCTCCTCGGGCATGAATCGCCCGACAATGGGTGATCGACGTGTCTGACTATTGGTGATCTGGCTCATGGACGCACTCGCGTTTGGAAAGTGCAGATTCTATTGCAACCTTTTGAGCCTGCAGACGCCTAACTTATAATTCCATCGAACGGGCCACCGACGGGAAGTAGTGCTGAATTCGGATCTTCGCAGACTCATGCCCGACATGCCGAGCGGCGATCTCTGGGTATACGGCTACGGTTCTCTCATGTGGTCTCCGGAAATCCCGCATGCCGAGCGACGAACGGTTCTGCTGCACGGCTACCATCGCGCACTGTGTATTTATTCCCATCGTCATCGCGGAACCCCTGAGGTTCCGGGTCTGGTGCTGGGCCTGTGCCGGGGCGGCTCGTGCTGGGGGGTTGCATTTCGGGTCCCCAGGCGCCACGTCGGGCACGCCCTCGAGACGCTGTGGCAGCGGGAGATGGTCAATCGGGTCTACCAACCGCGCATCGTGCCCGTACGCTCCATCGGAGAGGCCGTGCCGGCGATTGCTTTTGTCGCAGACCAGACGCACCGCCAGTTTGCCGGGCGGTTGACAATTGCGGATACCGCCCGACTTGTGGCGCAAGGCCGCGGGCAGCGCGGCCCGAACGTCGACTACCTTGCACAAACCGTCGCGCACATGGACGCGCTTGGCGTCCGCGAGGGACACCTGCACGAGGTGCTCGGCGCAGTTCGCCGGTTGTCTCTGTCCCGGTCGCCGGGAAAACCCTAATTCCCGACCAGATTGCCCGGCGCCGCGAGGACCGCGCGCTCGAAACGTTCCATCGCCTCCAGCAGCATCTTCCTTTGAGTACCGAAATTCAGGCGTACGAACCGCGGTGCTCCAAAATCGGCGCCAGGCGACAAACCCAGGCCATGCTTCAGGAAGTGGGCATGCGGATCGTCCAGACCCAACCCCGTACAGTCGATCCACGACAAATAGGTCGCTTCGAGATGTACCGTCTCGACCCCCGGCAATCGCGCTACTGTCGACTCGACAAGCGCACTGTTGCCACGAAGGTACTCGATCTGCGCGGCAAGCCAGGCGCCTCCGTCGCGATACGCGGCTACGGCCGCCTCGTACGCAAACAGGGAAGCATCGTGCACGGATTTCTTCAGATCGTACGAAAATGTCTGACGCATCGCCGCATTTTCAATGATGGCGAATGCGACCCCGCTGCCCGCGATATTGAAGGTCTTGGAAGGCGCCATCACGGTGACGGTTCGTCGCGATATCTCAGGTGAAATGCTCGCAATGGGTATATGGGGCTTGCCCTGGTCGAGCAGGAGATCGCAGTGAATCTCGTCTGAACACACCTGCAGGCCGTGGCGAAGCGCAAATCCGGCGAGGCGTTCCAACTCATCGCGCCGAAAGATCGTGCCGCCGGGATTGTGCGGGTTGCACAGCATCAACAGTCGGGAATCGGGCCGAACCGAAGCTTCCAGACGGGATTCGTCCCATACCCACCGGCCTTGCGCCAGGACAAGCGGCACTTCCGTCCACGGACGCGGGGCCGACTGCGCCGCTCGAAACAGATGGTAGTAGACCGGCGCAGGAGACAACAAGTGCTCTCCGGGAGCGGTCAGCCTGTTGGCCGCCATGTACAGAGCGGAGACGACACCCGGAAGGTAGACAATCCACTCGGGCCGAACCTGCCAGTCGTACAGACGCATCATCCGCTCGACGATCAGTTCCCGGAGCTGCGGGGGCGGGGACGTATAGCCGAAAACCCCATGCTCCACCCTGCGCCGCAAGGCATCAATTACCGCGGGAGGCGCACGAAAGTCAGTATCAGCGACCCAGAGCGGAATGATGTCGCGGCCGGCGTACTTCTCCCATCGCGTGCTGTGGGTACCGGCGCGGTCTACCGGAGTATCGAAGTCGAATGTATGCATGGCGTCGGGGGTCGTAAAGGACGGTCGACTGTATCGCAGATGTCCGGGTACCGAAAGCGCGAAGCCGAGCCAGACGGCACCAATCATGGGCCGCTCAGAATTCTGAAAGCTTTCACGGTGATTGCCCGATCCCGCCCAATCGTACAGAATCCGGACGGAACGCGCGTCTGTACGCAGAGACTCACGGTCCGAGCAGGCCATACGAGCCGGCACACAACCGCTTAGACGGAGGAGATGGATGAAGGCAATGCTTGCACTATCACGCTGGATCGACGCGCTCAACGAGCAAGTCGGCAAGTTCAGCTACTGGCTCATCCTGGCCGCAGTGCTCGTCAGTACCGGCAACGCCATCGTGCGATACACGGTCGACATGAGTTCGAACGCCTGGCTGGAGATCCAGTGGTACCTGTTCTCGTTTGTGTTTCTGTTCTGCGCCGGTTACACCCTGCTGCATAACCAGCATGTGAGGATCGACATAATCACCTCGCACTTGTCCAAACGCGCACAGACCTGGATCGACATCCTCGGGACGGTCTTCTTCCTGATGCCGATGGCGATCGCGATCATGTGGCTATCCTGGCCGGTATTCATCGACGCCTGGGACAGCAAAGAGGTGTCCTCGAACGCGGGCGGCTTGCTCATCTGGCCGGGTCGACTGATGTTGCCGCTTGGTTTCTTTCTTCTCATCCTGCAGGGCGCATCGGAGCTCATCAAGCGCGTCGCCTTCCTGCGGGGCCTGGTCCCCGATCCGAGCGAGAAGGACGACGGTCCCACTGCGGAAGAATTGCTCGCCGCGGAGCTGCGCCGTGAACGGGGAGAAGCAGCATGATCGAACTACTCTCTCACAACATGGCGCCGGTGATGTTCGGTGCGCTGGTCATTTTTCTGCTGCTGGGTTACCCGGTTGCTTTCGCGCTCGCTGCCAACGGCATATTTTTCGGCCTGATCGGCGTGGAACTCGGCTTGCTGCACCCCTCGCTGTTCCAGGCCTTGCCGCAGCGATTGTGGGCGGTGATGTCGAACGATACCCTGCTGGCGGTGCCGTTCTTCACCTTCATGGGTCTGATCCTTGAACGCAGTGGCATGGCCGAGGATCTGCTCGATACCATCGGCCAGCTGTTCGGACCGCTGCGCGGCGGCCTTGCCCTGGCAGTGATTTTCGTTGGCGCGCTGCTTGCGGCGACGACGGGCGTGGTGGCGGCTTCGGTCATATCGATGGGCCTGATCTCGCTGCCGATCATGATGCGTTATGGGTATGACCGGCGCCTGGCCGCAGGGGTCATCGCGGCATCTGGCACGCTTGCGCAGATCATCCCTCCCTCGCTGGTGCTGATTGTGATGGCCGACCAGTTGGGCAAGTCGGTTGGCGACATGTACGCGGGCGCGTTTATCCCCGGGCTTACGCTGGCCGGTCTCTACGCCGCCTATGTCATCGGCATCGCGGTGTTCAAGCCTTCGTGGGCACCGGCCCTGCCGCTTTCAGCCCGTACGTTTCGCGAACCGGATGGCGGCAGCGGCATCGCCTCGCTGGCAGTGCAGGCGGCGGTGGCGGTCGCGGTGGCGGTGGTTTTCGCCAAGTACAAATACGCAGCCCCCGATGCCCCGACGGACGAGATGCTGGTCGTATCGACCTCGGTCGGCGTGGCCGTCGCGTTCACTGCTGCCGTGATCAATCACGTGTTCAAGCTGGGTCTTCTGTCGCGCATTGCCATGCGCGTCACCTTTGTGCTGATCCCGCCGCTGGCCCTGATCTTCCTTGTGCTTGGCACGATTTTCCTCGGCGTCGCCACACCGACGGAAGGCGGTGCGATGGGCGCCAGTGGAGCGTTGCTGATGGCGATTGCGCGGCGAAGACTGTCGTTCAGCCTGTTGCGCCAGGCCATGGACACTACGGCCAAATTGACCTCGTTCGTGGTGTTCATCCTGGTCGGCGCGCGGGTGTTCAGCCTGACCTTCTACGGGGTCGACGGCCACATCTGGGTCGAGCATCTGCTGACCGGGCTGCCGGGCGGGCAGCTCGGCTTTCTGATCGTGGTCAACGTGCTGATCTTCGTCCTGGCGTTTTTCCTCGACTTCTTCGAACTTGCCTTCATCGTCATCCCTCTGCTCGGCCCGGTGGCCGAGAAACTGGGGATCGACCTGATCTGGTTCGGCGTCCTGCTCGGGGTCAACATGCAGACTTCGTTCATGCATCCGCCGTTCGGCTTCGCCCTGTTCTATCTGCGCAGCGTGGCCGCGAACAAGGATTACATCGACAAGATCACCGGCAAGCTGACGCCCAGAATCACCACCGGACAGATTTACTGGGGCGCCGTGCCCTTCGTGATTATCCAGTGCCTCATGGTCGGGCTGATCATCACCTTCCCCGGACTCGTGACCGGCGGCCTTGCGAAGAAGGCGGTTGTCAACACGGACAAGATCGAGATCATGGTCCCGGACTCGACAGGTGCCGCCGGCAAGGCAGAGGACGCGTTGGGCGATGCGCTGGAAAAAGCGTTCGATCAAGACGAAGCCGGCAAGGACGCGAAGCCCGTTGAGGCTCCAGATGCGAAACCGCCAGCGGCGACACCCGATGCGTCGGCACCGGCAAAGGGCAAGTAGCGCCGCCCGGCAGACGACTGGGAGTAGAAAAACAAAACCCCGCTTGCGCGGGGTTTTGTTTTGACGGGCGGCGAAACCCTGATCGGTCCGCCGCGCCGACCGTTGCGTTACTTCTTGGCAGCGCCGCGCTGCGAGCTTCGCTGTGCCGCGACCATGAAGTTGTCGAAGCGACCTTCCGCGATCGATGCCCACTGAACCTGTTCGTCGCGGAATTTCTTCCACGGCTCATACACCTTGTTGAACTTCGTGCTTTTCGCGGCGATCTCTTTGTAGAGTTCCTCCGAGGCCTTGTAGCAGGCCGCCATCACGTCGTTCGGGAAAGGTGCCAGCTTCACACCGTTGGCCAGCAGACGCTTCAACGCAGCCGGGTTGAGCGCGTCGTACTTGGACAGCATCCAGATGTAGACCTCCGAACATGCGGCCTCAAGGATTGCCTGGTACTCCTTCGGAAGTGATGCCCACGCCTTGGTCCCGACCATCAGATCGGTGCCTGGACCACCTTCCCACCAGCCCGGGTAGTAGTAGTGTTTCGCCACTTTGTAGAATCCGAGTTTTTCGTCGTCATACGGCCCGACCCACTCGGCAGCATCAATGGTGCCCTTTTCCAGCGCCGGGTAGATGTCGCCGGCCGCAATCTGTTGCGGCACCACGCCCAGCTTCGACAACACCTGGCCACCGGTGCCGCCGATGCGCATTTTCAAACCCTTCAGGTCGGCAACCGACTTGATTTCCTTGCGGAACCAACCGCCCATCTGGGCGCCGGTGTTGCCCGCAGGGAAGTTGATGACGTTGTATTCCTTGTAGAAGTCGCGCATCAGCTCCAGACCGCCGCCATGGTGCATGAAGGCAAACTGCTGGCGGGCGTTAAGACCGAAGGGGATCGACGTGCCGAAGGCGAAGGTCTGATCCTTGCCGAAATAGTAGTACGCGGCGGTGTGGCCGCACTCGACTGTGCCGGCCTGAACGGCGTCGAATACCTGCAAGCCGCCGACGATTTCACCCGCGGCGAATACCTTGATGGTGAATTTCCCGCCGGTGGCGTCCGACACGCGCTTGGCAATGTGTTCGGCACCGCCGAACAGCGTATCCAGACTCTTCGGCCAGCTCGCGGCCATCCGCCAGGAAATGGTCGGCAGCCCGGCGCCCTGCGCATTGGCTATTGCCGGTGCTGCAGCAGCAGCTCCAGCGGCCAGACCCAGACCGGTTTTCTTCAAAAATGAACGACGTTTCACATGAACCTCCTCGATTGGATGGGATCTTGTTCCGGCTTGTTGATTTGCACCCCGCTCGCGCAGCGTACCTCGCCAGAATCCGTCTTTATTCTGCACGATAACAGGACAAACAGCCACACCCGGGGGGCCAATAAATTGTTGCAGCGCATGGACGGGACGGGAAGCGTTACCGTATCCGCAAGTCCTGAACTGCTGCTCGCCCCCCTGAACTACGTTATTTTCTGACATCTCTCGGCCGAAATCGCCTCCTGGAGCGGCTCACCGGGGAGTTTCTATGCGCTTTTTGGCACGCCGTCGAGTCGCACAACGATGCCCTCGAGCGCTTTGGAGGGCGCCGGATAGCGCGCCAACACCAGCGGGTCGTGCCCGGGAATGATGTGCTCGGAAGACGCCGCCAGAGCCCGGAGCCTGTCGTACCCATCGACCATGTCGGCCACCGACCAGACGATGGGGAACGGCCTGACCTGCTCCATGTTTGCGTAGAAGTGGGAGGCATCGCTCGCCAGGACCAGCCATCCGCGCTGGGTCATCACGCGCACCGACTGGATTCCCATCGTGTGTCCGCCGATCAGGTGCACCGAAACGCCCGGGGCGATTTCCGCGTCGCCCTCGTGGAAACACACACGACCGGCGTAAACCCGCCGCACCATGCTGACCACGTCCTCCACCTCGTAGGCGCCACGGAAGCAGTCGTGACACATATACCGCCCGGTCGCGTAGTTGACTTCGCGATCTTGAATATGCAGCGTCGCGTCCGGGAACAGGTCGAGATTGCCGGCGTGATCGTAGTGAAGGTGTGTAATCACCACGTCTTGGACGGAATCGGGATCCACCCCCAGCAATCGCAACCCCTCCGTCGGACAGCGCAGGAGCTTGCGTCCTCGCTTGGCAGCCATCGCCGCGGAAAATCCGGTATCCACCACGATTTCGCGACCGTCTCCGCGAATCAGCCATACGAAATAGTCGAGTGCCATCGGACCGTCGTGCGCGTCGCCCCCCAGGAAATTCTCCCGAGCTCGCCTTTCGTGGTGCCCGTATTTGACCGCATAGACTTCATATTCTGGTAGCTTGGCCATGCCTTCCTCATTTGATGAGAACGCGTGCGAATTTTCGTTTCCCCACTTGCGCGACGACCGTCTCCCCCCTGGTCAGCTTCAGCATGCGGTCTTCAAGCCTTTCACCGTTCAACCGAACGCCTCCCTGTTCGATCATTCGAATCGCCTCGCTTGTACTGGCCGTAAGACCGGACTGCCTGAGAAGCTGCACGACCGGCAACCCCCCCTCCGGAGCGTCAAACGCAAACTCCGGCATATCCTCGGGCAATGCTCCATGCCGGAAACGCGCCTCGAACTGCACAAGCGCAGCTTCTGCCGCCGTCCGCCCGTGGAATCTCTCAACCAATTCCTGCGCAAGTGCAACCTTGATATCGCGCGGATTGCGGCCTGCGTCGACGTCGCGCCTCCAAACCTTCAGCTCAGACAGCGGCCTGAACGAGAGAAGCTCGAAGTATCGCCACATCAGCTCATCGGAGATCGACATCAGCTTGCCGAAAATCTCGTTCGGCGGCTCATCTATTCCTACATAGTTGCCCAGGGACTTGGACATCTTGTTTACGCCATCCAGGCCTTCGAGCAGCGGCATCGTCAGGATGCATTGTGGCTCCTGCCCCCAGTCCTTCTGCAACTCCCGCCCAACCAGCAGGTTGAACTTCTGGTCTGTTCCGCCGAGTTCAACATCGCTTTTCATTGCAACGGAATCGTAGCCTTGCATCAGCGGATACAGCAGCTCGTGCATCGCTATGGGCTGCCCGCTGCGATACCGCTTGGAGAAGTCGTCCCTCTCCAGAATCCGTGCAACGGTGTATCTGGCGGCCAAACGTATCATTCCCTCGGCACCCAGCTGGTCCGACCACGTGGAATTGAACATGATCTCGGTCTTTTCCGGATCCAGGATCTTGAATACCTGTTTCTGGTATGTGGCTGCGTTCTGCTGGATCTGCTCTCGGGTGAGCGGGGGTCGCGTCTGGTTCTTGCCGGTGGGGTCGCCAATCATGCCGGTAAAATCCCCGATCAGGAACTGAACGTGGTGCCCTAGATCCTGAAAATGCCTCAACTTGTTGATAACCACGGTATGCCCAAGATGCAGGTCGGGCGCCGTGGGATCCATTCCGAGCTTGATCCGAAGTTTGCGGCCGGTCTGCAATTTCCGGATGAGCTCTTCTTCGACCAGAAGTTCGTCGGAACCGCGTCGGATCAGCTCTAGCGCTTGAGGAATTGGAATCATTTTTCTGCGCCGATGGGCGGGGGGGCCTAGGGGCCGGATTGCTTTCCGGCTGATGAAGTCTGATACACTTCCCGCGGTTTGGAAAAGCATGCCTGCGCAGCGATTGCGAAAGGCGACTGAAAAGAACAATTTTAGCCGAACGGTCTACCTTGCCCAAGAGACTTCTCAGTCCTCGCTTTCGTATCGTTCGGATCGGCGTGCTATTGACGCTTCCGCTTTTCGGGGCGATCGCCGCGTTTGGAACCGCCCCTGAATCGCAGCTGCTCCTGACACGCACTGCGGTTCCCGAGCCGCTCCGGTTTGACATCGGAGCATCCCTTGTCCCTTCACCCTCCTCGTTTTTCCGGGAGGAGCGCTTCCAGCGTGGTGATACGCTGGCCAGGCTGCTTTCACGGATCGGCGTGAGTGAGGCCGATACGCATCAATTGCTGCGTACCCAGGCAGACGCCCTGCGCGGCTTGCGCGCCGGAACAACGGTCGATGCCGAAGTGAGCGCGGATGGAACGCTGTTGTCGCTGGCATACCTTTCCGGCAGGGAAGCCCGAATTTCGATAGTGCGCGTTGGCAATGGCTTCAAGACTGCCGAAGAACGCATTGCGTTCGAGTCGCACCCCGTCCTCAAGGCAGGCGTAATAAGAAGCTCGCTTTTCGCTGCCTCGGATGCTGTCGGACTGCCAGACGCAGTGGCAATACAAATTGCCGAGGTCTTTGGCGGAGACATCGATTTTCACCGTGACCTGCGCAAAGGTGACCGTTTCTCCGTGGTATACGAGGTTTTGTACCATGAGGGTCGCATGGTGCGATCAGGCCGGTTGCTTGCTGCCGAGTTCGTCAATGCCGGCAAGACCTACCGGACGGTCTGGTACGCCGGTACCGACGGCAAAGGCGGCTACTACACGCCCGAAGGAAAGAACCTGCGCAAGGCTTTTCTCCGATCGCCCCTCGAGTTCTCCCGGGTGAGTTCCGGTTTCGGCATGCGCTTGCACCCGATCATGCAAAAATGGCGCGCCCACCGTGGAATTGACTATGCAGCACCGAATGGCACCCGCGTGCGATCCGTTGGTGATGGCATCGTCGAGTTCGCCGGGCTTCAGGGTGGCTACGGGAACATGGTGATCCTCAGGCACAACGGACAGTACAGCACGGCGTACGCACACCTCAGTCGCATTGCACCTGGCGTGAGGCGCGGCGCGCGTATCGCTCAAGGAGATACGATCGGGTCGGTCGGACAGACGGGATGGGCCACGGGCCCGCATCTGCACTATGAGTTCCGGGTTGCGGGAGAAGCACGCAATCCACTGACCATTGCGATGCCCGCGGCCTTGCCTATTGCCGCGCACGAACTCGCGACGTTCAAGCGCGAAGCCGGTCCACTGGTCGCGCAGCTCGAATTGATAGCGAACGGCAACCTCGCCCTTCTGGAGTAGACCCGGTCCGGGTTGCTTGCGGCCGCTATGCCGGACGATCTCTATGTCGGTTTGATGTCCGGCACCAGTCTGGACGGCGTGGATGCCGTGGTCGCAGATCTATCCAGTCAGCGCCCCCGGATCATCTCAAGCGTTCATCTAGCGTTCGACGCGACCTTGCGGGAGCCGCTCCTTGCGCTCACATCTAGCGGGTTCGACGAAATCGAGGCTATAGGTCGACTGGGCAATTCGCTTGCCAGAATTTACGCTGATGCGGTTGACCGCGCGCTTGACAAGGCAGGCGTGCCGGCCGCTTCCGTTCGCGCCATCGGGTGTCACGGGCAAACGATACGACACCGACCGGAACAGGGATTCAGCCTCCAGATCGGCAACCCGGCGCTCCTCGCCGAATTATCCGGTATCTCGGTCGTTGCGGATTTTCGCAGCCGCGATATCGCAGCGGGCGGACAAGGTGCGCCGCTGGTACCCGCGTTTCATGCCGCTGTGTTCTCGGATTCCGAGGAAAGCCGCGCCGTTCTGAATGTAGGCGGTATTGCCAACGTCACCCTGCTGCCGAGAGAGGGGACAGTTTCCGGATTCGACGTCGGTCCAGGTAACTGTCTGATGGATCTCTGGGCACAGCGCCATCTGCAAGTACCTTTGGACGCTGGCGGTGTCTGGGCAGCCAGAGGCAGGCCGCTGCCCGGCTTGCTGGACCGATTCATGCGAGAGCCGTATTTTGTCCGATTCGCTCCAAAAAGTTGCGGCCGCGAGCTGTTCAGCGAGGCCTGGCTACAGCGCGCGCTGGACGGTTCGGAGAACCCGCAGGCAGTTCAGGCAACGCTGCTTGAGCTCACTATTGGAACGGTTGCCCAAGCAATCGAGGCACAAGCCACTCCGTTCGCGCGTCTCGTTGTGTGCGGCGGCGGGGCAAGGAATCAGGCGCTCATGGCTGGCCTGCAGCGCCGTATGGCGCACCTTATCGTAGAAACCAGCGCGGAATTCGGGGTGGGCGTAGATCTGGTCGAGGCGCTGGCGTTCGCCTGGTTGGCGCAGAGGGCGCTTCGGGGCAAAGCCGGAAACCTGCCGGGCGTTACCGGAGCCCGGGGGGAGCGCACTCTGGGGGCAATCTACCCGGCCTGAACCCCGTGTATGCCTTGGAACCCAAATAGAAAAAGGGGGCAGAGGCCCCCTCTTTTCGGCCTGCAGAAACTACGCTCAGGCGGAAAACGACGATCCGCACCCGCAGGTCGTAGTTGCGTTGGGATTCTTGATCACGAACTGTGCGCCCTCAAGTCCCTCGGAGTAATCGATCTCAGCTCCAACCAGATACTGATAGCTCATCGGATCGATTAGCAGCTGCACACCGTTCTTTTCCATCACGGTGTCGTCCTCATTCTGGACTTCGTCGAACGTAAATCCGTATTGAAATCCAGAACAGCCTCCCCCGGTGACAAATACCCGAAGTTTGAGATCCGCATTGCCTTCCTCGTCAATCAACTGCCTGACCTTGCCAGCGGCATTGTCGGTAAATACCAGCGGCGCCGGCATTTCGGTGACTGCATTCATGGTTTGCTCCGTATTACAGTTGCGCGATTATCCTGCGCCCATTTCCATGTGGTCAACGCGGACTTCCTCAGGAGCCCGAGGCAAGCTTCAGTTCGACCGCCTTGATCTCGCCGGCTCCGTCGTAGTGCACGAGGCGCCCTTCAACCACCGCTCCCTGATGCATTTCGATGCTCTTGTAGTGCACATCACCCTTGACGCGGGAACCTGACTGCAACTCCAGAGATTCGCCGGCGTGAACAGCGCCATTGATCGTCCCATTCACGACCAGGTGGGCGACCTGCACTTCACCGTCAATACGAGCATGTTCACTGATGACCAGCGTACCGGGCTGGTCTGGCAAAGCACTGACGTTGCCACGGACAACCCCGTCGACCCGCAGGCCGCCGCTAAAGAAGACATTCCCCTCGATACGAGTAGTTCCTCCGATCAGGCTGTCAATTCTATTTTGCGGCTTGCTGCTTTTTCCAAACATGGATTCTCTCCTTCAGGACCCCAGCGACACAGTCTGAGTTACCTTCGCCTGCACTGCCCCGGTCTCGAATATCCGCACCTGTACCGTACTGACTTTCGCCTTTGGATCAACGCGAAACGTACCTTCGACGCGGCTAAAGTTTCTGAATGACAGCTTGAACGTAGGGGCGTCGACCGCTGCCTTGTCAGGAAAAATAATCATAGCATCCCTCCCATCCTGTCGCACACCTGCGACCAGCTCCATGCGCCCCTGGAATTCCCCTCGGTCACGGCGATTGCCGGTCAGCAGAAGCATCCTGTAACGATACTCGCCTGGCAGCCCGTCGGGTTCCACCTTGAAACGCTGGATATTGAGCGCCTGGGTTGTACGCGTGTCAACGGAGAGCAGATTCTCGAAAATTGCGAGATCTTCGCGCAGCCGCGCATTTTCGAGCTCGAGAGCGCGGATCTGTTGCGCCAACTGCAGTTGGGCGGAGCGCTCAATCGAAAGTTTCGAGTCGGCCGCATTGGCAATCGCCCGCAATCGCAGCAATTCGCCGCGCGTACGCTCTTGCTCGCTTCGCATTCCGGCGAGTTCCTCCTGCACTTCGCTACGATCAAATCCAGCGAAACGCCTGCCAGCGTCATACATCCAAGCCGCCAGGGCGACCGAGAATGCAAGCAGAACCGCAAGAAGCAGCCAACGCAAATACCATGGAAGATGCGCCCGTACCGCCACCTTGGGCGCGGAAATCCCGAAGCGCTGACGAAGCTTCTTGAATCTACCGGCCATCACGCAGAACCCGGGATGCACTCGCGCGAGTGGAAACTGTCTGCTGTTGTGGCCTCAAGTTCATTGGCCATTCGCATGCGCTCCAAGATTGTCTGAATTCCAAGCCAGGCATGCCCTTCGGCCCTCACGATTGCGCGCGCGGCATGCATGACCACTCGCCGATTTCAATGACGTTTCCGACGAAAACAAATTCCTTGTACCACCTTTCCGGTTTTGTGCACTGGGAGAGGCGACTTAGACCCGAGTCCAGGTCCCGTCTGCATTCAAAATTCCGCCGTGGGGAGGGTCTTCCAACTCAAGTTCAGATTCAAAATTGAACAATTGGCTCGGGCTGATTCGAAAAAAAAAGCCGCCCGAGGGCGGCTTTTTTTTCGCAACGTACTGTCCGTTCCGCGTGGTTAGCGCTTCGAGAACTGCTTCCGGCGCCGTGCTTTGTGAAAGCCGACTTTCTTACGTTCGACTTCTCGTGCATCACGCGTCACAAGACCAGCCGCCGACAGCGCAGGCTTCAGTGCCGCGTCGTACTCGATCAGTGCACGTGTAATCCCATGGCGTACTGCCCCGGCCTGGCCGGACTCGCCTCCACCGAACACGTTGACCATGATATCGAATGTCGCCTGATTCTTCGTCAGTTCCAGCGGTTGCCGGACAACCATCCGACCAGTCTCGCGGGCAAAGAACACGTCAACCGGTTTGCCATTTACTACAATCTGTCCCCTGCCGGGCTTGATGAACACCCTCGCCACGGCGCTCTTGCGCCGTCCCGTGCCGTAATAGTAATCGCCGACCATGTTATTCAGACCTCCAAAGCCTTGGGCTGCTGAGCGGTGTGCGGATGGGAGTCAGCCGGATACACCTTGAGTTTCTTTAGCATCGCGTAGCCAAGCGGTCCTTTTGGCAGCATGCCCTTTACAGCCTTCTCGAGGACGCGCTCAGGAAATTTCTCCTGCATCTTGGCAAAATTGGTTTCGTAGATTCCGCCAGGATATCCTGTATGGCGGAAGTACTTCTTGTCCAGCGCCTTGTTGCCGGTTACACGCAACTTCGATGCGTTCACCACAACAATGAAGTCCCCCGTATCAACGTGGGGCGTGTACTCCGGCTTGTGCTTGCCGCGCAAGCGGAGCGCAATTTGCGAAGCCAGCCGACCGAGCACAAGGTTTTGCGCGTCGATTACGTACCAGTCGTGCTTGATATCCTGCGCTTTCGCGGTGTAGGTCTTCATGGCTCGATGCGTGTTTAGAAAAGCCGCAGATTGTAAGATTAAGAGTGGACTCATGTCAAATCCTTGCGCCTATCCAGACCAGCGGACTCGACAAAAAAAAGCGCAACTCTTGTGGAGTTGCGCTAAATCCACCAAAGGAGGAGGGTGGAGGAGACAATCTGCTGATGCACGCTGAAGCATCAAAACTGGAATCGAGTCTCTCAATTAAATTGCTGCACTGCAATATAATTATGTTGATCTGTAGATATATTTTTCTGATGCGTAAAAATATCTCAAGCCGTTGGTTTTTATATAAAAAATATAAACCTTACCTCCTTTCAAGCCAACTTTATCGCGGTGTTCTCGCTTTGGGATTATTGAATTTTCTCGCAAAGCACAAGCAACGGATGAGAATAGGAAAATAAACATGGACTGTGTAGTTAAATGGGTTGGCGGTATGGCATTTCTGGCTGAAACCGGGAGCAACCACGTTGTAGCAATGGATGGCGCTCCAGAAGGAGGCGGTCGAAACCTAGCGCCCAGGCCGATGGAGATGGTTCTGCTTGGTACCGGCGGGTGCACCGCATACGACGTCATGGTCATTCTCAAGAAAAGCGGTCAGGACGTCACAGGATGCGAAGTCAAGCTCTCATCCGAGCGCGCCGAGAGCGACCCCAAGGTATTCACCCGGATTCACATGCACTTTCTGGTCCGCGGCCGCGGTTTGAAGGCGAATCTGGTCGCTCAGGCGATTCGGCTATCGCGTGAAAAATACTGCTCGGCGTCGACAATGCTAGGGAAAACGGCCGAAATTACCGAGGACTTTGAGATCTCCGAAGGCTAGATACAGCTCAACCGCCGGTGCGCGTCTTTGAAAGCTGTGCGGTCGTGTTTGCGAGTCTCGATGCAAGAATTCGAATGAGCTCCAGCGCGGCGTCCGGATTTTCGCGGATGACGCTGTGAAAGAGGTCTTTTGAGATGCGCAAGGTCTCGAGACGAGTTATCGCAGTTGCAGTCGCCGTGCGCGGTACATCGCCGAAAATGGCAATTTCGCCGATGATCTCGTTACGACCGAGGGTATTCACCACGAGCGGACCTTTTGGCGTTTCTACCGAGATCTCGATGCTTCCTTCGATCACGATGTAGCATGCGTCACCAGTGTCGCCCGCCCTGAACATCGTCTGGCCGGCCTCGAAAGTCAGTCGTTCGCTGCTGAAACAGAGCAACTTCTGCTTTGCCGGCTGAATCTTGCTGAAAATTGGAAACTGACGAATCAGTTCAACTTCCTGTTCCAGGCTCATTT
This sequence comes from uncultured beta proteobacterium, assembly GCA_963844255.1. Lineage (GTDB taxonomy): Bacteria > Pseudomonadota > Gammaproteobacteria > Burkholderiales > SG8-39 > SZAS-79. The sequence continues at coordinate 95,881 of CAWJNP010000049.1, forward strand.
CGTACCTCCTCTACCTGCGCCTAACCGGCGTTTAGCAATTTTTGGAATGCGCCGCCAGCGACCTTCAACTGTTCAAACTTGCCTCTTTCTACCAGACGGCCTCGTTCCAGCATGATTACATGCCCAAAGCGTTCAGCCTGCTCCACCCTGTTCAGCACCCAGAATACGCCGGACTGTTCCCTGAATTCGAGCACGCTTGCAAGTAGCCTGTTCTGAGCCGACGGGTCCAACACAGCGATCGCCTCGTCAAGAACCAGGACCACCGGGCACTTGAGGATGGCACGACCAATTGCAATCTTCTGCCGGTCTGCCGCCGGCAACCGCGCGCCGCCGGTACCCACCTGATAATCAAGACCGATCTTGACAACCAACGGCCTCAATCCAAGTTCGTCCAGCATCTCACGCATGAGCTTCCCGATCCGCGCACTTCCTTCCGCCTGACCAGTAACGATTTTTCCAAACAGGATATTGTCCTGCAAAGACGCCGCACCGATGTACTTCGCCGGATCAAAAAACTCGATTGCGCCCCGGAGGTCCGCGGGCAAATTCTCCGCGAACTGCCTGCGCGCCTCCAGTATGCGCGATTCCAAAGTCTCGTCGATGAGTCCCAAGCGATGCCTGGCGGAAATCAGCTTGAATGGCAGAGCAAGCAGCAAGTTCCGATCAGCCTCATCGATCCGGTCCAGTCCCACATCAGCGACCTGAGTAAGAACCTCCTTAACGTGCGGCAGGTCGTCATGCTGAATAAAGCTGAAGCGCTCGAACAACTCGTGACCGGGCGGTAGATCACTGAACAGTTCGACCATGGTTTCGGCCAGTTTGTGTCCGACCTTCAGCAAATCCCCAGCCAGTCCGGTTTCCTCAAGAACCCTTCGCACATACGGGTTCTTGGCCAGATTGTCGATATCAAAGGTCTTGCCCACGGGCGTGCCAAACAACAGGTTTTCCGCCAGCGTCGCATTTCGGTTAAAGCGTCCAAGATCGAAACGTTCGACAAGCTCCTGGATTCCGGGTCTGTTCAGTCGCTCCCGCATTGTGTCGCGAGCCCGCAGGACATTTTCAGCCAGACCGGGAGTCTTGGCCGCATTGACCGAACTCTTCATACCGACTTCGAATATCGTCTCTTCAAGATCCACGGTTCTCAGCACCTCGAGAATCCGCGACTCCATTTCTTCAAGGCCGGAAACGCCGGCGGCAGCGTAATCCACCCAGTCGGCGTGAATGTCCAGAGCAATGTTTCCCGCCCGAATCGCCTCGCGGGAAATGGTCTCGCGCTTTCGAAGCAGTTCCCCTTCATAAGTCAGCTCGCGGACCGGCCGGTGCTTGAGTCCATAGAGAAGATTCTCGCGCACGCTCACGGGGAAGAGATAGGACGCCGATCCGACATAGGATATTGCGCGACCAGTCACGGCCTCAGGCGCCCTGGTTATGTCGATCCCTCCCATTTCAATGGTGCCGTTGTTCGATGGAACAAGTCGCGCGAGCAACTGCGCCAACTCGCTGCCGCCACTGCCCGCGTTCCCGACAATTGCCACGTGATCGGTCAACCGGAACTCAAATGACACTCCGTCAATCACCTTCGCGCCCGATTCATCCAATAGCGACAGGTTGGCTGCCTTGACGCTCCCATCCTGCGGCAGCTGCGGCGCGTCGATCAGTTGTTGCTGCTCCGGCTGCGCCAGATCGTCCGCCGTAAACTGCTCCAATACCTGCGTATACTTTATCTGCACATCCTGCCTCTGCTGATCCCAGTCGATAAGCTCCTTGATCGGTCCGGGCAGATCCTTGTACGCGGCAATCACTGCGACAAGTGCACCGATATCAAGCCTGCCGACAATCGCGAGATAGCCGCCCACCAGATAAAACAGGAACGGCGTCATCTGGGAGAGCAGATTGTTTACAAACTTGATCATGAATTTGCGTTGGAACAGCTCAAATCTGATCAGAAACATCTTGCCCAGCCGCGCAGAAATGTCGGCCCGCTCATAGTTCGAGGTGTCGTGCGCGTGTATCTCCACGACGCCATCAACGCACTCAGCAATGCGACCCGCCAGCTGACGGGCAGTTAACTGGCGCTCCTTGCCAAGCACCAGCAGCCGCCTGCGCATTCTTGGAATGATCGCCGTCTGGACGACCACCATTCCGAACGCAATCAGGCCCAGGTAGAGATGCTGAAAAAGTATGAAGCACAGGGCAGTGAGCGCCTGACCACCCAGAAAAAGTGGCGTTATCAACGCCTCACCGATGAACCCCCCAAGGGGCTCTATTTCATCCTTGATCATCGTCGCCATTTCCGCGGCCTTGACGCGCCGGAAATGCGGCAGCGGAAACCGCAGAATCCGGTCGAACAGGCTATACCGCAACCGGCGCAGCATTCGCTCGCCCATCCACCCTTTCATGGTGTTGATCTGCAGTTTCAACAGACCGCTCACAATGATCAGCGCAAGAAACGTGAGACTCAGCGCCAGAAGGTACGAGGCACGCTCCATCGGAAAGCCGTGAAAAACGCTCACCATCTCGCCGCCAAGAAACTCCGGCAGCTTGAATGCAATCCTCAAAAACGTGACCGTGGAGTCCGGATTCGGGAATCGCTTTCCCTGAATTGGCTCATTGACGATCGTCTTCGGCAGATCAAGCGACGCGAAATAGACCAACATGGACGCGATCACGAGCGGAACGATGAGCAGTTGCTCCCGTTTGCTGTAGCGCCAGATGAATCCGAACAGCCCTCGCTCCATGCCCGCCGCCTCCCTTAAATCGCACTGCGGAGTTTACCGCCGGCGGCACCGTTTGCGTGGCCGGCAGTATCTCTCTACCCATCCACCGACAAGATCACTCCACCACGCCGGTGGCCTGAGTCGCGGCGCGTTCAGTTATAAGGATCCGCCGCGTCGCGCAATCCATCGCCAAGAAAATTGAATGCGAGGACAACTACGAACACTGGAACCACCGAAATCATCAACCAGGGATACAGGGCGACGACGTTGATGTTCTGGGCTTCGTTCAGCAATACCCCCCAGCTCGTGACCGGCGGGCGCAATCCGAGACCGAGAAACGAGAGCGCCGTCTCGCCGAGAATCATGCTCGGCACCGAAAGTGTCACCGACGCTATCAGATGGCTCGCAAAGCTGGGAAGCAGGTGGCGCCTGATCACACGACCCGGTCCCGCCCCCATGAGAACTGCCGCAGTAGCAAAGTCTTCTTCGCGCAGAGCCAGCAACTTGGATCGTACTGCACGTGCAAGACCAGGCCAATCGAGCAATCCAAGGATGATGGTGATCCCGAAATACACCAGGACCGGGCTCCAGTTGACGGGCAACGCCGCGGACAGGGCCATCCACAAGGGCAATTCCGGAAATGCGCGCACCATCTCGATGAAGCGTTGAATTATGTTGTCAATCCACCCGCCAAAATAGCCTGATATCCCGCCAAGCGTGATTCCGATCAGGAAACTGACGAGAATACCCAGCAAACCGACAGTCAGCGAAATACGTGTACCGAAAACGATGCGTGAAAAAAGATCTCGCCCCAGCCGGTCCGTCCCAAACAGAAAGAATGTCCCGTCTTTGGCAGGACAGATCAGATGAAAATCCGCTTCGAATAGCCCCCAGAAAGCGTACTCGTCCCCGCGACAGAAAAATCGCAGTGGCTGTACGCGTTCCGGATCGGGCGTGTACTCCCTCTTCAGCGATTCCAAATCGAGGCGCATTTTGTACCCATAGACAAATGGGCCGATAAATTTCCCCTCATGAAAGAAATGCACCTTTTGCGGCGGTGCGTAGATGCTGTGCGTATCCCGGGTGTGCAGGTTATACGGCGCAATTATTTCGCTGACCAAAGTCGATGCATAGATCACCAGGAGTATCACACCCGAGATAAGTGCGATCTTGTGGCGCCTGAATTTCCACCACATGATCTGCCATTGCGAAGCGCTGTAGAACCGCTCCTGCTCGGGGGTGAGTGTCTCTGTGCTATGTGGTTCGAACGGATCAGTAGAAACAAAATGCTCGAGCGCTTCGACTTCCTGACTCGCGGCGGCACTCATTTCGCAACCCCGCCAGTCAGCCGAATTCTCGGGTCGAGCGCAGCAAGCAGCAGATCGGAAATGAACGTACCGATAACCGCAAGCAACGCCAGAAACATGAGAAACGAACCCGCAAGGTACTGATCCTGACTGCTCAATGCATCAAGCAGCATGGGTCCGGACGTTTGCAACGAAAGTACGACGGCGACGATCGCAGAACCTGAAATCACGCTCGGGAGAAGGCTCCCGATATCCGCTATGAAGGGATTCAGCGCCATGCGCATCGGATACTTCATCAGCAACCGGAAATGCGGCATGCCCTTTGCGCGCGCTGTGACGACGTATTGCTTTTGCAGTTCGTCCAGCAGGTTCGCGCGAAGGCGGCGGACCATTCCTGCGGTACCTGAGGTGCCGATCACGATGACCGGGATCCAAAGGTGCTGCAACACCGAAAGCATTTTCGCGACGGACCAAGGCTGCCCCAGGTACTCCGGATCCATGATGCCCCCGACTGCCAGCCCGAACTCCACGTTTGCAAAATACATCAATACCAGTGCAAGAAGAAAATTCGGGGTCGCGAGCCCCACATATCCGAGCAGCGTCAGCCCGTAATCGCTCCAACTGTACTGGTGCGTGGCGGCATATGCGCCGATCGGAAAGGCAACAATCCAAGTGAACAGAATGATCGAGAAATTGAGTATGAACGATAGAAGAAGTCGATCACCGACCACGTCCTTCACCGGGAGATCGTACTCAAAGGACCAGCCCCAGTCGCCCTGCAGCAGCCCCGAATAGCCCTCTTCACTTGGCCACACGCCAACCCAGACCCCGTACTGCTCCATGAACGGTTTGTCCAGACCATACTGCCGGCGCAGGAAGACCACCTTTTCCAGCGCCGCTGTATCCCCCTGGCTCTTGAGCTCATCGATCCTGTTGGACAGAAAATCCCCGGGCGGCAGCTTGATGATCGCGAACGTCACCAGACTGATCACGATCAGCGTCGGGATTAGGATCAGTATTCTCTGCAGCGTGTATTTCAGCATGGCTGGATAAAGTCGGTTTCTTCTATCGGGTTGTTTGCATCAGACGTTACTTGAACCAGAACGTGTCCGGGTGATAGATACCGAACAATGCGCCTGGATCCCAGTTGTAGATTGCTTTCTCGGGCACGTTCTTCAGCGTTTCACGCACGACGACAGGTTGCGGCACTGCGGAGACGACCCCGATCGTGAACTGCTCGTTCGCATGTATCTCAAGCATGGTGCGCCAAATCGCAGCGCGCTCTTCTGGCGTTCCGGCTGCGCGCCAGTCAACACGCAGTTTTGCAAGCTGGACGACCCTGGGCATGTCCGGGGCTTCACCGGTTTTCCCACTGGTTTCGAAGTACTGCCCGAATTTTGGCCATTGCAGTTGCTGCTGACTGGTGGGGGCCAGCGCGTCCGGACTCATGTCTGCGGTGGGAATTCCATTCTCAAGTCCCGTCCAGACCGAAATCAGCGTCTGGCCGGAAAAAATCCTGTTCCGAAGCGCTTCACGTTGTATCGGCTTGGCAAACAGCTTTATACCCACTTCCTGCCAGGTTTCGCGTATCAGCGCCAGCACGTCGGTCTGTTCGGTGCTTTCGCCGGCGGTCTCAACGATGATCTCCAGCGGTCTGCCGTCCTGGAGCCGTCGAACTCCGCCTTCGCCCCGTTTTAGACCGAGTTCATCGAGAAGCTTGTTCGCAGCCTTGCGATCATATTTGGCCCATTGCTCCTGATAGTGCTTTTCGAAAAGCGGGCTGTCCGGCAGTACCGTGTTGTTGCCTTCGGTCGCGAGGCCGAAATAAATCACCTGATTGACCAGCGACCGGTCGATTGCCATTGAAAGTGCGTGCCTGAAGCGCGCATCCCGGAGCAGCCTGCGCCAGACCGGGTCGTTGACGTTCAGATTCGGAAAAAGCGCGAACTGGGAGCCTATCGCCGAGCGCCAGAGCAGCGTCCGGAAGTTGTTGCGCTTCTCGCTCTTTTTCAAGAATGTGTAGTTGCTGAACTGAAGGTCTCGGGCCTGCAGATCCGCTTCGCCTGAGCCGGTCTTGGCCGGAATCAACTTGCTGTCAGCGATCGCCATCTCGATGCGATCGGCGTAGGGAAGTTGTCGGCCAGTGGCATCGATTCGGTGAAAGTAGGGGTTTCGAACCGCGACAAACCGGTCAGCCGGAGGACTCGTTGTATTAATCCATGGCTCCAGGGTGGGCAGATCCGGATTGTCATACCGGTACATGTTGTCCTTGCGATTGTGAATCGAAGCCCATCCCCGCTTCTTGCCACCGCTCTTCTCCGGTTCCGCGACTTTGGGTGCGTATTTCCTGTGATACTTCTTCAAGTAAGCAGACGGACGATAAATGTAGAGCGGGGATGCCCCGGCCAGTCGAGGCAGGAATTCAGGGTTGGGTTTGCTCCAGGTGTAACGTACGGTTACCTCGTCAAGCACTTCAAATTTTGGGGGTTCGCCGTCGACCAGAAGGTCGCTCGGAGGTCCGGCTGGACTCAATTCCTGATTGTTGGCCACATCCTCCCAGTAATAGCGAAAATCTTCGGAAGTAAACGGCCGCCCGTCCGACCATTTGTGGCCTTTGCGCAATTTGAGAGTGAAAATCCGTCCGTCCGCGACATCCATGCTTTCGAGTATGTCGGGAACAATTTCGAACTTCCGGTTGTAGCCGACCAGCCTCGAGTATCCATATACCACCAGCATCCGAACGTCACGTGCGCGCCCGATCAGCATGTGCATGGTTCCCCCATGCTTGCCAGGAGCCACCCCTGGCCCATCCAGTTGCATGAGACGCGGGGTTCGTGGCAACCGCTTTTCCACTGGTGGCAATGTCCCCGCCTCCACCGCGGACTCGAGCATGGGCGTCTCGATAAATGCTCCTGCGATGGAAGCCACGCTGTGCAGGCTGACCGCAAGGGCCAGCGCCGCGATTCTTGAAAGAGCTGCAGGTCGAAATTTCCAGCGGATCAGATGGATTGCGGCGCTCACCCGACCAACTCCGAAACGTCAGCGCTCGCGTGTGCTCTGACGAAATGCTCTTGGCCAAGATCGATCATCTCGGCCCCTGTCGTTTCGTCCAGCCGAAACGGTGCCGGCCATGCTTTCGGATCGGAGGCTTTCCCTTCCATCAGCGCCTTGAAATCCAGCCTGCGCTCCAGATCGGGAACCGGCACGGCCGCCAACAGGGCTTTGGTATACGGATGTACGGGGTTGCCAAACAATTCACCATATGGAGCGATCTCGACAAGACGGCCCGCGCACATCACCGCAATCCGGTCCGCCACGTAATGCACCACGGCAAGATTGTGGGAGACAAATATGTACGTCAGATTCAATGCCTCGCGTAGATCACGAAGCAGATTCAGTACCTGTGCCTGCACCGATACATCAAGTGCCGAAACCGGTTCGTCGCAAATCAGCAGCGCAGGACTGAGAGCAAGCGCGCGCGCAATTCCGAGTCTCTGGCGCTGTCCCCCGGAGAAACTGTGCGGGTAGCGTCGCAGATGTCGAACATCCAGGCCGACAAGGTTCGTCAGCTCCTTGACGCGTGCGAAGCGCTCTTCAGCGTCTCCGATCCCGTGTATGACGAGCGGTTCACTGAGAATT
>CAWJNP010000050.1:0-11018 GCA_963844255.1 uncultured beta proteobacterium
CCGTATCGACTTCGTTCGTTCCGATTCCCTGGTGGCCTTCGCCGGCCTCGATCCGCGCGCGTGCGATTCGGGCACGATGCGCGGGCGGCGCAGGCTGTCCAAGCGCGGCCCCGCGCTGATGCGACAGTTGCTCTACAACGCCGCGATGGCTGCTGCACGAAGCGAAACGTTCCAGTGCATGAAACAGACCTTGGCTGCCCGCGGCCTGCCCATTACCGCCATCTACAACATCATCGCCCGCAAGCTGTTGCGCATCGCATTGGCCGTGTTCAAGACCCAAACCCCCTTCGACTCGGCAAAGCTCGGCCCCACTGGGCACGGTCAACAAACTTGATGGGAAATCAACCGATCAGGGTGATGTTTGAGACAAGCCCGAGCCTGCGGGGTTGGCCGGGGGTTGCTGTCAGAAATCTTCACGAGCCTGATGGTCTCGGTGACTCGGAGCCGGGTCAAGGGCAGGCTGCGGCTTTATGCAGCCTGGCGAAGCGCACCCTTGTAGCGCCAGGATAAGCCTGGGAGAGGAGGAAGTCTGATGTAAGGGCAGAAACCTTTCGATGGAATCCAGAGGGTTCGACTCCCTCCCGGCAAAGGTTAGCCACCGGCCGGAAGCGAGCCTTGCATGCGAGTGCGGCAACGCAGTTCGTGAAGCGTAGGCAGCGGATGCCAAAGCCGCGTGATTGAGCTTCGAAATGGATAATGTTGGTGTCTTCATTGTTCAAAGGGTGGGGACAGCACCGAACTGGCCGTTAAGGCGAGGCGAGTCGGACCGGCCGGAGTCGAAGAGCGGGGCAAAGGTATAGGAAGGATTCTCCAGGAACCTGGGAGATCCTGTGTATCGACCAACTCGAAATTAGCCCTGGTACGGGGCTAAGAAACGGGGCCAGGCCCTGCGGAAGTCTCTGACACACCGGGAGCGAACGAAGGGGACAACGGTTGGGGCGGGGAAGCGAATCCATAAGTGACTCCGTGTTCGGCACAGGAAGTCTTAGTGCCCTGATAGTACTGATGACGCCGGGGAACGCCGCTCAGGCGGACCCGATCGAGGGAAGCGGGGCACCGTTGATACAGAATCGTTCTTGAGAAACACGGAGGTGCTTTGAAACCTGAAAGCGTGTGAACGAAACAGGAGCGAATAGCCATGCTGGCGAAAGCGAACCCGGCGATGGGGTTGACCTCGCTGAACCATTATGTCGATTACGAGTGGGTGAAGTACGCCTACGAGTGCACGCGCAAGGACGGTGCCGTAGGGGTGGATGGTCAGACGGCGGAGGAGTATGCGGCCAACCTGGAGCAGAACCTTCTCAGCCTGATCGATCGCCTCAAATCGGGTCGTTATAACGCGCCACCGGTTCGTCGTCACTACATACCGAAGACGGACGGCGGTCAGCGCGGGCTCGGCATTCCTTGCTTCGAGGACAAAATAGCGCAACGTGCTATTGTCATGCTACTGGAGCCGATTTACGAGCACGAGTTTCTCGACTGCTCGTTCGGCTTTCGGCCCGCACGCAATGCCCACCAGGCGCTGCAAGCGGTGCGAGGCGGGATCATGGGAAAGGGGAGGACGGTGGGTGTTGATGTGGATGTACGAAAGTATTTCGATAGCATCACGGGCGCCAAACTGAGAGAGTTTCTCGACCAAAAGAGTCACGGATGGCGTGGTACGAAGATTGATCGACAAGTGGCTCAAGGCGGGTGTGCTGGAAGATGGGCAATTGTTCTACCCGGACGAAGGCACTCCTCAAGGCGGGGTGATTTCACCCTGCTTGGCAAATGTCTTTCTCCACTACGTGTTGGATGAGTGGTACAGCACACAGGTGGTCGCGCGACTGAAGGGCAACAGCACGTTGGTGAGATACTGCGACGACTTTGTGATGGTATTTGAATACAAGGACGATGCGCAGCGGGTTATGCGGTGCTCGGCAAACGGCTGGAGAAGTTCGGATTGCAGCTGCACCCGGACAAGACTCGCCTGGTGGATTTTCGATACCGCACCCCGAGCAACCAACCAAGATGTTCGCGACGACCTTCGACTTCCTAGGCTTCACCCATGTGCGGGTGATGTCGCGGAACGGAAAACGCGCAATGCTTCAGAAGACAGCGAAAGACCGCTTGGCTCGCTCTCTCGATGCATTTAATCAACAATGTCGCCGTATGCGCCATTGGCTGATACGAGAGCAACACGAACGGCTGTGTCGAATGTTGCGGGGTCACTATGCCTACTATGGCATAACCGGCAACGCTGGCAGCTTGAGTAGCCTGCATCATGCGGTTCTGCGCTTATGGCACAAGTGGCTGTCGCGCCGGTCACGGCAGAGCACCAGCTACCTGTCCTGGGAAGCATTTTGCCGAATACTGGAGACCTGTCCCCTGCCGACACCAACGATTGTCCATCGCTATGTCCGCCCGTGAGCGAACCTGTACAACGAGGAACCGAGTGCCTTAGTTGGGCTCGCTCGGGTCTGTGAGGGGTGAGGGGGGTAACCTCCTCGCCTACTCGGAAGGCGGCGCAGAGTCGATACGCTCAATCATGGCTGTTGGTGCGGCATTTCGCGCCAACAGCCATGATGACATGCAGCGTTCTGCGTTCCCAGACATAGTCTTTTCCAAAATGGTATGAGTCTGAACTGTGATCTGGATTTCCAAAAAGGAATGAGTCTGAACGAGCGTAACGGGATCGATCATCCGGGGCATGGTGATCGACATGAACGAAACGAAGTTGGCGACGCTGGATCAAGTGCGCGCCTTTCTGGCGGGGACGATTGCGGTCGAATTCGGAGTATCCGATCGGAGCGACGATCGGTACGGACACATCGCCGAAGTGCTGGGACGGTTTGGTTATCGACGGCTGAAGAAGCCGGACAAGGGCGTGATTCTGCGCTATCTGGAACGTACGACCGGCTACTCGCGCCAGCAGCTCACCCGACTGGTCAAGCGCAGGCTGGCGGGGAAGATACTCGCCAAGGCCTACCGCGCCCCGACCAATGGGCTGAAGCGCAAATTCACCGAAACCGACCTCGCCCTGCTGGCCGAGACAGACACCCTGCACGGCACGCTGTCGGGGCCGGCCACCCGGCACCTCATGTCACGCGCGCTGGCGCTCTTTGGCGACACCCGCTACGAACGGCTGGCGACGATCTCGGTTGGGCACCTCTACAACCTGCGCAAGAAGAGCGGCTACATCGACCGACGGCGCAACTTCACCAAAACCCAGCCCACCGGCATTACCATCGGCACGCGCCGGGCGCCGCTGCCCGATGGCCGGCCGGGCTTTATCCGTATCGACAGCGTGCATCAGGGCGACCAGGACGGCATCAAGGGCGTCTATCACATCAACGCGGTCGACTGCGTCACCCAGTGGGAACTGATTGCCACCTGCGAGAAGATCAGCGAGGCCTACCTGCTTCCGGTCATCGAGGCCCTGCTGGCCGGCTTTCCCTTCCGCATTCTGGGCTTTCACGCCGACAACGGTTCGGAGTACATCAATCACAAGGTCGCCCGGATGCTCACTAAGCTGGCGGCCGAATTCACCAAATCACGGCCGCGCCATTCCAACGACAACGCCCTGGCCGAAACCAAGAACGGTGCGGTGATTCGCAAGCACTTGGGCTACGCGCATATCCCGCAGTACTTCGCCGCCGAGGTCAATGCATGGTGCGCCGAGCATCTGAACCCTTATGTGAATTTCCATCGCCCCTGCCTGTTTGCCGAAGACATCACGGACAAGAAGGGCAAGACGCGCAAACGCTACCCCTTGCCTCTGGTGATGACGCCTTTCGAAAAGCTCGCCAGCCTGGCCAACGTGGCCGCCTTCCTGCGCCCCGACGTGACGCTGGAGAGCCTGCGCGCGACTGCCAATGCCATGAGCGACAACGAAGCCGCCGAGCAGATGAATCAGGCCCGACAGAAACTGTTTCTTCTTATCAACAAACGATCCCGCACCGCCGCTTGAGCACGACCTGCGCAAAACCCCAGACCCAACCCCGGTCTGTGGATTTGTGGACAATTCGCTGGCAAAAAGCCGCCAGCGAACCGGGGCGCTTGCCGTGGATAAGTCGCAAAATGCCGCGACTTATCCACCGCGCACCCCTTTGCCCACAAGCTCCACAGACCTCATCCATTTTGATATGCATTCTGAAAGTCAAAACCATCCGTTCAGACTCATACCTCAATTGGAATTGACGACAGAAACTGTTTCTTCTTATCAACAAACGTTCCCGCACCGCCGCTTGAGCACGACCTGCGCAAAACCCCAGACCCAACCCCGGTCTGTGGATTTGCTGACAATTCGCTGGCAAGTCCGCCCAGCGAACCGGGGCGCTTGCCGTGGATAAGTCGCAAAATGCCGCGACTTATCCACCGCGCCCCCTTTGCCCACAAGCTCCACAGACCTCATCCCATTTTGATATGCATTCTGGAAATTCAAAACTTCCATCCGTTCAGACTCATACCTCAATTGGAATTGACTTCGGCACGGTCTGTCTTCCGGCGTCACCCATTTCACGCCGCGCGCGCCGACCCAGGCGATGCCGATTGCATCGCACCCGAACCCGGCGAGACGGGGTGCGGACCGGCCTGCGACACCGGCCTGGAGACCCCATGAAATGGACATCTGCAGCCATGCCATCCGTCGAGCGCCAGTCACGCCAGTCTTCGGTATGGCGTGCCGGAGATGCCCGTCCCTTCTGGCTTCCAGCTCGGCTGCCAGGTGCATTTCCTGAAGGCCGGCAGAAGCGGGCCTTCTTCAGGGTGCCGCCCTGAAGCGCCCTATGGCGTTCGCGGCTCCATGCCCGGAGGGGGCTGCCGGACGAGCCTGTCAGCCGAAGCGGCCGGTGATGTAGTCCTCGGTTTCCTTCTTCTGCGGCTTGATGAAAACCTGGTCGGTGACGCCGAACTCGATCAGATCGCCGAGGTACATGTAGGCGGTGTAATCGGAGACCCGCGCCGCCTGCTGCATGTTGTGCGTGACGATGGCGATGGTGAACTCGTTCTTCAGTTCGTTGATCAGTTCCTCGATGCGCGAGGTCGAGATCGGATCCAGCGCCGAGGTCGGCTCGTCGAGCAGCAGACACCTCGGGCTTGACGGCGATGCCGCGGGCGATGCACAGGCGCTGCTGCTGCCCGCCGGACAGGCTCATGCCGCTCTGGCCGAGCGATGTCCTTGACCTCGTCCCACAGCGCCGCCTTGTCGAGCGCCCATTCGACGCGCTCATCCATCTGCGACTGCGACAGGTGCTCGTGCAGGCGCACGCCGAAGGCGATGTTCTCGTAGATCGACATCGGGAACGGCGTCGGCTTCTGGAACACCATGCCGACTCGCGCGCGCAGATCGTTGACGTCGACGCCGCGATCGAGCATGTTCTGCCCGTCGAGCAGCAGTTCGCCCTCTGCGCGCTGCTCGGGGTAGAGGTCGTACATCCGGTTCAGGGTTCGCAGCAGCGTCGATTTGCCGCAGCCCGACGGACCGATGAACGCGGTGACCTTGCGCTTGTAGATATCGAGGTTGATGTTCTTCAGCGCATGGAATTTGCCGTAGTAGAAATTGAAGTTGCGGAAGCCATCTGCGATTTCAGGACGAGCGGCATCGTTTTGCATCATGTCTGTCTCGATTGTGGATGATCAGCCGGATATCTTCGCTTGAACAGCACGCGCGCGAGCGATGTTCAGCACCAGCACGCCCAGCGTAATCAGGAACACGCCCGCCCAGGCCAGTTGCTGCCAGTCCTTGAACGGGCTCATGGCGAATTTGAAGATGGTCACCGGCAGGTTGGCCATCGGCTCGTTCAAGTTGAGGCTCCAGAACTGATTCGACAGCGCGGTGAACAGCAGCGGCGCGGTTTCGCCCGGCGATGCGCGCCACCGCCAGCAGCACGCCGGTGATGATGCCGGCCGACGATGCACGCACGGTGACCTTGCATGATCACGATCCAGCTTGCGGTGCACCGAGCGCGAAGGCCGCTTCGCGCAGGGTGTTGGGAACCAGCTGCAGCATGTTCTCGGTCGTGCGCACCACCACCGGAATCACGATCAGCGCCAGCGCGAACACGCCGGCAATGCCGAGAAATCTTCCGACCTGCGCCACGTAGATCGCGTAGATGAACAGACCGATCACGATCGACGGCGCCGACAGCAGGATGTCGTTGATGAAGCGGGTCGCACTGCCCAGCAAGGTATGCTGCCCGTATTCGGCGAGATAGACACCCGCCAGTATGCCTATCGGCGTGCCGATCAGGGTCGCCAGCCCAACCATGATCACGCTGCCGACAATGGCGTTGGCCAGGCCGCCGGCGCTGCCGGGCGGCGGGGTCATTTGCGTGAACACGGCTAACGACAACGCCCGACACCAGTTGAAGGATCGTAATCAGGATCCAGGCCAGCCAGAACAGGCCGAAGGACATCGCCGCCAGCGACAGCGTCAGCGCGATTTTGTTGATCAGTTTGCGTTTGGCGTGCAGTTCCATCGCCGCTTCAGGTCTTGGCGCCTTCCTGGCGTCGCCAGACCGCATCAGCAGCACCTTCGAAGAAGCGAGCACCACGGAACGTGATCAGGAACAGGATCAGCCCCAGCTCGATCAGGGCCGCGGTGTGCAGCCCGGCATCGGCCTCGCCGAACTCGTTGGCCAGTGCCGAAGTAATGCTGTTGCCCGGGCGAAAACAGCGACATGCTGTTGAGGAAATTGGTGTTGCCGATGACGAAGGTCACCGCCATGGTTTCGCCGAGCGCGCGCCCCAGGCCGAGCATGATGCCGCCGATGACGCCGACCTTGGTGTAGGGCAGCACGACGTTCCAGACCACCTCCCAGGTGGTCGCACCGACCCCGTAGGCCGACTCCTTGAGCATCGGCGGCGTCACTTCGAACACGTCGCGCATGACCGAGGCAATGAACGGAATGATCATGATCGCCAGAATGATTCCCGCCGACAGGATGCCGATGCCCAGCGGCGGCGCCCTGGAACAGCGTTGCCGATCAGCGGCACCTTGCCCAGCGTGGCGGCAGAGGAACGGCTGGACGTACTTGGCAAAAAGCGGCGCAAAGACCAGCAGGCCCCACATGCCGTAGACGATGCTCGGAATCGCCGCCAGCAAGCTCGATCGCGGTGCCGAGCGGGCGGCGCAGCCAGATCGGCGACAGTTCGGTCAGGAACAGCGCAATGCCGAAACGACACGGGCACCGCGATCAGCAGCGCGATCAGCGAAGTCACCAGCGTGCCGTAGATCGGAATCAGCGCGCCGAACTTGCTCCATCGGCGGATTCCAGTCGCGAGGTCCACAAGAACGAGAAACCGAATTTCTTGATCGACGGCCAGGATCCGTAGAACAGCGACACGATGATGCCGGCCATCATCAGCAGCGTGAGCACCGCGGCGGCACGAGTCAGGTTGAAGAAGGCCGCATCGGCCAGATCAATTTTCGGTTTGCTCGGCGTGGCCATGTGGACTGGGCTTGCGATGGAGATCGATGGACACAGGCTTCGGTGAGTCTTGGCGGCTGCGGATTATGCGGAAAACCGCCACTGCGACGCCGCTGTTTCGAGGCTGCGCCAACTACGGACCCGGGTGAGCGCCAGCGAGTGAGGCTTCGCTTTCGGGGATTACTTGGCGTAGACCAGTTTACCCGAACCATCCTTGACTTGTGCCCCAGGACGCCTCGATCACCTTGACCAGGGAATCGGGCAATGCAACGTAATCGAGTTCTTCGGCCATCTTGCCGCCGTTCTTGTACGCCCAGCTGAAGAACTTGAGCACTTCCGCGGCCTGCTGCGGCTTGTCCTGGACCTTGTGCATCAGGATGAAGGTGGCGCCGGTGATCGGCCACGCGTCCTTGCCAGGCTGGTTGGTCAGGATTTCGTAGAAGCCGGATTTGGTCCATTCCGCACCGACAGCCGCAGCCTTGAATGCCTGATCGTCGGGTGCAACGAAGTTGCCCGCGGCATTCTGCATCAGCACATGGGCCATCTTGTTCTGCTTGGCGTAGGCGTACTCGACATAACCGATCGCGCCGGGCAGTTGCTGGACGAACGCGGAGACACCCTCGTTACCCTTGCCGCCGGCACCCGTCGGCCATTGCACAGCCGTGCCTTCACTGACCTTTTCCTTCCACTCGGGACTGACTTTGGACAGGTAGTTGGTGAAAATGAACGACGTACCGGATCCGTCTGCGCGGCGCACCACCGCGATCGGCTGATCCGGCAGTGAGAGCTTCGGGTTCAGCGCGGCAATCGCCGTGTCGTTCCACTTGCTGATCTTGCCCAGGTAGATGTCGGCCAGCACCGCACCGGTCAGGCGCAAGTCACCTGCCTTGATACCGGCAACGCTGACCACCGGCACCACGCCACCGATCACTGTCGGGAACTGCTGCAGCCCGTCCCTTTCCAGTTCTTCCGGCTTGAGCGGCGCGTCCGAAGCGCCAAAATCGACGGTCTTGGCACGGATCTGCTTGAGTCCACCGGACGAGCCGATCGACTGATAATTCATCCTGGTGCCGGTTGCCTTGTTGTAGGCGTCGGCCCACTTGGCGTAGACGGGAGCCGGGAACGACGCGCCGGCGCCGGTTATCTCTGCGGCATGGGCGCCGGGAACGGCAAGGCCGAGGGCGATCGAGGAAGTGGCAAGCCACTTGATAGCTGAGAAGCTCATGTCACGCTGTCCTTTGAACGGTGATTGGATCAAAGGCGAGTGTAGCCAGCAAATGTGACAACCCTGTTACACGTAACAAACTACCCGGCCGCGGTCTCCACCACGGAAGCGATGCTGCCGGCGAGCCGGTTGACCAGCCGTTCGTCGCGGCCCTCGACCATCACGCGCAACAGCGGCTCGGTGCCCGACGGCCGAAGCAGTACGCGGCCGGTATCACCGAGCGTGCGTTCGGCCTCGAGCGCGGCCTGTTCGATGGCCGGCTGGGTGCGCCAGTCGAATCCCGGCTTGAGCTTGATGTTGATGAGCTTTTGCGGGAACAGAACCAGGTCTTCACAGGCCTGCACCAGAGTCACACCGCGACGACGCAGCGCCGCCAGAACCTGCAACGCCGAGACGATGCCATCGCCGGTGGTGTGCTTGTCGAGGCAGATAATGTGGCCGGAGTTTTCGCCGCCCAGCTTCCAACCGCGTTCGTGCATGGCTTCCAGCACGTATCGATCGCCGACCTTGGCACGTATGAACGGCACGTCAAGACGCGCCAGCGCCTGCTCGAACGCCAGATTGCTCATCAGGGTGCCGACCACGCCGTCGACGCTGCCGTGCGCAAGCAACGCGCTGACAATGACATAGAGCAGTTCGTCGCCGTCGTACAGCCGCCCTTCCCCATCGGCCATGATCAGCCGGTCGGCATCGCCGTCGAGCGCAATTCCGATTTCCGCGCCCGAATCGAGGACGGCCCGGCGCAGCGACTCCGGCTTCGTCGCGCCGACCTTGTCGTTGATGTTGAGGCCGTTGGGTTCGACGCCGACCGGCAACCACTTCGGCGCCCAGCTCGTGAAAGACCTTCGGCGCGATGTGATAGGCCGCCCCGTGCGCGCAATCGACCGCGATCTTCATGCCCGCGCAGATCGAGTTCGTTGGGAAACGTGCTTTTGCAGAATTCGATGTAGCGCCCCGCCGCATCGTCGATGCGACGCGCCTTGCCGAGTGCGCTCGATTCCATGCAGCCCATCGGCTCCTCGAGTCGTGCCTCGATCTCGAGTTCGACGGCGTCCGGCAGCTTGGTCCCGCCGGCCGAGAAGAACTTGATGCCGTTGTCGTCGTAGGGATTGTGCGAAGCGGAGATCACCACACCGGCCTGCAGACGCAGGGCGCGCGTCAGGTAGGCCACCGCCGGCGTGGGCATCGGCCCGGCCAGCATGACATCGACGCCTGCCGCCGCGAATCCGGCCTCCAGCGCCGCCTCCAGCATGTAGCCGGAAATCCGCGTGTCCTTGCCGATCAGCACCGCCGGCCGCTCGCCCGCCGGCAGTTGCTCGCGCGCCACCAGCGTCAGACCTGCGGCGTAACCGAGCCGCAGCATGAAATCCGGCGTGATCGGTGCTTCGCCGACCCGCCCGCGTACGCCATCGGTGCCAAAGTATTTTCTGCTCATGTCCTATCCCTGGATGTTCGGTTTCGCTGCCACGCACCATACCGCAAGTGCATCGCGGGTTGCAGCGACATCGTGCACGCGCACGATCGACGCACCGTGTGCGACCGCCGCGATCGCCGCTGCCACGCTGGCCGCGACGCGCTCGGTCACCTTGCGCCCGGTGAGCGTGCCCAGCACCGACTTTCGCGACAGGCCGACCAGTACCGGATAGCCGCGTTCAGCCAGGCGATCGAGCCCTTGAAGCAGTTCCAGATTGTGCTCGGCCGTCTTGCCGAAGCCGAATCCCGGATCGATGACGATCCGGTCGCGCTCGATGCCCGCGTCACGACAGGCGTCGACGCGCGCATCGAGAAAGGCCTTGACCTCTGCCACCACGTCGGCGTAGGTCGGGTTGTTCTGCATGGTCTGCGGCGTACCCTGCATGTGCATCAGGCAGACACCGGCATCCGAGGCGGCCACGGCCTCGAGCGCACCGGGCGTACGCAGCGCATTGATGTCGTTGATCAGGGTTGCGCCGGCGGCCAGCGCGGCGCGCATTACCTGCGGCTTGAAGGTGTCGATCGACAATGGCACATTGAGTTCGCGCAGCGCTTCGATCACCGGCACGACGCGACGCACCTCCTCCTCGGCCCCCACTGGCGTTGCGCCGGGTCGCGTCGATTCACCGCCGATGTCGAGGATGTCGGCACCGTCCTCGACGAAGCCACGCGCCCGGGAGACCGCGCGCCCGATATCCTGCGCAACGCCGTCACCGGAAAAAGAGTCCGGCGTGGCATTGATGATGCCCATGATCAACGGGCGAACCAGCGGCAGACGGTGGTGGCCGCAGTGGAGTTGCGCTTGCATACCGGAGCAGACTCAGGGGGTGACAATGACGAGGGCCGCAGCGAATTCGCTGCGGCCCCGATTATCCCAGAACCCGGCCTGGCCGGGTCCGCAGTCAGGCCGG
>CAWJNP010000051.1:0-80531 GCA_963844255.1 uncultured beta proteobacterium
GCTACGACGAGCGGCATTTTCGCGACGTCGTGGATTTCTTCGGCACCAACCTCGGCGTGAGCGTCACCGACAAGCCCGTGAGCCTGGGATACCGGTACAGCGGGTCGTTCCCCGGCAACGCGCTTGCGTTCGGCGCGACCGTCCAGCAGAACATTCCGGGGGGCACGCACAACGACGACGCGACCTATGCCGCGGCACGCGCGGGCGCACGTGCGCGCTGGCAGTCCTGGCAATTCGACGCCACCTGGCAGCGCGCGTTCGGCGCGGGCTGGATGACCGAGGTGCGCTTTGCCGGCCAGTATGCGAACGAGCCGCTGATCGCGGCGGAGCAGTTCGGCCTGGGCGGCGCGCGCGCCGTGCGCGGCTTTCGCGAGCGCGATGGCGCGGGCGATCGCGGCATGCGCGCCAACCTCGAGGTGCACGGGCCGCGCTTCGGCGACAGCCAGCGGCTGCTCGGGTTTTTCGACTTCGGCAGTTCCCGGCGGATCAACGCGCAGGCCGGTGAGAGCGCCGGCGAGGGCGTTTCCAGTGTCGGTGTGGGCTGGCGCGGGCAGTTCAAGGGCGGGCTGCAGATGTCGGTGGACTACGCGCGCGTACTCAACGGCACGCCGCGCGATCCGAAGGGCGACCAGATGGTGCACGTTTCCGCGATTTGGTGGTTTTGACCGGGAGGCTCCAATGAAAACGATGCCCCAGATATCGGTGGCTGCGGTGGTCGCGGGTATGTTCGGTACCGCTTGGGCCAATCCCACTACCCCGACCGTCGTGAGCGGGGCAGCGCTGATGAGCAATCCCTCGGCCAGCGTGATGCAGGTGGTCAACACGCCTGGCACGATCATCAACTGGCAGGGGTTTTCCATCGCCAACGGCGAGACCACGCGCTTCGTTCAACAAAATGCGGCCAGCGCCGTCCTCAACCGCGTGGTCGGTGCGAACCCGTCGAGCATCCTCGGCAGACTGGAGTCGAACGGCCGGGTGTTCCTGATCAACCCCAACGGCATCGTGTTCGGCAGCAGTTCGGTGGTCGATGTGGCCGGCCTGATCGCCTCGACGCGCAACATCTCGGACGCCAATTTCCTCGCCGGGAATTTCCTGTTCGATGGTTCCGGTAACGGTGGGATCACCATGCAAAGCGGCGCGCAGATCCTGACCTCCACCTACGGTGCAGGCGGGCAGGTGTGGCTGTTCGCCAAGAACGTCACCCAGGAGGCGGGTTCGACTATTACTGCGCCGCAGGGACAGGTGGTGCTCGCCGCGGGTGGCCAGGTCCAGGTCGCACAATCACAGTTGGGCAACATGACGTTCAACGTCAACGTGCTCGGCGGGGAAACCATCGAGCTCCTGGGCAGCGTCGCCGCCGAACGCGGCGCGGTAGGCATGTTCGCGGACAACATCAGGGTGCGCGACGGCGGGACGGTCAACGTCTCCGCAGGCACGGGCGGCGATGGCGGTTCGATCAGCGCGCAGGCGAGGACCCTGCTCGAGATTGAGCGCCTCGCGAACGTGGCCGCGGATGGCGGTACCTCCGATGGCAATGGCGGCTCCATCTCCATTTCGGCCGCCGACGTCCGCGTCTCGCCCGTCGCCAACGGCTACGGTAACGTGCATGCTCTTGCGCGCGCGCCAGGCGGAACGCACGGAAGTGTAAACGTCACTCAAGTGCAGTCTTCCAGTTATACGCAGGTTGCCAACGTGAATTTGCCGGGTGTCAGTGCCGGGCCGGTGCTGGCTGCCTTGGCGGATGGCACATACATCGTGGTTTGGGGTACCGCTGTCCCGAGCGGTACAGGTGGATTTGTATATCAAAACATCATGTCCCAGCAGTTTGCGGCAAACGGCACTGCCATGGGATCGCCCATCGCGATTTCCACAGGATCGGCAAATATCGGCCCGAATAACCGTCTCATCCTCATCGAAAATGATCGACTCAGCCTAACTGTGGCGGGGTTGAAGGGAGGGGGTTATGTCGTTTTTTGGAATACTCACACGGCCCGCGAAACCACCTCAGGTTCGCTTGGCCCCAGTCAGACAATGAAGGTGTTCGTGGTTGGCCCCGGATCTAGCGGTCAGGTCCAGAACGTGGGGGCCGAAATGTTCGGTAGCCCCCAGAATGGAGGTGAGGCAGTCGTCGCATTGACCGATGGCGGGTTTGTCGCTTCCTGGCGCTCGAATACCAATACCGCTTATATGCAGCGATTCGATGCAAGTGGTGCTCCGGTCGGTGCCGTGAAGGACTTCGGTGAGGTGTTCGCAAGCCCGGCGGCGCTTGGCGACGGAGGATTCCTGGCGGTCGGAGGCGCTCTGGGGCTCCTGCGCTTTGACGCGAGCGGGCAACTGACGTTGTCGACGGCCAACTCTGCGTTCTATCCCAGCGGAACGATTGGCGGCGGGTACGTCCTGTTCGAAGACAACCAGACTGCCCTCCAGTATTACCAAGTCAACAACCAGGCGGGAATCAGAACCGGTGCGGCTGATCCGAGTTTCTTGTTTACCGGCGCTGCCGATGGCACTGTCGTCGGCCAGCAGGAGACGAGCAATCTGTCTCCCACCTCCATCGCGGCAGCGAGCAGCGGCTATGCGTTTACCTACCGGGACAGGAACAACCGCGGCGTGTATGAACTGTCTGTCCAGGCGAAGACCCCTGCCGCCCCGTCGCCGGGCGGGGTCTCGGCAGAGGTCGGTGCGAGCGCTTCGTTCGCAACGCTTCCCGGAGTGGCGCAGGACTCGGGCGGCACACCGCCATCCGGTGGGGGCGCATCGCCGGCACCCGCACCTCTACCGGCTGCCGTTGGCGGGACAGGCAGCGGCGCTGCTTTCGCCGGCGTGTCGGGCTGCAATTCGGCGACTTGCGCCACGGAGGTTCGCGGCGCGCTCTCGATTACCGACGCGGTGCGCGCTTCGCAAAACGTGTCTGCCGGTGCGCAGCGCGGCCGCATCGACGATCGCGATGCCGCCGCCGCCGTCGCAGCACTCGAGCGCGCGCAGGCGGGTGGGAACAGCGCAGCTGCGAGAGCGCAAGACGAAGCGATCGCGATCAGGGATCACGGCGAGATGGGGCGGCTGATGGCGGATATCACAAATTCTCTCGGGAACATGACGCCGGCCGAAGTCAGGCAACAAACGGCCCTGCTCAACACCATCGTGAGCGACTTCATGGAAAGGGAACTCATCACGCAGCAGCTCGGCCTGAATCGCGCCAATCCGGATGCGATGGACCTGGTGGGTGCCCTGCAGAACATGAACGCCGAAGAGCGCGCCGCGTTTGGACTGGCGATACGCAACAGCCAGGCTGGCGGGCAGCCTTAGGAACGTTTGGGCGCAGGAATTCGGATGAACTCGATGAAACGGATATTGATAGCCACGCTGGTTGGGGGCGTGTTCGGGTCCGCCTGGGCCAATCCCACCACCCCGACCGTCGTGAACGGGGCGGCGCTGATGAGCAATCCCTCGGCCACTGTGATGCAGGTGGTGAACACGCCCGGAACCATCATCAACTGGCAGGGCTTCTCGATTGCCAATGGTGAGACCACGCGCTTCGTTCAATTGAATGCGGCGAGCGCGGTGCTCAACCGGGCGGTGGGTGGAAATCCCTCGGCCATCCTGGGTCGGCTCGAATCCAACGGCAGGGTATTTCTGATCAACACGAACGGCATCGTGTTCGGGGGCGGTTCAGTGGTCGATGTGGCCGGACTCATCGCCTCGACGCGCGACATCACGGACGCCAACTTCCTTGCCGGCAACTATGTTTTCAACGGATTCGGCAATGCCGCAATCACTGTGCAGAAGCGGCGCGCAGATCCTGACCTCCACATATGGCCCGGGCGGGCAGGTTTGGTTGTTCGCCAAGAACGTGACGCAGGAGGCGGGTTCGACCATCACCGCGCCGCAAGGCCAGGTGGTCCTGGCGGCCGGAACCGAGTTGCAGGTGGCCACCAACGGCCTGGGGCAGATGAGTTTCGCGGTCGCGACCGACGGCACCAATACGGTGGATTCGCTCGGCGCGATTGCTGCCGATCGCGGGGCCGTGGGGATGTTCGCCGACTTCATCAATCATCGCGGCAGCGTGAATGTTGGAAACCAGGGCAGCGTCGCGATGGACGCCGCCAGGGAGTTGCGCATTCAGGGAACCAGCCAGATCAATGCGCCGGACGGCAGCATCACGCTGCGCGGCGGGAGCGTGCTGGAAGTGGAGTACGACTCGATCATCAACGCCGATGGCGCCAATGGACGGATTTCGTTTGAATCGAACAACCTGCTGGTCTCGCCCAGCGGCAATACCCATGCAGTGGGTGGGCAGGTGATTTTCAACCAGTACCAGCCTACGCAGTACACCCCTGGCGCTGAGCAGCAACTCTGGGTCACGCCTGCGGGGTATGAAGACAGGGATACGCTGGTCTATCGGCGCAGTGACGGCAACAATGTAGTGCGTTTCAATCGTTATGGAAGTAACGCTGTGCCTCCGTATGTCGAGCCGTTCGAGGTCGTTCTGGACAGCCGAACGGGTGCGGTGATCTCCGGGCCTACCACTGTGGCTGCGTTGAGCAGCGCGGCCGCGGCCAGGAGCGCAGCCCAACAGGCCTACGCTACGGCGGACGCCGCTCGCACGGCGGCCTTCCGGTCCGGCACGTTTACCCAAGCCATTCAAACTGCCTTTAATACGGCGGAAGCGGCCCTTGCCGTGGCTGACCCGGTCTACAAGACTGCGTACTGGGCTGCCAGCCCTCCTGTCTTCAACTCTGATCAGTTTTTTGTTGGCAACCAAAATACCGGGGCCGGCGTCTTGCCGAGTACCGCGGTCCCAACCAGCGATGGCGGGTCACTGGCTCACAACGGTTCGACACCTGGACTCAACTTACTTTCGAGCGCGGGAACGCTCGTTCGTGCGGGTCTGGCGGGACAGACCTACAACGTACCTGTGAGCGATGGCACATACATCACGCGCACTGCAACCGGCCTCGATGTTTTCGCACTCAACGGCTCAGCGCTCCCTTCGGTGATCGAACCGGTTGCATTGGGCGGTTTTAATGTCACCCGAGTCCTGGTTCCCAACCAGGTGGGTGGCTTGAGTGTGATTCGGCTCATGTTCGCCTCGCATAGCGCATGGGATCTCACTAAAACCGTTGCCGCCTATACGCCGAGCAACAACGTCTCCGGGGCCGCAGGCAATGCAGCCGCGTTCGCAACGACGCCTGGCGCCGTGCCCGCGCCCACTGTCGTCAGCGGCAGGGCTGGCGGCGGGGCGATCCTCGACGACTCATCCTCCATCTGCAATAGCGCGCTATGCACCGGCAGTGCAGGAGATGCTCAACGGCTCGCGGATGCGCAAGCGATTATTGCGGCCAATCGGCCTCGTCCCAACGATGTCGGGAATATGACATTGCGCGATTTCCTTGATTCTCTGATTGCAGCAGACAAGGCCGGCCAGGGGAGCACGATCGACGACCAAAGCGCGATCATCGCGGTGCAGGCGCTCTTCAGAGCGGCGGGACGCGGGGGCACTGTCAGCAACGATGGGGCGGCGATGCTCCAGGACAACATTCAGGACAATGGCGAATTGCGCCAGCTGATACTGGGGTGGGGCGACCTGGGATCCATGACCCCCGAAGGCCGGGTGCATGTTCTCGAGCAGTGGCTGCAGGTGCAAAACGTCAATCAACGGCAAGGAGGAAGCCTGAACGCGGACCAGATATCGGTTGTGGATGTCGTGTCTCACATGACGACGCACGACGAAATGAGCATATTCATGGATACGGTCGTGAATGCGGCCAGAGGGTGGCTGCCGTAAAAGAGTCATTTCAGCCAGGACGGCGGGCAGCCTTTGGAACGCTTGGGCAGGGAGGTTGAAATTAACGCGATGAAACGAATATTGATAGCCACGGTGGTTGGAGGTGTGTTCGGGTCCGTCTGGGCCAATCCCACCACGCCGACTGTCGTGAGCGGGGCGGCGCTGATGAGCAATCCCTCGGCCAGCGTGATGCAGGTGGTGAACACGCCTGGCACCATTATCAACTGGCAGGGGTTTTCGATTGCCAACGGCGAGGCCACGCGCTTCGTTCAGCTGAATGCGGCGAGCGCCGTGCTCAACCGGGTGGTGGGTGTGAACCCTTCGAGCATCCTCGGCAGACTGGAGTCGAACGGCCGGGTGTTCCTGGTCAACCCCAACGGCATCGTGTTCGGCGGCGGTTCCGTGGTCGATGTGGCCGGACTGATCGCTTCTACGCGCGATATCAGCGACGCCAACTTCCTCGCCGGCAACTACCTGTTCAACGGATTCGGCAACGGCGCGATCACGGTGCAGAACGGCGCGCAGATCCTCACGTCCTCCTATGGCCCGGGCGGCCAGGTGTGGCTGTTCGCGCAGAACGTGACCAACGAAGCGGGTGCAACGATCACCGCACCGCAGGGCCAGGTGGTGCTTGCGGCCGGAACCGAGCTGCAGGTGGCCACCAACGGCCTGGGGCAGATGAGTTTCGCGGTCGCGACCGACGGCACCAACACGGTGGATTCGCTGGGGACGATTGCCGCCGACCGCGGGGCGGTGGGGATGTTCGCCGACTTCGTGAACCACCGCGGCACGGTCAATGCCGGGACCGGTGGCCGCGTGGACCTGAACGCGGATTCGGAACTGCGCATTCAGGGTGCGAGTACGATCAATGCGCCCGACGGGAACATCACCCTGCGCGGCGGCAGCCTGCTCGAGGTCGAGTACGATTCCGTCATCAATGCCGACGGCGCCAGCGGCCGGATTTCGTTCGAGTCGAACAACCTCCTGGTCTACCCCAGCGGAAACGTCCATGCGGTGGGCGGCGACGTCACGTTTGTGCAGTACCAGCCCAGCCAATATCTGCCGGGGGCCGTGCAATTCCCCTGGACGACGCCGAACGGTTTTTCCGATTCCAACCCGATCGCGTTCCGCAGGCCGGACGGCAACTATGCGGTGCGCTTCCAGCGCGCGAACGCCTCCGGGGACGCGGTGGGCGTGTTCGAAGCCGTGCTGGACGGACGCACCGGCGCGCTGTTGTCTGCGCCCGTGGCGATCGCGGCCGGGAGCGCTCCGGCGGCCGCGTACAACGCGGCAAGGGCGGCACCGGCTGCGGCGACGACCGCCAGCAACAATGCAATGTCCGCTGCGCAGGCGGCACACCAGACTGCACTGAACCTGGCAACGACTATCGAGCAGGATGGTTTTGACCGGGCCGCGACCACGGCCGCGGGGACGATCGATGGCCTTGGGCCGACGGTGGATGCCCTCATTGCGGCCCGGAAAAGCGCGGTCGATGCCTTGCGCGCCGACGCTGCCGACCATCCCGCGTCGCATCCGAACCTGGAGTTCGAGGTGAGCAACATCGTGGGTTTCTATCGAAGCGAGACCTTTGACGCCGTTCGGCTGGCGGTGTACGACTCGAGGCTGGCCTCGGCGAACGTGCGTTTCGGTATGGAGGGCAAGGTGGGCGCCGTCGACGCCTTCAGCAGTACGTTGGCCGATCTGCTGGCTGCGAAATTTGCGAGCCGTGACACCGCGGATGCTGCGCTGACGGCAGCCATCGCGGCGGCAGGAGCTGCCTATGCGACCGCGTCCCAGGCGGCGGCCAGCCAGCTCCCGGTGGCACAGGCTGCCTACAACGCGGCCCTGGTCGCCGGGGCCCCGGCTTTCTACAGCAGCGTGGACGACAACCTGCGCGGCGTGCCGCTTTCCACGCAGTTCCCGACCGGCAATGGCGGCAGCGTGGTCGCGCGCAGACAGCCCGATCGCGTCGTCTCTGGAAACGGGGAGGATGGACCCTACAGCTACACGGAACTCGGTGGCCGCGGTGCGGGATTCGAAGTGCGCTCCGCCACGGGCGCACTCGTTGCATCCGACCCGAGCCTCAATGCGCTGCCGATGTCTGACGGGACCTACCTCGTGCACCAGACCGGCAACTACGATGTCTACAAACTGGACGGGACCTACGTTAGATCGGATGCGCGCGGGTACGGAATCCTGATACCCAACCGCTTGGGCGGTTTCAGCGAGTTGCAGGTGGAAGGCCCCGCACGACTGGTGAACTACACGAAGGACGTTCCTGCCTACACTTCGCTCAATTACCTTACGGGTGTGGCGGGCGTCGCGGCCGGCTTCGCGTCGCGGCCGGGCGTGGCAAATGATGACGGTTTGAACTCCACGCTGCCAAGATCCAATCCGACCGTACCGGTGATTCGGGGTGGACCCGGGGGCGGGGCGATCGTCGACGATTCGTCCGACATCTGCAATGGCTCGCTATGCACCGGCATCGCGGGAGTCCACCGGCGGTGGGATGAAGCGCAACAGGCCCTCGAAGCCAATCGGGTCCCGCCCAGGGACCTGGGGAACATGACAGAACGCGAATTTATCGATTCGCTGATCGCCGCGGACAAGGTCGGCGAGGGCGGGATAATTGACGACCAATCTGCCGCGGTGGCGGTAATGGCGCTCGCACGCGCGGCCGGCCGCGAATCGGCCGTCTCGATCGATGGGGCGCTCTCAACGGGATTTGCCATGCAGGACAACGGCGAATTGCGCCAACTGGTGCTGGGCTACGGAGATCTGGGCAATATGTCTCCGGCCGAGCGGTTCAACGTTCTGGAAAGATGGTTGGGTGAACTCCAGACGACTCAAACACTGGGCGCCATGGGGCAGGAACGAACCAACGCGACGATTTCAATTCGCGATATCGCGGCCAATATGACAACGCGAGAGGAAAAGATCAATTTCATGAACACGATTGCCGAACAGACCAGAAACGACTGGCAGTAGGCCGAACGAGTTGTCGGGCGCAAAGCTCACGCACATCCGTCTTCGATGAGTGCCTTGATAAGTCCACACATACGCACGGCGACCTTGCGCAGCTCGACGCCTACTTCCGCAACTCGGCCAGCGCGCGGGTGATCGCGGCGGCGTCGAGCTGGTCTTTCGGACGCGCGCCGGTCTTGGTCTTGAGCAGGCCCTCGAGGCTCAGGACGCGCACCCGTACGCCATCGAGCACCACGTCCTCTATGTAATCACGCAGCGCTGCCCAGGGAACGCCGGCCGCTGAGGGGAGCACATCGACCGTGATCTCGTCGTTGATGCGAATGGCATAGGACTTGTCGCCCGCAAAGACGTCGGGTTCCGCGGCGAGTTCGCGTGCTGCGCCATCGGGCAGGTGCGAGAGAGCAACAATCCAGCGGCGGCTGTTGCCGGCGCTCGGATCAACCAGGATATCGATGTCTTCCGTGAGTCGTACCAGGCCGTGCGCGGCCAGGGCGTATCCACCGATGAGCGCGTACTCAGCCCCTGCCTCGTCCAAGTGGCGCGCGAGGCGCTTGACGTCTTCCCAGGTCGCCGGGCGGGTG
Source organism: uncultured beta proteobacterium (assembly GCA_963844255.1). Taxonomy (GTDB): domain Bacteria; phylum Pseudomonadota; class Gammaproteobacteria; order Burkholderiales; family SG8-39; genus SZAS-79. The sequence continues at coordinate 9,352 of CAWJNP010000051.1, forward strand.
AACTCAGCCACGCGCCCGGACGGTCTCGACGACGGCCTGGACACGCCAGTGTTCGCGGTCGCGCTCCATTTCGTCGTGGTTCGAGTAGCGATACACGCCCTTCGGTGCACGCGTAATTCGATTCGCCCAGGTGTCGAGCGCATCTCTCGCTTCGCGCGAAGGCGGAACACCGGCAGGTGGCTGGGTACGGCGGCCGACGATACGTCCGATCGGCTGCTGGTCTGGCGTAACGAAGCGCATGTTCATATTCTATTCTTTCAGGCAGGCGCGAGCTGGCTTCGCGTGCCGCGCATCGAGCGCCGCAGCAGCAGAACCGCAATCGCGATATTGACCATGTTCCAGCCGATGCCGTTCAGGAACGCGGCATGGTAGGACCCGGTGAGATCGAAGATCACCCCCGACAACCAGCCGCCGAACGCCATGCCGAACACGGTGGCCATGAGCACCATGCTGACCCGCGAGCCGGCCTCGGTCGCCGGGAAGTAATCGCGCACGATCAGTGCGTACATCGGCACGATCCCGCCCTGGAACAGGCCGAACATGATCGACACGACGTAGAGCGACGCCAGGCTGTCGAAGGGCAGGAAGAGCGCCAGCGCGACGGCCTGAAGGGTGGAGCCGAGCAGCAGGGTGCGCAGCCCGCCGATGCGGTCGGCGATCCAGCCCGAACCGATCCGGCTCACGATGCCGAAGCCAAGCATCAGGGCGAGCATCTCCGCGCCGCGTGCGGCGGCGAACCCGAGGTCGCCGCAGTAGGCGACGATATGCACCTGCGGCATCGACATCGCCACGCAGCAGGACACCCCGGCGGCGATCAGCAGGGCCTGCAGGGCCAGCGGTGAAAACCCCAGCGGGCGTGCGGCGCGACCCTGGCCGGGTCGCAGTGTCGAGTCGAGACCCGTTGCCGGCTCGTGGGCGATCGGCGGGCGGCGCCGCAGCACCAGCGCAAGCGGCAGCATGATTGCTACGCAGAACGCACCGGCGCCCATGTAGGCCATGCGCCAGCCCACGGTCTCGAAGAAGTGCTGCATCACCGGCGGCCAGAATGAACCGGCCAGGTAGTTACCGCTGATGCAGATGGTGACGGCAATCCCGCGGCGGCGGTCGAACCAGTGCGAAATGTCAGCCACCAGAGGCGCGAACGAGGCCGATGTGCCGAGGAGGCCGATCAGCAGGCCGTGCGCCAGGGTGAACTGCAGCAGGCTCTGTGCGGAGCCCGCCGCGAGGAGCCCGACCCCAAGGAACGAGAGCGCCGCCGATCACCGGCGGCATGACCCCGAAGCGGTCCGAGAGCCGTCCCATGAAGATGCCGCCGATGGTGAAGCCGACCATCAGCGCGGTATAGGGGAGCGAGGCGTCCGACCTCGACACGCCGAACTCCTGCTGGATCAGCGGCAGCACCACGGTGACACTGTACATGCCGCAGCCGCCCAGGCCCATGAGCAGTACCGCGACCACGAGTCGCGTCCAGGCGTAGGGGGATTCGATGGCCGGGTCGCGCATGGTGGTTGCCGAATCAGGCATGCTCATTCACCCGTGAGCGGCTCAGGTAGCCGGTCTCGTCGATAGAAAGTTCGACAATTTCGCGCAGACCCGGCCTGCGGGTGCTTACTTCGTGGTGGCTGCGGGCGGAGGCGGCGGCGTATTCGGCACCGCCATGCACACGCCGCGGACGTACTTCTGGAAGCCGCCCGGCACCATGACGCGCTTGCTGGCCGCCTCGCACTGCTCGAGCGTCTCGTACGGCACGCGCACGCTGAAGTTCTGCCCGTTGCAGACCTGTCCGGCCGACGTGGCGCCGACACAGCCCTCGATGATGAGGAGGAGGAAATACGACAGGTTGAGGACCATGTTCCGATTGCTCTCTGGCCGATAGGCTGGCTCGAATGATAAACCAGCCTGTACATGGCGTGCGACGGCGGATGTGACCGGTTTGGCATCCCGAAGGCGAACGGGGCAAAAGAATGTCAGAGGCCACAGAGGCCCGGCCTATTTTTCCCACGAGTCGCGCAGCGTCACCGTACGGTTGAACACCGGCACGCCGGGCGTGGACTCGCGCCGGTCGGCAACGAAATAGCCGTGCCGCTCGAACTGGAAGCGCTCTTCGGCGCCTGCTTCGCGCAATGCGGGCTCGAGTTGCGCGGTGATCACCGTCCTCGAATGCCGGATTCAGGTCGGCGAGGTAATCGGTGTCCCCGGCGCCGGGATGCGGCGCGCTGAACAGCCGGTCGTACAGGCGCACCGCCGTGGCGACCGCGTGCTTTGCGCTGACCCAGTGGATTGTTCCCTTGACCTTGTAGGTATCGGCCCCCGGGGTGCCGGATTTCGAGTCTTCGAAGTACCGGCAGCGCACTGTATTGCTCACCTGGTCGTAACCGATGCATTCGACGACGAAGCCGTACTTGAGCCGCACCCGGTTGCCCGGAAACAGGCGGAAGTAACCCTTGGCCGGTATCTCCTGGTAATCCTCGCGCTCGATCCACAGCTCGCGAGTAAACGGAATGGCGCGCCTGCCCAGGTCGGGCTTCTGCGGGTGGTTCGGCGCCTCGCAGCGCTCTTCACCGTCCTTCGGGAAAATTCTCGATCACCAGCCTGAGCGGGTCCAGCACGGCGATGCGTCGTGGGGCGACTTCGTTGAGGTGCTCGCGCATGCAGTCCTCGAGCACCGAAAATTCGATCCACGAATCGGCCTTGGCCACGCCGATCCGGTCGGCGAACAGCCGAAAGCCCTCCGGCGTGTAGCCGCGGCGCCGCGCGCCGACCAGCGTGGGCAGGCGCGGGTCGTCCCAGCCCTCGACGTGTTTCTCGTCGACGAGCTGGATCAGCTTTCTCTTGGACAGCACCACGTGGGTGAGGTTGAGCCGGGCGAACTCGATCTGCTGCGGCAATGGCCGCTCGAGGAGCCCGCCTTCGGCCAGTTTCTCGTTGAACCAGTCGTACAGCGGGCGGTGGTCCTGGAATTCGAGCGTGCAGACGGAGTGGGTGATGCGTTCGATCGCGTCCGACACGCCGTGCGCCCAGTCGTAGGTCGGGTAGATGCACCAGGCCTCGCCCGTGCGGTGGTGGGCCGCATGGCGGATGCGGTACATGGCCGGGTCGCGCAGGTTGATGTTGGGTGCGTCCATGTCGATCTTCGCGCGGACGATGTGCGCGCCGTCGGCGTGTTTTCCCTCGCGCATTTCGCGCAGCAGGCGCAGGTTCTCGTCTACTGGCCGCTCCCGAAACGGGCTGTTGCGCCCGCCCTGGGTAAGCGACCCCCGGTTGACGCGCATCTCCTCTGCACTCTGGCTGTCCACATAGGCCAGGCCGCGCGATATCAGGTGCTCGGCAAAGGCGTACAGCTTTTCGAAATAGTCGGAGGCGTAGAACTGGTGGCTCACGCCGCCGGCCTCCCACGAAAAGCCGAGCCAGTGCACGGCATCGATGATCGAGTCGACGAATTCCTGCTCTTCCTTCGTGGGATTGGTGTCGTCGAAACGCAGGTGGCACACCCCGCCGTAATCGCGTGCCAGGCCGAAGTTCAGGCAGATGCTCTTGGCGTGCCCGTAGTGCAGGTAGCCATTGGGCTCCGGGGGGAAGCGCGTGCGTATTTTCGCTTCATCTGTGCGGGCGGCAAATTTTCCCGCCGCCAGGTCGTGCTCGACGATCTGGCGGATGAAATTGGAGGTGGAGGCTTCGCCTTGCGGCGTGGAGGCTTTCGAGTTTTGCGCGGTTTTCGTATTCACCCCGGCATTTTACCGCCCCGGCCCTTCCCGGACGGTTCCGGGATGATCCAGATCAAACCCGGCCCGGCCGCCTGCGGTTTAATGAAGCGTCACAACCACTTTCAAGGAAGGAACGGCCATGGCCATGTACACCCACCTGCTGGTACCCACAGACGGATCGGCCGTTGCTGCCAAGGCCTTTCAGGCCGCCGTCACGTTTGCCGCGGAGTCCGGTGCCAAGTTAACCGGCTACTACGCGATCGAAGACATGAACATGCATCACGTCGGCGCGCACCTGACCCGCGAACTGATCGACGAGTTCGAGCGCCGGGCGCGCGAGGCGGCCGAGCAGCACGTGGCCGAGATCGGCAAGGTCGCGAAGGCGGCGGGCGTGCATTTCGATTCGATCGTGAGCAAGGTGACCCGGCCGCATGAAGGCATCATCGAGGCGGCGAAGAAGTGCGGCGCCGATATCATTTTCATGGCTTCGCACGGGCATCGCGGTCTGACGAACCTGGTTGTGGGCAGCGTGACGCAGAAAGTGCTTTCGCACTCGACAATCCCGGTGCTCGTGTTCCGCTGATCCGCGGCGCGCTGCGCCGCATGCAGGCTACTGCGGCCGGAACAGGTCGGCGAACACCCGGCTGACGGGCAGCAGTTCCTTTCGGTTCTTCAGCCGCAGGCTGATGCGTCCGGATTCGTCCCGGATCGCCGCAGAGACCTCCGAGAGGTTGACGATCGTGCTGCGATGGATCTGCCGGAACTGCTCCGGCGGGAGCTGGGCCATCAACTCCTTCAGCGGCGTGCGGATCAGCAGTTCGGCGTCCCCCGTGATGACGCTGGTGTATTTGTCGGCGGCCTGGAAATAGCACACGTCCTTTACCGGGATCATGCGCACCGAATTGCCGACCGCGGCACGGATGATGTTCAGTGGCGCGCCGCGGGAATCCGCAGAGCCGGCGTCGATAGCCTGATGAACCCGCGCCACCAGCTGCGCAAAGTCATCCGCGTCGGGGCGCGAACCGGCGGCCAGCAATTGCTGCAGACGCCGGACGGTACGCCCGAGGCGGTCTGCATCCACCGGCTTGAGGAGGTAATCGACCGCCGCAAGCTCGAAGGCCCTGAGCGCGAATTCATCGTAGGCGGTGATGAATACGAGCAGTGGCGCAACGGCACCCGCCTGCAGGTGATCGGCAAGTTCGGCCGCCACCTCCAGTCCGCTCAGTCCAGGCATCCGGATGTCGAGAAAGGCCACGTCGGGCCGCTCGGCTTCGATCAGTCGCAGCGCCTCGATTCCATTGGGCGCGACACCCGCAACCTGCAACTCCGGCCAGGCGAACGCCAGTGCAGTCCTGAGACTGCCTGCGAGCAGCGGCTCGTCTTCGGCGATTACGGCACGTGGGGTCATGTGCGGAGCCTGCGTAGCGTGCAGATCAATGCGGCAATGGTAATCGCAGGGTGATGCGCGTGCCACCGCCGGGGGCATCATGGGCGTCCAGCGTTGCTGCGCCCCCATAGGCTGCGGCAAGGCGCGCCCTGACATGCGCAAGGCCCACGCCGGTGCCGCTCGTCGGCGATGCACCGAGACCGAGGCCGGTGTCCTCGACCGTCAGGAGCAGGCGGCCGGACGATTCCCGCGCGGCCACCCGCACCCGGCCGCCGTCGACCTTGGGCTCGAGCCCGTGGCGGATCGCGTTCTCGACCAGTGGCTGCAGCAGCATCGGCGGCACGGTCGCACCGGCGAGCGCCTCCGGCAGGTCGAGTTCGAATGAGAGTCGTTCCCCCATGCGGATCGCCAGGATCTCGAGGTAGGCGCGCAGCAGCGCGAACTCCTCGCCCAGCGTGCCGGTGTCGTTGCGCGTCGTGGCGAGCGTGGCCCGCAGGTAGCCGTCGAGATGGCCGAGCATGACGAGCGCGCGTTTCGGATCGACTGCGATCAGCGCCTGCAGGTTGGCCAGGGTATTGAACAGGAAGTGCGGTTCGATCTGCGCCTGCAGCAGTTTGAGGCGCGCCTCGATCTCGGCACGCTCGCTCGCCGCGATTCGTTCGCGGGTCAGGAAGTAAAACGCGCCGCCGATCCCCGCGCCGGCGGTGAGCGCGAGGAATCCAAGCACGGCGTTGAGCCCCATGCTCGCGGGACCCCAGGGGTTTCCGAGCAGGCTGCCGGCGATGAAGCTGCCGCCGAACCAGCTGACCGGTGCGGCAAGCAGGGCCAGGGCGAGCATCGGCAGCAGCGGCGGCACGCCGCTCGGCCACAGCAGGCGCCGGGGGAGATCGATGGCCGCGTAGGTCAGTGTGCCGATGCATTGGCTGTAGAGCAGGTTCTCCCAGAACGAGCGGTGGTGCGTGCTGAATGCCGTCAGTGCCGCCGCGATGATCGTGCTGAGCACGATCGTCCCGATCAAGTAACGCGCAATGCCGGAAGTTCGCAGGGCGGTCATCCGGTTGCCGGGTTCAGCGGGCGCCCGGGACGCCGGGGCTGTTTCGTCCTTCGAGCTTGCGCAGTTCGGCCGCGACCATGTGCTCGCGCAGGCCGGAACCCGAGACAAATACGGCGAGGCCGTGGATCGTCAGGCCGATCGCCCAGCCGCCGAGCGGGAACGCAAACCAGGCGACCCCGGGCGTGGTGCGCTGGTTGATCAGGAACAGCATCGCGTTCACTGCGACAAACACCGTGAAGTGAATCATGAACCCGAGCTTGGCCGCGGCGCGGCGGCGGGCGATGCGGTGGAGATCGGACTCTTTCATGGCAGTTCCTTTCACGGTGTTGGATTGTAAAGAGTGTACGGACTGCGGCGCACCTGCCGAATGCGCAATTGCACCGCCGCGGAAGTCAGTTTCCATGCGCGGACAAGGTGCGGCGAGCGAAATGCGACGAAGCGCCGGTTTCGCGGGCCGGATCGCGTTTGCAGGCGACGGACGGTACGCCCGGCGTCTGACGTTCCAGAGGCGTCTGCGCGTGGCAGGGAGACCTAACCTTGCGCGCCGCCTGATTCTTTCCGCTGCGGTATCACCACCCGCATCGAGAGAAAGCCGTGCACGAAGTTGGATTTCGTGCGCACCGGTTCGCCGACCACGTCGATGCGCGGAAAGCGCTTGAGAATTTCTTCCCAGAGTATTTTCAACTGCATTTCCGCGAGTCGATTCCCGACGCAGCGATGGATGCCGAAGCCGAAGGCAACGTGCTGGCGGGGCCGTTCGCGATCGATGATGAACCGGTCGGCGTTCTGGATGGCGTCCTCGTCGCGGTTGCCCGAGAGGTACCACATCACGACCTTGTCGCCTTTTTTGATCTGCTTGCCGCCAAGTTCGGTGTCGGCCAGCGCGGTGCGCCGCATGTGCGCAAGCGGTGTCTGCCAGCGAATGATCTCCGGCACCATGCTGTTCACCAGTGCCGGATCGGCGCGCAGCTTGTCGTATTCCGCCGGGTGCCGGTTCAGGGCGAGGAGGCCGCCGCTGATCGAGTTTCGCGTGGTGTCATTGCCCCCGACGATCAGCAGGATGAGGTTGCCCAGGAATTCCTTCTGGTCCATGTTGCGCGTCGCAGGCGAGTGCGCGAGCATGGAAATCAGGTCGTTCCTGGGTGCTGCATTGACGCGTTCGTTCCAGAGGCACGTGAAGTAGTCCTGGCACTTGCCCAGTTCCGCGAGTCGCATTTCCCAGGACGTCACCGGACCGTTGCCGTCGGGATCGCCGGTGGCCATGTCCGACCACCAGGTCAGCAGGCGCCGGTCTTCGAACGGGAAATCGAACAGGGTCGCGAGCATCTGCGTGGTCAGTTCGATCGAAACCCGCTGCACCCAGTCGAATTCCTCGCCGATCGGCAGTCCGTCGAGGATGCGGCAGACGCGTTCGCGGATCGTCGCTTCAAGCACGGCCAGGTTGCCCGGCGCGACGATGGGGCTGACGGTCTTTCTCTGCTCGTCGTGCCGCGGCGGATCCATTGCGATGAAGCTCGGGAATACCTCGGGCGCCGGCCGCTCGGCAAGCGCGATTCCCCCGAGACCAGCCTCCGAGGAATAGACGGCGTGGTTGATATCGACCGTCATGATGTCCTGGTACTTCGTCACCGACCAGTAAGGCCCGTAGCGTTTGCTGACCGCGAGGTGAACCGGGTCTTCCTTGCGCAGCCGCTCGAAGTACAGGCCGACAATATCCTGCTCGAACAGGTAGCCCTTGCTGACGTCGATCTGCTCGATCGGCATCGCCCAGGCCTTGTCACGTTCCACGTTGGTCGCGCTGGTCTGCATGTTGATCATCACTCTGGGTTTTTGAGGCTGCGCAAGCTTACACCCGGGCGCACCGGGCCGCGATTCAGTGCCGGAGCAGGAAGGCGAGCAGTTGCTCCCCAGCGTGTGCCAGCACGCCGTCGTTGGCGATATGCAGCGCCGCCGAGGCTTCAGGCAGTGCGAGTTCGGCGCCGCGCGCAAGCCTGGCGCGGACCCGGGCGGGATCCTCACGGCCGCGGGCCAACAGGCGCTCACGCAGCACGTCCGGTGGTGCCGACACCTGCACGATTTCGATCTGCGGAAATGCGGCGCGCGCCTGCGCCAGGTGCGCACGCGAACCGCTGACGACCACGGTTCGTCCTGCCGCCAGCCAGTCGCGCACCTCGCGGCCGATGCCGTAGGAATGGGCGTTGGCCTGCCAGTGCATCGCGAAGGCACCGGAGGCGCGCTGTGCCTCGAATTCGGCTTGCGTCACTGCAATGTGTTCTTCGCCGCCGGCATCCGCGGGGCGGGTCACTGTGCGCCGTGCAAATGCTACCCCCGCATCCGGTGGGATGCGATCGCGCGCATAGTCGATGACGCTGTCCTTGCCGGAGCCGGAGGGCCCGACGACATAGATGAGGCGACCGTTCATGGAGGGACATTCTACGGCGCGTAGAATCGCCCGCTCATGACAATTACGCTGCGCCTGCTGGTGGAACTCAACGCGCGCTTCGCCCACCAGCGGGGCCGCGTGTTGCTGTCGGTGGTGGGGATTGCGCTCGGCGTGGCGCTCGGATTCGCGGTGTTCCTCGTCAACCGTGCCGCGGTGAATGAATTTTCGCTCGCGGTGCGCACGATGGCCGGCGCGGCCGACCTGGAAGTGCGCGGCGGGCGCGCCGGCTTCGAGGAGTCCCTGTATCCGCGCCTTGCGAAACTCGAAGGCGTCGCGGTGGCGAGCCCGATGCTCGACGTCGAAGCGGGCGTTGCCGCTGACGCGGCGGCCGACGGTCGCCGCCCCCGCGGCGTTCCTTCGACTCTGCGCCTGCTCGGCATGGATCCGCTGCGCGCGGTCGCCATCCAGCCCGCGCTGTTTGCCGACCGGCCGCAGCGCATCTTCGAATTGTTGCAGCCCGACAGCGTGTGGCTTTCGGCAGGCGCTGCGCAGGCGCTGAAACTCGACACGGGCGACCGGCTCGCACTCGTGGTGGGGCTGGCGCGCGTGGAATTCGAGGTTGCGGGGGTGCTCCCGGCAGCGAGCCTGCGTGGCAACGCCGCGCTCACCGACGTCTCTACCGCACAGTGGCGGCTGGGGCAGCTTGGCCGCTTGAACCGGATCGACCTGCGCATCGTACCGGGCGCCGATGTTGCGGCGCTGCGCGAGCGGATCGCAGCCCTTCTGCCGCCGGGTGCGCACGTCGCGGAAGTCGCCGAGCTGGAGGAGCAGGGGGCGAGTCTTTCTCGCGCCTATCGCGTGAACCTCGGCGTGCTCGCGCTGGTCGCCCTGTTCACCGGGGGATTCCTGGTGTTTTCGGCGCAGGCGCTTGAAGTCACGCGACGGCGCGCAGAGCACGGACTGTTGCGCGTGATGGGATTGACGCGTTCCGGCGTGGTGCGACTGGTGCTCGCCGAAACCGCAGTGGTCGGCGCCCTCGGGAGCGCCGCCGGACTGGCGCTGGGTTATGGACTTGCGCGGCTCGCGGCACGGGCGGCCGGTGGCGATCTCGGCGCCGGCATGTTTCGCGGCATGCAGCCCGAAATCGGATTTCCGCCGGTGGCCGCCGGCCTGTTCTTCGCCGCCGGCCTTGTGATTTCTCTGCTCGCCGGCTGGTTGCCCGCGCTCGATGCTGCACGGGCTGCCCCGGCGCGCGCGCTGAAAAGCGGCGACGAGCAGCAGATGTTCGAAAAACTGGTCTCCCCGTGGCCGGGCGTGGTGCTGCTTGCTGCCGGCGCCGGGCTGACGCAGTTGGGCCCGATCGACGGCATCCCCGTATTCGGTTACGCATCGATTGCGGCCGTCCTGCTCGGCGGGATCCTGCTCATGCCCAGCGCTTCCACTGCAGTGCTCGCACTTTCCGGCGTGCCGCGCTCCGTGCCGTTAGGCCTGGCGCTGGCGCAGCTGCGCGGCGCCCCGGGTCAGGCCATGGTGAGCCTTTCGGCGATCGTCGCGAGTTTCGCCCTGATGGTGGCGATGGCGATCATGGTGTCCTCGTTCCGTCAATCGGTCGACGACTGGCTGAACGCCGTGTTGCCTGCAGACTATTACTTCCGCACCTCCCAATCGGGAGATACCGGGTTTCTCGATCCCGGGTTTGCCGCGCGCGTTCGTGCGCTGCCCGAGGTCGCGCGCGTCGAGTTCCAGCGCAGCGAACGCCTGACACTTGATCCCGCACGACCTGTGGTGGCGCTGATTGCGCGCGACCTGCCGCCTGATGCGGCGCGCGCGCTGCCTCTGGCCGGCGTGCAGTACGCGCGCACGCCCGCCGACCCGCCGCCGGCCTGGATCAGCGAGGCCGTACAGACTGTATACGGCCATGTGCCAGGCAGGACCATCACGCTGGCAATCGGCGGACAGCGCAGGACCTTCGTCGTGGCCGGAATATGGCGCGACTACGCGCGCCAGCATGGCGCGATCGTGATCGACCGCGCGGACTATGTGCGACTGACCGGCGACGAGCGCGTCAACGACGCAGCGCTCTGGCTGCAGCCGGGCGTGGGTGCCGCGCGTATCGAAACCGCGCTGCGCGCGCTGCCGGGGGGGGCGCTGCTCGACATGGCCGCGCCGGGCGAGATCCGCAAGGTCTCGCTGTCGGTGTTCGATCGCAGCTTCGCCGTCACCTATGCACTCGAATCGGTGGCGGTGCTGGTGGGACTGTTCGGCCTGTCCGCGAGCCTGGGCGCGATCGTGCTGGCGCGCAAGCGCGAATTCGGCATGTTGCGCCATATCGGCATGACGCGACGTCAGATCGGGGCGATGCTCGCGATCGAGGGCGGCCTCCTGGCCGCGTTCGGTGCGGCCGCCGGGTTGCTGGTGGGCTGGGTCATCGGGCTGATCCTGATCCATGTGGTGAACCGGCAATCGTTCAACTGGGGGATGGAGCTGCATCTGCCCTGGGGTCTGCTCGCAAGCCTGACCTCGGTGCTCCTGCTGCTGTCGGTGCAGACTGCGTACGTTTCGGGGCGAGAAGCCATGGGCATGGGCCCGGTGCGCGCGGTGAGGGAGGACTGGTGAGGCGGCGCGCATTTCTGGCTTCGCTCGGCGCGTTCGCGGCCAGTCCGATCCCTGCCGCCGAGGTCGCCTACCCCGTCGTGCGCGCGGGTGTCCCGCTTGTTTTTCCGCGCGACCACGGCGCGCATCCGGCGTTTCGTACCGAGTGGTGGTACGTGACCGGCTGGCTGCGCGATGCGCGCGGCGCAGACCTCGGCTTTCAGGTCACATTCTTTCGCACCCGGCCTCCGATCGGGGATGCCAACCCGAGTTCCTTTGCGCCGCGCCAGCTCTTGCTCGCGCACGCGGCCCTGGCCGATCCGAAAGTCGGGCATCTGCTGCACGATCAGCGCGCCGGGCGGGCAGCGCTCGGCGTTGCCGGGTTCGCAGAGGACACCACGCGCGTGTGGATCGACGCATGGCGACTGGAACTGGCGGGCGAGCGTTACCGCGCAGTGATCACTGCACGTGAATTCGCTCTCGACCTGGTGTTCGCGGCCGGGCGTCCCCCTTTGCTGCAGGGTGCCGGCGGCGTGAGCCGCAAGGGCACGCGCGCGTCGGAGGCAAGCTATTACTACAGTCGCCCGGGACTGGTGGTCAGCGGATCGATCGAGCGCGGCGCCGGATCCGAGCCGGTGAGCGGCACGGCCTGGCTGGATCACGAGTGGTCGAGCGAGTACCTCGCCGCCGGCGCGAGCGGCTGGGACTGGATCGGCATCAACCTGGACGACGGCGGGGCGCTGATGGCGTTTCGCATGCGCGGCAAGGGTGGCGAGGTTCTTTACGCCGGCGGCACGCGCGCGCATGCCGACGGGCGCCGCGTGACATTCGGTCCGGATGAGGTCGCGTTCGCGCCACTGCGCCGCTGGCGCTCCCCGCGCAGCGGAACCGAATATCCCGTGGCCATGCAGGTGCGCGCGGGGGGCGAGAGCTGGCGCATCGAGCCTCTGTTCGAGGACCAGGAACTCGACTCGCGCGCAAGCACCGCGACGATCTACTGGGAGGGCGCGGTGCGTGCCGTTCGCGATGGAAAACCGGCCGGCCGCGGATACCTCGAGCTGACTGGCTACTGGCAGCCCATGCGCATATGACATCGAACGGCATCGAACACGGGGCCCGGCCTCTGCTATCTTGGCCCGGGTCCACCGCGACTACAATCGAGCATCCGGAGGGGACGGGCACATGCAGCACATCATGATCATCGGCGCCGGCGCCATCGGCACCTACCTCGTTCGCGAACTGCACGGCATGTATCCGCAGATGCGGCTGTCCTGCATCGAGCGCGCGGAGTTCAGTGAACAGGCGCGCACACGCCTGCAGGACATTGCCGGCGGAGCCGCCGAAGTCTACGAGAGCGTTTCTGCGGTGCCGGCCGGCGCCGAACTCGCCGTCGAGTGTGGCGGCCATGCCGCCGTTTTGCAGCATGGCGTGACGTGTCTCGAGGCCGGTCACGACCTGCTGGTGGCCTCGGTGGGCGCGCTGGCCGACCAGGCCCTGCACGACCGGCTGGTCGATGCCGCGCGGCGCAGCGGCCGCAAGCTGCTGATTCCTGCCGGCGCCGTTGCGGGCATGGACGGACTGGCGGCTGCGCGCCTGGCCGGCATCGACCGCGTTCGCTATACGTCCAGAAAACTGCCGCTCGCGTGGAAAGGCACGCATGCGGAAACGCTCTGCGATCTCGGCGCGGTCAGCGCAGCCACCGAGTTCCTGCGCACCGATGCGCGCCAGGCCGCGACCCTGTTTCCGCAGAACGCCAACGTCGCCGCAACCATCGCGCTGGCCGGCATCGGCTTCGAGCGCACCGAGGTCTCGCTGAACGCCGATCCGGCGGCGCAGGGCAACACCCACCTGCTGGAAGTGGAAGGTGCCTGCGGCAGCATGCGGATCGAACTTCGAAACAAGCCCTTCCCGGACAACCCGAAAACTTCGATGCTCGCCGGATTGTCGCTGTTGCGGGTGATCCGCAACCGGACCGAGGCCGTGCAGGTCTGAGGAGATCAAATTGGCATTGAAGACGAAACGACTCACCCACCGGTTCGGTGGCGCACGTGGCTACCGTAGGCACTCGTGATGTGGGACAACCGCAGCCGCGTGCATTCGGCGCAGGCCGATTTCGATCATGGCACGCCGCGCAAGTTCCACCGGACCACGGTGCGCGGCGAGCAAAGCGGTCACCTCATCGAATCCTGACCCAGGGAAATACATGCACAACCCTTACATCCTCGGCGGCGCCATGCTGCCGCATGCACCGCAGTTCTTCACCCAGCCCGAGACCGAGGACAAGGCGACGATCGCCGCGGTGCAGAAAGTTGCCGCGAAGATCGGCGAGGGCCTCAAGGCGCTCGAGCCCGACGTCTGGATCGTGATCGGCAACGATCATGCACAGCAGTTCTTCGCCAACGTCGCGCCGCCGTTCACGCTTCACGTGGGCGGGGTGGGTCGCGGCCAGTTCGCCGGGCGCGAATTCAAATTCAACATTGCGAGCGAAATCGGCTTTGCGCTGGTCAAGGATTTCTATCGCGCCGGGTTCGACCCGGCATTCACGAGCACGGCCGAGATCGACTACGCCCTGGGCATCCCGATGACGCACCTGGGCATCGGCGATGCGCCGATCCTTCCGATCTTCGTGAACGCCTATCTGCCGCCACAACCAACCATGGAACGCTGCTACCTGTTCGGGCAGGCGCTGGGCCGGGGCCTGGCCGCGCTCGGCGTGCGCGCCGTGGTGATGGCCAGCGGCGGGATGTCCCATTTCCCGGGCACCGACAATTACAGCAATCCCGCGCTCGCGTTCGATGAGGCGGCACTGGAGCCGCTGCGGCAGGGACGCCTGAAGACGCTGCTCGGCTACGAAGACGCGCTGCTCGACAGGACCGGCAACATCGAACTGCGCTGCTGGGGCGTCGCTGCCGGCATGCTCGGTGACCGTGTGCCCGACGTGGTGCAGCTGAACCCGAGCTGGCATCACAACTACGCTTCGCTCGGCTGGTACAGCCCCGCCTCGGTGTCAGAAGCGGCGCCGCATTACCCGCAGATCGCCCCGGAATTGCAGGGCCTCACGAATGCGCTGTTCGCCATGGCCAACGACCGTGCCGCGCGCGATGCGCACCTTGCCGACCCAGGCGCCTACGCGGACAAGTACCACCTCGAGGGCCGGCAGAGAAAGCTGCTGGTCGACTTCGATGCGCCGGGTATCGTGGCTGCAGGCGTTCACCCGCTGCTGATCTTCCTGGTGCGCATGCATGTGGAACGCGAGCGCGGCGTGAAGCCGGCGGCAGGCAAGCCGTGAGCATCGAGCTCGGCGCGTGGATCGGCGGTCGCACGGTTGCCGTGCCGGACGCCGTGGCACGCATCGAGCTGCGCAGTCCGGTGGACGGCAGCCTGAGTTACCGCCTGCCGGATGCCGGTGCCGACCTGGTCGAAGCCGCGGTCGGCAATGCTGCCGCGGCGTTCGAGGCACACCGGCATGTGCCTACCGCGACCCGCATCGCCTGGCTGGAGGCAATGGCAAGGACCGTGGCGGCGAACACCGGCCCGATCGTCGACAGTATCGTGCGCGCGATCGGCAAGCCGCGCCGCGCGGCGACATTCGAAGCGGGGCGGGTGGCGGAATTCCTGCGCGGCTGCGTCGCCGAACTCTCCACCTGGCGCGGCGAACTGGTGCCGGTGGACAGCGTGCCGCTGGGCGCGGGCCATCTGGGCCTGGCGCGGCGGATTCCCTGCGGCGTGGTCGGCGCAATCACGCCCTTCAACGCGCCGGCAAACCTGCTCGTGCAGAAGATCGGCCCCGCGCTGGCGACCGGCAATGCGGTAGTGGTGAAGCCGCATCCGACCGGCGTCGAGACTGCGCTGCTGATCGCGGCGCTGTGCAAGGAGGCGGGCCTGCCCGACGGCCTGTTCAACGTGGTGCCGGGCGACCGCGAGGCCGCGCGGGCGCTCGCGGCGCATCCGCGCGTGGCGGTGGTCAGCCTGACGGGCGGTGTCGCGGCAGCAGAGGCCTTGGCGCGCGCCGCCGGCGCGAAGAAATTCTGCGCGGAGCTGGGCTCGAGCGCAGCCAACATCGTGCTGGCCGATGCGAATCTCGAGGATGCCGCGCAGAAGATCGCACGCGCCGGGTTCGAGGCCAGCGGCCAGCAGTGCATTTCCGCGCAGCGGATCATCGTCGAGCAGGCGGTGTTCGGGCGTTTCCTGGAACTGTTCGTCGCCGCGGCGAAGTCGCTCAAGGTCGGACTGCCGGAAGAAGCAGGGCGTGGACATCGGGCCGATGGTGAACGTGGCCTCGGCCGAGCGGGTGATGGCGATGGTTCAGGATGCCGAAGACCGGGGCGCGAAAGTCGCGCTGCGACCGGTACGCAATGGCGCTGTCGTCTCTCCCGGGATTCTCGTGTCCGCACCGCGCGCGTCGCGCCTGCTGTGCGAGGAAGCATTCGGCCCGGTGGTGGTGGTGCAGCCGGCGCAGGGGCTGGACGACGCCATCGCACAGGCCAACGACTCGCAGTTCGGACTGCAGGGCGCATGCTTTACCGCGAGCCTGGATGCAGCGATGAAGGTGGCCGAGCGCTTCGATTCGGGTTCGGTGTGGATCAACGAGGCGAGCCGGTTCCGGCTCGACATGTACCCGTTCGGCGGGGTCAAGCAGTCGGGCTACGGCCGCGAAGGAATACGCTACGCAATGGAGGAGTACTCGCAATGGAAATTCGTCGGTTTGAAATCTTCGGTGTGACGCTTTGAGCACGATGAGCGGCGAGATCGCAGTCCCCGACGAGGTCTACCGCCTGATGGCCGAAATCGGACCGAAATGGGCGAGCAACGTTCCGGTGCACGTCAGGCAGATGATCGATGCGTTCACGCCGCTGCTCGCGCGTTGCCCGAAAGACGGCGTGCAGGCCTCGCGCGATATCGCCTATGGCGGGCATCCGCGCCAGGTGCTGGACGTGTACAGACCCGCCGGCGCGAAGGGCGCGCCGGTGGTGCTGTTTGTCCACGGCGGCGCGTTCGTCGACGGGGAGAAGGACCGTTCCACCGAGGTCTACAGCAACGTCTGCAACTGGTTCGCGCGCCACGGCATCGTGGGGATCAACGTCGAGTTCCGCCTTGCGCCGGAATTCGCCTATCCCTCGGGCACGATCGATGTCGGCCTGGCGGCGAAATGGGCGGTGGACAACGCCGTGTCCATCGGCGCAGACCCGGCAAAGCTGTATGTGTTCGGTCATTCGGCCGGAGCGGCGCATACGGCGTCCTATGCCTACGGCGCGCCGGGTTCGGAGGGCGGGCCCCGTGTCGCAGGTTCGATCGTGGTCAGCGGCCGGGTGCGTGCCGACAACCTGGCGTCCAATCCCAATGCCAGGAAAGTCGAGGCCTACTACGGGACCGATGCGGGACTGTTCGAGGAGCGCTCGGCCCTGCACTGGGCGAAAGCGGGGGTGCCCACGTTCATCGCGATCGCCGAGTACGAGAACCCGCTGCTCGACATCTACTGTCTCGAGCTTGCGCACCGGATCGCGCAGCACAGCGGCCGGGCGCCGCGGGTGCTGCAACTGCCCGGCCACAACCACACTTCGATCATTGCGCATGTGAACACCGCCGAGAATCTGCTCGGGAATGCACTGTTGGCGTTCGTCAGGGACCCGAAATAGTGCGTTATCCGGGCGAATCGGGACGAATTCGTCCAATAAATCCGCCGGGCAGAAAGTTTGTGTTGAATGTTGGCGGGCTCTGATTTAACTTTATGCACTTACTGACCAGGGAGGCACCATGAATCTCTTCAATCGCAAGCGCATCGCGCTCGTCGCCGCACATGTGGCTCTGGCGTGCGGGATGCTCGCAGCGCCGGTTTCGCAGGCCGCGCCGACGACACTGACATTCAACTGGGAAGGCGCCTACGGACGCGCCAACGTGCTGGTCTGGCCGTTCCGGCCCGGCGGGCGCTTCGAGTCGCTGGTGAACCAGGAGACCAAGGGCACGGTCAAGCTGGACATCAAGGAAAAGCAGTACAGCATCATGGATTCGGCCTTTGCGATCGGCGATGGCCGGGTGCAGATGGGCACGCAGTCGGTGCCGGCTGCCTCGGGTACCTATCCGCTGCTCGACTTCGGCGGGATCCCGGGTCTGTTCTCGCCCATGCCCAATGGCGCGGTCGAATACGCCGAAGCGCTCCTCGACCCGAAGATGCAGGCAGCGCTGGATGCCTATACCGCAAAAGCCGGCTTCAAGATCCTCGGTGCCTCGATCAGCCTTGCAAACGACGCCCTGTGGGGCAACAAGGCAATCAAGACGCTGGCAGACTTCAAGGGCGTGAAGATGCGTGCCTCGGGCCGCACCCAGACTTCGGCGCTGCGCGCGCTGGGGGGCAGCCCGCTGACGCTGTCGATGGCCGAGATCGAGCAGGCGCTCAGCCGCGGCACGGTCGACGCAATCACCACCAGCAAGAGCTTCGGCGCCGAACGTGGGCTGACCGCGATGGCGAAGTACGTTTCGGTCTGGCCTGTGACGCCGATTTTCCCGCAGGTCATCGCGGTCAACCTCAAGGCCTGGGAAAAGCTCGACCAGCAGCAGAAGGATGGTCTGGCCAGGGCCTCGGCGATGCTGACCCACGAGATCGCCCTGGCGGTCGAGCAGATGACCTACACCTATGACTTGTGGATCCGTGCGAGCAAGACCGAAATGGTGCTGCCCGAAGAATCCGAGGTGAAGAAGGCCATGGCACTGATGCAGCCCGTGGTGAAGGAGTGGCTGGAAACGGCCGGGCCACAGGGCAAGACGGTGCTGCAGGTCGCGGCAAGCCACGCCAGGGGCCCGTCGGTGGCCTTCATCAGGGACATGGCCAAGTAAAGCCGCCTCTTGGAGAAGT
The DNA here is from genome assembly GCA_963844255.1 of uncultured beta proteobacterium. Classification (GTDB taxonomy): domain Bacteria; phylum Pseudomonadota; class Gammaproteobacteria; order Burkholderiales; family SG8-39; genus SZAS-79. The sequence goes on from CAWJNP010000051.1 coordinate 27,322, forward strand.
TCCGGAGGTTCAACGAGCAACTGTCCTACGGGGCCGGCTATGCAGCCGGCCTCGTGCTGCTTGCCATCATCGGCCTCACGATGGTCGAGGTGTTTTCGCGTTACGTGCTCGAGCGCCCGCTGATCCTTTCGGATGAGTTCGGCGGCTATGCACTGATCGCGATCAGCTTTCTGGGGCTCTCCTTCTGTGCCCGCGACCAGAGCCATATCCGCATCACCTTTCTGGTGGGCAAGTTTCCCTCATCCATTGCGAGTCCGGTCCGGGTGGTGACACTGGCGCTGGGTCTGTTGTTCGTGGTCGCCGCGGCCTGGGTCAACTGGCAGTTCCTCGCCGATTCCTTTGCGCGCGACATGCGCTCCAACTCCCTGCTGATGGTTCCGCTGAAGTGGCCGCAGATGGCGATGCCGGTCGGTCTGACGCTGTTTGCGCTGCTTGTGCTCGCCCGCCTGATCCAGGGCATCCGTGACCTCTTCGCGGGCCGCATGGTGGACGAGTTCAGCAATGAGGAATTCTGAGCCGTGAGTCCCGAACTACTGACCTTCGTGCTGATCGGCGGGCTGCTGCTCCTGCTCGCGTTCGGCCTGGAGATCGGCGCCGCCATGGGCCTCACCGCCATGGCGGGGCTGCTGATCCTCGACAAACCCCTCGTGCAGCTGGCCTGGACGTCCTGGGAGTCGCTCAACTCCTACACCCTGCTGGCGATGCCGGTGTTCATTTTCATGGGCGCGGTGTTTTCTGGCAGCGGTGCGGTGCACCTGCTCTTTGCTGCGCTCGACAAGTGGCTGGGCTGGCTGCCCGGCGGTCTCGCCTCGGTCGTCGTCGCCTCCAATGGCGTGTTCGGTGCGATTTCCGGCTCGAGCGTCGCTGCAGCCGCCACCTTCAGCATGATCGCCTACCCGGAAATGGAGAAGCGCGGCTACGACCCGAAGCTCTCCCTCGGCGCGATTGCGGTGGGCGGAACGCTGAGCGTGCTGGTGCCGCCGAGCCTGATCCTGATCGTCTACGGTTCCTGGGAGAACGTCTCCGTGGCACGGCTGTTCGCAGCCGCGATGATCCCGGGCATCATGCTGATGCTCATGCTGATGCTCACGGTGGTCATCATGGTGAAGCTCAAGCCCTCGCTCGCGCCAGCCTCGACGTCCTCTACCTGGAAGGAGCGTATCGGGGCGCTGAAGGACCTGATCCCCTGGGTCACGGTGATCGTGATCGTGATGGGTTCGATCTTCGGTGGACTGATGACGCCAACCGAGTCGTCTTCGCTGGGCGCGGTGCTTTCGCTGGGGATCGCCTGGTACTACGGACGCCTCAACTATGCGATGGTGCGCGACGCAACGCTGTCCGCCGTCAAGGTGACAGCGATGATCGCCTACATCATCTTCGCCGGGCACCTGCTGTCCTTCGTATTCCAGGACATCGGCGCGACCGCGAAACTCTCGAACATGGTGTTGGGGCTGGATCTCGGCAAGTACGGCACGATGTTCGCGATCGTCGTGATGTACCTGATCCTCGGCATGTTCTTCGACTCGATGGCGATGATGCTGCTCACGCTGTCGTTCGTCATGCCGATCATCCTGAAGCTCGGTTACGACCCGATCTGGTGGGGCGTCACTTTCGTCCTGCTGGCCGAGATCGGCCTGGTGACGCCGCCGTTCGGCCTCAACCTTTTTACGATCCAGGGCGTCCTGCCGCAGTTTTCGATCACCTACATCGCACGGGCATCGCTGCCGTTCCTGGCCGTCATGCTGCTGATGATCGGCATCCTGATCGTCTTTCCAGAACTGGCGCTCTGGCTGCCGAGGCAACTATACTGAGTTGAACATTCCCCACTGATCTCCCGACCAAGGAGCCGACATGCCCACTCACGTTCGCTGCGGTGCACTGTTCACGGGTAACGAAGACGCCGAACACCGGAACCAGACCCTGGTGTTCGATGCCGCCGGCAGGATCAGCTGGACAGGCGCCACCGACGCCGCGCCGCGCACCGGTCGCGGCGATACGGTGCTCGACTACGGGAAGTTCTTCGTCATGCCCGGGTTGCAGGACGTGCACACGCACCTGGCCTACGGCAATGCCAAGTCCGAGGAGGACATCGACCTCTACCAGCCGATGGAATTTCGCGCGCTGCGCGGCCTGTTCTTTGCGCAAAAGTGCGTTGCCGCCGGCTACACCTCGATCTGCGCTCCGGGGGACGCCGGCCAGGTCAGCCTCTCGGTGCGCAATGCCATCAATTTCGGCCTGTTCGACGGGCCGCGGGTCACCGCCGCCGGGCGCTACCTGACCACGCGCCAGGGCCTCACGGACTGGTATCCGACCTGGATCGGGGTGCCGGACACCTCGATCGGGCGCCTCGTCACCAGTCGCGCCGAGTCGATCGAGGAAATCCGCGTGCAGGTCAAGAACGGCGTCGACTGCATCAAGATCGCGCTCGATGGCGTGCAGCGCCGTCCCGATGGCGAGTTTGTCGCGGCGTTCAACCAGGAAGAGACCACCGAGATCGTCACCGAGGCGCACCGGCTCGGGCGCAAGGTCGTGGCGCACGCGCGTGGCAGGGAGGCCACGCTGTACGCGGCACGCGCGGGCGTGGACCTGATCTTCCATGCCTACTACCTGGACGACGAGTGCATCGATGCGATGCTGAAGAGCGGCAGCACCATCGGGCCCACGCTGACGTTTCCGCGCAACATCGTGGACTTCACCCGGCCGACCGAACCGGCCTGGCTCAAGGGCCGCATCGGCATCGTGCAGCGCGAATACGAAGTCGGATGCGAGAACCTCAGAAAGGCGCAGCGCGCGGGCATTCCGATGCTCACCGGGACCGACACCGGCTTCGCCGTGACGCCCTACGGCGAGTGGCACGCGCGCGAAATCGAACTGTTCGTGAAGGACCTCGGCTTCACGCCGGCGGCAGCGCTGCGCGCGGCGACCTCGGTCACGGCCGGGTTCATGACCGACGGCGGGTCGCTTGGCGTGCTCGAGCCGGGCCGCGCCGCCGACTTCATCGCCGTGCAGGGTTCTCCGCTGAAGAACGTCGCGATCCTGCAGGACAAGACCCGCATCCGGCACGTGCATATCGCCGGCAAGCGCATGGACATCCCCGCGCGCAGCTATGACACCTACCAGGTCACCGACCAGTCCTGGGCCAACTGGAACGATCTGTACACGCAGGAGCGGGTGGCGCAGCTGGGAATTCTGCCCGCTCGGCGCGGTGTGGCGATGCAGGAGAGTTAGGCAGGCCGGGCGTGGCAGCCACCCGAGCCTTTGCGCCATCGGAAGGGAGGCGGTAGTGGCTTCACTGAACGGCAAGCGGATCGCGGTCGGCGGCTTCATGCACGAGACCAACACGTTCCAGCCGAAGAAAACCACCTACGCGGATTTCGCGGAAGCGGGCGATCGTCCGCCCCTGGTGCGTGGCGCGGAAGTCCTCACGCGCTTCGACGGAATGAATCAGTCGATCGCCGGTGCGCTTGAGGTGCTCCGGCCCACGGGGGCGACCCTGCTGCCGCTGCTCTGGACCTCGACTACGCCAGCGGGCTACGTGACCGAGGACGCGTTCGAGCGCATCGCTGCAATGCTGCTCCATGACCTGCGTGCTGCGCTGCCGGTGGACGGAATCTATCTCAATCTGCACGGCGCAATGGTGGCCGAGCACTGCGAGGATCCGGAAGGCGAACTGCTCGCCCGCATCCGTGCGGTGGTCGGACCGGAGGTGCCCGTCGTGGCGAGCCTCGACCTGCATTCCAACACCACGCCGAAGATGTTCGCGCTCAGCGACGCGATGGTCGCCTACTGCACCTACCCGCATGTGGATATGGCCGATACGGGCGTCAAAGCGGGACGGCTCCTCGCCGAGATCATTGCGCGTGGCAGGAAGCCCGCGAAAGCCTACCGCCAGATGCCCTACCTGATTCCGCTCACGTGGCAGTGCTCGACGCTCGAGCCGTCGAAATCGATCTATGCGCTGGGAGACAGGTTGATCGACGGGCAGGTCGCGAGCACTTCGTTCACGCCAGGATTCCCGGCCGCGGACATTCGCGACTGCGGCGCGGCCGTGTTCGCATACGGCTGGGATGCACCGGCGACCGAACGCGCAATGGAAACGCTCTACCGCAGCGTGCTCGAGGCGGAGCCCCAATACGCGGGACGACTATACACGCCCGACGAAGCTGTGCACGAGGCGATGCGCCGCACGCAGGCCGTGTCGCTTCCGGTGGTCCTCGCCGATACGCAGGACAACCCCGGCGCGGGCGGCAGCGCGGATACCGTGGGCCTGCTCGACGCATTGATCCGCAACAACGCGCAACGCGCGGTGCTCGGCGTGCTGCACGATCCGGAAGCGGCACGCGCCGCGCATGCTGCGGGCCTCGGCGCCACAATCACGCTCGGCGTAGGCGCCAAGACCCGCGCCTGGGGCGAGCAGCCGCTGGTGCGGCCGTGGAAGGTGGAGAGCCTCGGCGACGGGCGCATGACCTGTCACGGCCCGATGATGAAAGGCTGGACGCTCGCGCTCGGCCCGATGGCTCTGCTGAGCTTCGGCGGGGTGAGGGTGGTGGTCTCGACCATGAGGGTGCAGGCGATGGATCAGGCGCCGTTCCGGCACCTCGGCGTGGAGCCGCGTGCGCAGCGGATCGTCGCGCTGAAGAGCTCGGTGCATTTCCGCGCCGATTTCGAACCGATCGCCCAGGACGTGCTGGTGGTCCAGTCGCCGGGCGAGATGGTGGCGGACCCGGTGAACCTGCCGTTCCGGCGGCTGCGGGGCGGCCTGCGCATGCGCCCGCTCGGGCCGGTGTTTCCGCTGGCGAAGCCCTAGGCTGCCTCAAGCAAGAATTCGACCTTCACTGCTGCGTATGGGAATACAACTCCGCCACCTCCGACACGATCGAGTACGCCGGCCTTCAGCAGGGCGGTAACGTCGGAATGAACCGCCTTCACATCCCGGCCCACGCGTCGCGCGGCTTCGCGGATCGAAACAGGGCCCGCGCCGCAAAGCGCTTTGAGAAGCTCCCAGCGTTTGGCGGTCAGCACTTGCCAGAGCAACTCGGGGGTCGCGAAGCTGACTCGCGCGGAGCCTTCGGGCTCTCCCGACTTCCAGGTCTTCAGGGCATCGTCCATGGCGTCTGCAGGGGCGCGCACGTCAAGAAGCACTGTTTTCACGGTTCGATCCTCACGCCATTCAGTTCGAAATCTGACTTAGGCGCTTGCGCCGGGGAAGGACACTTAACGCTGCCCTTGACGATTTACAGTCTGGAAGGCATCAAGCCGCCAGCTTACTCTTCTCACCAAACGCACGTTGCAGTTCCTGGCGAGTACCGCCGGAAGCAAAAAAGGCGCGCACGATCAGATCCAGGGACACTGAGGGATCACCCGATTCCATCTTGGCCACGCGTGACTGGCTTGACTTCATGCGCTGCGCGAGGCCTATCTGGGATAGTCCGCGCTTTTGTCGGGATGCCTTTACCGCATCTGCCAAGTTCAATCTGAGTTCCACCAGCATCGCCTCTTCGTCGCTTAGGTGGAGAAACTCCTTGACGCTGGTCTCCTTCCAACCGGCGGCACGCAATTTCTTCAGTTTTGCGGGATTCATATGGCTACTCATTGAATGGCTAAATCGAAGTCCCGGCAGCACGCCGCTCTCGATCCTGGTCTCCCTGGAAGTTGGCAGCGTCTTGATTTCACAGTGCAGCAGTAGGAAGGAGCACCTTCTCTGGTCGGGCCAAGGACTACACAATATGTCGGATGTGACATATATGCAAGGCGATTCGCGCTAATTCCCGGGAGCGGAATCCAGGTGCCGGAGACATACATTCCGTGCACCTTGCGGCTGCGAGCGTGCGGTTCGGCCACGCCGTGCAGCTGGTCGGGAAGGTCTTTCGGCCTTTTCATGCAATCCGTGCCGGCGACGACAATAGACTCCTCTTCTTCCTACCAAATGCCACAAACAGAGAAGCAAGAAAGTTAAAGTTATATTCCTAAAATCGACCGACTGGAGCGCGTCACAGGATAGTCTTGTTGTGCGATTACACAACAACCTTGTCTTTTACGCGATAGCCGGAAGACGACAGCCCCACGCCCGCGAGGATCAGCGCGATGCCGGCGAAGTGGTACCAGACCGGATACTCGCCAAGAAAGAGCGCCGACATGCCGACCGCGATCGCCGGCATCAGGTGCATGGTCGCGCCGGCGCGCGCGGCACCGATGCGCGCGACCACATAGCTCCACCCCGCGTAGGCGAGCAGCAGCGAGCCGATCGCCGAATACAGCACCGCGAACATGCCGGTGGTCGTGAGCGTCGGACCGGTGGCATGACGCAGGTCCCAGGCAAGCCAGGGCAGCATGAACGCGAGGCCCAGCACGCAGACCATCAGCAGGAGTTGCGGCAGGGTCAGCGTGTCGCGGCGTCTGCCGAGCAGGATCGTGTAGCTCGCCCACATCGCCATCGAGCCAATCGCGAGCACGTCTCCGATGTTGAAGGACAGGGCGGCAAGCGCGCGCAGGTCGCCGTGCGCGGCGATCAGCGCGACGCCGGAAAACGAGATCGAGACGCCCGGTCCACTGACGCGCGCGGATGCGCTCGCCAAGAAACACCGCGGCGAGCAGCAGGATGAAGATCGGCGAGGTGGACAGGTACAGGGTGCCGTTGGTCACCGTGGTGTAGTGCAGCCCGAGCCACTGCATCGACAGGTGCAGGCCGCCGCCGGTGAATCCCAGGCCGAGCGAGCACGCCCCAGTCGCGCGCGGCGAGCGCACGCAGCTTCGGTACCAGGCCGCGCCAGGCAAACGGCAGCAGCACGAGGATCACGACCAGCAGCCGCCCGGAGGTCGCCACGCCGGGAGTAATCGAATCGCGCACCGCGCGGGCGACGATCCAGTTGCCCGACCAGAGAAGCAGGGTGGCGGCGAGGACGACGTAGGCGGTGGCGCGCATGGGGCCCCATTATCGCCGGGCGAAACGGATGCGGGACGGCGGGTTGCACATGATATTCTGCGCGCTCCGCCGCTTTTCAGCCCGCATTTGCACAGACCATGCCGTTCATCTCCGCCGCCGGTCACAGGCTCGAATACCAGCGTATCGAGGCCGATCCGAAGAAGCCCGTGCTGGTGTTCCTGCACGAGGGGCTGGGTTCGATCACGCAGTGGCGCGATTTCCCACAGAAGGTATCGGCCGCCACGGGCTGCCCGGCGCTGGTGTATGCACGCTACGGCTACGGTCAGTCGGACGTGCTCGAAGAACCACGGCCGTTCGACTTCATGCACCGCGAGGCGCAGGTCGCGCTGCCGGAACTGCTGGCAGCACTTGCGATCGACACGCCGATCCTGGTCGGCCACAGCGACGGTGCCTCGATTTCCCTGATTTACGCGGGCACCGGCCGCCCCTTGCGCGGAATGGTGATCGAGGCGCCGCATGTGATGATCGAGCAGCTCAACATGGACGGCATACGCGCTGCGCGGCATGCGTTCGAGACCACGGACCTGCCGCAGAAACTCGGCCGCCACCATCGCAATCCTGAGAAGACCTTCTTCGGCTGGCATGACGCGTGGATGTCGCCCGGGTTCCAGCAGTGGAACATCGAAAACGTCCTGCCGGGCATCCGCTGTCCACTGATGTGTATCCAGGGCGAGGACGACGCCTACGGCACGATGGCCCAGCTCGACACCATCGCGGCGAAGGTTGGCGGGCCATGCGAACTGATCAAGCTCGCCGACTGCGGGCACACGCCGCACAAGGAGCAGCCCGAAAAGACCTTCGCCGCGGTGACGCGCTTCGTCAGAGATCTCCTCGCGCGCGGCTCCGAATGAGCGCGGTCGCAGTTCCGCTGCGGCAGGACGTCCGGGTCATCAGCCTGGTCGCGGTGGCGCATGCGATATCGCATTTCTTCCAGGTGCTTGTGCCGCCGCTGTTTCCGTTCATCAAGGAGGATCTGGGCGTCAGCTATACGGCGCTCGGCGCGGTGATCGGCCTGTATTACCTGATGTCCGGGATCTTCCAGACGGTGGCGGGGTTCGCGGTGGACCGGTTCGGCGCGCAGCGCGTCCTGGCGCTGGGCCTGGCGTTCAGCGTGCTCGGTGCGCTGATTGCCGGACTTGCGCAGAGCTACGAGATGCTGGTTGTCGCGGCGGTGATCGGCGGTCTGGGTAACAGCGTATTCCATCCGAGTGATTTCGCGATCATCAACGGTCGGGTGTCTCAGCCGCGACTTCCGTATGCGTACAGCTCGCACGGGGTCGGTGGCAGCCTGGGCTATGCGGTATCGCCGCTGTTCAGCGCCGCGACGGTCGGCGTGCTGGGCTGGCACGGGACGATCCTCGCCGGCGCCGCGCTCGGCAGCCTCGTGCTCGTCGCAGTGCTCCTCAACCGCGACGCGCTGAAAGTCAGACCGACCCGCGGACTGAGTCAGAAGTCGGGATACGCGGAGGACATCAAGGTGCTGAGTTCGGTGCCCGTGCTGATGTGCTTCGGTTACTTCCTGCTGGTGGCGATCGTGTTCATCGCCGTGCTGAGTTTCGGGGTGTCGGCGCTGGTGGCTGCCTACGGCATCGGTCCGGCGCAGGCCTCGGCCGCACTGACGACCTACATGTTCGGCGCGGCGGGAGGCATCCTGGTCGGCGGCATTGTCGCGGCGCGCGGCTGGCGACCGGAGCGGGTGGCGTCCGGGGGGATGGCGGTGAGCTCGATCTTCATGCTGGTGATTGCATCCCTCTGGATGCCGGTGCTTGCGCTGCCGCTGCTGTTCGCGGTTTCAGGCTTTGCCAACGGCATGACCAACCCATCGCGCGACCTGCTGGTACGCCAGACCACGCCGCCGGGATCCACCGGCGCGGTCTACGGGTTTGTCTATTCGGGCCTGGACCTCGGGTCGGTGCTGGCGCCCGTGTACTTCGGCTGGCTGCTCGACCACGGCCACCCGCAGGCCGTGTTCTTCACGGCCTCGGGCGTGCTTCTGGTGACGATCCTGACCGTGCTCAAGCTGCCGGCGCGCCGGCCCGCGCCGGTTCCGGCCTGAAGATCAAGTGTTGTAGTTGCTGCCGCGGCGATCGAGCATGCGCAGCAGCGCCGGCCAGTGCTTGCCACCGTTGGTGCGCGGCCGGTTGAACTGCTCGCGTCCCTTTTCCACGGTTCCCGCGCCGATCAGCGTGACCGTGTCCTGGCCACCGGACAGCGCATCGATCTGGATCTGGCAGGAGCATTCGAGGAAATACATGATCTCGAAGGCTTCGCTGACCGATTTTCCGAGCGTCAGCAGGCCGTGGTTGCGCAGGACCATCGCCCGGCTCGTGGCACCGAGGTCGCCGGTCAGGCGGGTGCGCTCGTCCATGTCCAGCGCAATACCTTCGTAGTCGTGATAGGTCAGCTCGCTGATCACGCGCAGCGAATGCTGGCTGAGTGGCAGCAGGCCCTTGGTCATCGCCGAGACGGCGACCCCGGCCCGGGTGTGGGTGTGCAGCACCGCCAGCGCATCGGAGCGGGCTTCATGGATGCAGCCGTGAATCACGAAGCCCGCTTCGTTGACGCCCAGCCCCGTCGGGTCTTCGATGATGTTGCCATGAAGGTCGATCTTCACGAGGCTGGACGCCGTGATCTCGTCGAACATCTGGCCGTACGGATTGATCAGGAAGTGGTGTTCCGGTCCGGGCACGCGCGCCGAGAAGTGGGTGAAGATCAGGTCGGTCCACTTGTAGTGCGCGGCCAGCTGGTAGGCGGCGGCGAGGTCGACGCGCACGTCCCATTCTTCCTTGCTGACGCGGTCGCGCAGGGCGGTGCTGGGCTTGAGGACGGCACTCATGGGGCAGGCTCCGGAGGGAAAGTGTGCCCGGGATGATACGCCCGGAGGGACGGACGGGGGAGGGCGGGCGCGAAACGCCGTCCCGCAACCGGACGGCTAGGCGGCGAGCGGTGCGCGGGACTCGGCGGCGTCCACGGCTTCGAGTATCAGGTCCGGGTCATTGGATGCAAGCCGCCCGGCGTCCGAGAGCAGGCGCCGCCAGGCACGCGCCCGCCCGTGGCCGTGATACAGCCCCAAGAGGTGGCGCGTGATCTGGCGCAGGTGGCCGCCGGCTGCGATGTGGCGTTTCGCGTAGGCGTGCATGCCCGAGGCGACTGCGCTGCGGGAACCGCCTGCGGCGCCCAGGAGTTTCTCCCCGGCAAGCGCCAGCAGCCAGGGGTCATGGTAGGCGGCACGGCCGAGCATCACGCCGTCGACGTGTTCGAGCTGGGCCTCGATTTCGTCCAACCGGGTAATCCCGCCGTTGATCACGATCGTGAGTTGGGGAAAATCGCGCTTGAGCTGGTGGACGTACGCGTACTTGAGCGGCGGGATCTCGCGGTTCTCCTTGGGCGAGAGTCCCTTCAATACGGCGTTGCGGGCATGCACGATGAACGTGGAGCAGCCGGCCGCGGCGACCTGTGCGACGAAATCGCGCACGAATTCGTACGCCTCCACGGCGTCGATGCCGATGCGGTGCTTTACCGTCACCGGCAGGCTGGTGGCCTCGCGCATCGCGCGCACGCACTCGGCCACCAACGCAGGCTCGGCCATCAGGCAGGCACCAAACGCGCCGCGTTGTACGCGTTCGCTTGGACAGCCCACGTTCAGGTTGATTTCGTCGTAGCCCCACTGCGCGGCGAGCTTCGCGCAGTGCGCGAGGTCGGCCGGCTCGCTCCCGCCCAGTTGCAGCGCGACCGGATGCTCCTCCGCGCTGAAATCCAGATGGCGCGGCACGTCGCCGTGGATCAGTGCCCCCGTGGTCACCATCTCCGTGTAGAGCATCACGCGCGGGCTCACCAGCCGCAGGAAGACACGGCAATGCCTGTCCGTCCAGTCCATCATCGGAGCGACACAGAGCTGATGAACTCCATTTTTTCCGTAGTTTAGCTTAATATCAGTCACTTATATCTCAACAAGACTTGGTCGATTTCTCGCCATTTTCCACCGTTTCCCCCCGTTTCTCGCCATTTAGGTGTACCTAAAGTGTACCAGGTACACCGCTTCTAAAGTATGATTTGAGCCCAAGATACACCAATGTTGGGGGAGGCTGATGGCAACCATTATTTCCCTGAAACGTGCCGATGGCGGCGTGTGCTACAAGGCCCTGGTTCGAATCAAGCGCGATGGAAAGCTGGTCTATTCCCAGGCGCAGAACGTTCGATAAGCGCGCAGTGGCATCGAGCTGGGCAAAGAGGCTCGAGACCGAACTTCAGGATCCGGCGAAACTTGAAACCCGGGGCACAGGCACGGGTGCGACGGTCGGTGATCTCATCCGTCGTTACATAAAAGAGGTCGATCCGATCAAGCCGCTCGGCCGCACGCACCGCTTCACGCTAGAGATGCTTCAGGACTGGCCGATCGCCGCAAAGCCGGCAGCTGCCCTCAAGGCGAGCGACGTGGTTGAGCACTGCCGAGCACGTCAGGCAAAAGGCGCAGGACCAGCGACGGTGCTGCAGGATCTCGTATTCCTGCGCGGCCCGCTCGGCATGGCGAAGGTGGCATGGAATCTCGCTGTTTCGACGGTCGCACTGGATGACGCGCGGCCGTTACTCGATAAGCTGCAGCTCGTTGCACGGTCGCACCGCCGCGACAGAAGGCCTACGCGCGAGGAGCTCGACAGTCTGATCAAGTTCTTCACCGAGCAGGACGAGCGCTCGGTGATCCCGATGATCGACATCATGGAATTTGCCATCTGGTCTGCGAAACGGATCGGGGAGATCTGTCGGCTGCGGTGGGAGGACGTAGACACGAAGCGTCGTACGTGCGTTCTGCGCGACATGAAGGACCCACGTCATAAAATCGGCAATAACTTTGAATTCCCGCTGCTCGGTAAAGCTTGGGACATCTTGCAGCGTCAGCCCAGAATCGACGAGCGCGTTTTCCCCTATGACGAAAAGTCCGTTGGTGCGCGCTACACCCGGGCGAAGGCTAAGCTTGGCATAGCGAACCTGCGATTTCACGATCTCAGGCGCGAGGCGGCGAGCCGCTTGTTCGAGGCAGGCTACCAGATCCACGAAGTCGCCCAAGTGACTGGGCATAAGGACTTGAACGGTCTGTGGCGGACCTACACAAAACTCAAACCAGAGTCCTTGCACCGGCGGCCGGGGATCACACTTGAGACCGTTCCCACTGCTCGCGGGCGCGCGCACGCTGCTCATCGAGCCAGCGCGCAAGATCGTCCACGTGAACCAGGCGCGGAGCCTTCTGACTCGGCGACGCCCGAAACGTCGGCACTGGCAACTCGTTGAGTGCGGCGCGTTCGTAAGCTTTTTCTTTTTTCAGCCCGAAGTACTCGACTGAGATATCTTCAAGTCTTACTGTCGGGGACTCGAAGCGGGAGAGCAGGGCAAACGCTGTGTTCATTCTGAACTGACACGTACTGTGCGGGCGTGGAAAGAAGCACCCCAAACGTTTGCGTTGTGACGCTGAATAAAATAGCTGCCGTACGATGGGAGGACGGCACCCCTGTCACCCTTGAACGGGGCCTTAAAAGCCATGTCCTCGCCGCGGCCGGTTCCGGCGAAACCCGGACGATTGCTTTCGACCACCACCTGAGACCGTACATCGCGCATGCACGAATTTTCGCCCCGACTGAACACTTATAGTGCGCCAAACCAGGGCTGCCAGATCGAGGGTTGGAAGGGAAAAGGCCTGATTCAGTCTTGGCGGGCGAGGCATTCCGTCCGACTTGACGCTAAACAGCTATTGCGCCTGTAACCCCGCGCCGGTGCGACGGTAGCAGCACCCTCCGGTGTCGAAATCGAATTGTCGAAGGCCACTCCCGTCAACCAGCAGCGCCGGATTGATCGCCACGGCCCGCCGGCGCTCGCATACAGGCTGGAAAGCGAGCGAAAGGATACGTGCTGTTGTATATTATGGCAATATACGTCAATGATCGACCTGTCCCGGATTGCCGGCTTTGACTGGGACGACGGCAACGCCCGCAAGAACGAGAAGCACGGCGTCACCCAGTCCGAGGCCGAGGAGGTGTTTTTCAACCAGCCGTTGCTGCTGCTGGAAGATGCACGCCATGGCGGGCAGGAATCGCGGTTCCACGCGCTGGGCAAAACGCATGAAGGGCGGACGTTGCACATTACATTCACTCTGCGCGCCGACGGCACGCTGATTCGCGTGATCTCGGCGCGCGACATGCACCGGAAGGAAAGGGCCATCTATGACCAAGCAAGCTAAGCTGCTGCCGAAGTTCAAGAGCGAGACGGAAGAGCGCGCCTTCTGGGAGGCCAAGGGCAGCGACTCGACGGAATATCTGGACTGGGCGAAGGCTCAGCGCGTCGTGCTGCCGAACCTGAAACCCTCGACCAAGACGATCTCGCTGCGCCTGCCGCAGCACCTGCTCGACTCGATCAAGGCGGCGGCCAACGCCCGTGACGTGCCGTATCAGTCGCTCATCAAGGTTTGGCTGCAGGAGAAGATCGAGCAGCACTGATCGGGAGAGACTCATGCGTACCCGCATCAAGCGCGGCACCAAGAACGTTTTCGCCGATCTCGGATTTCCCGATGCCGAAACCCATCTGCTAAAAGCGGAACTGGTGACGCGGATTCAGGGGGTCATCACCGCGCAAGAGTTGACCCAGGTCGCGGCGGCCAAACGCATGGGCCTCAGTCAGCCGGACGTTTCGCGGCTGCTCAATGGTCAATTCCGCGACGTGTCGGTAGAGCGCATGATGCGGCTGCTGACTCGGCTCGGCTGCGACGTCGACATCACCATCCGTGACCATGGAAAAGCAGCGGCGCCACGGGACACGATCCGCCTGCAGGCCGTCTCGGTATAACGCCACAGTAGTAACACCCGAAGGTCACTCCCGCTCAACCAGCAGCGCCGGATTGATCGCCACTGCCCGCCGACGCCCGTCTTCCTCCATCCTCGCCCGTCCGCACTCGGCGAGGATAGCGAGCGCGGCGCGCAGGTCGCGGCTATCGCGGACGCCGTTCGGACCGTAGACGTTCAAGACATAATTTAACCCTTCTGATCTGCTGTCGACCAGACCATTCAATGTAAATTCATTGAACTTCCTGCTGGGTTCATTTTGAAGAAATGTCAACCGCAGTCGATCTGAGGCACGCTTTGGCCGGTAGCGAGAGGTTCGCGATCGCTGCGCGACATGTTCTCGTTATCGACGATCAGAGCACTTCCCGGATGATTCTTGCGAAAGTCATCCACGGCATCGACCCGAATATCGGCGTGAAGATGCTCGCGAACCCCCTCGAAGCAATTGAGTGGGCGAAGGTCAAGGCTCCAGACCTCATTTTGACTGATCACAAGATGAATGAGATAGATGGCATCGAAACGATTCGCCGGCTGAGGCGATTGCCGACCTGCGCAGAAGTGCCGATCGTGATGGTAACGATCGTCGAGGACACCAAGATTCGTCATGCTGCTTTTGATGCAGGGGTGACGGATTTCCTGCTCAAACCGTATGACGCATACGAATGCCGTGCCCGTTGCCGTAATTTGTTGAGATTGCACGATCAGCACCTGCTCTTGAAAGATCGTACGAAGCTGCTTGAGCGAGAAATCGCTGCGGCGGTGCGGGAGCTCCGTTATCGCGAACGTGAGACCATCATGCTCGCTGCCAACCTGTCTGAGTACCACGCGCATCAGGAGGGCTTCCGGATCGTCCGGATTGCGGCTTACGCAAGGATGATCGCTGAGGAAATGGAGTTGCCGCCGGAAGTTGTGGAATGCATCGAAGTTGCGTCCACGCTGCACGATGTTGGCAAGATCGGCGTTGCCGACGATATCTTACTCGCGGGCGACCCGATCACCTACGCACAAGAGCAGGCGCTGAGAGAACACACGGAGATCGGCAACAGGCTGCTCGGTCAAAGTTCGTCCGAAATTCTGCAAATGGGCGCGGAGATCTGTTTGTACCATCACGAGCACTACGACGGCGGCGGCTATCCGAAGGGCCTGAAAGGTCACGACATACCGTTATCCGCTCGAATCGTGGCCGTAGCGGAGGCATTCGACTTGCTCACATCGAAGCCAGGTCGCAACGGAGCCAATGCGGCTGCATTGGCGATGAGCAACCTCGAGTCCAGAAAAGGCTCCGACTTCGACCCGATGTGCGTCGAGGCGCTCGTTTGCCAATTGGGCAAGGCGGGCGAAGTCATTGCCGAGTTCTCGGACCCGGATTGAGGTTTCCGCGAGCCTACGGTCGTCGACCCGACCCCGGAGTACCCCTGCCAATCTGAATAGGCGCCATTTCACTGTGGCGGCCTGATTTGACCGACCGGTGCTATAGCTTCTGAACGGCTGCCGCGACGCGACCCAGTATGAGCAGATCCCGAGCCGTTGCGGAACCTTCGCGGTGCGATCCCAGCCGATCGACGATCTCGCTTGCGATGGAGCCGTTGTCGCACGCAATAACAAATCCGCCCTGAAGACGCCGTTGGACGCGCCGCACGATCACCGCCTCGCCGAGCAAAAGGGCGTAGATGCCGTTGTCATCGGTAATCTGCGTCATGTTTGTGTCGAGCAGCAGCGGCGCACCATCCCGGATGCGCTCAGCCATGGCGTCGCCCTTCATGTGAAGCACAACAAAGCCGTCGAGGTCACGGCCGAGTAGTTGCTGCCACAAGCCATTGGGCATGGCCGTGTGGTCCCATTCACCGTCGTCGCTTTGCAACTGGGGGAGCGCCATGACCTCGCCGGCGCCGATGAGCCGCGCGAGGTGCTTCGATACCGTGGATGCAGCAACACTAGTCTTGGCGCTCGTACGCGCTAATTCTGCCGCGTCGGGAAACAGAAGAACAGGGTTTACGCCCAATCGTCCCATTCTTCCGAACTCTTCAAAGCTCGGATAGCTTTGCCCGCGCAGCCAGTTAGCGGCCGTCGTACCGCTCACGCCGACGCGTTCCTTGATGTGCTTCGCACGACCGCGTTCGGGAAGGCCCATTTCACCCAACATCAGGTTCAGCCGCTGCGCGAACGCCTTAAGTCGCCGCGGGTCGGTGCGAGGCTTCCTTACTTCCTCGGCGGCGTCGGCAGCGGCAGCGCGTTTTCGTCTTGTGACCGCCATGTCGCTATCTCGTCCCGAAGTTTGGAAGAAAGGCGTCGGAGAAGGATTCGAATAAACGTAAAGACATCGTCATAACCATTGAAGAAATAAAAACTAATTTTACCTAAGTATGAAACGGTTGACAAGTTACATACATGTGCAAATAATTAAAACAAGTGTGAAATATTGTGGCGCCTCACTCCCTAGCGCAGGGAGTTGCTGTTGGGCACCACCTGAACGAAGGGCAGACGGGGGCAGTACTCGCACTTCTGCCTGCAGTTGCCGAGTCTGAATGCCGATCGAAAGAACTAGGTTTCACGCGCTGCAACAGGACATTTGCGGCAACTTGGAGGGCCTCGGCACCATGCGCAATCAACATGATCAAGCGATCATCAGAACGAACAACGCGGTGCTCGATTTCTCTTGTGCCCAATCGGACCGGTTCCGGAAATGAAAGATCTCCTGGAATTGAATCGCAGGATTTCCGAGCACTGGCTTGGCCGCCTCGATATCCTGCAGGAGACATATCTCGGCTACGTGCCCATCTGTCTCGGTCAACTCGCCTATAGCGCAGCGGAACTCGCCAAGGTTCTGGCGTCTTCGAACGAAAATCCCCTCCCAGTCGCAAGACTGAATCGCCGGTATCTGCGCTTTGCTCGTCTGTCGGCGAAGGAGGTCGCAGCGGGCAGACCGGAAATGTTGATCACGTTGGGCATAGACCTCGACCATGCCGAACTGTTACGCAATCTGACCGACGATGAGGTTGATCGGCTGGCCTTCGGTTGGAATGGACCCATCATGCAATTTGCCAGCCAGGCCTTCAAGCAAGGTGCGGCTCTCCATGAGCGCGCCGCAATGCATCATGCCACGGCGCTGATCGCGACGCGTCCAGCAAGAGCAAGCATGGGAAGAACGTGACCCCTATCGCCGAGAATGCGAGCCCGCGTGACCCGCGATGGTCCGTTTCGTATTTAAAGCTCGCGGAAGGATTGATCATCGCAGGCGCCAAGGCGAAGCTCGTCGAGCGCTATACGCATCTGCCCCATGGCCGGGTCAGAGAGATGTACAGGGCGTTCCGCGGCACGGCCCCACCGGCGGGGCCGATCATGCAAGGCAGCGCCCGATACTTCGCGGTACCCGGCAAGAACACCTCCGAGGCATCGCGCGTCCAGTGCGCGATTTTCCTCGCCTGCTACGAGCGAATGCGGAACATTACTGCCATTCCGGTGCAGCGCGGATGGTGTCTCCTGGCCGCTTTCAATGCGTACTTGAGTCTCACGGAAAAACTCAGTAAGACCACTTCACTCAAGCGGCTGGATATCAACCAAGCCTATGCGTTGCTCACGTACTGCGGATTTCTGACACAGCGCATCGAAGCGGAATTGCAGCGCATCGAGTGCCCTGTTTGCGCGATCTACTATCCGGTCGCGGCCCACGAGCCTCTCGAGAGGCAAGGCTGCCCGGTGTGTGCAATCAACGCCAATTGCCTGCGTCTCTCGCGGCAGGCTTCCCCCTCGGGGCGCAACCGCCTCGGTATGCGAGCGAAATAGAGCCTTTTCCCGTCCTACCCCCCTGATGTCGCGGTGGGTTTGGCGCAGCGCGGATTGTTGCCAGTCACCAAAATCCTCGCATGTGCGAACGCCTCAAGAAACTTGATTCGCGGCCAGTTGCCGCCGAGGTTACGCCGTGGCGGAGGACACACCCATGATCAAGTTCACGGTGACCAGCACCAAGGGCGGGGTTGGCAAGACCACCCTGACGGCCAATCTGGGCGCCCTGCTTGCCGACATGGGGTTGCGCGTTCTGCTGATCGACGCGGATGTGCAGCCATCACTTTCCAAGTTCTTTCCGCTCACCAACCCGAAGCCGTCTGCGGGCCTCACCGAAGTGCTGGTCCGCGGCGAACTGGCAGACGATTGCATCACCGCCACGATGTATCGGAACTTGGACATCGTTGTTTCCGATGATCCGGAAGGCCGCCTCCCGCACTGGCTGCTGAACCGGATCGACCGAGGATTCCGGCTTCGCATGGCGCTCAATTCGCTGGCGCACGACGATGCGTACGACTGCGTGCTTATCGATACGCAGGGTGCGGTCGGGCCCTTGCAGGATGCAGCGGTACTGGCCGCCGACATCCTCATCTCGCCGATCACTCCCGAGATCCTCTCGGCCCGCGAATTCAAGGACGGAACGATGGAACTCCTCGAGCGGCTGGAGCCGAGCAGCGCGCTTGGTGCGACGCTTGGCCCCATGAAAGCGGTGATCTATCGCCAGGACCGGACGACCGATGCACGCGTCATCGCGGCCGGCATTCGGGAGGACTTTATCAAATTGAAGGGCCGCGTCACCGTTCTCAAGACCGTGGTTCCCTACGCCAAGGCGTACAAGGAAGCAGCGACGCTTCGAACTCCCGTGCATCGCCACGAGCGCAAGCGTTACGGCATTGCGCCAAGCGCCTATAGCGTGATGCACGCGCTCGCCTGGGAGTTGATTCCAAGCCTTGAAGGGACGCTCGTGGACTCATTCTCGACTCGGGAGTGCGTCGCGTGAGCGGCGAACCGAGAGCAAGCGACGCTCCAGTCGCGGCATTGGCCGTTGCTACGGGTGGCGCGCGCGCGCGTCACGCCTCGATCGAGGAACGACGTCGGCTGGTGGCTGAATCGTTGCGCGTTGGAAATCCCGGAAGCCCCTCGAAGGACCTCCCGGAGCGGGCCGATCCGCGGCATGACTGCCAGATTGAGCTTGCGGTCGATGACATACGCCCATACGAGAACAATCCGCGTCGCGCCGGAAACGCCAGATTCGCGGAAATCAAGGAATCGATTCGTTCGAGCGGAATCCGCAACCCGCTCACGGTCACGCGTAGACCCGGCGACGAGCACTTCATCGTCGAGGCCGGCGGTAACACGCGCCTGCTCGCGATCCAACAGCTCTGGGCCGAAGCGCGCGACGCGCGTTTCCAGAGGCTCGTCGTGCTGTTTCGACCGTGGCGCTCCGAAAGTCACGTGCTTACCTCGCACCTCATCGAGAACGAACTGCGCGGTGAGATGACGTTCTGGGACAAGGCGAGCGGGGTCGTGGCCTTGAAAGCGCGACTCGAAGACGAGAGGGGTGACGCGCTCTCGCTGAGACAACTCGAAGACGAAATGAAGGGCCTGGGTCTGTCCGTGAACACAGCGACGCTTGCCCACTGCCTGTTCGCCGTTGAGCGGCTGCGAACCCTGGGACAGGCTGTTGACGATCTGTCTGGTCTGGACGTCAAGACCATGCAGCCACGGCTCAATGCCATGAAGCGTTATGCGCAGATGCGCGCGGCGCTTGCCGAGGCAGATCTCTACGCGACGGTCTTCGAGCCGATTTTTCAGAACGCGGCGGACCAGTATCGCCAATCACGTGCCTTCAGCGCTTCAGAGGTCTGTGGAGCGTGCGAAGAGGCCTTGGCCCGGGAACTCGGCGAACCTGTCGCGCATGTCCGCCTCGCGCTCGACTCGCCGCCACGGTCGTCGCAGACCTCGCCGGAAACCTCGCTTGCACGGGTCAGTGCGGACAGACCCGATGAGTCGGCGGAGATAGCGCCGACCGTTGTTCGTGATCCGTCTCGGTCCGATCGGGCTGTTAGCACAGCTAACGCGGCGAACACTGTTTCCGACCCTCCGGCAGACTCGCTTGTATCGCATGACGAGAACACCGTGGTGCGCTCGCACATCATCGAGCACGTGCAGTCATTCGCCAGGCTTGCCGGTATCGGCGACTGTTTTCGCCTTCACGCTGCCGCGCCATTGGGCTTCTACATGGACACGTTGCCGGTACCGGCCGAGGAGGAGTCTCTGCCGCCCAGCCGGCAACAAGCCTGGTGGCTGCTCGCGTTGGTCGCCGGCCAACTCGACCACTCGGTATCGGTGGCCGTGCCGAAAGGCTCAACCGAAGCCGATCCCGTGAACTCCTGCGCTTTCGATGCTGAATTCTTCGGATGGCTCGTTGACGCACACGACGAGAAGGCCAGCGCCTTATGGAATGTCCTGGCTCTGGTCAGGGATTCTCGGTCTTCGACTGCTGCGTGTCACCCGATGAGTGTCCCCGATTTGGCGCGGGGGAATGCCTGATGTTGCCGCTACTCGACGCGCAGGTTCGTCTTTTGCTCCTCAACCACGTTGCCGTGCGACTCGCTGAGGCCACGCCGACCGACCTTCATGCCGCCGGCATCGAGAACGAACAGTTCGCGCGCTTGCGGCAACTCTCCGCGCTCGACCTGAACCGCCTCGCCGCGATGCGCGATCTGACCATTGGTGTCAGCTTCGATGCGGCTGGACTCAATGCGGGGCTGCGCGCCGTCGCGCTGGTCAATGAAGCCAAGGCGTTGGAGGCCTATTTCATCCGCAATGGGGCTTCATGGAAGATGATGAGCGCGCTGTTCAAGATCCGCCGCAAGGTGACGCTCAAGCGCCGCCGCGACTGCGGCGCCTGGAGGCCTTCGGGCCGCCTCCATCTTCCTGAATACCCCCTGCGCGAGCGCATCTTCCGCGCATGGCTCGCCATCGAGGACCTGAATCTCCGCGTCCGTTACTACCGGCTGCATCAGGCATTCCCGCAGCTCTCCATCGCCGTTCTTGCAGCGGTCGTGCGCGAATTCGAGGCGGACCAATGAAGAACCCCGCTGCAGTCCGTTCCGGGATTACCGCGGAACTCCTTTTGGAAGTCTTCGACCTTCCCGTGAGCTTTCACCGTTGCCTTGTCCCAATAACGGGTGGCGTGACTGCGGCGCTGATGCTCTCCCAGGCCATCTGGACAACGCAGACGATCGAGCCCGCGGCCAGCGGATGGTTTTCCAGGTCCCAGGAGCAGTGGGCCGACGAAACCGGGCTCACCCGCTGGGAGCAGGAAACGGCGCGGCGGGCGTTGCGCCACGCTGGATTCCTGGAGGAGAGGCGCGTCGGCATGCCGGCAAAGCTCTGGTTTCGGGTGCGCCCCGAGGCGGTGTGGCGTGCGTTGCATGCGCACTCCGCCGCACTTCGCCGATGACGGTGCGCAGGGTCAGGCGTGAGAGACAGGAAAAGTGACGTAAATACTGCTGACGACACATGGAAATCCGCGAAACACAACAGAGATCTCGCGATTGTCTGGCCGCTGCTGGGCCGGCACATCGCCTTTCATCGTCGGCTCGTGGATCTGACGGCGAGCGTGAAGGCGGCGCTGTTGCTATCGCAGACGATTTACTGGACACGGCACGGCCGAGACATCGCCAGTACCGGCGGGTGGTTTTTCAAGACAACTGAGCAGTGGCAAATGGAAACCGGGCTTTCAGCAAAGGAACAAATTACCGCACGCAAGGTGTTGCGCGAGCTGGCGATCCTCAACGAGCAGCGCATGGGCATACCGGCGAAGCTGCACTTTCGGCTTTGCATTGATCAGCTCGGCACCTTGCTTGCCGATCGGATCGGCAGCGCTTCCGGTCGCTTGGACTGGGCCGACGGTGCCGTTGTAGCGGAACTGCTCGGGCCATCGCTGGCCTATCACCGCACGCTCGCCGGTATTGGAGGCGGTGTCCATGCGGGACTGCTGCTCTCTCGCGCGCTGCACCTGACGAGGCTTCAATCGAAAAGGCAATTGGAGCAATGGATCTGCAACTCGGCGGCGCAGTGGACCGACCAGATCGGCCTCACACGTCGTGAACAAGAGACCGCGCGCAAAGAACTGGCGCGCGCCGGAGTGTGGGAGGAGTCGCTCACCGGAATTCCACCCCGGCTTGTCGCCCGCATCAGGCTGGATTGTCTCCTCGCGCTTCTTGCCGGCGAGGAAAGACCATCCGCCGATGATATCACCGTGCCGTGCTTGCCAGCCTGCGGCATTCCCGCAAACAGGATTTCACAAAACGGCGAATCAAGATTGCGGGAACCCCACATCCTTGTTTCGCCGAAAGCGCCAAATCAGTTTCACCAAATCCGCCATCACAGTTCAGCCGAAAGCGCCAAGCTACATATACAAGGAAGTACAAGTGATTCAGTACAACCACTACACACGCTCGACGAGCGCCCCGATGCGGATAAGTCGCAGGGTGGTGGTGATCTGATCTTTCCAGACACCTTGCTCCCGCAAGAACGGGCTTCGGCGCTTGTGCTGCTCCAGCGCTGTGCGGATCAAGCGCAGGCATTGCTGGATGAATTGAGCGCACGCATGCAGGCAAAAGCGGTGCACACCAGCCCGATCGCGTATCTGCGCGGCTTGGTAAGGCGTGCCCATGCCGGCGAGTTTGTCCCGGAACTGGGGCCGCGCGTTGCGGCTGCGAGACTCAGGCGCAAGGAGGAACTGATCCTGCGCCAGCAGCGCGAGGCCGAGGAACAGCGCCTTGCCGCAGAGCGTGCAACACCGGAATTCCAGGCCAAGGTTGCCGCACGCCGGGAGGAGATCCGGCGAATGCTCGACGTGTTGAAGTCCGGACGCCAGTCGGGGAAACGTTCATGAATGTCCGGCGCGACCGAGTGCCGAGCGGCGTGGCAGGCCGGCTGCTAGCACTGCTAACGCACCACCGCGTCCCGCGCCCAATCCGAAATTAAATCTATCAAGACGGAGTCTTTCATGGGAAAAACTGATACAGCTGCACGGTGCGACCGCAGCGAATTGGATGGCATACCAGCCAGTCCCGCACCTTTCCCGGTAAGCCCCGACTCGCCCTTCGCCGATGGTTACGACATCGCATCCGAGCGCGACGCGTTGGCGGATCTGGTGGCAGCCGAGAACCCGGCTCAGGCCGATCCGCGCTGGGCCAGGCTCGTCGAACTGCGTGAGCGGGAAAGCGAGTTGCGCCGGAGCGCGAAGGGCGAGACACGGCGCCCGGTGCCTGCTCCCGTCGTGGAGGTGCGCACAGCGAGTCGCGCCGCGAAGCTTGGCCAGCTCGCGGATGCCACGCCCGACACGATGACGCTGCACACCAAGGACGCCTATCGCATGTTCACCGGCCGTTCTGCAGATGCCGAAGCCAAGGTGCCGCCCATTCCCGGAGGCAAAGCGCTTTGCGGCCGTCCTCAAATCCATCTGGCACTTGTCGGCGAACGACAACCCGTACGCCGACTGGATTCTGATCCGGATGTATGACGGGTCTGGCCGCGATTCGCGCGCATCTGGGCCGCGTGATCACGGCACGCGAGGAAGCGATCGATCTCCTCAAGCGCAAAGGGCTGTCGCTGTCCGTGATGGGTTCGCGCAGCCCCAAGACCGTGGAACTCGGGTTTCGCAGTCCCTACGGCTACGCCACGGCGGAGGCAATCGTCGAGTTCGACTACTACGTGCGAATGATCAAGACGCTCATTCACAAGGACCGCATGAGCGACGAGGAGGGCAGGGCGGCGATTCGCGAGGTCGGCCGGGAGATGCGCGCCTTGTTCCTCGAACCGATCCGCTGGGAGCGGCATCTCCTGCGCGAGGAGCTGCGGCAATTGAGCCGCAGCGATTTTCTGCCGGGGGCAGACGAGACTGGCGCGCCAGCGTGTGCGTGCCGCGGTCGCTCTGTTCGGTGAAGTGCCACGCAAGGTATTCACGGCGTGCAGAGACGCCGCGGCACTACGCGGCGTCGCGTGAAGCTGACCGATGCCGAGCTGCGCCTTCTGGAACAGGCATCGCTCACCGCGGCCGAAGTGCCGCAGCAACCCGACACGGAACTGCTGTGAGAACGCAATCGGCAGGCGGTGTTGCCATTTCGTGAAGGCGCTATGACGGCCGTGCTCCAACGGTTTCCCGTGAAACATTACGCGACCAACGCGTGCGTCGAGGGCGGCGGCAAATGCTGGATCAGTGAGTCAATCAACCAAACGGAGGGTGGTATGTCAAACGAGTTTCGTGGAACTGGAAATGTGGGTGACCAGCCGGTCTTGAAAACCGTCATGGTCGCAAAAGAGGAACGGCAGGTCGCCGAGCTTCGGGTGTTCTTCGACGAGTACCGTCAGGACGGCAGCGGTGGCCTGGAGCAGGCCGGCGGATTCTGGCTCGACGTCAACGTCTGGGGCGAACGACATGCAGCGGACGTTGCGCAGCTCGTGAAGAAGGGCGCGCGCGTGCATGTCATCGGGCGCCTCGCCGAGAGCAAGTGGATCGCGACGAAGACAGGCGAGGAGCATCGCGCACTGTATCTGAACGCAGATCGTCTTTATCTGAGTCTCGCACGGCTCGCTGAGGTCAGGTTCAAGCCGCGGCGTGAAGCAACCGAGGGGAGGGCATCGGCTTGAAGGAGGCAGCCATGACGACTGGGCGCGGCCAGTGAGCCGGCGCTCTGTCCAAGCGCCGAAGAACTCCGGATGGTCCGAGCGATTGCACTGCTCGCGCTGCAGGAGGCGGCGCGCCACGGCGAGTATCGCGCGACCTTTCACGGGTTTCGTGTTCAGGCGCTGCGGAAGTGTTCGGCGCCCGGTTCCGAAGCCTTTGTCGAAGTGAATCTCTGCGTGAGCCTCGGGAAGACTCGTTGTCGAGCACAGCCTGGTGGCCGCGACCGATGCCGATGCAATGGAACCAAAACCGTGAACGACGGTCATCTGATTTGAATACGTGCTGCTCGACTCCGTGCCGCAGGGCGGGTGTCGCGCAGAAGCTGTCAGGTTTTACGTTGGCTGTGTCAGCCCGCTTGATGCTCGTTACGCATCGCCCTTAGGGCACGGGAGACTCGTCTCCCGATCCCTAGTGCTCGCAAGAGCGCCGAAACCGGTCAGATCTCCTGAGAACCGGTGGCCGCAAGGCTCGGAGGTAGTTGTCAGTTGCTTCATCCCAGTCGGGGATTCCTATCCCCGGTCGGGGCATGGTCTCCCCATTTATTTTTCATGTGAAAAGGAGACCATCATGTCCGAGCAATCCCAGGCAACAAGTCAGTCGTCGTTCTTCAACTTGCACGTCGAAGGCGTCGGCTATCTCAATCGCGTTCGCACGGTCAAGCCGAAGAATGGCCAGGAGTTTCTGGCCTGCACCGTGTCCGCGATGCGCGGCAGCACCGCTGACCTCGGCTACACCAAGTTCGACTGCAAGGTGAGCGGCGCCGAAGCCCAGAAGATCGTCAAGCGCTTGGAGTCCGATGTCGCGGCCGAAAAGACCGTGATCATCGGCTTCAAGATCGCCGACATCTACCCCGAACTGTTCACCTTCGAGAAAGGTGACAAGAAGGGACAGGCTGGCGTCAGCATCAAGGGTCGTCTGCTGCGGATCAAGTTCGCCAAGGTCGACGGCGAAGCACTCGATCTGCCGCAACCGGCGCGCTCGAGCGAACCCGAGAGCGTCGCGGCCTAACCGTTCGTATCAGGCAGTCGTTCTTCCACCCCCTGGGGAGATCTCTCTCCCCGGGGGAGTGGTCTCCTCGTTTTTCTTGAGGAGACCGTCATGAAAGAAGCCCTGTTGAACGTGGTCACGGACCTGAAGCTCATGGTCCTGATCGTCGTTCTCTCCCAGGTCGTCGCGCTCGCCAAGGCGATCGCCTGACCGTTTTCGAAAACCTCTCCTTCGGGCGGGGTTTTCACCTGTGGGCCAACCCAGAGG
Organism: uncultured beta proteobacterium; assembly: GCA_963844255.1. Taxonomy (GTDB): domain Bacteria; phylum Pseudomonadota; class Gammaproteobacteria; order Burkholderiales; family SG8-39; genus SZAS-79. The sequence goes on from CAWJNP010000051.1 coordinate 52,832, forward strand.
TGAAAACCCCGCCAACCACTTGAAGGAGAGGCCCCATGAAGCAAGCGCTTTGGAACGTCGTCACCGACCTGAAGATCATGGTGCTGTGCATCGTGGTCTCGCAAGTCATCGTCATCGTTCGGATCCTGGCATGAGGCGCAGTTGGCCTCGCGTGCTTCGGCTGACGGATCCGGGCGAACGTGCAGTCCGGGAGCCCCTCGCAAGAGGGGCTCTACCCAAGCCGTGGCTCACGCACGGTTTCGGTAGAGCGCATTCCGGGTCGTCCGGCCTTGGCCGGACACATCCAGTGATGTCACCTTGTTGTGTGCCCACTGCCGATAAGGCAGTGCCCTTGAAACCGGCCTCATCTCCTGAAAGCCGGTGGCCGCAAGGCTCGGAGGTAAATGTCAGGCATCAGGTTGTAACAGTGGTCCGCTGGACCGACTTCACGCCCGGACTCACGTCCGGCGAGATCGTCGTGAATGAGCAATTTTCGAAGTCTTTCAACCCTCGGGGGATGTCTCTTCCCCAAGGGAGAGGTGTTCCCCTTTCTTATGAAAAGGAGAACACCGTGAGTCAAATCATTGAAGCGATGTCGGATCGCGACCTGCTCGGCCTGATCGTCGGGAGCAAGACCGCTGTGAAGCTGCTGCAGGACGCAGGCGGAAGCCTGTCGAAGCTGCTGAACGAGTGCCCGGCAATGTACGACCCGCAGCCGAAGGTAACCACGAAGCTGAAGGTCGCAAAGGAGCTGGTGCGCCGTTCGCTCGTTGAAGAGCTGCGCCACCGGGATGTGCTGTCTTCGCCAGCGAGCGTGCGCGATTACCTGCGCATGACGCTGGCCAGCCGGGACTACGAGGTATTTATGGTCCTGTTCCTGGACGCGCAGCACCGGGTCATCGAGCCGGAGGAAATGTTTCGCGGAACGCTGACCCAAACCAGCGTCTATCCGCGGGAAGTCGTAAAGAGAAGCCTCGTCAACAACGCTGCCGCGGTGATATTCGCGCATAACCATCCGTCCGGTGTTGCCGAACCAAGTCATGCGGATGAACTGCTGACGCGGTCGTTGAAGGAGGCCCTGGCACTCGTCGACGTCAGGGTGCTGGATCATTTTGTCGTCGCGGGAAGAGCCGTGATGAGCTTCGCCGAAAGAGGTCTGTTGTAGCACTGTGCAGTACTACCTGAAGGGGGAGCATTCCCTTCAGGTAGCCCTTGTCGCTGGCGTGACGCGAGTTGCGCCGACAGTCCGGCCCGGAATCCTCCGAGCCGGTTCATTGATCCCAGCGGGGATGTTGCAGCCCCCGTACTGGGGTCTGCCGTCCCCGCTTTTCTTTTGGAGTAATCGATATGAAAAGCGGACGTTCTCTCGTAAATCTGGCGCAGGAACTGGAGCGCCAACTCGCGACGAAGCGGGACCTCGTGGTGCCCTCGTCGCTCCTGCAGTGCCATACGGATGAAGGTGGCGATTTGAAAATGATCGTCGATGCAAACGGCTGTGACGGTGTGTACGGGATTACCAACCTCGCACGCCGGCAACTGGCCGACAAGTTGAAGATTCCGTTCACGTACTTCGAACGCATGCGCACGGAACAACCGGGTCTTCTCGACCGGAACGTCAACACCTGGCTTCAGAGCGACAACGAGCCGAGGATGATTCGTACGCTGGACGGGCAGGTGCGCGCGGTGCTGTCCGACCGCTACCGCCGCCTGGACAACTTCGATCTGGCGGAAAATGTGCTGCCGATCCTGCAGCGGCTTGACGGAGCACGCTTCGAGTCGGTCGAGCTGACCGAGACGAAGATGTATCTCAAGGTCGTCACGCCGCGTGTCGAGTACGAGATCGCTCCGGGGGATGTGGTGCAGGCCGGTATCGTGATCACGAACTCGGAAGTCGGCCACGGCACGCTGTCGGTGCAGCCTATGGTCTACCGGCTGGTATGTCGAAACGGGCTGATCGCGTCGGACCGCGCATTGCGCAAGACGCACGTCGGCCGCACTCTGCATTCGGAAGACGAGGCGATCACGGTGTTCAGGGACGATACCCTGGCCGCGGACGACAAGGCCTTCTTCCTGAAGGTCCGGGACGTGGTCGAGGCGGCAGTTTCCGAGGCGACGTTCCGTCAGGTCGCGCAGAAGATGCAGAAGACGCTCGACATCAAGCTCACCGGCGATCCGGTCAAGACCGTCGAGGTGCTCGCCAATCGCTACACGCTCAACGAGTCTGAACGTGCCGGCGTGCTGCGTCACCTCATTGTCGAAGGCGATCTGTCCGCCTACGGGTTGGTCAACGCCGTCACGCACTACTCGCATGACGTCGAGGACTACGACCGGGCGACGGAGTTCGAAGCGCTGGGCGGCAAGTTGATTGAATTGCCTTCCAGCGAGTGGAAGGAACTTGCGGAAGCAGCCTGATCACCGCGACCGGGTTCGTTGATCCGGTTTCGGTGTCTATCGACCGCCTGTCAGGGCGGTCTTACAATCGGTGCGGCCCAAAGCCGTACCGATTTGTTTTGTGAGGCGGGCATCGGTGGACTTGCCGAGGGGCTATCGGAGCTGTCACCGGTCGCTACCCTCATTGGTCTCGCCAAGCGGTAGGGCAATGTACCGAAGATGCTTACTCACAAGTATGTGGATCTGAGCTTTTCTTCGTCCTGCAACAATTCCTCGGTAGCACCTTGAAACGACACTTGCCCACGTTTTAGCACGTATACCCGATGTGCGACACTCAAGATCTCGCGCACCTTTTGCTCCACAACAAGAATTCCCATAGGCCGATCCCGTGCCAAATCGTGGATTAGGCCAAGCACATTCCTCACCAGCGGGGGAGCCAAGCCCAGCGACGGTTCATCCAAGAGCAGCAATCTAGGTTTGGTAATCAGGGCCCTCCCGAGAGCCAGCATTTGCCGCTCGCCGCCGGACAGTGTTCCTGCCAGTTGGTGAAGCCGTCCACGAAGCGCTGGAAAGGTCATCAATATATCGTCTAGAGCGTCTTCAAGAACGAACTTCTCCACTGCCACACTTAGAGTGCTGAGCTGCAAATTCTCACGAACTGAGAGCGCGGGAAAAACACAGTTGCCCTGAGGGACGTACGCTATCCCCGCCCGGATTAGGGATAGAGGATTCGGCGTCCAAGTGTGGAAATCCAATGCAACCTGCCCACTCGATAAACTGACCAGGCCAAACAGCGATTTTAGAAGAGTCGTTTTTCCAGCGCCGTTGTGCCCAATGACTCCGACCAACTCGCCCATTGTCACGTACAGATCGACACCGGAGAGTACTTGCTTCCCGCCATAACCGGCCACAATTCCTGTCGCCGTAAGAAGTCGAGCAGGGGCGCCCTCAACCAATGTAGGCCTCAAGGATCTCTGGGCGAGTGAGCACGTCTTTGGGCACGCCGTCTGCTATTACTCGGCCGTGGTCCATCACGATTACTCTCTTCGCGATTTGCCAAACGACAGGAATGTCGTGTTCAACGAACACGACGAGTTTGCCTTCAGCACCGAGTTTGACGATGATTTGACAGATTTCCTCGATCATTTTTGGATGAACGCCCGCCACCGGTTCGTCCAGCAGCAGAACGCGGGCCTCTGTTGAAAGACACTGCGCGAGTGCGATCAACTTCTGTTGGCCATAAGAAAGATTGCCCGCCACCGCCTCGGCCTCGTGATTCAGCCCTACCACCTGAAGTACCCGAAGAACCTCCTCCCGATGGCCGGCCTCCTCAAATTCCAGGCCGAAACCGAGCAGGGCGCGCAAAAGTTGCTCCCCCGCCTGCGGCCGACGCGCGACCATGAGATTCTCAAAAACCGTCATGTTTCGGAACAGCCTGAGTTCCTGGAACGTGCGCGCCACGCCACGATTTGCCACTGCGTGCGTCGCCACCGAGCGGCCCACGCTCGCTCCACCAATCATCACTTGGCCGGCGTCCGGTCGGAGTCGACCTGTCAAGATATCCAAGAGCGTGCTCTTCCCAGCCCCGTTGGGACCGACTATAGCCACGATGCCTGCGCCACCGATTTCAAGGTCAAGCGCATCAAGGGCGACTACGCCATCGAAGGCTTTAGTTACCCCCTTACAGGACACGCCGTCACTGACCACTGCGAGCCCTCTTCATCGCCCAAACCCGAATTGACCCAGAAATCCCTTGGGTCGAAATAGTGCGATGGCCACTAAAGCTACACCGTAGATAACTTGCCGCAAGGTCGCGGCCATGGCGGTCGGCATTCCGAGGAAGCGAAGAACCTCAGGAAGCATAACGAGAACCACTGCGCCTAGAAGGGGCCCCCTCATGCTTCCGGCGCCACCGATGATAACCATCGACAAAATGAGGATCGACTCCATTACTGTGAAACTTGCCGGGCTGATATACGTGAAGTAGTGGGCGTAGACCGCTCCTGCAGTCCCGGCCAGAATTGCGCTCACCGCAAAAATCTTGACCTTGAATCCTATCGGCGATTTACCGAGCATCTCAGCCAGCGATTCGTCCTCTCTTATTGCCATAAGCACTCGACCGAATGGGCTCCGAACTATTCGCGCGGACAAAAGATACGCAGCGAGGAGCATGCTTCCGGAGAGAACTAGGAATGACAGCGGGCTTTCTAGGGCCTCTCCAAAGACGCGTGGCCGCGGAATGCCCGTAATTCCCATAGGTCCTCGCGTAAGGGTTGTCCAGTTGTTCATGATGTTCCAAACGATAAACTGGAACCCGAATGTCGCGATCGCGAAGTAGTCGTCCCGCAGGTGCGCAGCAGAGAGGGAAACTACCAGCGAAAGCCCGCCCGCCACGCCTGCGCCGACCAGGGCCCCTAGGATGAATGGCGTCCCGAAGTGAACTGCCATCAGCGCTGAGGCATACGCACCGAGGCCATAAAACGCCGCTTGGGCAAGTGACAACAGCCCCGTATACCCAGCTACCAGATTGAGGGATATAGCAAGTACTGCGTAGATACAGGTCACCGTGAGTATGTGAAAAATATAATCCATCTAATTTTCACCCGTCATTGCCGGCGAGCCCAGCAGGCCCCGTGGCCGCGCCACCAGAAACACTACAAGGAGAGCAAACACAACAGGTTCCCGCCAGTGCTGGCCTAGGTACCAACCCGCCACGCTCTGAACTGTGGCTATGATGGCGGCACCAACAACAAGGCCGCGGATGCTTCCCGCGCCCCCCACGACTACTGCCACGACCGCAAGCAGTAGCGGACCAAGACCCATAGTTGGTCGGGCGTCAACGTCCAAGGCCAGACACACGCCGGCAATCCCCGCAATTGCTGACCCGGCAACGAATGCCTCCGCAATCACCAAGTCAACGGGCACACCCGTTGCAGCGGCCAAGTCCGCATTTGTCGCTACCGCACGATACCGGAGCCCTCCATTCGTACGTTGGACGATTGCTGCGGCAAGCACTGTAGCTAATACTGCGGCGGCTATCGTCGCCAACTGCACCTGGGTGAGTCGTGCTCCGAGAACATCCAAACCTTCCGACACCGTTTGTCCTCGGAGAGACAGCGTCTGATCGCCGAACGCGAGTGCCAGGATATTTGTGGTCGCGATATAAAGCCCGAGGGATGCAATCAAGTGTACAACCGGCGTAGCCTGTCGCCGGCGAAGAGGAGAATGAATAGCAGCATCAATTGCGCCGCCAATTAGAGCGGATGCAATAACAGCTAGTGGTATGGCGACGAGCTCGCTGACGTTGAATTTCTCGACAAGAGAAAACAGGCAATAGGCTCCAACGGTCAGAACGGCGCCGTGGGCGATATGGAAGAATCGACCGACTCGATAGATCAGCGAAAATCCCAAGCCCAACAAGACGATAAGTGCCGCCGCGAGCACCGTATTGGCTATCAGTTGCGGCATCCGGCATCGCCCTATTGCTTAGGCTTGATATTTGTGAACTGGCCATTTCGAATTGCGCGGAAAACTATCGGCTTGACCACATCGCCGTTCGCGTCAAAACGTACTTGTCCAGCCACTCCATCATACGGAGGCATACTATCAAGAGTTTCTTTTACGGCCGATCCAGTTATATCGCCCCGTACTGTTGACATGGCAGCACAGATGAGCATGAAGGCATCGTAAGATTGAGCTTCGACCCAACCTGGCTCGTGCTTGTACCGTGAACGGAATGAGTTCACGAACTCGCGAACCCGCTGGTTCTCCGATGACGCATCGAATCCTGTAGCCAGCGGATAAATTAGGCCTTCCGCAGCATCGACCGCGAGTCGAAGGAATTGATTGTCCTCGACGGCGGTTGTACCAAGAACTTGTATTGCGACGCCGATTTCGCGCGCCTGTCGCACAATGGCGGCTGTATCGGCGAAGTAGCCGGCAATGTAGAGAACGTCTGGACGTTCGCTCCGGATTCTTGTCAACGGAGTCCGAAAATCTGTGCCCTCCGCCTGATAGCCGTCCATACTGATGACTTGACCTCCGCTTGCCTCGAAGGTCTTCTTAAAGATCTGAGCGATTGCCAGCCCGTAGTCATTCGTGAGATGCATGACCGATGCACGCTTGTATCCGCGATCGAGAGCGAACTGCGCAATCGCGCGGCCCTCGGCCAAATCGCTCGGCCAAATACGGTATATGTACTGGCCGGCATCGGTGATGGCTGGTGCAGAAGATGTTGGGGACAGCAGAAGTATCCGATTTGATTCGGCGATGGGTGCGACGGCCAGTGTAACCGCGCTTACGATGTCCCCGATTACTATGGGAGCCCGGTCGGCGGTCATAAGTTTGCGAAAGGCGGCTACTCCGGTCGTAGGATCGGCGCGCGAGTCCTCGTACACCACCCGTACCTTATGCGGACCGCAACCACTACTTGATGTAACGGTCGAAACTGCAAGATTGATGGCCTCCCGGCCTTTCTCGCCATATGAGGCGGCGTCGCCAGTAAGCGGAAACAGAACGCCAATAACGACATCCCCGGGTGATGCTCGCTGCTTCCAAACCAGCCCGGCGATAACTGCCACGGCAATCACCGCGCCAAAGATCAGGAGTGGGCGGGTTTTCTGTGTCATGGTATTACCTATGTGATTGTCACCGGTTCAGGAGCAGGTCCCCGGCTACTGGCAGAACTGTTCCGGTCATGTAGGAGCCCGCCGGTGATAGAAAAAACAGCGCAGTCTCGGCAATTTCATCTGGGGTTGCCAACCGCGAAAGGGGAATTTCGCGCAGAACGTCAGCGCGAAGTGTGGGCGGCATCGCGTCTAGCTGTTCGGTATGGGTCCATCCGACGCTGAGCGCGTTCACGCGGATCTGATGCGAACTTAGTTCCAACGCGAGACTACGGGTCATTCCTTCTAAGGCGGCTTTCGCGAGATTGCGGTGGCAGAATCCAAGTACAGGCTGCCGGACCGTGATGCTTGAGATGTTAAGGATTGAGGCGTCCCCGCTGCGACGCAGGTACGGTAGGGCCATCTGTATGCAATTGAAACTGGTTCGAACGCACCCGGTAATCTGATCCTCTACTGCGTCCCAGGTAAGAGATTCGAACGCGGTTGGGCGAAAGGGGGAGTGCGCGTTGTTCACAAGAACGTCCAATCCGCCAAATGCCTGGTCAATCTCTCGAAACATCCCTTCCACTTCCACGCGGTCACGAACATCCGCCCGTACAGCTATTGCTTCGCCTCCAGCACGCCGGATAGCATCTACTGTCGATAACGCGCCCGACTCGTCCGCTCGAAAGTTTACTGCCACTCTTGCCCGATACGTCCCCGCACGTCGCGCAATTGCGGCACCAATGCCACGAGAGGCGCCGGTAATTAATATCCGCGTTTCATTGGTGGGCATTGGAGATCTCAATCGACATCGACTAGCTGCGTTTGAACGGAGATCAGACGAGACAAAGCCTCAATTTTTCCCGCCGTAATTGGAGTATCCGAGCCGCTGTTGAACTTCTGCGAGGACATTGGGGGCTACTCCGGGGAGAAGTTTGCATAGGTGTCTCCATTTATTCTGACGATCCTTGCCTTCTACAATGACTTGGGCCAAGCGACACAACTCGTCAATTTTTTCGGCACGTCGGTCGACTACTACTGGGACATCGCCCGCATTGGAAAGCAGCCATGTGTCCACGTCCCGAGCCGAGCGAACCGCGCGAATCAACTCGAGGTGTGCATTCAGTCGACCGAGTAGATTTGCAGCTTCCTCATGATCCTTTTCGTCCTTGTCGGTTGAGACAAGATTTCCCGTGTCGAAGAGCACAACGGAGGCGCATCGTATTTCTTTCGTAGTAAAGTCATCCGTGGCAAACGGGCTGTGGAAGCAAGTACCAAACGCGCGGAACTGCGGTGGATACGTAGACACGTACCCTATGTCTAGGCTAGCCTCACCGCGAAGACTCGGAAACCGATTTTGAAGGACATTGACGGACGTGAAACGAAGTTGATTGCCACACGAATCTTCGAACGCTTTTCGTCGCCTTTTTCGCTCCGGGTCACTTGTTTCAAGATAGTCTAGACGCTCGCTTTCGGAGCGAAAAACAACAATGCGTCGCTTTTCGCACTGACTGCGCTGAAATGCCCGATCCCATTCGGTCAGGTAGTCGTTCTGGCCCGTCCAACCCCTCACGTCAAGTGGTGATCCGTTGACGGTCCACAAGAGATACGTAACCGTTTCGGATTCTGCGAGTGCCTGTGCTAGCTCTGCGTACTCGACCGCAGTGGTGATGACAGCAAGCGGAAAGCCTTGTTGAAAAATATCCCGGGCGAATTTCGATACCAAATGCGAATGAGTGCCGTCCAGTTTTTGGCTTGTGGTACTAAAAGGTTCACCAGTTGTCGACGTCGGATCTTGGTCTGAGGATGACACAGCAGATTTAGACACCAGCGGCCGATCAACGCTGCGCCCACGGTTAGAGTGTGGCGACAGGTGGTCGAGCGCATGCAGGGCCGCGAGGATCGCGTTCGAACAGGCATAGGCACGAAAGAAGCCACCCGTCTTCTTCTCTAATCGCGCCTTCGCCCGGTTACCATCATCACTGATCCCCTTAAGTACGCTAGCCGGAATATTGTATTTGTGCGCGGCGCGCATGAATCCGTGTGATTCCATCTCGGCCGAGACTAATTTGGGATGCACTGAATTGGTTACTGGGATGCTCCTGTATTTGGGCAAACCCCCGTCCTTTGCGGATTGCTTAAGGGCGTCTCTGAAACCTGCATCCCGAAGAAGGAACGGGCCACCGCCAGTAATGCCAGTCACAATGTGCGGCGCCCTAACAAGTTCCGGTATTGTCATGGGTTTGGATCTAAGCTGGTTCACAACATCAACAACCCGGCTAATGATTTCGAGAGAGGACTTCTGCCAAGGGGCATAGCTGTCGGGCGAGGTGCGGAGTTCTCCCGCAGCAGCTAGCATGTATGGATCAACCTGAAATCCGTCTGTGCGGAACGTTAGCGCGCCGTCCTCTACCGCAATGTCGTCGTAACTGATGACCTGAATGGCGAACGGTACATCGCCAACCTCAACTACGGATTTATCCACTAGCGCCGCGATACCTACTAGAGAAGCAGATCTTGGGCGTAGGCGTTCTAGGAGTGGAGATGCGAAGACGCCCATATCCACAGCCCCCTGGTCATGGGCGCAAGCTGCCGCAATTGAAAAAGCTTTATCACCTTTGCCAAAATATTCGTAAAGATGGAGGTCGTTGTGCGATTGCACTGGATGAGCAACCGCATCAAGCACCGCTCTTACAACCTGGGCTTCTTCGGTCAGGGCGGTCAGTACCAGTAGGTCTATTTTGTCGCTCATGCTGCCTCTAGCAACTCAGTGGCTGACCAAGCCCAAACCGTGCTAGCGCTCGAAACAGGACCAATCCTAAATCGACCATCGGGAAGTACAGTTAGTATCCCGGCATCAAGCGCATCACGGTCCGAATTGGAGTTGGTCGGAACATAATGAAAGCGATCGACGACAAGGATGTCCTCGATTTCGGAGATTAAACGCTCTGTAGTTTGGCGCGCTCGCGGAATCGTGTAAGAACATCCTCTTCCGATCGAAACGACAGGTCTCAGTATGATTGATGCGCCGATAGTTCTGGCGAAAATGGCCAGATCGCCGATATCGTGTTGGTTCTCCTGGTCAAGAGTGCAACTAAGTTCTAAAGGGACGCCTAATTCCTGCAGGGCGTAGATAGCCGCCATGGCTTGACGCCATGCGCCCGGTTTGCCTCTGCGCCGGTCGTGTACGCCGGGATTCATCGAATCCAAACTGATCTGCGCCAGTGTAAGCTTCTGGAAGAGCGCGGCGTGTTTCTTGGCAATGACAGAAATACGAAGTCCGTTACTAAGAACGCTCGTTGACAGTCCCAGCCGCTGAGCCTCAGTGATAAGGGGGATAGCAATAGAACTGACGAAGGGTTCGCCGCCCGTAATGTGGACGCTCTTCAACCCTTTAGAAGTCATGTGGCAGATGAACCTATTCCACTGGCCAACTGTCATCTCGTCGTGAAAAGCCGCGGGGCCTGAATTATTGAAGCAGTAACTGCAGCGCTGGTCGCAGCGGCGGGTCACCTCGATGTTCAGGTGCCGGACGGTATTTGTCATAGGTTATTTCCTTTTGGTGGGCGCCGCTTGGCCGACGCTTTGCGGGTTCGTCGCTGGAGCATCCAATGGTCAATTTCCTGTTGAAGGAAGCGCCATTGACCGGCTATCTTGGTGCAGGGAACCTCCCCGCGCTGCGACATCGCGTAGAGCTTCGATTGGCTTATCTGCAGGTACTCCGCCACTTCGGTCAACTTCATCCACCGCTGTCGTTTTTCGTTGGCCAACCTTTTTCCTCCTGCGCATGCCGCTGAACGCGACAGTTGTATCGAACTGGTCAGGAACGTTCAACGGAACGCAGCAGTAGATTAATAACCAGAAACAGCCGCAAGTAACAGAATACAATCCATAACGACAGAAAGCAACGCGTCCCGTGTCCGCTACTCGACCGTGCACCCTATAGCATGGATGGTCGCAGGCGCCGCGAAACGCAATTTGCATGTGTCACATGGGATGGATGTCGCCGTCCTACCGCCATGCGCTTTGCCTTTCTAGAAACTTGAGCTGAAAGGGACGAACAGTACGGAATGGTGTAGGCCAGGTAGCGAATTAGCTGGAGCACTAGATTCGCTGGGCGGATCGACCGCCACTGCGAGTCCGGTGTCGTCAGCACTGCTAACAGTGATGTCGAATCACACCCCGAAAGAATTTCTGTACAGCAACTTACCGTCCAAGATAAATCGCAGTAATCTGCTCGCGCTCATGCCCCAGTTCCCTGCTGATCGTGAGCCGCGCTTCGTGGTCGAGCTCCCGCTGCGCCACGGTCAATTCCTTCGAGCGCGGCCCACCAGCGGCCGGCGCCGCCCAGCCGGTGATTTCCCGGTAGCGCGTCTGCGCGTATTGGTGGCGGTGCCCGTGCACCCGATGGCTGCCCGCCCTGGCGCACTGGTACTCGAAGCGCCGAAGCTGCTCCACGTAGCGCTGGTCAGCCGGAATGAGGCTGCCCCTGCCGGCGAAGCGCTTGGCCTCGTCGAGTATCCGGCGCTGTTCCTCGTTGCGGATGGGTATTTCCCGCGCACGGCCACCCTTGGTCCAGGTGTCCTTCAAAACGAGCTTGTCGCCGCGATCGGCCCACTCGGGCCGGATTTTGATCGACTCCCCGCGCCGCAAGCCGAACGCCGCCTGCAGCTGCAGCGACATCCGCGTGTAGGGGTCGGTGATCTTCGACAGGTCGCCTGCCGTCAGTTCGCGGGCCTTGCTGACGTTGGTGACGTACTGCCGGTAGCCGATGCCGTAGTGCGCGTTGTCGTTGGCGACGACTTTTTGCCGCCCGATTTTCTCCGCCCACCAGCGAAGCTCGGCCATGCGATTCTTGATCGTCCCCACGGCCAGACCCGCCTCCTTCCAGCTTTCAGCCAATCGCTCGACGTGTTTTGACTTCAGGCTGGTGGCTCCCATGTGCTGATAGCCCCAGTCGTGGAGCTGGTTGGCGATCTGGTCGAGCACGCGCTCGCGGTCGCGCTGCGTGGAATAGCTGCCGTCGCGATTGCGATGGCAGAGTTGTTTCAGCTCGTAGTTCAGGTCCCGCATTCGTTCCTCTCCAGGTTCAATCCCTTTCTCCCTTTGTTGCCCCTTTTTCCTGCCCTTTACGCTGCTGCTGGTGTGTGAAACCTGTCCGGTTAGTGTTTCTGTCCGTCCCGAACGCTAGGCGGTCGGGATCTACAAGGGACTCGGGACACCACTCCCGTTTCGTGCCGTTTCGTTTGCTGCTTGCCGCCGCGGCACGCGGCATTGGCGTCGATGGCGCTTCCTGTGGGAAGGCGATTCATCGATCTGAGCCGTTGACCCAGGGCTCGGAGGGGCGCTTCTTCGGCGCGGCTTTACAGTGAGCCCGCAGGGAGCGGGCAGGAGGACGGACCGCGTTGCACGGTCCAGGTTGACGACGGGTCAGGGAGCCCGTCACTGGGGGTCGTCACTTGCGCCAGCCACCGATAAGTCCTCGATGGCTGGGGCATCGTGCGCATCGTCACTACCGGCTGCGCCTTCGTAGTGACGATGCGGTTGGCGCAGGGATGCTGCCGCAGTTACGCGGCCAGGATTGCAGCAGTAACCGTATTGGCTGGTGCCGCTACGATCCGCCGGCCTGAGACTGCCGCGTGCATGTCGCACGCAGCTGCGACTGGCGCTGAGCATTGCTGATTGAAACAGATGGTGCCGCTGGGGCAGTGGAGTAGGGCTGTCACACGCGCATGCGGGCGAAGCTTGATTGCGACCGCGTACCCGTCGAGCGGAATTGCGGCAGAACGGCAGCCGATGCAAATTGGCTGGACGCTGTGCGGACTTTGACTGCGAGCTTACGTGTATCTCCGTGCCTTGCGGCTGCCGGTTTTCAGGAGATGAGACCGGCGTTTGCGCTCGATCTGGCGAGCATAGGGCGATGCGTTTACGGGCATCAAGCGGGCTGACTCAGCCAGCGTAAATCGAAGTTCAGCGCCCTGCGATCTGCGCACAACGGCAAAAACATATTGTGCGGACTGCATCAATCGCGGATCTAGCGGTGTGACCATCAAACCATCGCGCAAGTTCCGCAGACATGAAAACGCGCGTGTCAGCAGTGCTAACGATCTCGCCAGACAACGGTTGACGCGGACAGCTTACCCACCGCCGCGCGTTCCGTGCGTGAGAGGCGCCTCCACGCGCGACCGTGGATAAGCGTTTTTTCCGCTCGTGATCGTGGTTATCCGGTCAGCATCGACGCGATGGCCTGGAACTAAAATCCGGCAAGCGCTGTCACCTGCATATAGATGCAATCTGTATTGCTCGCGCCAAGGGAACGCGCCCGAGCGCCAATGATCAACTGAAACCGGTCTGATCTCCTGGGAGCCGGTGACCGCAAGGTCGGGAGGTAGTTGTCAGTAGCTTCACCCCTGTCGGGGAGTCCCATCCCCGGCGAGGGGCGTGGTCTCCCCATTTTTCATTTAGAAGGAGACCATCATGTTGAAACAAGTTCGACCTGCGTTTTTCAATCTGCACGTCAAAGGTGTCGGCTGCGTCGGGAAAGCAGGTAGCCGCCTGAGCGGAGATCCTGCCCGCGCGAGGTGGCACGACCATTTCACAAGCCTTAATCCGTTGGGAGCGAAACCATGATCGGCAAATTGGCCAAGGAAATCTGCGGGGTCGAATTACCCGTGGCAGTCCTCGAATCACAGGCGGGCTTTTACCTGGGTACGGAGGACCGAGGTGTTCGATTTTCGCGCGAGTCCGCCGAGTATTTTGTGACCAGGAATCTCGCCGAGGCTGCTCTGGCCTGTGGGAAGTTCACTCAGCGAATGAATCCTTAGTCAGCACCAAAGCCCGCCGTGTGCGGGCTTACCCACCGCCGCGCGTTCCGTGCGTGAGAGGCGCCTCCACGCGCGACCGTGGATAAGGCCTTCTCTGGCCACGTCAGGTTTTCGGTGTGCGCGCCGCAAGGCCGATCGCCGGCTCAAGCGCAGATCTGATTCTGGCGACCACATCGGCAAGCGGGATCATCGCGAGATCATTCTTTCTTACGAACGCTGTCCACAGGGCTTGTCTCGACGGATCAGCTGCAAATTCGTCGGAAAGCCCCATCGGCAAGTCCGTGGGTACTGCCATGCTTCGCCGCGTGAAGGTTGCCGAGATGGCCTGCGCCAGAGTGTTCATATTCAGCGATTCGCGATCGAGCATTACCCAGAGATCGAGATAGTCCTTGACCCGGCTATCGGTCATACCAAGCAAGGCAATGGCATGCAATTTTTCCGAAATGACCGTGTAGACCGGATAGGTTCGCAGTCGTGGAGCGGGAAAATCCTCGAGCAAAACGGGGTACTTTGACTGAACCGGGCCAGGGGTGACCGCGTCACCAAAGACAATATCAATCTGCGTCTTGCAGCGCGCTTTGGCCAGCTCGCCGGTAATCACGACCCGCGCGCCCGCGTAGCCTGCGTCCTTGCGGATTTCTTCAGCGTTGACGCTCTCGGGATCGAAGGTGATGCCGTCGTCTACCGTGATGGAGGCAATATCACGGAATGTCTGGCCGATTGATTGGAGATCGCTCGGCCCGAAACCGAGCAGGTCGGCATCCCGTGTCGGTCGGTGCGGCATGTCGTACCAAAGCGTGAACAGCAATGCCCCTTTGAGCAGAAAGCGATCTGCGTGCGGGGATTGGCTCAGACGATAGAGAAAGCGCTCCAGTGCGTAGCGGACGAGAACCTGATTGAAGTTCGATCCTTCGGCCTTGGCGATGTTGAGCAAACGTGCCCGTACTGATGCAGCGAGGTCTTTGCTCATTCGACAGCTTCGAGGTAGGGACGCATGACGTTGGCGACGCGACAGATCTTGGCATAGCGCCAGAGATCGTCGGCGGAGGCTTTCTTTTGCGATCGAGCATCCTTTAGTGCCTCCAGTGCCACGTCGAGCCCGATCTTGTTCCGATGCTTGAAGCAATCGGCGACAGTCTTTGCGACGCTGTAGACACGGATATCGACCTGGTCGATTCGGTGCGTTTCGATTCCCTGTGTGAAAGCATCGCCGGTGTACTGGATGAGCTTGACCGGCGGATAGTCCATCCTCGGCGCGTGGCTCCCCTGAGGCAGTGCAATCCAGACCTGCCGCGGAAGCTGCGTGGTCAGCCCGTGGAATTGCAGGGCTGTCAGCAGGCAGAAAATGGCTTGCGGCGCCCGTGCCGCCACAATGGCCAGACTCTCATTTTCTGAGAAGGAGGCCTCTGCAAGCCGGTAGAGGCCGCGTCCGGTTCTCGCGAGCTTTCCACCGGCCGTAAGGCGGGTGAGGTAGACCCGGGGAATACCAAACTCAGCCAGATCGCTGGGGCGCAGCAGGCCTTTCTGCTGGGCGAGCTGCAGGAGCCGTTCAGTATGGTGAGGCTGAGTAGGCATGATGTGGGATTATGTTCCTAAATGACGTTACTTGTAAATAAGTAACGCGTTAATGGAACTATGGCGCCTTCAATATCGACTTGCGGTCAAGTCTCTCCGCGTGCCGGCGTGCCGCCGTCGGGCTCTCGGGCTTGCGCCCCGCGCCTCGTGGCGAGTCGCGGCCATGCTGCTTCGATCCCTCACGCCTCCGGCAGCCCTCGCTGCCTGCGCGCTCCGCTTGCGGGTGCAGTGTCTGGAGCTTCCCCTGCCCGATCTCTCGTGGCCTCTGCGTGCGCTCGTATGGTCAAGGGGCGCGCCTGATCTCGTCCTCGGCCCTGCCTGCTGGGCACGCATAAGTCTCGGGTCTCTCTCCTGACGGTCTACCACCCCCAGTCGAATGTGTAGGGCCGTCAAACGCTGCGCGACACAGCTGCGTTAGCCCGTTGTCGATGATCAGTGTCGCTTCCTGTGTCACTCCACAGCGGAAACATTCGCGAGTCTGGCACACGCCGCTTGCCGTCAACCCCGGCCCGCACCAAGAAACCGTGTTGGGGTATGACGGCCGCGCTTATGGCGTGCGCCCTGGTCGCCTCGCTCCGCTGTGGAGCGACACCTGAAAAGGAAGCGACCATGAAACTCATCACCGACGAACAACGCGCGCAACTGCTGGACAACGGCGCCGCCGCTGCACGCGCAGAGGAACGCGATCCGCCACCAGTCGTCAAACTATTCACGCCGGATGCGCATGCAACCTGGCTTCTGACCGAGCTCGATCCGCAGGACGGCGATACGGCATTCGGCTTGTGCGACCTCGGACACGGTTCTCCGGAACTGGGCTACGTGCGCCTGTCCGATCTGGAGAACCTGCGCGGACCGCTGAAGCTGCCGGTCGAGCGCGATCTCTTCTTCACGCCCAAGCGCACGCTGTCGGACTACGCGGCGCTCGCCCGGACCGCTGGGTCGATCAGGGATTGATGCGCGCGGCTCACGTCCGTTCGATACGGGCGGACGTGATATCAGCTGCGAGATCGCTGCTTTGCCGATCGCTGCAATTCGACGCGAGCCACACATTCTGCCGGCGATGGAATCGTCGGGACGCGAGGAAGCCTACGTCGATACAGGTACGTACGTTTGTGTGTCAATACACAAACATGTTACAGTAGCTGCGCAATGGCTGAAAACTTTTCCTATGTATTTCCGGCAATAAGAGGGGTGCAAGCGGGGCGCGAATATTACGTCTCGATGTGCCCCCTCCGCTTGCTGCCGCGCTTGTTCCAGTTCGACGAGGAAGACCTGGTGCCGGCGGAGGTGCGCGCCCAACGCTCCCTGAACAAGGCGCGCGTCCCCGATATCTCCCGCTACATCGTCGAGAACAAGGACAGTTACACCTTCTCGGCGATTACGGTTTCGATCGACGGCTCGGTGCAGTTCGATCCGGTCGGCGCCGATGGTCCGGCTAATTTTCGCATGGGTGCGTTGACCGTTGCCATGGAAGCGAAGTTTATCGTGAACGACGGGCAGCATAGGCGTGCGGCTATCGTGAACGCGTTGCAGGACATCCCCGAGTTGGGAGAAGAAACCATCGCGGTCGTGTTTTTTCTGGACCGAGGGCTTGCGCGCTGCCAGCAGATGTTCGCCGATCTGAACCGCCACGCGGTGAAGCCTTCAGCCTCCCTGGGTATTCTGTACGATCATCGCAGTGCCGCGGCTAGCATCGCGCGGCACTTAAGCATGACATCGGGAATGTTCACGAACCTGATCGAGACGGAACGCTCATCCCTGTCGCCGCGGTCCAGAAAGCTCTTTACGCTCAGCGCGATCAACTTCGCCAACCTGGAACTGCTCACGGACAAGGAGCTTGAAGATTTCACTGGATCGAGCAAGAAGTGCCTTGAATTCTGGGAGGCAGTCGCAGCGCAGATCCCGGACTGGGCACACGTGCGCGCATCCAAAATCACTTCGGGCGAGGTACGGCGGGATTTCATCCACTCGCATGCCATCGTGCTGCAGGCTTTGGGGCGCGCCGGCCGCACCTTGTATCAACTGTCCGCCGCTGAACGGGCTCGGCGTCTCCAAAGACTGTCGACGATAGACTGGTCGAGAAAGAACGCGGTGACGTGGGAAGGCCGTGCCATGGTCGGCGGGTCGATGGCGAAGTCAAGCCAGAACATCACACTCACGTGCAACGAGATCAAACGTGTACTGGGGCTAAAGTTGACGCCGGAGGAAGCCACGTCCGAAAACGCGTTGATGGCGGCGCGCAAACCGAGAAAACGCAGAAAGCAGAGAGCAAAATGAGTGCATCCCACACAGAAATCGTGGAAGAGATTCGCGAATTATATTTGTCGGACTCTTTTCCATGGATTGTCGGCTACAGCGGAGGAAAGGACTCCACCGCTTCGCTTCAGCTCGTTTGGATGGCGATTCGCTCCTTGCCCGAAGGGCAGCGCGGCAAGACTGTCCACGTCATAAGCACCGACACCTTGGTGGAGAACCCGGTCATTGCCGCTTGGGTGGAGGCGTCTTTGCGGCGGATAGGAGACGCTGCCCGGGAGCAGGGGCTTCCCATCAGCGCTCATCGGCTTACGCCCTCCGTTGAGAACCGGTTCTGGGTGAATCTGATCGGCAAGGGTTATCCGGCGCCGCGACCCAAGTTCCGCTGGTGCACCGATCGTCTCAAGATCAGCGCATCCACTAAATTCATTCAGGAGCTTTCCGAGAACAACGGCGAGGCTATTCTGGTGCTGGGGCAGCGTCGGGGAGAAAGTCAGGCCCGTGATCGTGTGATGGACCAGTATAAAGACAGCACCCGCGCGCGCCTCAGCAAGAACAAGGACCCGCGGCTCTCCCGCGTGTGGGTCTATCCTCCGATTGAAAGCTGGTCGAGCGACGATGTATGGGATTACCTGATCACCCAGCGCAATCCCTGGGGCATCGACAATCAGGACCTGTTCAGCATCTATCGCGGCGCAACGCCGGACGCCGAGTGCCCGATCGTGGTCGATACCACAACACCCAGTTGCGGCGACAGTCGATTCGGGTGCTACGTCTGCACCATGGTCACTCAGGATAAGTCAATGCAGGCCATGATCCAAAATGATGAACAGAAACGCTGGATGCAGCCGATTCTCGACTTTCGCAATCGGAACCTCGCGGTCGAGGACCGGGAGGTACGTGATTTCCGCCGCCTGAATGGACGGCTGACCGTGTTCAGGGGCGAGCTTGTCCACGGTCCCTATACCCAGGATTACCGCGCGAAGCTCCTGCGGGAACTGCTGGAAACGCAGCAAGCGGTTCGCAAATCCGAGCGCAAGCATGAGATCGACAGGATCGAACTGATTTCGATCGAGGAACTCGATGAGATCCGCCGCATCTGGGTGCAGGAAAAGGGTGAGCTCGAGGATCTCGTTCCGCGAATCTATATCGAAGTATTAGGTGCTCCCTATCCGGGCAAGGAGCTGGAGCAGTCCCCATTGGATGCAGGCGACCTGACGTTGCTCAAAGAAATCGCCAAAGAGGTTGATCCTGACGCGTCTCACGAACTCTACAAGCTGAGCCGTTCTCTCCTGGCCGTGCAGTTCCAAACGATCGAATCGCACAAGCGATCCAAACATCTTGATCGCCTGGAGGATGTGCTGCGCCAGTATGCCTTCAGGAATGAAGACGAGGCCTTGGAGTTCGCGCTCTCCGGTGCCGCAGGCAAGGACGCCGAAGGCGACGCTTCAGACACGACCCCAGTTATCGCATGACAAATGGCAAAAATAACAATATCCAGCATCTCCATTCAGAACCTCGGACCATTCCGCGAACGACAAACGCTTGACCTGACAACAACGTCCAGCCGACCGGTCATCCTCGTCAAGGCTCTCAATGGCAGCGGCAAGACGACGCTGCTGACAGCCTTGCAGGTCGGACTTTACGGTTACAAATCCCTTGGCGGTCTGCGGCGCTCCGAATACGAGCAGATGATGCTCGATCTCCAACGCAAGGACGCGATCGGGAACGCGGTCATCGAGGTCGGCGTGCTCATCGAAGTCAATGGCGCGCAGCGTCTGCTCCTCGTCAAGCGCGAATGGGCGCGTCGCGGCGATTCGCTGACGGAAGAGCTGTCGGTTTTCGAGGGCGGCGGCAAAGACTTCTATTTTTCCACCGAGTGGGACGACTACATCGGCTCCATTTTGCCGGCGGAACTCGTCCAGCTCTTCCTGTTCGACGGCGAGAAGATCGAGGCCCTTGCCAATCCCGAACGTCTTCCTGACCTCCTTCGACGGGCGACGGAGGTCTTTCTCGGCATAGGCGGCATCGAGGCTTTGGGCAACGACTTGAAAGCCCTTGAACGCCGCGCCGCGCTGAAAAATAAGAACACCTCTACGGAATTCGAAAGCGCGCGGGCCAACGTCACCGCCTTACAGTCCCAATCCGAGGACCTGGAGCGCAAGCTGGGCATGATTTCCCAGGAGCAAGCGGCGGCGCGCAATGCTGTCGAGCAGGCGCAAGCGGGACTAGACAAGTTTTCCAACGATGCCCAGCGTCGTGGATTGGTGGCCTACGAACAAGCTGCCACGATCCGCGACCGCGTGATCGGCAGTAAACGCCGTTTGACAGAAGCGCGGGCGAGCCTCGCCGAGGTAATGTCCGACCCCGTTCTGCCCATTGCGTGGCTCGGGGATTTGTGGACAAGCTATGTGGAACATTGGGCCAGCGATCAGCACGCACGTCACGCCAAACTGCTTGTACGCGAGTTCAAGAAGCGCGATAGCCGCGTCGTAGCCGCCTTGAAATCGAGTGTTCCCAAGACCTCGGTTGAGGCCCTCCGCAAGGCTCTGGCCGAGGATTTGGCCCGTTACGCCGCCGAGCGTCCCGCGACGGGGACGTCTATGGAGGATGCTCCACCGGCTGAGGTGGAGCGCCGCAAGGTTGATGCTCAAGCCCGCTTGGAACGGCAGCTTTCCGAAACCAGAGCGGCCATGTCCGCTCTGGACAAGGCGGAGCAGCAGATTGGCCAGATTCCGGCAGAGGAGCAGATTTCCGACATCCTCAGAACGCTCCAGGAGCATTCAAAGGCGGCTTCGGCGGCCGACATGCGCCTCGCAGATCTGACAAGGCAGTTCGATGAAGCCCAAGGCCGTCTTGCCCATGTGCGCATGAAGTTGAATGCCGCGCAGGACAGGCTGGGGACGGAGTTCCGCGATCGTTCCTTGGAAGCGAAAGGGCTTGAGGCGTCGGTGCGCTCCAGGCAAGCCATGGTGATCTTCAAGGAGCGTCTGCTCGCGTCCAAAGCACAATGGCTTTCGGACATGATCACCACCGAGTTCAAGAATCTGCTGCGCAAGCGCAATCTAATATCGAGAGTCATTGTCCATCCAACGACATATCGCGTATCAATCGAGGATGGCAAGGGGCAGGAATTGCCTATGGATCGGCTCTCGGCGGGCGAACGTCAACTGCTGGCGATCGCAGTATTAAGCGCCCTGATCAAGGAGCGCAAAGGACGTTTCCCGGTAGTCGTCGATACGCCGTTGGCGCGTTTGGACCAGCATCACCGTGCGTCACTCATCAAGCGATTTTTCGCGACGGTCTCACATCAGGTCGTCGTGCTTTCAACCGATCAGGAGGTGGAAGGTCTCGCCTATGAGGCGCTCAAGCCGGTCACAAACGCCGAATACACATTGGATTTCGATGATGCGGCCGGGCACACAACCATTCGTGCGCCTCAGGTCAGCGAGGTTGCGTGATGGAACGCGTCAAGCTTACGGCTGCTGCGAAGAACCAGCTCATGACGCTGAGACGCCGAACAGGTATCGAGCACAACAATTCCTTGTGCCGTCACGCGCTCTGCATCTCGCTTGCGAATCCTTCCATTCCACCGGTTGAAAACCTTTCATTCGGTGGCGGAATAGAAATCGATTGGCGTACATTGACGGGCGGGGAAGAGGCGCTGTACTACAACTTGCTGGTCGTTCGTTTGGCGTCCGAGGGCAAGCGCCCTACAAGTGACTCAGTACGGCAGACCATTGTGCAGCATATTCACCGGGGCCTCTCATACTTGGTAAGTCGCAGAGACGAGGATCTTCTCATCGAGTTGGCTCAGGATCTCGAGCGCACGCCCTGATCTTTTGGTGTCGCGGCAACGAGTCACCCCACATGACGAATCTAAACAGTGGTGATGGACAACCAAGGAATCAATGCCCGAAATGTCGGGAGCTGAGAAAACTGCCGCTTCATTTGCATGAACTCGCTCTGTATTGCGATCTATTAAATAACCAACGATCTGTCCTTCAACGGAAAAAAGACTCTCTCGTCGAGGTCGGGCTGGTTAGGACTACGACTATTGCCAATTGGATACGATTAGCGGGTCAGTTAGAGACTGTAGCTTTGGATACCTATCAGTTTCAGCAGTCTCACATGTACTGCGAGCCTGTGAATGATCTCCTTAAGTCCGATGCAGACCACCGCGAAGCACTAATCACACCGCTTACGCGTTTTGTCTTCGTATGCAATGGCCTCGAAGAATGCTACCGCTTCGTCAGTCAAATCTATGAGGCGAAATTCGATAAGGAAATAGAGAACGGCAAGCAGAGCGACTACTTGCGAAGCCGGTCAATGCAGGCTGCACACCTGATGCAACTGCATTCTGGGACAATCACTACGCCCACACACTATGAGCATCTGGTAGGAAATTTTAGACAAGTGATTCTGCGCTATCTCAAGGAGTTCCCGGGCAAGGTGGATGTACCTTTCTCGGGCAACACAGGCCGCGACTACGGCTTAGCTTTGGTGCGCAATGTGCGAAACCACGTCGCGCACGGCACTTTTCCAATTGTAGAGAATCCGGAGTACTCGGACACGGATGCGCAGACTAAGCGAAATCTCATCAACCTGATGAATCAGGCTTCACGCATCGCGGCAATAAATATTCAGATGCTATTAGCAATTTCGGCGGGTCCGTTCGACTCGGAGCTCTATGACCAGCATATAGATGACGATGACTATGGGGAGATCTTTCGGCGAAAATGTAATACCGCGTATTTGCTCGACTTACATTTACGGCAGGAATTCGGACTGAATGAAGAAGATTACTTCGCGATGCTCACATCCCGAGAAGAAGGGGATGAGGAAGGCGATGGCGGGGAAACGCCTCACCCGTAGGTCGATCACCGCACTATGCTAGTAGTGGAGTTCCGAGAAAGTCCTGGATAAGGTCCCGTCGATATCAAGCAGCGAGCTGAGAGTCAATTCAATGCCCGAAAGATAGCGGTCACGTGACCTTACCCACTCGGAGCCGCCGAGTCCCTCAAGGTATGACCTAATTTTTCTGAACACTTCGCGTGCTTGCATGTCGTCGACATCGCTCATGTAGTGCGTTTGCATTAGTAAGTTTCGCCAGTTATTCAGCTCCTCAAAGCTCGGCTTTCGCTTCGCATCTGCAGCCAGAACCGGAATTGACTCAAGAAGCTCGAGTGAATTTATCAAAGAGATGCTATTGGCCTTTGGCGGCGGGGGTGCCAAGCTCTGTTTGTATCTTCCACCTCGAAATGCAAAATCAATCATGTGGTGCTTGGTGCAGACTGAAAGCAATAGAAGATCTGATGCTCTGTGGAGAAGCAAAATCGCTAAGCCACGATGCGCACGTAAGAGATATCGTTCTCCTAAGGCGGCGCAATATGCCGAGGCTTCGATCATGGCCCGCTCCACTACGGCCGACGAGGCAGCTTGAAGCCTCTTAACGCTGTCGCCAATATCAGCCAGCCAGTTATCGAATACAACGAGCTCTTGCGGCATCGTGCCGAACTCTGAACGAATTCTTGTGCGGACGCTGGCGAAGCTCGTTGCGATGAGCGGGACGGCGGTCCACCATTCCTTACATCGATCGCTCGGATTGCTATGAATGAACGGTGAGCCGTGCTCAATGGGGCGCAAGCATTCAAATGCGAATTTGGCCATCCAATTGACGGCTACTGGCAGGCTATCGGGAATCAAGTTCTTTGACGCAGACGGCAAGCTTGATAGGAAGGCGGCCAATTCCTGGCAAGAGCAAATGGCGAGGTCTGCGCTATGGTCACGTAGGGCAAGCACGATGGATGAGCAGCCTCTCAGGACGTTTCGAATGGGAAAGTCGTAAGTACCCAACTCTATTCTTTCAATCCACCCGTGATCCGATCTGTCTTTAGCTGTCAAATATCCATGGATGTAGCCGATGTATTCCTCGCCATTTGGCTTGACAGCTATTGCTCGTGGTGTGAATCCGCTGGCCAGCACCGCGGCTCTGACGGCATCTTCGTCGCCAGTCTTTAGATAGATATGAGACTCGGAGGTGAGAACCGAATCACCAGGTTTCCACAAACTAGGCGCCATCGGCGTTACGCAGCAGATCGGCGGTCTTTACTTCAAGAATGTCTGCTAGTTCTGCGGTCGCCTCGGCCAAACGCGCTTCCGCCTTTTTTGTGACGATCATTTCGAATTCTTTTCTATCTGATTCCTTATCCGATGATTTCAGTGCACGGAGTTGGCCGGCGCGCTCTTCCCCGAAGAAATCCGCCAGCGAATTGCGGGTGTCTCGTATTAGCTCGTCACGCAACCGGGAACAGTAATCTCCGGCAAATGAACTGCCAACTTCGAGCAAATTCGCGCCGATACTCGTCCTAGACTCTTCGGGTACGTTGAGGTCATTCTGCAGGTGGGTATCTATTGCCTTTCGGACTTCATGGTGAAGCAGTGATGCCCCAAGAAGATCGGTCCATGCCTTTCTTGCCCAAGACGGGCCGAAGTTCACGGTCTCGTTTTTCCAGAGCGTTCGCCTGGTATATTTTTTGTCCGAGTTGAGATAGCCGACCTTAGGGTTAAAGCAGAGCTGTTCGAGTGCCGCAATCGTGATGGTTGCAGCTGCATTCGCGGTTATCTCGAACGGCTTCAATATGGCAGCCATACGAAGCCAGAAGCGTAACATCGCTTGTTGAAAAACCGAGAAGAAAAAGACCCGGTCAGCCGGATCAATTTTTATCCAACCCTTGAAGTCGACATATGCCCCGCGAGCGCTGTCCTCGAACATCTCTTCTTCTCGATAGATGTACTTCGCAAGATGCGATTTCAACCCAATAAACGAGCTATTGTTTTCAGAGACTTCATGCTGCAATCGCGTGAAGGCTCCTCCGAGAGATTGCTCTAGTCGCCGATAGGGTCCAGCAGTGCGAAGGATAATGTTCAACGACGGGATCAGAACCTTATCGATCTGCTCCCTGACAATGTCGTCGATCTTGGAATTCTGGGTACGATCAACGAGCCCATCCCAAGAAAAATTCGGGTCAACTGCGCCGAATTCTTGCGATCTCTCTTCCAACTGCAGAAGGTCTGGCGCGACACCTTGGGAAAAGAGATGTTCCTCCAGGGTCTTCGCGACTATTGCAACGGTGGTAATGGAGAAGTCTCGTGTACGAACGTCCACACGTTCGTCCTCGCGCGTATTCCATTCAAGGAGATGCAGCCTGCTCCATTGCCCTGGCTCCTCGGCTGCTTTCCAGGAATCTGCAAGTCTGCGCAGAGTCATTGCGGAATAACTGTCGTCCTTAAGCAGGGTGATGAAATGCCCGCTAACTTTGCGCGGCTCAGAGTTCACTCGAATAAAGAGCTCTCTAAAATCGCGCATCATGTTTTCGTTGTTCTCTGGCTCCTCGATTGCCTCGGGCGCCCAAACAAGACATATCGGGATCTCCAGCCCTTCGATGGTGGCCTTCTGCTCCGGGTTCTTACGCAACAATCTCATAGCCTCAAGCCGATGTTGGCCGTCTAGGACAACCAATTTGGCTCGCTTCGGATTAAGGCGCAGGGTGGCGGCAAAATCATAGAAATAGTGCTGTTCTCCATTCCAGCCGATTTGCCGTTCGGATGAATCTTGATCGGCTTTAGGAAGGTCGAGTTGGAAGCCGTCGTGATCCCACGTTGCCTTCAGAATGGGTGAACCATCTTCTTCGATTATTTCGTGCTTTACCTCGGTATATTGCTTCTTGATTCCCCCGTCAGCGTCCAGAAGGACGACGCACGCTAAGAGTGGAGGGAAGAAGACGACGCGATTTTCGCCCTTACTAAGATAGTTGTTGGCTATCTTCTGAACCCGTGCATAGTCGATATCACGCTGAATCAGCTCTTCGAACTCTATTTTCTCGAGGCTGAACAGTTCCGAAGCGGTGGAGAGTTCGGATATTTCTTCTACAGGTACGCTGGTGGTCAGGTAGTAAAGGCGAAAGCTGCGATTCGTTTTGAATCTGCCGAAGGAACCTCGCAGTTGCTTGGTGAATTTCGGAATCTTCTGTGTTCCAGGAATCTTGGCCATATTGTTTTCCCTCCCCAGTAATCGATATCAACTTAACCCATCGTTCTGCCAGGCAACTACTCTGCGACCGCTTTCATCATTTTGTGGTAGCTGCTGACGAGCTGCGATATCTTTTTGAGTATCGGCCCCAAATGCTCTTGCTGGGACACAAGCGTATCGACCTTGAGCTCCTGCAGGGTCTTGAGCAATCCGGTGAGGGCATCAATCGGGGTGCGCTGCGTTTTGTGCTGAAGAAACTCGGCTTCGATCACCCGAATCTGGCGTCCCTCCTCCGGAACATTGACGTCTAGCTGCTTGGCGAAGTTCGTTCCGGTTTTGCCGTCATACGTCGCCATCTGGTTCCATAGGCGGATGCTTTCCGCCTTGTAGAAGATGTTGTCGTTCTCGTCTTCCTTCCCACTCCTAGGCTTCGAAAACGACCATTGAAAAAGCACTTCAGCCGCTTCGGAAGTTAGCCGGAGGCTGTCTTTTGTAACACCGAACTGTTCCTTCGGATACGCGTTCTGGAGGATCAGTTCAAAGAAGTAGTGGTCTTCGTCACTGAGTTCCTCGCCTTCGGGAAGGCGGTCTTCAAAGTCCCGCTTGAAGTGCGTGAACATGGAAGCTGCCTGGATGTTGCGGCGCGTCTTCGTTCCGCCGAGGGAAACCTTGTTTCCGACCTGGTTGACGAGGTCGTCGTCAAGCCGGAGGTCGCCTTTCTCCCCATGACGTTCGCGAAATAGGCGTTCATACAAGGACAGGATGTAGAGGTTGGTGGCGTACGGCTTCCATTCCCGGGCGTGACTGATGTGCCGAACACCAAGCAGCCGTGGCAGGATCGCCTGCAGCTCGGCGACGGATTTCGCCGCAACCGGAAATACGCGGAGCATTGTCGTCTTCTCGACGATGGCTTCCAGCTTCTGGACCAACTCTATCTGGACCTTACGTTCTTCTGCGAAGCGGCTGGGGGTCTTCGTCAGTTTTTCCAGCTTCTTGCGTTCGCGCTCTAATCGTTCGCCGTGCAATGCGCGCAACGCAACCGTCCTGGTGTTGCCTTCGACGACAATATGGAAACCAGGCTTCTTAGGATGTTCCCAGACGATGATGGAGTCGATGGGCACCCATCCATGGGCGACGATGGAATCCTCGAGATTGGATACGTCGTAGACCGCGCGCACGCGATTCTCGAGGTTCGTTTGGAGTTCGGGTGCAAAAAGCGTTTCCGGGTTGTCGTAGCCCGGTGGGTTTTCCGGAGCAATGCGGGGGTTGTTCGGATCGAGAAACACCTTGTCAAACGAAATCATTTTTGCATCCAGCAGTTCGCTGATTGGATGTATGTTGTCAGCCATGAGTCATTTCCTTTGCTTCCGTAGATGGACGATCCTGCAATAACAAAATGCGGTTGGCGCGATCCGGTGGAGTCAGTATGAATTCCGCCCTGAGCAACAAGCGGGCGGGAAGGGTCGTATGGGCTGAGCCGGCCGCGAACGCGGCCAGCACACTGAACTGATCCTGCGGCTGCGCTTCGGCAAGCCGGGCTCTTAACAGCGTCGTGGCTGCATCCAGTTCTTCGTATGCAGGGCGATCCAGCAGCGTCGCTTCAGCGCCACCAAGCGGCAACGGCACTTTGACCGCGGCAACAAGGGCCGCAGAGTGTTCCAGGTAGAGCGCTTCTATATGCGCCGCGTTGTGGCAATCCCGGAGAAATTCGACCAACTCCGCCGGTATCGCCGGCCGGAAAGTGAAGGAGCAGTATTTCAACCAGGTGGTTGCGCCTGATGGGCGGTAGGGGCGGCTTCCGGGCGTCTCCAGCGGCGTTGGGCCGTGGACCTCGCGTTTTGCGAAGTAACTGGCGGTGAGAAGGCCCGTCAATTCCATCCAGCGGCTGCCCGCTGAGAAATCCTTCGCAACGCCGTGAGCGGCACCGTCACGCAGCAGGAAGTCCGAGGGATCTGAAAGATCAGCGCCGAGTGTGCAGAACCCGTTGAAGAGGCTGCGTAACATGAACAGTGTCACCCGTCAAGGTAGGAACATAACAC
>CAWJNP010000052.1:0-3170 GCA_963844255.1 uncultured beta proteobacterium
CCGATATCGAGCACATGGCGCGAAGTGAGCGTACGCGCGAGGCTCCTCTGGTAGTGCACGCCCGCGGTCGAACCCTTGCCCGAGATGTTGAACAGGTCCGCCACGCGGCCCGAGTCGACATCCGAATAGCTGGCGCTGAACGAGATGCTGTCGCCCCACGCGGCGATCGGAACCACGTAACCAAAGCCAGCCTGCATCACGCGATCGGGACGGTCGGAGGTGGTCAGGCTGCCCGTCACCTGGTGGCTGCGGCCGAGAAAATTGGAATGTGCGGCATACAGGCCGAAGCGCGAGGTCCCTGTGGCCGAAGAGCCGATGTTGCTGTAGGTGGCCGCGGTACGCAGCTGCGGCTGCTCTGCGACCTTGATCTCCACATCGGTGACGCCCGGCCCGCCCGGGGTGTATTCGAGCCCCGCGTTGCGTCCGGGGTTGTCGTTGAACAGGAACAACTCGCGTGCGACCTGGAAAAGGCGGGGCGTGCTGCCTTCCCCGAGGTCCGGAACTGCCGGCGCACCTCGGCCTCCGTGATGGCCTGACTACCGGTGACGCGGACCTTGCCCAGGCGCACTTCGTGGACGATGAAATAGTGGATACCGTTCTTGCTCCGGGTCCGGTCGTAGTCGACGCTGAGCAGTTCGTATCCACCGGCCTGGTAGGCCTGCACGATCGCGCGCCGCGCGCCGTTCAGGTCATCGATCCGCCGGCTGGATCCGAGAAAGGGTTTGACCGACTCCAGCAAGCCCTCGGAAGGCACCAGGGTGTTGCCTTCGATGCGGATCTCGGCGATCGTGAATCGGATCGCATCGACGATGCTGGAAGGCAGCGGCTTCGGCGCAGGTGCCTGGGCGTGGACCGCAATCGCCAGAGTTGCCCCGAATAGCCCCGCGAACAATTGCGCTCTTTGCATCATGCGGGCGGAACCGTGCCGCCGCCCTCTTCCGCAACGATCTTTGCGATCAGCACGCCGATTTCCTCCAGTTCGCCGACCCGAAATTTCTCGCCCGTCTTCACGCGCTCGACGACTGCCATCCAGTCACCCGAATTCCGTGAGGCGACTCGGACGATGAATGTCGCGGTCAGTTGGTTCATTCCAGAAATGTAGAAGCTGACCCGCACAAAAGCGTCACAAACCGCAGCTGGATTCCAGAACACGGCCCGTGTGACGCTAAAATTGCCGTTCCAGAGTCAAATCACCATGCCGCCCATGACCGCCGTATCTCCCCTGTGCCTGAACCTGTTCGGCGGCTTCGACGCCCGAGGTGCGGATGGAAATATCATTGTTTTTACACGCAAAAAAGCAGAATCTCTGCTCGCGTTCCTGGCACTGAGCCCAGGCCGAGCGCATTCCCGCGACACGTTGGCAAAGCTGTTATGGGGCGAAGCAGACAACGAGCGTGCGCGTCACAACCTGCGACAGGTACTCGTGAGTTTGCGCAAAAGTCTGGCGTCCGCGGGCATGCCCGTGCTTGTCGAGGATGGGGAGTCGGTGGCGATCGATCCGCAAACGCTGGCCGTCGATGTGCTCTCCTTCGAGCACCTGGTCGGCACAGGAACACCTCAGGCGCTCGCACAGGCCGCGGCGCTTTACCGCGGCGAACTGCTTGCGGGCCTGGGCACGCAGGACACCGGATTCGATGCCTGGTTGCTTGCGCGGCGCGAGCGGGTGCGCGAGACCGCAATCCAGGGGCTCGCGCAGCTGCTTGAACACCAGCGCGCGCAGGGTGAGGACAACGAAGCGATCGCAACGGGCGTGCGGCTGCTTGCGATGGACCGGACCCAGGAATCCGTACACCGCTCGCTGATGCGTCTTTATTTGCGCCAGAGGCGCCGCGGCGCGGCACTGCGGCAGTACCAGGCCTGCCTGGACGCACTGGAGCACGAATTGGGCGCGCCGCCCGAAGACGAGACCCGGCAGTTGTACCTCGAGCTGTTGCGGTCCGAAGTGGCGGCTGCGCCACGTGCGGACGCACGACCGCAATTCGGCCGGACGTCCCAGGCGCAACCGTTCGCGTCCGGCACAGGGTTGTTCGGTCGAGACGAGGAACTGTCGCGACTGCATGCACTCTTCGATGAAACCGCACGCGGGCGCGGCGCAAGTGTCGCGATTCTTGGTGACGGCGGCATCGGCAAGAGTCACCTGCTGAAAGCGCTGGTGGAGTACGCCGAGAACGCCGGTGCGCTGGTGCTGTTCGGCCGTACATGGGAAGCCGAGCGCAACCTTCCCTTTGGACCCTGGGTACATGCGTTCCGCGCGGCCGGTGTCCTGCCAGATCTGAAAACCGGCCTGGATGCACAGTCGCAACGGGAGCTGGCGCGGCTGTTTTCAGACCTGGGCGCACCGCCGGACGATGAACTGGCCGAGGGCCACCTTCCGCTCTTCAATGCCATGGCCAAGGCCATTGCGCTCCTTTCTTCGCGGGGTCCGCTGGTGTTGGCGATCGAGGACCTGCACTGGGCCGATGAAATGACTGCAAGGCTGCTTGCCCATCTTGCGCGTGCCGCAACGGACTGGCCGGTTCTGCTCGTGACGACTGCGCGCCCCGGGGAGGTTCGCGGTGCGCCACTGCTGCAGGGGGCGCTCGCTCAAATGGCCCGCCTGCCAGGCTCCCACCAGATTCAACTCGAGCCGATATCGCAGGCCGACACCGAGGGAATCGTGGGCGCCCTGATGCGTGTGGGCAGCGCCAGGCGCGCCATCCGCAGCCTTGCGCAAAAGGCCTATCGCATCAGCAAGGGCAATCCCCTGATTGTGGTGGAAACCGTCCGCGCGGCGCACGACACGGGCGCCGTCGTCCGGGACAAGGCGGAAAAATCACCAAACGGCGACGTCGTCGCCCTGCGGCTGAACCGCCTCGCGGGCGTTGCGGCGCAGCTCATTGCGGTAGCGGCCGTGGTCGGGCGGGAGTTCGACCTCGCGCTGCTCGCCCGGGCGTCGGACCTGACGCCCACCGAAGCAGCCGAGGGAGTCGCAGAACTGGTCGAACGTCGCCTGTTGCACGCAGCAGGCGAGCGCCTGGACTTCACCCACGACCACATCCGGGACGCCGCCTACGCGCGGCTCGCGGACCTGCACCGCAGGATGCTCCACGGCGCGGTCGCGCGCGCGCTGGAGGAAATTCACGCCAATGACCTCGCGCCGCACTATCTTGCGCTCGGACGCCATTGCCAGC
>CAWJNP010000053.1:0-13803 GCA_963844255.1 uncultured beta proteobacterium
AGGTCCGAAGATGCTCAGGCAAAGTCTGCGCCGGGCAAGGCAGCCACCACCGAGATGCGCGTGCGTAAACCTGCGGCGGGAGGTGGCCATGGACATTAGGACGCTCGCTGCCGCGCCGCTCGCCTGGCCCGCTGCCTGCGTCGCGCTCGCCTGTGCCTGCGAAACGTCATGCCCGACTTCCGGTGTGGCGGCCTGCGTGGGGATTGCGGCGCTCGGCGCTGCATCTTTGTTTCTGGTACTCGCATTCGTCAGCGAACTCGCTTCGCTCGGCGCGTTGCGGGATTGAATCGTACTGCTTGAATAGGGAAACATGCAATGAAAGCAAAAAACATGGCGATGGTCTGCATGGCGAGCTCGATGTTTGCCTTCGGCCCTGCGTGGGGACACGGTGACAAGCATGCCGAACCGGCGAAAGTGGACTATTCAAAGGCCGAACAGATGCCTTTTGGCGTCGCCTCCGACCCGAAGAAGGCGGCGCGCATCGTACGGATGGAAATGGCCGACACGATGCGCTTCACGCCGGCAGAGGTACGGGTCAAACGCGGCGATACGGTGCGTTTCGTGGTGGCCAACAAGGGCACGATCCTGCACGAAATGGTGATCGGCACGATGGAGGACCTGAAGAAGCATTCGGAATTGATGAAGAAATTTCCCGGCATGGAGCACGACGAACCGCATATGGCGCACGTCGCGGCTGGCAAGAGTGGGGAGATCGGCTGGCGCTTTACCAAGCCCGGCACGTTTTACTACGCCTGCCTGATCCCCGGCCATTTCGAGGCCGGAATGATCGGCAAGGTGATTGTCGAATAGCTGTTCCATCAACCAGAAAGGAAACGCATGAAGAACTATCTGTTGCTACCGCTGTACGCTGCCGCAATATTCGTCCAACCGGTGTTTGCGGATGACGCGCATCACAAGAAACCCGCAGCCGCAGTCGCGGCCTCCTCGGCCGCGATGACCGAAGGCGAGGTCCGCAAGGTCGACAAGGCGGCGAAGAAGATCACCCTGAAACACGGCCCGATCGTCAATCTCGACATGCCGGGCATGACGATGGTGTTCCATGTTTCAGATCCGGCCATGCTCGATCAGGTCAAGACGGGAGATAAAGTGAAGTTCTCGGCGGACAAGGTCGGCGACAAAATGACCGTAACGAAGATAGAGCCGGAAAAATGACCTTTCCTGCCGCGGGCACGTTTGCGCTTCCAGACATGGCCGCGGCCTGAGAGTCGACATGTGGCGAACCGCGAAGCTGGTTCGAAGTACGGTTTGCATCGCAGCGCTGATGCTGGTCGTGGCGGCCGTGCCGCTGCACGCCGAGCCACTGCTGCATCACGTTCATGGCCTCGCCTACTCGGCCGACGGCACCACCCTGCTCGTACCCAGTCATTTCGGCCTGTCGGCGTTTCGCGACGGTCGCTGGTCGGAAATGGATGGACCAATCCATGATTTCGCGGGGTTCTCCGTTGCGCGGACGGCGATGTACGCAAGCGGCCATCCGCCGCCCGGCACTTCTCTGCCGGACCCGCTGGGGCTGGTCAAGACCACCGACGGCGGCGGTACCTGGCAGGTACTCACGCTTGGTGGCCAGACCGACTTCCACGTGATTGCGGCCGGCTTTCGCTCGAACGCAATCTACGTTTTGAGCGAAGCGCCGATTCCGGCCATGCCGAAGTCAGGCGTGTATCTGACACGGGACGAAGGCCAGACCTGGCGGCGTTCGGCCGCACGCGGACTTGAGGGAAAAATCCTCGCACTGGCCGCGCACCCTGTTGAGGCCGAAACGGTGGCCGCAGCCACCGATCGCGGCCTGTATCTCTCGCGCGATGCGGGCGATCGATTCCGGCGCGTCGCCGGAAAGGCCGCGACCGGAGTGGCATTCGATCCCGACGGCAAGGTGCTGCACTATGCGCTCGCCACCTCGAGCAAGCTGGTTGCCGTCACTCTCGAACGCGGCGCGCGCCGAGCGGTCGATCTGCCGGGAATCGGACTCGACTATGTCACCCATATCGCGCCAAGTCCGGTGGACGATCGCGTCCTGGCACTGGCGACCCGGGGGCGCAGCATCTACATTTCCAGTGATCGCGGGTCGACCTGGCGGCAGATTGCGACGCGCGGGGACCTGCCATGAGCGGCGCGAGGCACTATCCGATTTGCAGGGCTTTTGATCCCGCTCAAATTGCCGCGCCCCGTGGCTGTCAGCACGGCCGACGAGCATGGTTGTGTAGCAGGCGCGCCGCCGGGCCATGAAGGCATTCCGTGCGGCAGCGAACGGACAGTGAAAAAGGTTGCGTCTATACATATCCGCTCCCTGCTTCAAATTTACCCTCTCAAAGGAAACTCATACCATGGACGCCACAAACAAGACAGCCCTTGTCAGCGCGCTTGTCGTCGCAGCCTTGCTGTTGCTGCTCTTCGGCGGCGGAATGACGACCGGAACAATGATGAGTGGCGGAATGATGGGGAGCGGAAGCGTGGGCGGGGTCAGCTGGATGTGGCTTCCCACCTTGCTTGTGGTCGTACTGGGTGTCGCGCTTTTCTCGGTCATCTCCGGCAAGAAGTAAGGCACGCAGCCGGACCGCCGGAAGCCACGACAATCCTAGTCCCCGTATTGCCCCGGATTCCGGGTGCCTCCTGACTGCCAGTATTCGCCGGTAACGCAAACATGAATCTGTTCAACCACGAAGGAAAGGCCACCATGAAAACCTCGATACTGATCTCCGCAATCCTTGCCTGTGCCTTCGCGGCACCCATCGCTTCAGCGCAGGACAAGCACACCCACGACAAGCCGGCGATGAATATGGACATGGAAGGAAACATGAGCCAGATGCAGGAAAAAATGAAAGCCATGCAGGCGCAGATGGAGACAATCCGTCTCGTGACCGATCCGGAGGTGCGCCAGAGGCTGATGCGGGACCACATGCAGGCGATGCAGGAAAACATGAAGGATATGCGCGGCATGGGCGGGCCGATGATGCAGGGCGGCATGATGAAGGGCGGCATGCCGACGGACGGCAAGAAGGGCGGCATGAAAGGGGGCGACATGATGAAGCACCACGCGATGATGGAAAAGCGCATGGACATGATGCAGATGATGATGGAGCAGATGATGCAGCACGATCAGATGATGCAGTCGATGCCCGCCAAATAGCCGCAAATTTCAGTACCGAGTTCAACCGGAGAGGCCGCCCTTGTACGGATTCAGCACTCAGCTAAGAGTACCGTTCAACACCGCAGTCGGCAGAGTCACCGAGGCTCTGAAAAAGGAGGGTTTCGGCGCGCCCACCGTGCGATCGAGGCCGATCCCGACATCGGATTCCTGCTGCCGTGCAACGTGGTCGTGCGCGAGGAAGCGAACGGAACCGTCACGGTTGCTTTCATGGATCCTGAGGCTGTATTTCGACAAGGCAGAAGTAAGCGCGCTCGGCAAACAGATCCGGCAACGCCAGCAAAGGGTCTGCGACTGCCTCGAGACGTGACCAACGATTGACCGGACAAGGAGAACCATGTTTGGAAATGACCATGCCGGATGGATGCTTGGCGGCGGTTCGATGATGCTGATGTGGTGGCTATTGCCTGTTGCTTTGCTGGTGTCGCTCGTAATCTACTGGATCAAGCCATCCGGGGCGCAAGGCACCACGGAGAAAAGCGCGCTCGACATCCTGAAGGAACGCTATGCGCGCGGCGAGATCGGCAAGGAAGAATTCGACCAGAAGAAGCGTGATATCAGCAGTTAGGCTTGCGCGGGAAATCAGCGTGATCGCGCGCCTCTGTGTATGGTCAGCGCTTGCCTTCGTTCTCAATCTGACATGGGAAATCGGCCACGTCAGGCTGTATTCTCTATGGATGGAAGCCGACGGTCCGCACATCGCGTGGTCGGTGTTTCATTGCTCATTGGGCGATGTCCTGATCGCGCTTGCGACGTTCGCGCTGGCCGGCGTCGTTCTCCGGCGCGCGGACTGGCCGGCGTCGCGTCCGTGGGCAGGCTGCGTAATTATGGTGATCGGCGCGATGGGCTTTACGGCCTGGAGCGAGTGGTACAACGTCTATCGCACGGGCGCCTGGGCCTATACGCCGGTGATGCCGACGATCTTCGGGGTCGGTCTTTCGCCGCTGATGCAATGGCTGATCATACCGCCCGTGATGGTGGCGGCTTTCAGAGCGCTTCTGCCTGTCTTGAAGATCAAACCATAGAGAAATCGAGGAAAGACCATGCCAATCGATCCGATTCACAAGACACTGCCGCTTTCGGGCGTCGAGGGCAAGGCGCCAGCCGTCTACACCTGCCCGATGCACCCGGAGATCGTGCGCGATGCGCCGGGCAGCTGCCCGAAATGCGGCATGGCGCTGGTACTTGTAGCGGGCAGCGGCACGGGCGAATCCGACGATTCCGAGCTCCGCGATCTGACGCGGCGCCTGTGGTTCGGTATCGCCTTGTCGATTCCGCTCGTTGTACTGGCAATGTCGCCGATGGTCGGCATTCATGATCTGTTCGGACTGCAGCCACGCGCGCGCGGCTGGATCGAATTCCTGCTCGGCACGCCGGTGGTGCTCTGGGTCGGCTGGCCGATCCTGAGAAAGTTCTGGCTCTCGCTCGTCACATCGCGAACTGAACATGTACACGCTGATCGGGCTCGGCGTCGGGCTGGCCTACATCTACAGCCTCGCCGCGGTGCTGGTGCCCGGCTGGTTCCCGCAGGAGTTTCTCGAACACGACGGCGCGGTCGGCACCTACTTCGAGGCGGCGGCCGTGATCGTGACGCTGGTGATGCTCGGCGACGTGCTGCAGCCGCGCGCGATGGGGCAGACCAGCAAGGCGATCGAGCAGTTGCTGCAACTCGCGCCGAACCTCGCCTGGCGGCTGAAGGAGGACGGCAGCGAAGAGCAGGTGCCGCTCGACGCGGTGGTGGTCGGCGACCGCCTGCGCGTCAAGCCAGGCGACAAGGTGCCCGTCGATGGCACGGTACTCGAGGGCACGAGCCGGATCGACGAATCGATGATCTCCGGCGAACCGGTGCCGGTTGCCAAAGCCGCGGGCGCCAAGGTCATCGGTGCCACCGTCAACGGCAACGGTTCACTGATCATCAGGGCTGAGCGCGTGGGCGCAGACACGCTGCTTGCGCGCATCGTCCACATGGTGGGTGAGGCGCAGCGCACCCGCGCGCCGATCCAGAAGCTGGCCGACGTCATCGCGGCGTACTTCGTGCAGATCGTGGTCGCCATCGCGGTGGTGACCGCGCTGACCTGGTGGTTCCTCGGGCCCGAGCCGAGGTTCGCCTACGCATTCATCAACGCGATCGCGGTACTGATCATCGCCTGCCCCTGTGCGGTGGGTCTCGCCACGCCGATCTCAATGACCGTGGCGATGGGGCAGGGCGCGAGGGCGGGAATCCTGTTTCGCAATGCCGAGGCGATCGAGCGGATGCGCGACATCGACACCGTGGTGGTGGACAAGACCGGCACGTTGACGCTCGGCCATCCCGCGCTGACCGACTTTGTCGTCGAAGGCATCGCCGAGGACGAAGCGCTCGCGCTGGTGGCGGCAGTGGAGCAGTTGTCCGAACACCCGATCGGGCTTGCGATCGTCGAGGGCGCGAAAGCCCGGGGCCTCAAAGCGCGTACCGCCCAGGCGTTCGAGGCGGTCAACGGACTGGGTGTGCAGGCCGACATCGACGGCAGGCGCGTGCTGGTTGGAAGCGGCGCGTTTCTCGAGCAGCGCGGCGTCGATACGAAGAAATGGTCGGAACGCGCAGAAGCCTGGCGCGCAGAAGCCAAGACGGTCGTGTTCTTTGCGGTGGACGGCGTGGCCAGCGGCATCGCTGCGGTGGCCGATCCGATCAAGGACAGCACACTGGGCGCGATTGCGGCATTGAAGGCTTCGGGTGTGCGCGTGGTGATGTTGACCGGGGATTCGAAACGCACGGCCGATGCGGTCGCGAAGAAGCTCGGCATCGATGAGGCACTGGCCGAGGTGCTGCCCGAGGACAAGGCCGGGCATGTCAAACGCCTGCAGGCGGAAGGTCGCAAGGTCGCGATGGCGGGCGATGGCATCAACGATGCGCCTGCGCTGGCACAGGCCGATGTAGGCATCGCAATGGGTACCGGCACCGACGTGGCGATGGAGAGCGCCGGCGTGACCCTGGTCAAGGGCGACCTGCGCGGGATTGCGCGCGCCGCAGTGCTGTCGCGCGCCACGATGCGCAATATCCGCCAGAACCTGGTGTTCGCGTTCGGCTACAACGCACTCGGCATTCCGGTGGCGGCTGGGGTGCTGTATCCGGCGTTCGGCCTGCTGCTGTCGCCGGTATTTGCGGGCGCCGCGATGGCGATGAGCTCGGTGTCGGTGGTGACCAATGCCTTGCGGCTCAACCGGGTGCGGCTGGGATGATTAGAGTAGAAACAGCGAAGCGCTCGGGTGGCGTACCTTTGCGCACTCTCGCGGTGCATCGGCACCGACGTGGTGCAATTTGTTCAACTTATCACCCTCAGGCCGGACGTTGCCAGCAGCGGTTTTCGTGTCGACCGAGTTGCCAAAATTGGGAAATATTCTATTCCCGGACTTATCTCCTTTGATCTGTATCAATATTCCAGGCGGGCGTGCACATAGTCTTGCACTAACGATTTGCCACGCGTTGCGAAGTGCAAGTCGGATTCACGTGCAGTTATATATTTTCTCATCAAACTCGAAAGGAAAATCATCATGCGTAAATTGACACTCCCGATCCTTCTGCTAGCGTTTGCAGGCGCGGCGTTTGCGGCCGAACCGCAAACCATCGAGTTGAAGGACGGCGGCAGGATCGTCATCGAAAAAGACGGCGCAATGGCACACATGGACGCGGCCGGCAAGCGCGAGAAGATGAAGGACGGCAAGATCATGGAAGCCAAGGACGGGAGCAAGCTGATGATGAAAAACAGCGCGATCTGGAAAGCCATCACCGAGCACAGCACGCTGAAACCAGGGCATTGACGCGCCTGGCCGGGGACGCGCAGCGGACATGACCGACACCGTAACCATAGGGATACTGGCCGCATTCGCGGCGGGGATCATCTCGTTCCTCTCCCCCTGCGTGCTGCCCCTGGTGCCGGCTTACGTGTCGTATGTCGCCGGCGAGAGCTTTCAGCGCAGGCAGCACCTGCAGACCGGGGAGCGGCTGGCGGCCTTGGGCATGAGCGCATTCTTCGTCGCCGGGTTTTCTGTCGTGTTCATTGCGCTGGGCGCCAGCGCAACCGCGATCGGGCAGTTGTTCCTGCGTTACCGTTACGAGGCAAACTTCGTCGCGGGTGGCATCGTGATCGTGTTCGGCCTGTTCATGCTCGGAATGTGGCGCTGGATGCCCTGGTTGTTGCGCGATCTGCGGGCGCATCCGCAACTGCGCGGCGGCAACCCGCTCGCGGCGTTCGTGCTCGGCGTCGCCTTTGCGTTCGGCTGGACGCCGTGCATCGGGCCGGTACTCGGTGCGGTGCTCGCCGTGAGCGCTTCTGGCGCCAGCGCTGGCGGCGTCGGATTGCTCGCGGCCTATGCTCTGGGTCTGGGCGTGCCGTTTCTGCTTTCCGCCCTGTTCATCGAACGGGCGGCAGGGGTGCTGCGCAGATTCCGCGGCACCGGCAGAGCCCTGCAAGTGGGTGGCGGGCTGGTCATGGTCGCCTTCGGGCTCGCGATGGTGACCGGGCGGCTGGCCGACATGTCGATCTGGCTGCTCGACGCGGTTCCGGCGCTGGGCAGGCTGGGGTGAAGCCGGACATACTGCAATCTAGGCTCTGGAGAATTTGATGAAGACAAGACGTTCCTTTGTTTTTGCCGCCGGCGCAGTGCTCACCCTCGGCTTGCTGCCCGCCGCGTTTGCGCAACGCGCGCTGCCGCCGGTGACGGTCTACAAGAACCCATCCTGCGGTTGCTGCGGCGAATGGGTGAAGCACCTGCAGGCGAACGGTTTTCGCGTCGAGACGAAGGCGGTCCCCGACGTGACGCCCGTGCGGCAGAAGTTCGGCGTGCCCGAGGCTCTGGCCTCCTGCCACACCGCGGTCGTGGGCGGCTATGCGATCGAGGGCCACGTGCCTGCGGCAGACATCAAGCGACTGTTGCGCGAAGGCAGTGCGGTGATCGGTCTTTCGGTGCCAGGCATGGTGGTCGGATCGCCGGGGATGGAGCAGGGACCGGCGCAGCCCTTTGCGACGATCGCGTTCGACGCGCGTGGCAGCAGCGTTTACGCGCGACATTGACCGGCCGCAGTCCCGGTCGAAGATTGACCTGCATCAACACGACTGCGGGTGTGCGAGTAAAATGACGTAATGGTTTCCCGAGGCACACTGAAAGGCATGGCGCGTTGCGCGCTCGCTGCGATGCTGTTTACGCAGGCGGCGATGGCGTTCGCCGCGTGTGAGTCCGTCGCCCGCGCGCCGGCCGCGGTGATCGCGCTCGCCGCACACAGCGCCGGCGGTGAAAACTGCCATGACGAGGGTACCAACCTGAATCTCTGCCTCGCCCATTGCCTGGGCGAAGACCAGAGTCTGGACAAGCATATCGTCAAAGTCCCGGCGTTTTCCGCTCTTGTCCTTC
Source organism: uncultured beta proteobacterium (assembly GCA_963844255.1). Taxonomy (GTDB): domain Bacteria; phylum Pseudomonadota; class Gammaproteobacteria; order Burkholderiales; family SG8-39; genus SZAS-79. The sequence continues at coordinate 8,555 of CAWJNP010000053.1, forward strand.
TGCATGGGCCGACGGCATACGTTTCACCTCGCATAATGAGTGCGCCCCGGCGCCTGACTATGCCGCACGCGGGGGCTCCCCCGCCCAGGATCCTGTTCCAGTCGCTCCTTATTTGACCCCTTGAACTGCGCGCGCCGCACGGCGCGCCGCAGGCATGCGTTTGTCCGACGTGGCTCGATCGATCGCCCCGCCGGACCCCGGATTTCCTCTGCTTTTCCGCGGACGAAGGAGCGATGGCAATGAAGAGAGCATTCGAAGAAAAGACTGGCTTCGCATTGGCACTGCTGGTGTCCTTGGCGGCCATGTCGGCATTCGGCCGCGCGGCGCCCCCGGAGGCGAGCGATTCGCAACTCCGGGAACTGGTAGCGGAGGCGATGCGCAACAGCCCTGAAATCCGGGCGGCAAACAACGAGCGACTGGCCGCCCGGCATCGCGTGTCTCCCGCGGGCGCACTCGACGATCCGATGCTTGAGGCCGGTGTCATCAACGTGCCTCTGAATTCGCAGGTGTTCAGGCGCGAAGACATGACCATGAAGATGCTCGGTGTTTCGCAGAAGATCCCCTATCCCGGCAAGCGCGGCCTGCGCCGGGACGTTGCGACAAAGGACGCCGAATCGGTCGCGTTCGGGTACCAGGAAACCGTCAACCGGGTTGTGCGCGACATCAGGGTTGCCTACTTCGACCTGGCGCAGGTGATTGAGTCGGCGCGGCTGGTCGAAAAGAACCGGCAGATCCTCGATCAGTTCCTGAAGATTTCCGAATCGCGCTATTCGGTCGGACAGGCAATCCAGGCGGACGTCCTGAAAGCGCAGACCCAGCTGTCGAAGATGGTCGACGAGTCGATCAAGCTGGGCCGCGAACGCCGGGTGCTGGAGGCGGAACTATCGCGCGCGCTCGGGCGCGGACCTCAGGCCGGCGCGGCCGTGCCGGGAATGCTTCGCCTTCCGGCGGCCGAACTGCGGTTCGAGCAGCTACATGAGATCGCATTGAGGGAACGTCCGCAACTCATGGGGCTGAAGACCTTGATCGACCGCAATTCGAAGACGCTGGATCTGGCGCGTGCGGACTACTACCCCGACTTCGACGTGAAGTTTGCGTACGGCCAGCGCGACAAGACGCTGGACGGGATACGCCGCGACGACATGCTGAGCCTTACGGTCGCCATCAACCTGCCGGTCTGGCGGGAGAGCAAGCGCGACCCGCGGGTCGCAGAGGCGATCGCGATGCGGGACCAGGCAATCGACATGTACCAGGCGCAACAGAACGAGGTGTCATCCAGGTTGCGCCAGCAGGTGGCCGCGGCCGAGCAGGCCATGAAGTCGGCGCGGCTTTACGAAACCGGCATCCTGCCGCAGGCCCGGCTCGCGGTGGAGTCGTCGCTCGCCGCCTATCGCGTCAACCGCGCCGATTTCCTGACGCTGCTCGACAGCCAAATGACGGTATTCGCTTACGAGACGAGCCACGTGTTGGCGCAGTCGGCCTACAACAAGACGTTGGCCGAGATCGATTTTCTCACCGGCAGGTCCGGGCCGTAGCCGGCGCCGGGTATCGAGGTGACTGCTCGCAATCTCTGGAGAAAATGATGAAGTGGACCGTGACTTTGACAACTCTGCTCGCACTTGTGGCGGCGGCCGGAGCAGGTTACTGGTGGGGCGCGAAGAATCCGGGGAATGCCGGCGGTGCGCAAGTGCAGGCCGGCGCACAGCCGGCACCAGCCGCAATGAAGGTCGAGCGCAAGATACTCTACTACCGGAACCCGATGGGCCTTGCGGATACCTCGCCGGTACCGAAGAAGGACTCGATGGGCATGGACTACACCCCGGTCTTCGAAGGCGAAGAACCCTCGTCCGACGGGTCGGTGGTGAAGATCAGTGTGGAGAAAGTGCAAAAGCTGGGGGTGAGGACCGAAGTCGTCGCACCGCGCGAACTCGTACGCGCGATTCGGGCAGTGTCGACGGTGCAGGCGGACGAGCGGCGGCTTCATACGGTGGCGCCAAGATTCGAGGGATGGATCGAGCGCCTCTACGTAAACACCACCGGGCAAGCGGTGAAGATAGGCGACGCCCTGATGGATGTGTACAGCCCCGACCTCATCACCGCCCAGCAGGAATACCTGATCGCCTGGAAGGGCGTGCAATCGGTCGCCGAGGGCAGCGCCGATGTCAGGGCCGGGATGCAGCGTCTGGTCGAGAGCGCGTTGCAGCGTCTGCGCAACTGGGACATCTCGGAGGGGGAACTGCGGCAACTGCAGCAGGAAGGCCAGGCGAGGCGCGCCGTCACGTTCCGCTCGATGGCAAGCGGCGTGGTGATAGAGAAGCCATCCATACAAGGCAAAAGATTCATGCCTGGGGAAGTGCTGTACCAGATCGCCGACCTGTCCAGTGTCTGGGTGCTCGCGGACGTGTTCGAGCAGGACCTCGGCATGGTCCACCAGGGCCAGGCCGCCGCAGTCACGGTCGATGCCTATCCGGACAAGGTGTTCAACGGCCGCATCACGTTCATCTATCCGACGGTCACCCCGGAAACCCGGACCGCGAAGGTCCGCATCGAACTGGCCAACGGCCAGGGCCTGCTCAAGCCCGCGATGTACGCGAGGGTGGAGATCGCATCGGGCGGCGGCAAGGCGAAGGTGCTGGCCGTGCCGGATTCGGCGGTGCTCGACACCGGCACGCGCCAGGTCGTGCTCGTCGATCTCGGCGAAGGCCGTTTCGACCCGCGTGCCGTGAAACTCGGGGCGCGCGCCGATGGCTACGTCGAAGTGCTGGAAGGCGTGAAGGCGGGCGAATCGGTGGTCGTCAGCGCCAACTTCCTGATCGATGCGGAAAGCAACCTCAAGGCGGCGCTGGACGGATTCGGCCATGGCACGCACGGCGCCAAGGCGCCGGACAAGGCCGGCGCCGGCGCGGCGGCAGGCGAGCCGGTGGTGCACCGGGGCGAGGGCAGCGTCGAAGCGGTGGACGCCTCAGGCGGCAGCGTCACGCTTGCGCACGGGCCGGTCGCCAGCCTCAAGTGGCCGGCCATGTCGATGGAATTCCGCGCCAGGGATCCGGCCCTGCTCCGGGCGCTGAAACCGGGCCAGAAGGTCACCTTCGAATTCATCGATGCCGGCAAGGGAGACTTCCTGATCCAGAGCATCCAACCCGCAGCCGGCGGACACGGGGCGCACTGACATGCTCGAGCGCATCATCGCGTGGTCGGTCCGCAACGTGTTCCTGGTGCTGCTGGGCACGCTCTGCATTGTCGCCGCGGGTGTCTACGCGGTGATGCGCACGCCGCTGGACGCGATTCCGGACCTGTCGGACGTGCAGGTGATCATCTACACCGAGTACCCGGGCCAGGCGCCGCAGGTGGTGGAGGACCAGATCACCTATCCCCTCAGCACGGCCATGCTCGCGGTGCCCAAGTCGAAGGTGGTGCGCGGCCTCTCGGTGTTCGGCGCGTCCTTCATCTACGTCATCTTCGAGGACGGCACCGACATCTACTGGGCGCGCACGCGGGTGCTGGAGTACCTCAATTTCGCCTCGGGGCAGCATGCCGCAGGGGATCACGCCCGACGCCTCGGGCCGGACGCCACCGGCGTCGGCTGGGTGTACCAGTACGCGGTGGTCGCCGCCCAGCACACGCTGGCCGAGCTGCGCACGATCCAGGACTGGTTCGTGCGCTACCAGCTCACCAAGGCGCAGGGCGTGGCCGAAGTGGCGAGCGTGGGCGGCTTCGTGAAGCAGTACCAGGTGATCGTCGAGCCGCGCAAGCTGCAGGCCTACGGTATCCCCCTCAACAAGGTCGCCGAAGTGATCCGTGCGAGCAACCGGGACGTAGGCGGCCGCGTCATCGAGATGGCGGAGACCGAGTTCGTGGTGCGCGGCCGCGGCTACCTGCGCGGCGTATCCGACATCGAGAACCTGGTGGTCAAGGCGGACAAGGGCGTGCCGGTGCTGATCCGCGACGTGGCGAAAGTCGAACTCGGGCCGGACGAGCGCCGCGGGATCACCGAGCTGAACGGCGAAGGCGAGGTGGTCGCCGGCATCGTCGTCGCGCGCTACGGCCAGAATGCGCTCGATGTCATCCATAACGTCAAAGCCAGGCTCGCGGAGATCTCCGCCGGCCTGCCCAAGGGCGTGTCGATACAGGCCGTGTACGACCGCTCCGACCTGATCCACCGCGCGATCGACAATCTGACGCGCACCCTGATCGAGGAAAGCGTGATCGTCGCGCTGGTGTGCGTCGTGTTCCTGATGCATGCGCGCAGCGCCCTGGTGGCGATCGTCATGCTGCCGATCGGCGTGCTCATGGCGCTGATCGCGATGCACCTGCTGGGGCTCAACTCCAACATCATGAGCCTGGGCGGCATCGCCATCGCCATCGGCGCCATGGTGGATGCGGCCATCGTCATGATCGAGAACGCGCACAAGCACCTGGAGCGCGCGCCGCCGGACGCGCCACGCCTGCCGATCATTATCGACGCCTGCCGGGAAGTCGGGCCCGCATTGTTCTTCAGCCTGCTGATCATCACCGTGTCCTTCCTGCCGGTGTTCACGCTCGAAGCGCAGGAAGGCCGGATGTTCAAGCCGCTCGCCTATACCAAGACGTTTTCCATGGCGGGAGCGGCGCTGTTGTCGATCACGCTGGTGCCGGTGCTGATGCTGCTGTTCATTCGCGGCCGGATCATGCCGGAGAAGAAAAACCCGGTTAACCGCTTCCTGATCTGGATCTACCGCCCGGTCATCGTCTGGGTGATGCGCTGGAAGAAACTCACCATCGCGGCGGCCCTGCTTGCGCTGGGCCTGTCGGCCTATCCGGCGATGCGGCTGGGCAGCGAATTCATGCCGGTGCTGAACGAAGGAACCCTGCTGTACATGCCGGCCTCGCTGCCGTCGATGTCGGTTACCAAGGCCGCCGAACTGCTGCAGACTCAGGACAAGATCCTCAGGACGTTTCCGGAAGTCGAATCGGTCTTCGGCAAGGCAGGCCGCGCCGCGACCGCGACCGATCCGGCGCCGCTCGAGATGTTCGAAACGGTCATCAACCTCAAGCCGCAAAGCGAATGGCGCCCGGGCATGACCGTGGACAAGCTGATCGCGGAGATGGACAAGGCGGTCCAGATCCCGGGGGTTTCCAATGCATGGACGATGCCGATCAAGGCGCGCATCGACATGCTCGCGACCGGCATCCGCACCCCCATCGGGATCAAGGTGTTCGGCAAGAGCCTGGCCGAGATCGAGAAGCTGGCCAAAGCGATCGAGTCGGTG
>CAWJNP010000054.1:0-46738 GCA_963844255.1 uncultured beta proteobacterium
GCTACTGACGCGAATGCACCCGCGCGCAGCCGGCCGCAGTACTTCGAGATGTTCGGGCACCGCGGCCTGTGGCAGGACGGATGGAAGGCGGTGGCCTTCCATGCCCCGGGCACCCCGTTCGACGCCGATCGCTGGGAACTCTTCCACCTCGAGCGCGATTTCTCGGAAACCGAAGACCTCGCAGCAGACGAGCCGGCACGCCTCAAGGCTTTGGTGGACCTCTGGTGGCGCGAGGCCGAACGCTGCCAGGTGCTGCCACTGGACGACCGCTTCGGGCCGCGCTTTGTCGAAAGTTCGCGCCGTTTTCATGGCCCGCGCAACCGCTTCGTGTTCCATGCCGGCGTGGGCCATATCCCCACCGACGTCGCGCCCGACGTGCGCGGGCGCAGCTACACGATCGAGGCCGACGTGCGGATCGACTGCCCGCAGACCGAAGGCGTGCTGATCGCCCACGGCGATGCAACCTCGGGCTACAGCCTGTTCGTGCGTAACGGTCGGCTGGTGCACGACATGAATATCGGTGGACAACACCATGTACTCGAATCCGAGGGGTCGGTTCCCGCGGGCGATTGCGTGCTGGGCCTGCGGATGGAAGCGGGCCCACTGGTGGAGACGCCACCGCGGCTGGGCGTGAGCTACATGCTGCCCGAATACCGCACCGCCACCCTGCTGATCGACGGGCACCCGGCCGGTTCGCTACGCACGCAGGCCGGGTTCAACAACTTCATCTCCTGGAGCGGTCTCGACATCGGCCGCGACCGGGGCAGCCCGGTGTCGGACTATGCAGCGCCGTTCGAATTCTCCGGCCTGTTGCGCAAGGTCATCGTCACGCTGGACGCGCCGCAGGACCTGGACGGGGAGTCGGCCGGGCGTGCAGAGATGGCGCGGCAGTGATCCGGCATCCCCCCTGAGCCGGAAAACTCCGTTTCCGTGCTCGTGGCTGTATCGTTATCGATACACAAACTACCGTGGAACCCGCCCCCATGGCTGATGTTTTAAAAACAATCTTTCAGATTTTTGATTTTTTCCCGGGACTGCGTCTCGAGGTTCGCCGCAATGCCCCGACCTGCAAGTCTGAGTGCTGCGCCTGCACGCGCAATCCCGGACGAAAAAATATTATTTCAGGAAAATCAGACCCGCGGCGGGCTCTGGGGTAATCTTGTTACCGGCCGAGAACATTTCATTGAAGACAGACGAAACCAGGAAAACGACCATGGGCAACCGCGACCGCCAGCGCAGAGAAGAGAAGAAACCGAAGCAGCCGAAAAAGCCGGCACCGCCGGCACGCTGAGTTCAGCCGTCTTCGTGGCCCGCTTCGAGCTCGACCTCCATCGACTGCAGGAAGCGCGACACGCAGACGTAGAAGCTCGCGGTCAGGGTCAGCTCGACGATTCCGGCCGAATCGTAGCCGCACCGTCCAAGTGCCGCGATGCAGTCGGCCGAGGCCGCCGGGCCGCGCGTTACTTCGTCGGCGAGACGCAGGACCGCCTTCTCTTCGGTGCTGAATAGCGTCGACGTCTCCCAGGCAGCGAGCGCGTCGATCTGCGCCTGGCTGACACCTGCCGCCAGCGCCATCGCGGCGTGGTGCACCCACTCGTAGCGTGCGCCGGACACCTGCGCACCGCGAAGAATCAGAAGTTCGCGAATCCGGCGCGGAGTCTTTGCATGCAGCCGCAGCGGCCAGGCGAAGTCCAGCCAGGCGCGCAAGAGCGGCGGCGAGTGCCCGATCACCCGGTACAGATTCGGCACCGGGATGCCCCGTGCCCGCACTTCATCGAACATCGCCCGCAGCGCCGGATCCTCCGGTTCCGCCGCAACCATGGGAAGCCGTGACATCGCCGAACCGCTCAGTCGACTTTCGCGCCGGAGGCCTTGACGATCGGCCCCCAGCGTTGATATTCGTCCTGGATCATTGCGGTCATCTGTTCGGCCGTTCCGCCGACGATCTCGTATCCGAGGTCGGTCATGCGCTTGACGAACTCTGGCGACTTCACGGCCTTCTGCCCTTCGGCATTCAGCCGGCCGATGATTTCCTTGGGCGTACCGGCGGGCACCACAAGACCGAACCAGGCGGTCGACGCATAACCGGCAACACCGGATTCGGCAATCGTCGGCAAATCCGGCAACGAAGCGGCGCGCTTCTCGCCTGTCGTCGCGAGTGCCCGCAGCTTGCCCGAACGGATGTGCGAGATCGACGAAGGAATATTGTCGAACATCATGTCCACCTGCCCGCCCATCAGGTCGGTGACCGCCGGACCGCTGCCCTTGTACGGAATATGGGTGATCTCGAGACCCAGCATATGCTTGAACATCTCGCATGACATGTGGATCGTGGAGCCGCTGCCGCTCGATGCGCAGGTAAGCTTGCCCGGCTGCGCCTTTGCGAGGGCGATCAGTTCCTTCACCGAATGCGCGTTTACCTTGGGGTTCACGACCAGAACGTTGGCGAACCCGGCCAGCACGATGACCGGGGCGAGGTCCTTGTTCGGGTTGTAGTTCAGCTTGTTATACAGGAACGGGGTGATGCCATGCAGGCTGCTCGCGCTGGTCAGCAGCGTATAGCCGTCGGGTGCCGCGCGCGCGGCCAGTTCCGCGCCGAGGTTGCCGCCGGCGCCGGGACGGTTGTCGATGGTCACCGGCTGCCCGAGGCCCTTGGCCAGTTCCAGTCCCGCGGCGCGCGAGATGATGTCAGTGGCCCCTCCCGGCGCATAGGGAACGATCAGGCGCAGTGGCTTGGACGGAAACCCCTGTGCGCCTGCGAGTTCCGGTGCAAGCAGGACGAGTGCCAGGGATGCGGTCAGTGCCGCCGTCAGAACGCGTGGGATGCAGGTCTTCATTTTTTCTTGTCTCCTTGGTCTTTTGATTCTTTGGCCGGCACAGGTACCGTGCAGCCGGTGTAACTGACCGTCGGCCCGTCCGACAGCGTCACCACCTCCCCGGCCACCTCCAGTGTCGCCTTGCCGCTACCGTACCGAGTACCAGCCGCGGAAGATGCCTTGTCCAGGCGAAATTCCCGCTCTGGCAGAATCACCCACGCATAGGCGCCATTGTCCATGTAGCGCACATAAAGGCGCTTGTTTCCATCGCACTGATACGCCGTCGCGTTGACGGGGGTGCGCGAGAGCTCTTCGGGCCCGCCGCCAAACGGCCACAGGCTGTCCATGCTCATGCCGCCGCAACCCGCGAGCAGGAGTGAAGCAGACGACAGGACGGGAATCAGGTATCGCTTAGTCATGAATTTAATGTCTCTAGTTTAGGCCCGCCAGAACGCGCAGGTGCTGCACGGCGCTGCGCCCGAGGGCGGACAGGTCGTATCCGCCTTCGAGCATGGAGACAATGCGCCCCCCGGCATGGCGATCGGCGATCGCCTTCACCTGCTCGGTGACCCAGGCATAGTCCGCATCCTGGAACGCGAGCATCGCCATGTCGTCATCGACGTGGGCGTCGAACCCGGCGGAAAAGATCACGAACTGCGGCGCGTACGCCTCGAGCGCGGGCAGCCAGAACCGGGTCACTGCTTCGCGAAACGCCTTGCTCCCGGCGCCTGCCGCGAGCGGTACGTTGACCATGTTGTCCGCCGCCGGTTCAGCCCCGCTGTAAGGATAGAACGGGTGCTGGAAAGTGGAGGCCATCATCACGTGCGGGTCGCCGGTGAAGATGTCTTCGGTGCCGTTGCCATGGTGCACGTCGAAATCGATGATCGCGACGCGTTCTATTCCATGCACGTGGATCGCGTGGCGCGCGGCGACCGCAACGTTGTTGAAGATGCAGAATCCCATGGGGCGGGTGCGGGTCGCATGATGGCCCGGCGGACGCACGCTGCAGAATGCGTTTTCGACCTCGCCCCGCATGACCAGGTCGGTGGCCAGCACCCCGGCACCCGCTGCGTGAAGCGCCGCGGCAAGGCTGTGCGGATTCATCGCCGTATCGGGATCGAGATGAACGGTGCCGGAAGCAGGCGAAGCCTCGCGAATCGCCCGGACGTATTCAACCGGATGAACCCGCGCGATTTGCTCGTCCGTCGCTGCCGGCGCTTCGTAGTGGGCAAGGTACTGCCCGATGCCGGAGGCGATCAGCTGGTCGTCGATGGCTGCAAGTCGGGCGGGGCATTCGGGGTGATGTGCACCCATATCGTGCCGGGTGCATTCCGCGTGTGCAATAAAGGCCGTGGTCATCTGCGCTGCGTGGCTCGGATGCGTGAAATTGTTGACGAATCATAGCGTAAACCCGGAGGTGGCTAGCCGCTGCCGGGGCGTTGCCCTTACAATCGAACGATGCTGCACAAACCACAGTTTCTCTCCGCCGCGCGTTCCCCCGTGCACCAGGTGATCGAAGTTGCCGGCCAGATCATTCTCGGCAAGGAGTCGCAGATCCGGCTGGCGCTCGCCTGCGTCCTCGCGCGCGGACACCTGCTGATCGAAGACCTTCCCGGCGTGGGCAAGACCACGCTTGCACAGGTTCTTGCGCGAACCCTCGGCCTGGATTTCCACCGCATCCAGTTCACCAGCGACATGCTCCCCGCAGACATCGTCGGGGTGTCGGTGTACGACCGCGAGCGCAGCGCATTCAAGTTCCATCCCGGCCCGATTTTCGCCCAGGTGATCCTGGCCGACGAGGTCAACCGCGCAACGCCGAAAACGCAGAGCGCGCTGCTGGAGGCCATGGAAGAGCATCAGGTCACCGCCGAGGGCGAGACACGTCCTCTGCCTGAACCCTTCTTCGTCATCGCCACCCAGAACCCGACCGAACAGGTCGGCACGTTCCCCCTGCCCGAGTCGCAGCTCGACCGTTTTCTGATGCGCCTCGAGCTCGGCTATCCGGACCGGGAGGCTGAGCGAGCCCTGCTCGCCGGCGCGGACCGCCGCGCGCTGCTCGCCGCGCTCAAGCCCTGCCTGACGCCATCGGAACTTGTGGACCTGCAGGCAAAGGCCGCGCTCGTGCACGTTGCGCCGGCACTGCTGGACTACGTGCAGGCGATCGTCGAGTACACGCGCCGCTCGACCGATTACGTGGCCGGACTGAGCCCCCGCGCCGCGCTTGCGCTGGTGCACTCTGCCCGCGCCTGGGCGTTCGTCGAAGGTCGGGACAAGGTGATCCCCGAGGACGTGCAGGCCGTGCTGCCGGGTGTCGCGGCGCACCGCCTGCGTCCGGCGCACGACACCAACCGCCGGATCGACGTCGGCGCGCAGCTGATCGCCGCCATACCGATTCCCTGAAGGCGCGTCGGGTTCAGAGCACCAGCCCGACAGTCGCGGCCGTCAGGCAGGTCGCCAGGGTGCCGCCGACAATCGACTTCAGGCCGAGCGCGACGACCTCCGGCCGCCGCTCCGGGCACATGGTCGCCAGCCCGCCGATCATGATTCCCAGGCTGCCGAAGTTCGCAAAGCCGCACAGCGCGTAGGTCATCAGCAGCCTTGAACGGGGCGACAGTTCCGCAGCCGGCAGGTTTGCGAGATCCACGTAGGCGACCAGTTCGTTGAGGATCGTCTTGGTGCCCAGCAGCGCGCCGGCAGCCTGTGCTTCGCGCCATTCCACGCCTGCCAGCCAGGCCAGTGGCGCGAGCACCCAGCCGAGCATGCGCTGCGCCGTCAGCGCTTCGCCATGCACCTGCGGCAGCATGCCGAGACCGATGTTCACCAGCGCGACCAGAGCAACGAGCACGATCAGCATCGATACGATGCTGATCAGCAATGCCGCGCCATCCAGCGTGCCGCGGGTGATCGCGTCCATACTGCTCTGGTAGGGCAGCTCAACCTCCATGCGCCCGCCGGTGGCAGAGCCTTCGCCAGGCACCATGATTGCGGCCACCACGAGCGCCGCCGGCGCAGACAGGATCGATGCAATCAGCAGGTGCGCAACCACGTCCGGGATGATCCTGCCCAGCACGCTCGCATACAGGAACAGCACGGTTCCTGCGATGGTGGCCATCCCGCCGACCATGATCGCGAACAACTCGCCGCGCGACACCCGGGCCAGGTACGGACGCACGAACAAGGGCGCCTCGACCATGCCGACGAACACGTTCGCCGCCGTCGACAGACCCACCGCGCCGCCGATGCCCATGGTCTTCTCCAGCAGCCAGGAGATCACGCGCACCACGCCCTGCAGCACGCCCCAGTGGAACAGCAGTGCCGACAGCGCGCTGATCACCAGTACCAGCGGAAGCGCGCGGAACGCAAGGATGAAGCTCGACGCGGGGTCGGTCGTCGCAAACGGTGCGGCGCCCCCACCGAGATAGCCGAACACGAAGGCCGTGCCGGTCTGCGTCGCCTTCTCCAGCCCGAGCATCGCCTGATTCAGCGCGAGGAACGCGTCCTTGGCAGCCGGCAGCTTGAGGAACAGCACGGCAAGCACGACCTGCAGGACCATTCCCGACAGCACGACCCGCCACGGAACGCGACCGCGCGCCTCCGAGGCGAGCCAGGCCAGTGCGAGCAGGCCGATGATGCCGGCGACCGCCTGCAGCATCCTAGCCCGGGAAGATCCCGGCAATGGTCGTCTGGATCGCCTCGGCCGCGGCCTGCGGATCGGGTGCGTCGCGCACCGGACGGCCCACCACGATGTAGTCGCAGCCGTTCGCAAAGGCCTGTGCCACGTCCACGGTGCGCTTCTGGTCGTCCGCGGGCCGCGCCTCCGCCGGGCGGATCCCGGGGGTGACGATGAGCAGCCCTTCGCCGAACGCGGCCTTGATCTGCGGCGCCTCGAGTCCCGAGGAAATCACTCCGTCGCAACCGCACTCGAGCGCACCACGCGCGCGCGACAGCACCAGCTGGCTGACTTCGCCACCGACGCCCATCTCGGCGAGATCGCTCTTGTCGAAGCTGGTCAGGACGGTGACCGCGAGTATCTTCACGCCGCTTTGCGCGGATACCGCGGCCTGCATCACCGAACGATGGCCGTGCACCGTGACGAAGGTCGCGCCGCGCCCTTTCAGATTGGCCACCGCACGCCGCACGGTTTCCGGTATGTCGTAGAACTTCAGGTCCGCAAACACTTTCTTGTTCCTGGCCGCGAGCCAGTCCAGCAGCTCGAAGTAACCGCCGGAGGTGAACAGCTCTAGTCCGATCTTGTAGAAGGACACGGCATCACCGAGTTTCTCGACCAGGGCCCGGGCGTCCGCCGCCGAAGGCACGTCGAGCGCAACGATGAGTCTCTCGCGTCGCGGGATCCGACGCTCGGCTGAAGTGGATGTCTGCATGTTGGAACTCCCCGGATCCCTGTGATTCTTTTTGTCCGCCCTATAATACCGTTTCCTCGTTGCAACTCCCGCCGAACGCCTTCCCCTTCGCACGATGGCCGATATCCTCGTTCTGTATTACACCCACGGCGGTTCGCTGCGCCGGATGGCGGAGCTGATTGCCGACGGCATCGAGCGCGTTCCGGGCGCGACCGCGCGTCTGCGCACCGTACCCAGGATCTCCGCGCTCACCGAACGCCCCGTCGAGGCGCCCGTGCCTGACGAAGGGGCGCCCTACTGCAGCGTGAAGGATCTTGCGGACTGCGCCGGGCTCGCGCTGGGCAGTCCGACCCGCTTCGGCAACATGGCCGCGCCGATGAAATACTTTCTCGACGCCACCGGGGAACTCTGGCTTGCAGGCACGCTGGCAGGCAAGCCGGCGTGCGTGTTCACGTCGACTGCCAGCCTGCACGGAGGCCAGGAGACGACCCTGCTGTCGATGATGCTCCCGCTGCTGCATCACGGCATGCTGATCGTCGGCCTGCCCTACACCGAGGCCAGCCTGAATGCGACGCGCACCGGCGGCACGCCCTACGGTGCCAGCCACCTGGCCGGCTTTGCGGACGATCAGCCAATCAGCGAGGAGGAGCGCACGCTGTGCATCGCACAGGGCCGACGGCTCGCGGAAACGGTGATCAAGCTCGCCCTATGAGCGCGGTCGCGCGCCTTGCGTGGAACATCGCGATCGCGAGCCTCGTGGCGCTCATCTTTCTGTGCCTCGCCTGGGAGCTATGGCTCGCGCCGATCCGCCCGGGCGGATCGCTGCTGGCCTTCAAAGCCGTGCCGCTGCTCGCACCCCTGTTCGGCATCCTGCACGGCAGGCGCTATACCTTCCAATGGTCGAGCATGTTCATCCTCGCGTACTTCATCGAGGGCGTGATGCGCGGCTGGGGCGATTCCGGGGTCTCACGGCAGCTTGCGCTGGGCGAGACGGCCTTGAGTCTGGCGTACTTTGCCTCCGTCGTGACCTATGCGCGGATGACGCGGGTCGTTGCGCCTACACGCCGCGCTGAGGATTGACGCGCTCGGACTTGTTCTCAAGCCTGTTCAGTGCGCTGATATACGCCTTGGCCGAAGCCACCACGATATCGGTATCCGCCCCGATCCCGTTCACGATGCGTCCACCCTTGGACAGACGCACGGTGACCTCGCCCTGCGATTCGGTGCCCGAGGTGACCGCGTTGACCGAATAGAGCAGCAGCTCGGCCCCGCTCTTCGCAACGGTCTCGATTGCCTTGAACGTGGCGTCGACCGGACCGTCGCCCTCGGACTCTATCTTGTGCTCCTTGCCGGCCTCGGTGATCACCACGCTTGCATGGGGACGCTCGCCCATGCCGCTCGACTGGCTCATGTGAATCAGCTTCCAGAAATCCTCCGATTCCGGCGCTGCGGTTTCGGACACCAGCGCCTGGAGGTCCTCGTCGAAAATGTCGGCTTTCTTGTCGGCGAGGTCTTTGAACTTCTGGAACGCCTTGTTGTACGCGTCCTCCGACTCGAGGTCGATGCCCAGTTCCTTGAGGCGCTGCTTGAACGCAGTGCGCCCGGAGAGCTTGCCCAGCACGATCCGGTTGGTGGTCCAGCCGACATCCTCGGCGGTCATGATCTCGTAGGTTTCGCGGGCCTTGAGCACGCCGTCCTGGTGGATGCCGGACGCATGCGCGAACGCGTTCGCGCCCACGACCGCCTTGTTCGGCTGCACCACGAAGCCGGTGATTTGCGACACGATCCGCGACGTCGGCACGATGTGCGTCGTGTCGATGCGCGTATCGAGGCCGAAGAAATCCTTTCGCGTGCGCACGGCCATGACGATCTCCTCGAGCGCCGTGTTGCCTGCGCGCTCGCCCAGCCCGTTGATCGTGCACTCGACCTGTCGCACCCCGCCGATCATCACCGCGGCCAGCGAATTGGCCACCGCCATGCCGAGATCGTTGTGGCAGTGCACCGACCAGACGGCCTTGTCCGAATTCGGGATCCGCTCGCGAAGGCTGCGAATGAATTCGCCGAATTGCTGGGGCACCGCATACCCGACCGTATCCGGGATGTTGATGGTCGAGGCGCCTTCTGCGATCACGGCCTCGAGTACCCGGCAGAGAAAATCGGGATCCGAACGGCTTCCGTCTTCGGGAGAGAACTCGATATCCGGACAGTGCTTGCGCGCAAAGCGAACCGAAAGCTTCGCTTGTTCAAAGACCTGGTCGGGGGTCATGCGGAGTTTTTTCTCCATGTGCAGGGCGCTGGTCGCGAGGAACAGGTGAATGCGCGGCGACTTCGCACCCATGACCGCATCGAGGCCGCGCTGCACATCCTTGTCGTTGGCGCGGCACAGCCCCGCCACTGTGGAGTCCTTGATGATGCCGGCAACGGCCTTGACCGCCTCGAAATCCCCGTTCGAGGCCGCCGGAAAGCCCGCCTCGATCACGTCCACCCGCATGCGCTCCAGTGCCCGCGCGATCCGCAGCTTGTCCTCGCGGGTCATCGAGGCGCCCGGGCTCTGCTCGCCGTCGCGCATGGTGGTGTCGAATATGATCAAGTGGTCTTTTTTCATGGCTGCTCCGTTTGTGATGCGCAAGTTGGATGCGTGTGTGCCTTTTCTCCGGGTCCTGGGACCGGGAGGCGGGGGTACTCCGAATTGGGGGGGTTAGTGTGTGCGCGCGGGGCGCAGCAGCGCAGCCAGCGACAGAAGCGCCAGGCTGAGGAACGTCGAGACAATGATGTAGACGGGCTGCATAGGCAGGAAATATAGCCGTGTTCCAGAAGCCGCGCAAGTCAGCGCCGTTTCAGCACCGATTTGCGCAGAATCCAGACGACGTAGCCCGACATCGAGTAGGCGACGAACATGAGGAACAGCACCATGGGCGGCTTGGCCGCCACGACGGTGATCGCGGCGATGATCAGCGGCACGGCCCACACCGGCACGCGCTTTCTCAGGTTGAAGTCCTTGAAGCTGTAGAAAGGGATGCTGCACCACCATGGTGACGCCGGCAAACAGCGTCAGGGAGAACGCGATGTAGCGCAGCCAGTCCACGCGATCGATCCCGAAATCGTCGGCAACCCAGATGAAACCCGCGACCAGCGCGGCAGCCGCCGGGCTGGGCAGGCCCTGGAAGTAGCGCTTGTCGACCACCGTCGATGTTGGTATTGAAGCGCGCGAGGCGCACCGCGGCGCCGGCGCAATAGACGAACGCCGCGATCCAGCCGGTGGTGCCGAGGTCCTTGAGCGCCCACACGTACATCACCAGCGCCGGCGCGGCGCCAAAGGACACCATGTCCGACAGGCTGTCGTAGTCGGCGCCGAACTCGCTCTGCGTGCGCGTCATGCGCGCCACGCGGCCGTCGAGGCCGTCGAGCACCATGGCGATGAAGATCGCCACCGCGGCCTGCTCGAAGCGCGCGTTCATCGCCTGCACGATCGCGTAGAACCCGGCGAACAGCGCCGCGGTGGTGAGCAGGTTGGGCAGCAGGTAGATGCTGCGGCGGCGCAGCTCGGCAGGCGCAGCGGCTTCCGGCGCTCGTAGAGCCTGGGCATCCGGCTCAGCCACGATCCGCCAGGCGTCGCCAGGATGGTCTCCGACGCGTAGACCTTGTCGCCGATCGCCGCCCGCGGCTCGCGCATCGAGCGGCAGGTACAGGTCGACGCGCGAACCGAAGCGGATGAAGCCGTAGCGCTGCCCGCGTGCCAGTTCCGCGCCGCGGCTCGACGTAGCACAGGATGCGGCGCGCAATCAGGCCCGCGACCTGCACGCAGGTGATCTCCGTCGCCGGACGGGTCTTCAGCGAGCAGCGCGTTGCGCTCGTTCTCGAGCGACGCCTTGTCGAGCGCGGCGTTGAAGAAACGAGCCCGCGTGGTACTCCACCTTGCTGCACCGTCGCCGTCGACCGGGGCGCGGTTGGAGTGCACGTTGAATACGTTCATGAACACGCTGATCTTGAGCGCATCGCGGTCGCGGTAGGGGTCGCGCGCACGTCCCACGACGACAATGCGCCCGTCGGCCGGCGACACGCACCGCGAGCGGATCGGCAGGCACCTCGCGCGCCGGATCGCGGAAGAACTGCAGCACGAACAGGGCGAGCAGCCAGAGCGGGACGGACCAGCCCCATCCGGCGGACAGGGCCACGGCCAGCGATGCGGCAACGGCAATCGCCAGAAACGGCCAGCCTTCTCGGGCGATGATCGGATGCGGATAGTGCGCCGGGTTGACAAGCTAGTTCCCCTTCTCGGCTTTCTCGACCGCTGCCCGGTTATTGTCCTCGCCGAGCTTCAAGGCGTCGGTCGTACGCGAAGCGGCCGAGTCGATGGTCTGCTTCGGAATCGACCCGACCTTCTTCGCCGATTCGGACTCCGGAATCTTTCCGTCGCAACCGGCAAGCGCCGCGAGCAGCGCGCAAACAATCAACGTGCTCCTGCCCATCAGCGACCTCCCGGCTTTTCGAGGGTTCAGTTCTTGCTCTTGTCCACGAGCTTGTTCTTCTTGATCCAGGGCATCATGTCGCGCAGCTTCGCACCGACCATTTCGATCGGATGCTGCGCGGTGATGCGGCGGCGCGACAGCAGCGTCGGCGCACCGGCCCGGTTCTCCAGGATGAAGCTCTTCGCGTACTCGCCGGTCTGGATGTCCTTGAGGATCTCGCGCATCACCTCGCGCGTGTCGTCGTTGATGACGCGCGGACCGCTGACGTATTCGCCGTACTCGGCGTTGTTCGAGATCGAGTAGTTCATGGTGCCGATGCCGCCCTCGTACATCAGATCGACGATCAGCTTCAGCTCGTGCAGGCACTCGAAGTACGCCATTTCCGGCGCGTAGCCGGCTTCCACCAGGGTGTCGAAGCCGGCCTTCACCAGTTCGACGCAGCCGCCGCACAGCACGGCCTGCTCGCCGAACAGGTCGGTTTCGGTTTCTTCCTTGAAGTCGGTTTCGATGATCCCGGCCTTGCCGCCGCCGATCGCCGCGGCGTAGGACAGGGCCATGTCGCGCGCCTTGCTGCGAGGGGTTCTGGTGCACGGCGATCAGCATCGGCACGCCGCCGCCCGCGCGTAGGTCGAGCGCACGGTGTGGCCCGGCGCCTTGGGCGCGACCATCACGACATCGAGGTCGGCACGCGGCGCCACCTGGCCGTAGTGAACGTTGAAGCCGTGCGCGAAGGCCAGCGTCGCGCCCTTCTTGATGTTCGGCTCGACTTCGGCCTGGTAGGTCGCGGCGATGTGCTCGTCCGGCATCAGCATCATGACGATGTCGGCGCCCTTCACGGCCTCGCCGACTTCCGCGACCTTGAGCCCGGCTTTCTTCGCCTTGTCCCACGAAGCGCCGCCCTTGCGCAGGCCGACCGTGACCTTGACGCCCGATTCGTGCAGGTTGAGCGCGTGCGCATGACCCTGCGAGCCATAGCCCACGATGGTGACCTTCTTGCCCTTGATGAGCGAGAGATCGGCGTCCTTGTCGTAATAGACCTTCATTAAATTCCCCTTGGTGTGTGCGGTAGGCTGTTCGCGCCTGAATCAACTCGTGCAGCGACAGCCTTCCCGGAAACGAAAAAATCAGGCGCGCAGGATCCTGCTGCCGCGCCCGATGCCGGACGCGCCCGTGCGCACTGTCTCGAGGATCGCGCTGGCGTCCAGCGCCTGGATGAACGCATCGAGCTTGTGGCCGGCGCCGGTCAGTTCGATGGTGTAGGTGTTGTCCGACACGTCGATGATGCGCCCGCGGAAAATATCCGCCATGCGCTTCATGTCCTCGCGCTCCTTGGCCCCGGCACGCACCTTGATCAGCATCAGTTCGCGCTCGATGTGCTCGGCCTCCGACAGATCGACGACCTTGACCACTTCGACCAGCTTGTTCAGCTGCTTGGTGATCTGCTCGATCACCGTCGTCCGAACCGTTGGTGACGATGGTCATGCGCGACATCGACGCATCTTCGGTCGGCGCCACGGTGAGCGATTCGATGTTGTAGGCGCGCGCCGAAAACAATCCCGCAACGCGCGACAGCGCGCCGGCCTCGTTCTCGAGGAGGACCGATATGATGTGGCGCATCAAAGTTCTTCGGAGAGGATCATCTCCGAGATCCCCTTGCCGCCCGGGATCATCGGAAACACGTTTTCGGTCTGGTCGGTGAGGAAATCCAGGAACACGAGTTCGGCCTTGCGCGCGAATGCCTCGCGCAGCGCCGGCTCGACGTCCTCCGGTTTCGTGATCTGCACGCCGCCGTGGCCATAGCCCTCGGCGAGCTTGACGAAATCGGGCAGCGCGTCCATGTACGACTCGGAGTAGCGGTTGCCGTGGAAGAACTCCTGCCACTGGCGCACCATGCCCATGTACTGGTTGTTCAGGTTGACGATCTTGATCGGCAGGCGGTACTGCTTGCAGGTCGACAGTTCCTGGAGGCACATCTGGATCGACGATTCGCCGGTCACGCAGGCCACGGTCGCGCCGGGGTTGGCCATCTGCGCGCCCATCGCCGCCGGCAGGCCGAAGCCCATCGTGCCCAGACCGCCCGAATTGATCCAGCGGCGCGGCTTGTCGAACTTGTAGAACTGCGCCGCCCACATCTGGTGCTGGCCGACGTCCGAGGTGATGATGGCGTCGCCGCCGGTCACCTCGTAGAGCTTCTCGACCACGAACTGCGGCTTGATGATCGTCGACCCGTGGTCATAGCGCAGGCAGTTCTGGCCGCGCCATTCTTCGATCGGTCTTCCACCAGGGCTTCAGCTTTGCAGCATCCGGGCGCTTCGCACCGGCCTTGATCAGGCGAAGAAACTCGTCGAGCACCTCGTGGACGTGGCCGACGATCGGC
Organism: uncultured beta proteobacterium; assembly: GCA_963844255.1. GTDB lineage: Bacteria > Pseudomonadota > Gammaproteobacteria > Burkholderiales > SG8-39 > SZAS-79. Next base: position 14,024 of record CAWJNP010000054.1, read on the forward strand.
ACATCGACCTTGACGCGCTTGGAGATCGACGACGGATCGATGTCGATGTGGATGATCTTGCGCGGGATTCTGCGCGAAGTGCGCGGGATTGCCGATCACGCGGTCGTCGAAGCGCGCGCCGATGGCGAGCAGCACGTCGCAGTTCTGCATCGCCATGTTGGCTTCGTAGGTGCCGTGCATGCCGAGCATGCCGAGGAATTGTCCGTCGGTTGCCGGGTAGCCGCCCAGACCCATGAGCGTGTTGGTGATCGGGAAACCAAGCAATTTGGTGAGCTCGGTCAGCTGCGCCGAGGCATTCGCCAGAATGACGCCGCCACCCGTATAGATCATCGGGCGCTCGGCCTCCAGCAGCAGTTGCACCGCCTTCTTGATCTGGCCGGCGTGCCCCTTGACCACCGGGATTGTACGAACGCATCGAGACCGTTTCCGGGTAGAGGAATTCAGTCGAAATTGCGGTGATGTCCTTGGGGATGTCGACCAGCACCGGACCCGGACGTCCGGTGGCTGGCGAGATAGAACGCCTTCTTGATCGTCGGCGCCAGATCCGCGACGTCCTTGACGAGGAAGTTGTGCTTTACGCAGGGCCGGGTGATGCCCGACCGTGTCGACTTCCTGGAACGCGTCCATGCCGATCGCATGGGTCGGCACCTGGCCGACCAGGATCACCATCGGGATCGAGTCCATGTACGCGGTGGCGATGCCGGTCACGGCGTTGGTGAGCGCCGGGGCCGGACGTCACCAGGCACACGCCGACCTTGTTGCTCGAGCGCGAATAGCCGTCGGCGGCGTGCGCCGCGCCCTGCTCGTGACGCACCAGCACGTGCTTCACCTTGTCCTGCTTGAAGAGCTCGTCGTAGATGTAGAGCACCGCCCCGCCGGGGTAGCCGAACACATACTCGACCCCCTCTTCCTGCAGGCAGCGAATAACGATCTCTGCGCCGGTGAGCTCCATGCCTTTGATTCTGTCCATGGGCCTTGGAGAAACGTAAAACCTTGAACGTTAACCAGATGTTGCGTTGCGGTCAAGCCGAAAAACCGTAAGCCAGCGGTGACGCGATGCTTTTGATAACATCCGCCCCGAGCCCGGCTGACAATACGGCAAGTTAACCCGCCGGGGTCATCAAGAGGGGATACCCTGGCCTCACCCAGCGAACTGTCGGCCTTTCTCGCAGGCGCAGAACGGCGCGCATTCAAGCAGGCCGTATTTGCGGTGCGTAATGAAGAGGCTGCGCTGGACATCGTCCAGGACGCAATGCTCAAGCTCGCCGAACATTACGGCGACAAGCCTGCGGCGGAAATCCCCCTGCTCTTCCAGCGGATCCTGCAGAACACGATCCGCGACTACTACCGGCGTCAGAAGGTGCGTTCCCTGTGGGGCACACTCCTCGGGGCGTTGGGCGCCGGCCGGGATGGGGATGATGAAGACTACGATGTGCTTGAAAGTATGCAGATCGAGCCGCGCTCCGAGCACGAGCAACCGCCAGCCGTACAACTGGAAAGAAGACAACTTATTGAAATAATTGAACATGAGGTACAAAAACTGCCTGAACGTCAACGCGAGGCCTTTCTGATGCGTTACTGGGAAGAGCTGGATGTTGCAGAAACCGCCAAGGCCATGGGTTGCTCGGAAGGTAGCGTAAAAACGCACTGTTCCCGGGCAACGCACGCTTTGGCGGAAGCGTTGCGCAAGAAGGGCGTAACCCTTTGAAGCAAAAATATATTGAGGGCATCATGAACGAACCACAATTCGGGAACAAAGTCCGGCAGATCCTGAATCAGGGAACGCAGCTCGACGAGAAATCGCTCGCCCGTCTGCGTTCGGCCCGTGAAAAGGCACTGAAACGCCAGAAACTGGCGGGGCCGGCGGCGGCAGGCGCATGGACCGACGTTCTCGTCGGCAGCTTCGGCGGGTTCGCCGGGGTGACGGTGCGCGTGATCCTGCCGGTGGCGATTCTCGTGGGCGGCCTGCAGGCCATCAGTGGCTGGCAGCAGAATCTGCGCGCCGCTGAAGTGGCGGAGCTCGATGCCATGCTTCTGACGGACGAACTTCCGCTGGACGCGTTTCTCGACAAGGGATTTGAAGCCTGGTTGAAGAAGCAGAAGCGATTGCCACTCTGACCACGGACGCACCGTACGTGTCGACCGGACTTTTCCGCCACGGCCTACTGAAGGCAATTGCCCTGCTGCTGGCGACCGCGATTTCCTGCATCGCGCTTGCCGCCGGGCCCGCCAGGAAAAATCCCTCATGGTCGGAACTCACGCCCCAGCAGCAGCAGATACTCAAGCCGCTTGCCGGGGAGTGGGATTCGCTCGACGCAACGCGCCGCACCAAATGGCTCGGCATCGCAAAACGCTACCCCACCATGACGCCCACGGGCCAGAAACGAGTCCAGAACCGGATGACCGCGTGGGTGAAGCTCACGCCCGACGAACGGCGCAAGGCACGCGAACGGTATCGCAAGATCGGCAGTCTGCCGCCCGAGAAGCGCGACACGGTGAGCCAGCAGTGGCAGGAGTACCAGAAGCTTCCCGAAGACGTCAAAAAGCGGCTGGCTGCCGAACCGCAAAAAAAAGCGGAGAAGATCGAACCGCGCAAGCGCAAGAGAAAGGCGAAGGACGCGAAGCCTGCGCTCGCGGCCTCACCGGCGCCGGGGACCACTGCGGCCAGTGCGCCACAGTGAATGACAAGATGAACGGCAGGTGAGCGGCGCACCAAGCATCACCCGCCGCATATTCAGCATGCTCTACGAAAGTACGCTGCTGTTCGCGGTCGCATTCATCGCCACCTGGCTGTTCCAGTTCGCCGCTGGAGGTGCCGTGGTTCAGGGATGGCAGCGCACTGCCATGCAGTTCTACCTCGCGGCCGTATTCGCTGCGTACTTCCTCTGGTGCTGGCTGCGCGGCGGGCAGACCCTCGCAATGAAGACCTGGGGAATCCGGCTGATCATGCCGGGCAGGCCCCGCGTTCCGGCAGGCGTCGCCCTGGCCAGGCTCGGACTCGCAAGCGTGCTGGTGGGCTCGTTCTGGGTGGCCCTGATCGGTGCGTTTGTCCACCGCAACCCGCTGATCGCCTTTGCCACGCTCGCGCTCTCGGGTGTCGGACTCGGGTGGGCCCTTTTCGATACCGACCGGCAGTTTCTGCACGACCGGCTGGCCGGAACGCGCCTGGTGATGGTGGGAGGCAAGGTTGCGGCGCAGGCTAGCGTCGCTCGACCCACCACATCATCACCAGCGCCGCCAGAAGAAACGCCACGCTAGGTATGACCGCCGACGTGACCGGCGACCAGTTCTGCAGCAGGCCGATGTGCGAGAACAGGCTGTTCAGCATGTGGAACAGGATCCCGAGCATGATCCCCAGAAACACCTTGACGCCAAGGAGCCCGGCGCGCGCGTGCATATAGGCGAACGGCAGCGCCAGGGCCATCATCACCAGCGTCGCGATCGGATAGAAAAGCTTCTTCCACATTGCAATTTCATAGCGCTCGGTTTTCTGTTTGTTCCCCGCCAGGTGCTGGGTGTATTTGTACAGGCGCCACGCCGACATCCGTTCAGGCGCGACGATCAGCACGTTGAGCAGGTCCGGGGTGAGCGCCGTATGCCATTCGACCTGCGCCAACCGCGCCACCTTCGGCCCGTCCGTCGTGAGCATCGTCTGCGCCACGTCGAACAGCTGCCACACGCCGCCGCCCCGGTACTCGCCGCGCGCAGCCGCGCGCACCAGCGTCAGCCGGTAGGACGTGTCGAACTCGTATATCCGCACGCCCGCGAGCGCGCTGTCCTGGCGCGCCTCGCGGATATTGATGAACGAGCGCTCGTCCTTGAACCACAGGCCGGAACTCATCTCCTGGCCGATCAGCGAACTCTTGGCGCGCAGCTTGAGCGTCTGCGCCGCCTGTTCGGCGGCGGGCGCCACCCACTCGCCGAGCACGAAGGTGACGACGACGAAGGCCAGACCGATCTTGACCAGAATGCGCCCGGCATCGACCGGGGAGAAGCCCGCCGCGCGCATGACCGTGTACTCGGAATTGCTGGCCATGTAGGCCAGCACATACAGCGTGCCGATCAGCACCACCACGGGGAAAAGCTCATAGGCGTGCGCCGGCACCGACAGCGCCACAAAGGTCAGAACCTCGCGCAGGTGGTAGTCGCCGACGCCCAGGTCGCCGAGTTCGTTGACCAGGTCGAAGAACGCGAACAGCGCCGAGGAAGCCCGCGAGCACGAACGCCACCGATGCGTAGATCTGGCGCGCAAAGTACCGCTCGAGGGTCTTCAATCGCGCCCCTTCATCGCCGGAACCGGAACACGCCCATTCTCCGAGCGAACAAAACGACAAGGACAACGATCATCACGCCATGTATCAGCCACCAACCCGTCCCGAAGGAGAGCTTCCCCTGGACCACGCGCGCCTGGCTCAGCGAAAGCAGGTTGGAATACACCATGTAGGTCAGCAACGCGAGCAGCAGATTCACCGAACGCCCGGCACGCGGATTGACGAAGCTCATGGGAATGGCGAGCAGTGCCAGGATCACTGCAGAAACCGGGACGCCGATGCGCCAGACCAGTTCGCCGAGGTTGGTCGGCGTCGGCGCCTGGATCAGGGCCAGGGTTGAAAGGCTTTTCTGGGTCACCAGCGGCGCGGCCCCTTCCTTTGCCTCGATGCGGGTCGCGTAGCGCTCGAACTCCATCACCCGGAAATCGGCTTCGCCCGGATTGCCCTCGTAGCGCCGGCCGTTCTCGAGCACGAGGAAGCGGTCGCCCACCGGCGATATCTCCACATGGCCCCGCCGGCTCATCATGATCCCCGGACGCCTGTGCTGCATGGAATTGACGAACACGTTCTGCACGCTGAGCGCGTCGCCGGACACCGATTCGACGAAATACACCCGGTCCTTGCCGGTCGATTCGCCGAATACCCCCGGGCTCACCCTCGACACCTCGTCACGGCTGTCGATGCTGACACGGTACTCCTCGCTCTTGTTTGCAGCCCACGGGGAAATCACGAGCGACAGCGCGGCAATCACCACAACCACGGGACCGGCGAACATCAACACAGGCTTGATCCAGGCGGCAACCGACAGCCCTGAACTGAACCAGATCACCATCTCCGAATCGCGGTAGCTGCGCGTCAGCGTCAGCAGGATCGTGATGAACAGGGTCAGGGACAGCAGGATCGGGAGCGCATTCAATGCAAAGAAACCGAGCAGCGCGACCACGGCATCCGAGGGCAGCTTGCCGCCTGCAGCCTGCCCGAGAAGCCGGATCAGGCGCACGGTGAGAGATATCAGGAATAGCGTCATGAACACCGCGCCGGCGAGGTTCGCAAATTCACGCAGCAGGGCACGGTGAAAAATCATCGATCGGGACGGGACACGGGAGCGTGCGCGCGGCTGACTGGGGGACGGCCGCCTGTATCCGGCATCGTGGGAATCGTGCGAAGATTGGAGCTACGATTCACATGCACAGGCGATCAAGGAATCTGCGATGGAATTTAGCATAAAAGCACTCATCCCCGAGAAGAAAAAGACCGGCTGCCTCGTCCTCGGCGCCTGGCAGGGCGCGCTTCTTACGCGGGCCGCTCAGGGCGTGGACAAGGCCTCCGGCGGCCGGATTGCCGCGATCCTCAAGCAGGGCGACCTGTCGGGACGCCCGGGTACCACGCTGCTGCTGCACGCGATTCCCGGAATCCCGGCCGAGCGGGTGCTGCTCGTCGGACTCGGCGAGCAGAAGGAGTTCAACGAGACCGCCTTTCGCGCCGCGATCCGTGCGGCTGCCGGAGCCCTCCGGAATCTCGGCGCAGAGGATGCAGTACTCGCGTTCGCCGACCAGAAAGTCGCGCGCCGCCCTCTCGCATGGAACATTCGCCAGACGGTCATGGGCATCCATGACACGTTCTACACCTTCGACACGCTCAAGACACAGAAGAAGGCCACGCCACCTGCGCTTCGCGGTGTCACCCTTGCCGTAGCCGGCGCCCCGGTCGCCTCGCAGGCCCAGCACGCGCTAACCGAAGCCGTGGCCACCGCCGAGGGCAGCGCCCTGGCGAGAAACCTTGGCAACCTGCCACCGAACATCTGCACCCCCTCCTATCTCGCCGAAGAGGCGAAGAAGCTCGCCCGCGAATTCAAGCTCGAACTCGAGATCCTCGAGCAGCGCGACATGGAAAAGCTCGGCATGGGTGCCCTGCTCTCGGTGACGCGCGGCTCGCGCCAGCCGCCCAAGCTGATCGTGCTCCGGTACCACGGCGGCGCGAAGAAGCAGAAACCGATTGTTTATGTCGGCAAAGGCATCACCTTCGACACCGGCGGCATCTCGCTGAAGCCGGGACCCGACATGGACGAAATGAAGTACGACATGTCCGGTGCAGGCAGCGTATTCGGCACGATGCGGGCGCTGGCAGGCATGCGCGCCCCGCTGAACGCAATCGGCCTGATCCCGACCTGCGAGAACATGCCCGGCGGAAATGCGACGCGGCCCGGCGACATCGTGACCACCATGTCGGGCCAGACCGTCGAAATCCTGAATACCGATGCGGAAGGGCGTCTGATCCTGTGCGACGCGCTGACCTATGCGGAACGCTTTGATCCGGATGTGGTGGTCGACATCGCGACGCTGACGGGCGCCTGCGTCATCGCGCTCGGCCACGTGGCCAGCGGACTGTTCGCCAACGACGAGAAGCTCGCCGCCGAAATCGACGCGGCCGGTGACGATGCCTGGGACCGCGTCTGGCGGATGCCGGTCTGGGAGGACTACCAGGAACAGTTGCGCTCGAATTTTGCCGATATGGCGAACATCGGCGGCCGGCCGGCAGGCAGCGTCACCGCGGCCTGCTACCTCGCGCGCTTTGCCAAGAATCTGCGCTGGGCGCACCTCGACATCGCGGGGACCGCGTGGAAGAGCGGGCGCGAAAAGGGCTCCACCGGACGCCCGGTACCCCTGCTCACGCGCTTCGCCTTGCGTCATGCCGGTGAAAAACGTTGAGCGTGACCGATCAGACAAGCGGGAGGCACCCCTCCCGCAGCCTGCGTTGACCTCGATCGATTTCTACTTCAATGCGGACGACAGGCTGGCGGTGGCCTGCCGGCTTGCGGGCAAGGCAGTCGCGCACCGCAAGAAGCTCCTGATCTTCACGTCTGATTCAGACACGGCCCATCGAATGGACCGCCTGCTCTGGACCTTTCAGCACCTGTCGTTCGTGCCTCATTGCCTCGCTGACGCCCCGCTCGCGGCAGAGACGCCGGTGCTGATCACCGCCCGGCCCTCCGATCCCCCGGATTGCGATGTCCTGCTGAACCTGGCGGGCGACTGCCCCCCGTTCTTCGAGCGCTATGCCCGCCTGCTGGAAGTCGTCGGCGCAGGCGATCAGGAGAGGGAGCAGGGCCGCAATCGCTACCGTTTCTACAAGGAACGCGGCTATGCGATCGGACACCACGACCTCGCGACACGGAGCTGAGCGCAACCGAGATGAGCGAGTCCAATCCCCTCGTGCAGCGTGTCGACGCACTGCTGAAGCGCCACCAGCAGCAGGTCGCCGCCGCTGATCAATCGTCCGAAATCCTGTCTGATCACGCCGTCCCCGTGGCTGGATCGCCCGAGGCGCAGCCATACGCCGCTCCCCATATTGCGCAGACGACCCACGGACACCTCGCCGACGACACGGACGCCGATATCCCGGTCCTGACCGAGATCATCGACCCCGACCTCGTTCCGGCTGCGGAAACACTGGACCAGGAAGCGCTGGTCTCACGGATCGAGGCCGCAGTCCTGGAAAAAATGCTCGCTGAACTCGACCAGGCATTGGAGCAGCGACTTGGGCGCGCGATCGGCGATCTGCTCGAACAGAGCGTGCACGGCCTGCGCGCCGAGTTGTCGATCCGGCTGCGCCAGATGGTGCGCGAAGCGGTGGCAACGTCCATCACAAAAGTACTGGACGAGCGCGCACGCAACCTCTAGACGCTTTGGCCGCGTTCCGTGCGGCCAAAGCGCCTGCGATTGGTATAATCTCAGGCTTCCGTTTTCCTTTCTGCGACAAGCCCTTAATGTCCCTCGACAAGAGTTTCGAGCCGCACGCAATCGAACAACGCTGGTACGCCGAGTGGGAGTCCAAGGGTTACTTCGCCGCTGACGACGCGCCCGGCAGACCCGCCTACTGCGTGCAGCTGCCGCCCCCGAACGTCACCGGCACGCTGCACATGGGGCATGCGTTCCAGCAGACCCTGATGGATGCGCTGGTGCGCTACCACCGGATGCGCGGCTTCAATACAAACTGGGTTGTCGGCACCGACCATGCGGGAATCGCAACCCAGATCGTGGTCGAGCGGCAGCTGGAGGCGCAGGGCAAGACCCGCCACGACCTGGGACGCGAGAAATTCGTAGAACGCGTGTGGGAATGGAAGCAGGAATCGGGCTCCACGATCACCCGGCAGATGCGCCGCCTCGGCGCCGCGGCCAATTGGTCCTACGCCGATGCCGACGGACAGAACGCGGGCTATTTCACGATGGATGCGCGGATGTCTCGCGCCGTGGTCGAGGTGTTCGTGCGACTGTTCGAGGAGGGCCTGATCTACCGCGGCAAGCGGCTGGTGAACTGGGATCCGGTGCTTGGCACTGCGGTATCCGACCTCGAGGTGGACAGCGAAGAGACGATGGGGACGATGTGGCAGATCCTGTACCCGTTTGTCGACGGTCCGCAGGCCTCCACCGACAAGGACGGCAACCCGGTCACGCTGCGCGGCATGACGATCGCCACCACCCGGCCCGAAACCATGCTCGCCGACGGCGCCGTCGCGGTGCACCCGGAGGATCCGCGCTACCGGCACCTGATCGGCCGGCACGTCGTCCTTCCGCTGTGCGACCGGACGATCCCGATCATCGCGGACGACTTTGTCGAGCGCGATTTCGGCACGGGCTGCGTCAAGGTCACCGGTGCGCACGATTTCAATGACTACGGCGCTGCCATTCGCCACAACCTGCCGCTGATCGTGATCTTCACGCTGGATGCGAAGATCAACGAAAACGGACCGGCGGCGTTCCGCGGCATGGACCGCTACGCTGCGCGCAAGGCCGTGGTGGCGCAACTCGAGCGCGACGAATTCCTCGTCAAGGCCGAACCGCACAAGATGATGGTCCCGAAATCGGGGCGCACCGGCGTGGTCGTCGAGCCCATGCTCACCGACCAGTGGTTCGTGAAGACCGAGGGGCTCGCCGCGCGCGGGCTGGAGGCCGTCGCCAAAGGCGAAGTCAAGTTCCATCCGGAGCACTGGACCAGCACCTACAACCACTGGCTGGAGAACATCCAGGACTGGTGCATTTCGCGCCAGCTCTGGTGGGGACACCAGATCCCGGCCTGGTACGACGAAGCAGGCAACATCTACGTCGCGCGCAGCGAAGCGGAAGCCGCGCGGCAGGCAACTGCCAAGGGCCACGGCGGCACGCTGCGCCGCGACGCAGACGTGCTGGACACCTGGTTCTCCTCGGCGCTGGTGCCGTTTTCGTCCCTGGGCTGGCCGGAGAAGACACGGGACCTCGAGGCATTCCTGCCGTCATCGGTGCTCGTCACGGGATTCGACATCATTTTCTTCTGGGTCGCCCGGATGATCATGATGACGCTGCACTTCACCGACAAGGTGCCGTTCCGCGACGTCTACATCAATGCGCTGGTACGCGACGCCGAAGGCCAGAAGATGTCGAAGTCCAAGGGTAATACCCTGGACCCGCTCGACCTGATCGACGGCATCGAACTGCCCGCACTGCTTGACAAATCGACCGTCGGCCTGCTGCGTGCCGAGCACCGGCAGAAGATCGAGAAGTACGTGCGCAAGAACTATCCGAACGGCATTCCCTCGTTCGGCGCCGATGCGCTGCGCTTCACCTTCGCCTCGCTCGCGAGCTTCGCGCGCACGCTGAACTTCGACCTGAACCGCTGCGAAGGCTATCGGAATTTCTGCAACAAGCTCTGGAACGCGACGCGCTTCGTGCTGATGAACGTCGAGGGGCAGGACTGCGGCATCGACGACGCGGCACCGGTGGAACTGTCTTTTGCCGATCGCTGGATCGTCAGCCAGCTGCAACGCACCGAAGCGGAGGTCGCAAAGGGATTCGAGGAGTACCGCTTCGACAACCTTGCAGGCGCCATCTATCGCTTCGTCTGGGACGAGTACTGCGACTGGTACCTCGAACTGGCCAAGGTACAGCTGCAGAACGGCAATCCGGCGCAGCAGCGCGGCACGCGCCGCACGCTTGTTGCGCGTGCTCGAAGCGGTGCTGCGGCTCGCGCACCCGGTGATCCCGTTCATCACTGAGGAGCTCTGGCAGACCGTGGCCCCGCTGGCCGGCAGGAAGAACACCGCATCGGTTTCTCTCGCGCCCTACCCGCAGTCCGAACCGGACCGGATCGACGCCGCAGCCGACGTGGAGATGGCGCTTCTGAAAAGCCTGATCGACTCGGTGCGCAACCTGCGCGGCGAAATGAACGTTTCGCCGGCCTTGCGTGTCCCGCTGTTCGTCACCGGCGACGCCGCAACGATCCGGAGCTTCGCGCCGTACCTGCAGGTGCTGGCCCGGATATCAGACCTTCAGGCGGTCGCCGAGCTTCCCGCGGCAGAAGCGCCGGTGGCGGTTGCCGGCGACTTCCGCCTGATGCTGCATGTCGAGATCGATGTCGCGGCCGAGCGCGAGCGCCTCGGCAAGGAGATCGCGCGGCTGGAGGGTGAACTCGTCAAGGCACGCGCCAAGCTGGCCAACGAGTCCTTCGTGGCACGCGCGCCGGCCAATGTGGTCGCGCAGGAGCAGGCGCGCCTGGCCGGATTCGAAGCGACGCTGGAAAAACTGAAACCTCAACTCGAAAAACTGGCCGCGAAGACGTGATCCACGCCCTGCGCGCGTTCAGGCATCGCAGTTTCCGCCTGTTCATGCTCGGGCAGGGCGTTTCGCAGATCGGCACCTGGCTGCAGCTGATCGCCACCAGCTGGCTGATCTACAAGCTGTCCGGCTCGGCGTTCCTGCTCGGACTGGCGACGTTCGCGCTGCAGATCCCGTTTCTGCTGCTCTCGCCCATCGCCGCGGTCTGGATCGACCGGCTGCCCAAGCGCAAGGTCCTGTTCTGCACCCAGTCGGTCGCCCTGCTGCAATCGACCACGATGTTCATCCTGGTCGCCTCCGGACATATCGAAGCCTGGCACCTGGTCGCGGGCAACCTGATTCTGGGCCTGGTCAATTCCTTCGACGGGCCCAGCCGGCAGTCGTTCCTGATCGAGATGGTGGAGGGAAAGGACGACCTGCCCAACGCCATCGCGATGCAGTCCACGATCATGAACGGCGCGCGTTTCGTCGGCCCGATGATCGGCGGCACCGTGATCGCCGCGCTGGGCGAGACCTGGGGATTCGGACTGAACGCGGTTTCCTACCTTGCGGTGCTCGGGTGCGCTCGCCGCCGTCAAGGTGAACTTCGCGCACGCCCGAGCGCCGCAACGAGGCCTGGCTCACCCAGTTCACCGCCGGATTCCGCTGGGCGCTCGGTTTCCTGCCGACCCGCGCCGCGCTGCTTCTGCTCGCGACGACCAGCTTCGCGACGCAGCCGTACCAATCGCTCATGCCCTATTTCGCCAAGGCGGTGTACGCGGGCGACTCGCGCACGCTGGGCATACTGCTCAGTTCGGCCGGCTTCGGTGCGGTGAGCGGCATGGTGTTCCTCGCGCTGCGCCCTAGCGTGCGTGGCCTGTTCACGCTGATTCCAGGCGCAGCCGCGGTGTCCGGTACTGCCCTTGTCGCCTTTTCGTTCTGCACCAGGCTCTGGCTCGCCGTCCCGCTCGTCTACCTGATCGGCGCCGGCATCATGCTTGTCGCAGCATCGACGAATACGATCCTTCAGTCGATCGTGGAAGACCGGCTGCGCGCCCGCGTCGCCGCCATCTACATCATGTGCTTTCTGGGCGTCAGTCCGATCGGCGCGCTCGCGGCCGGCTGGCTTTCGCAGTACGTCGGTCCGCCGGGAACACTGGGACTTGGCGGCGGCCTCGCCATCCTGGGCGCGGCCCTCTACGCGCGCAAGCTGCCGGCGATCCGGCGCGAGATCCGGCCGGTGTACGAAAGACTCGGGATCCTGGCGCGGCCGGACGGAAGCAGCCCGCGGGGCTAGGACGGCCTCGGCTTTCTCTCAAAGTGTATCGATATCGATACACCAACTGACGGGAAACCGGCTCTGGAAGCCCGTCTGAACAAATAAAACTGAAAGAATCAGGCCCGATCGCGGGTCATCAGTAGCGGTACGGTTCGCTGCCGAACGGCGGCTTGCGGCCGACCAGGCTCTCCAGGAGGATCAGTTCGGCATCGGTGTGGTTGATCACCGGTGCGTTCATCAGCATCTGCGGGGCACCCTTGGCCATGACGAAGCGCGGCTGGTCGTGGTGCTTCGTGGTCACGGTCTCGCGCTCCTTCGGGTCGTCGCGCGAGATGATGTCGACTGTTCCGTAGCAGGTGCATACGTAGGTCTTCTCATGAACTGCTTCCACGTAGACCCCGGTTCCACGTATGCCCACCGTGGCCGTGTCGGTCTGGATGCTCTTCTGCTCGCCGGATGCGAACACCGAAAGGATCCGTCCGGTGACGATGCGCAGCCCGGTAAGGAACGACGAGCCGCCCTTGCCTTCGAGTTCGACGCGAGAACCGGCGCGCACCATGAACGCGTCGCGACCCACCACGAAGACGACGTCGCCGTTCGGGCCGGCGACGACGGTGTCACCCGGAACGACGGCGGCACCCATGGCGGCCGCCTTGCCGTTGACGCTCACCTCGCCTTTTACGCGGCGTACGCCCTGCTTCACCGCATCGGCCGCCAGCAGCCGCCCCAGGCCGGTCAGGCTCAGCGCAACGCCGGCCGTCCCCGCGAGTACGTTTCTGCGCGTCGTCATCGTGTTGTCTCCTCAGCCACGGCCAGGCGCTCGTCGCTGCTCGCCCAGTCCGTATCGAACTGCCAGCCGTGCTGCATCTCAAGCGCGTGACGAAACGCGGCAAGCATCTGCCGTGCACGACCCTCGCGGTTGAGCGCGGCAAGCCAGGGATCGAACTCAAGCAGCCGTCCGCGCTCGCCGGACTGCGGCGGCTCGATCGGAGGATCCGCCGGAAAGGTGCCGTAGACGGCCACGCATTCGCCCAGCACCTGCGCACTGCCCCCGGCGACGCGATTTCCGTGCAGATGGATGTCGCCGCCCTCGAGATAGGCGTGCTCGCCGAAGCTTCGCAGTGCCGCCACGACCGGGGACAGGCCCCAGGCAAGCCGGCGGCTCGGGCGCGGCGCCAGACGACGTGGAATCAGCAGGGCGAAGATGAATTCGCCTGGCTCGGCCCACAGGCCGTCGTCCAGGCGCACGGGAAGCGATGCACGCCCCCAGAAGCAGATCGGTGCACCACGTGCATCCTGCGAGCGTGCAAATCCGCGGCACACCCCCGTCGGATCACGCGATCCATCGGGGTCGAATCTGATCCAGCGGGCCGGCAGGCTCACGCGGACACTTTTTCTGAAGGCATGGCGTTCTTCCGCGAAGGCAATGGTTCTGCCTTTATAGAGCACTCCCGGGGGCTTTTCAACCCGCGAGGGAAGCCGCGCGTGCATCCCCCGGAAAATTCACTTTGCCGGTGCTCGCATCGAGGCCGCCCGGGCCGGCCCCTCGACGCGCCGCCAGGGGAGCTACGGCTTTTTCGGCGTCTTGTATTCGACTTCCTTCTGGAGCGGTTTCCAGACGGTTTCGAAACCAACAAATCCCTTTTCGCTCGGCGGCATCTGACGCGTTGTAAAAAAACGCGTCTGGCCGTCAGGTACCTTGGCAATGGGCTTTTGCTCGCTCATAAGTCACCTCTTTTCCGTGAAGTCAGAATTTCAAGTGCAAGTATCAAAGATGATGCTTGTCCGATGCCGCTCTAAACCACAGCTCAGACCGGTCTCATCAGTGACGGGTCGATATCCGCGCCTGCAATGCTCGCCACGCCCGTTCTCTTCTCTTCCTCAGTTGCGTCGCGCACGGTCAGTATTTCAAGCGTAAAGACGACTTCCCTGCCGCAAAGCGGATTGTTGCCATCGACCGTGAGTCTCTCGTCGTCCATGTGCGTCACGAGAAAGCTGCGGGTCTGGCCCTTGTCGTTTTCCATGAGGATGGAGGTGCCGATTTTCCGATATTCCTCCGGGACGTTCTCGATGTGATCGGAAAAAACCAGCGACTCGTCTCTGGGGCCGAAGATCTGATTGCCATCGATAGGTACTTCGATCACGTCGCCAGCCGACTTGCCCTCCAGCTGCTCGTGGACGGATGGCGCCAGAATTTCATTGTGTCCGTGAACATAGCCCAACGGGAACTCGACCCGGGTGAGGACATGCCCCGACTTCTTGTCGGTCACCTTGTAGGTCAGTTCGACAAACTTGCCGTCCTGGATGGATTCACTCATGTCGAATTCGAACGAACTATTCAGAAGATGGATGCGCCAAAAATCCTGACCGCCTTATCTTCATAGCCAAGAACAAGCCTGCCCAGCCACTCGCCCGGCTTCTTTGTGCTCCGCTGCCGGTAAAGAACAGTCACATGTTCGCCCCGGCGAATGATGCCGAGCGCGTCGAAGTCTTCGGACAGGCTTCTCGCCAGTTCACTGTTCGCGAACTGGTGGCCCGCCACGACATTGTTCATGGCAAGCGCCATGGAACTGGAAAAGTTTCTGGCGAACTCCCCGTACTTCCCTTCGTTCGAAGCCTTGACGAGATCGCGCCAAAGAGGCTTGGCCATGGCCAGAATCTCTTCATCGGTCTTTTCAATGATATTCGCGCGCGGCTCTTCCTGACCGGAAGCGACGGGCTCGACGGGGCTCACAACGGACGACATGCCGGACCCTCCTGCGCCGGACAGACGCTCGACGCAAGCGTCTGTCCGGGAATAGTACTGCTATTCATCCGCAACCAGGTGATAGCAAGGCGCCTTCTCCATCGTGTATTCGCCAGTCTCCGGATCACGACGCGAAACAGTCAGTACGTGCCAGTTCTCGTCGTCCAGCTTCATGGCGTCACCCCGGTAGTAGTAGCCCGGCCAACGCGTCTCCTTGCGGAACAGCGTGTGATGCGTGACGCACTCCGCTGCGCGATGACGGTGCATCAATTCCCACGCACGCAGCAACTCGTGAATATCTTCTGCGGCCAGGCTCTGAAGGTCTTCCTCCATGATCTGGAGCTTCTTGAGACCGATGTTCAGGAGCTTCTCGTTGGTCATGTAGCTGACCGTCACTCCGCCGCAATACTCGTCCATCAGCTTCTGCAGACGATCCAGGCCCTGCTTGGGATTGATGTAGTGCGGGTTGACATCACCCGCGACGATCGCATTGCGGTAGATCCTGTAATGCTCCAGCGGCTTGTAGATCTCCTTCTTGCGACGGCTGATCTGCTCGTCGGACACGACGATGCCTTCGGCCTTTCCGTCGTCGATGTACTTGCAGGCGGCTTTCGCGGCGAGACGACCTTCGGTGAACGAGCCGGACGAGAAGGCGTGCGGCGTGCCGCCGACCGCGTCACCGGCGCCGAACAGGCCTTCGATCGTCGTCATGCGGTTGTAGCCCCAGAAATACTCGGGCGGGGAAATGTCCTCGGGACCCGAGCACCAGGCACCTGAACCGGTCGCGTGCGAGCCCATGACGTAGGGCTCGGATGTGGTCAGCTCCGGATTCTCGTTCTTGGGATCCACGTCGGTGGCGGCCCACAGCACCGCCTGGCCGACGGTCATGCCGAGGAAGTTTTCCCAGCCGACCTCTTCCAGATGCGGATCCTGGAAGGCTTTCATGGTCACCATGTGAATGGGACCGCGACCGGCATTTACTTCGCTGATCATTGCATGGTTGCGCAGGCAGGTCGGGATCGGCCGATGGGTCAGGTGCGACACTTCCGGATCGAGATATTCCTTGCCGACCATTTTCTGCAGCTCGGGGAACCACTTGGATTCGTACTCCTCGCCCAGGCCGTTTTGCGTATAGGTCTTCAGGTGCAGGAAGTAGGCGCCGACCGGGCCATAACCGTCCTTGAAACGCGCCAGCACGATGCGATTTTCCATCTGCGTCATCTTGGCGCCGGCGTTGATCATGAGCCCATAGGCCGATGCAGACGACCACGGCGCATACCAGGTGCGGCCGGAACCTTCGCCCACTGAACGCGGCTTGAAGATGTTGGAGGCGCCGCCCGCGCCGCAGATCACGGTCTTCGACTTGAAGACGTGGTAGTTGCCCGTGCGGACGTTGAAGCCGACGGCACCGGCGACCCGGTTTTCCTTGCCGTCATCCATCAGCAGGTGGGTGACGCAGATGCGGTTGAAGACCTTGTCGGCCGATTTCTTGGCGGCCTCGGCCACGATGGGCTTGTAGGACTCGCCGTGAATCATGATCTGCCATCGCCCTTCACGCAGATAGCGCCCGGTTTTCGGGTCCTTCATGATGGGCAGGCCCCACTCTTCGAACTGGTGCACCGTGGAGTCGACGTGACGGGCCATGTCGAACAGCAGGTCTTCGCGCACCATCCCCATCAGGTCGATACGGGCGTAGCGGACATGGTCCTCCGGCTTGTTTTCGCCCCAGCGGGTGCCCATGTAGCAGTTGATGGCGTACAGGCCCTGGGCGACCGCACCGGAGCGATCGATATTGGCCTTCTCGGCAATGACGATCTTCTTGTCCTGCCCCCAGAATCTGGCCTCCCATGCGGCACCCGTGCCGCCAAGGCCTGCACCGACGACCAGAACATCGATGCCGTCTTCGACGATCGTTTCGTAAGCCATCAGTACACCACGCCTTTCGTCATCTTGAGACCATTGGACTTGAGCGTATGCAAACCGCCGTCATCCATGCGGAGATATTTCGGCTCGTTGTACAGCAGCTGGCTGTCGCGCATTTCCTTGGCTCGGCCCGGGAACATCCGCGAGCTTGGGGATCGCCGTTCCCCAGGGCTTGGTGGTGATGGGCGACAGGAAGTTCTTTTCCGTGCCGTTGCGGAACTTGATCTTCCAGGCGATCGTGCCTTTCTGTTCGTCGCGTTGGACACGCACGCTGTGACCGAGCGGGGCAAAGTCGGCATATCCGCGCACATCGATCGCATTCTGCGGACAGGCCTTGACGCAGGAGTAGCACTCCCAGCACATGCTGGGCTCGATGTTGTAGGCACGGCGATACGTCTTGTCGATGTGCATGATGTCGGACGGGCAGATGTCGACGCAATGTCCGCATCCGTCGCACCTTGTCATATAGACGAAGGTAGGCATTAATTCGGCTCCTTATCTATTCCAACAGAATTTGCGGGCTGCATCTTAATAGTGGTGGGGCGGTTCGCGCTTGATGCCGAGCCCCATGTCCATCGGAGCGTCCCGCAACAGTTCCATGGAGTGTCTTTTCTGCTGTTCGGGATCGTCACGGGTCTGCGTCGGCAGATTGTCGGCCGAACCATTGGCCTTGGATACTCTTTTCTCGAAGGCCGCGGCGGGCTTGAAGAACATGTGCGCGAACTTGGACCAGGGCACCGATCCGAACAGTACCGTCGTGGCGGCGATGTACAACCCGAAAGACAGCGCCGGCGCCGGAACCGCCCCTGGATCTGCAGGAAGGCCCAGATCAATCCCAGCGTCACGCTGGCCAGCAGCGACAGGATGAACAGGTCCGCGCGCATGACGCGGAACGGCGAACCGCCCTCGGCGGCGACATCGACGCGGATGAAGAACCAGAACCAGTATCCGCCCAGGCAGACCATCAGGCCGCCGATCCACCAGAGTTGCGGCAGCACGGCGGGCGTTGGGCTCGCGGAGCTCGGGTAGGCGAACACCATGATCGCGGTGGTGATGACGTAGATCACGAACCCGTACATGGTCAGCAGATGCGCGACCCGGCGGCGCGGTTGCAGAATTCGCCGGAAGTCAGGACATCGACCAGTCCGGTCTTGACGGCGATCGACACCATTTCGCCGCCACCGAGCTGCACTGCTCCCTTGCTCTTGGATTTGCGCCAGTTCTCGAAAAAATACCTGGCGCTGCCCTTGTGAATGATGTCGAACACGGTGCCGAAGAACACCGCGAGCACCATCAGAACGATATAGGTCTGCATGGCGCCTGCCGGCAATGCTTCGGCTAACGCGGCAAATGGATTGTGCGTGAACATCGTGGCAATCTCCTCCCTCTTTTCCCTGTCTGAACGTCGTCGCAGATTCTAAGCATCAGCTGCCGAATAAGGCGATTAATCTCGCTATGCGCTTATAGAGGCCGTTAATGAACGGCCATCCGACCCACCCAAAACCCGCACCTCGAACCACATCTTCGCCAGATCGGCCATCACCCACGTCGCCGGCGCGGCCAGGCCTGCGACCGTACCGGGATTGACCAGCCAGGTCTCGCCGCCCTTCACGTTTGCGACCTTGCGCGCCTCGGCATTGTGCGAATGACCGCAACACACCAGCGCCCAATCGCCGGTGCATGCCATTGCATAGCCGTAGTTGTCATAATGGACCACGAAAATCCGCCTGCCGCCCAGTTCGAGCTGGGCGTCCGGACCGTGGTACTGCAGCGCACCCCCGCTGGATTGCGCCAGCCTGTTCAGCGCGGTCGGGTCACCAGCGTTGTTTCCGTGGATGAGATGCACCGGCAATCCGATTGCGAGGGCGGGCTTGAGCGACTGCGCGCCGATGAGGTCGCCGCAATGGATCACCGAGACAGCGCCCTCGGCCTTGGCTTCGCGCACGGCCTCCCTGAGCGCATCGGCGCGGTCGTGGCTGTCGGAAACGATGCAGATCTTCACCTGGCGATCTTAGGCCAGCCGCGATTGTCGTGCCATCGCATGCGCGTTTGTCGAGCCATCAGCTTTACTCGGAGCCCGCCGCCGCTTCACCGTGCCGGCTCGGGCTTCGCGTAGTACTCACGCAGGATCGCGAGCACCTCCGGTCGGCTGAACTCGGGCGGGACTTCAGAACCCTCGGACAGCCAATTGCGCAACTGCGTCCCGGACACCTGCAGCCGGTCGGCATCGTCATGCGGACAGGTGCGCCCCGACGCCATGCCGCCGCACTTGTAGCACCAGAACGCCACGTCGATCTTGAGCGGCTGCGTCTGCAGCGCCCCCTCGGGCAACTGATCGAAAATGTGGTGCGCATCGAACGGCCCGTAGTAGCTGCCCACGCCAGCGTGGTCGCGTCCGACGATCTGGTGCGAGCAACCGTAATTCTGCCGGAACAGCGCGTGCAGCAGTGCTTCGCGCGGACCGGCGTAGCGCATGTCCAGAGGATAGCCGGCCTGCACGACAGTCTTTTTGACGAAGTAGTTTTCCGCCAGCACCGAAATCGCCCGGGTGCGCACTTCGGCCGGAATGTCCCCGGGCTTGAGCGCGCCCAGCAGCGAATGCACGAGTACGCCGTCGCACACTTCGATCGCCACCTTGGCAAGATACTCATGCGAGCGATGCATCGGGTTGCGCGTCTGGAAGGCGGCAATCTTCGACCAGCCAAGCGACGTAAACAACGCCCGGGTCTGTGCCGGCGTCATGAACAGGGACCCGTATTTCTGCGGAAAATCGCCCATCGAAAGAACGCGGATCGGCCCGGACAGATTGACATCGCCTTGCTCCATCACAAGCTTGACGCCCGGGTGCTTGGGATCCGTGGTCTTGAATACCGTCGCGCACTCATGCGCCTTGTCGATCGAATATTTTTCGGTGACCTTCATCGTCGCGAGCAAGGCACCGTCATCGGGATCGACGAGGGCGATCTCCTGGCCGACTGCGATCGCCTCGGCGGCGGCCCGATCGGCCGACAGCGTGATCGGTATCGGCCAGAACAGGCCGCTGGCCGTCTTCATGCCATCGCATACACCCTGCCAGTCCGCTTGCGACATGAACCCTTCGAGCGGCGTAAAACCACCGATGCCCAGCATGATGATGTCGCCCTTCTCGCGCGAACTTACGCGAAGCCGGGGAAGTGTGCCCGCCCGCTTGAGTTCGGTCGCGTGTGCCTCGCCTTCCAACAATAATGGCAACAGATCGCCGCCGCCGTGTGGATCAACCAAAGACATGGTATTCGTCACTCCCTGTTTGTCGATTTCGCATTGCCCCTAAGCGAGCGCCTGATAGTAGAGGTTCTGCGGGTGATTGGCCTGGGCGAAAAAGAACCACCGTTCGGCCAGCAGCCCCAGATATTGCACCCCGAAAGCAACCGGCAGCGCGACCAGCCAGGACGCCCATAACCCTCCCGCAAGCAGAAACGCCGGGATCACAAACACGGCGAGCAGAAACGCCCACTTGACCAGCCTGAGCGTGGACCTTGGCCTGCCGTGAAAAAACTCCCGCGTATTGAACGAACCGCCCTGAAAGCCCTGGGAAATCTGAACGATCTTCGGATGCTTGATGCCAATTGCGGTCTGCAGGGTCGACTTGGGCCTCAGTCGATCATTGCGAAGCAGCGAGGCACTGCGGCCCACAAGGGCAAGCAGCGTAATGATCAGTGCCCAAGCAGCGAAGAAGTGCACCAGTTCCGGTGCCGAATGCACCGCGAACGCCGTCGCCAGCGTGAATCCGGAAGCACCACCGAGCAGGATGTAGTTGATCACCGTCAGCGGGCTGTGCCATTCGCGCAGGAACGGCAGGCACGCGTAGATCATCGCCGTGCAGATGAAGAGCGCGAACGCGAGAGCTGCGCCTGCACCACCGAGCGCAAGGGTCCCGCCTATTGCGACGCCGGACGGCAGGGTGACCAGGATCGGATCCCATCCCGTCCAGCTCGCGGCTGCGTACAGGAAAACCACTCCCATGAACATGGGCAGCACAATGACTTCGCGCGACAGCCACGAGGTGCGCCACTGGGCCATCGCGCGCCATGCGCGCTCCGGGTGCCCGAGATGAAAGAACGAGCTGACCAGGCCCAGGCCGGTAAGCGCCAGCGCCAGAATTGCGCCCACCGCGTGGAACGCGAGTGGGTCTTGTGCGGGAAGCAAACCGAACAGTGCGTACGACTGCGCTGTAACCAGTGCGAGAAACAAGCCCTGCCCTGCGCCAATCAGCGTGGTGAGGAAGATGACAGCGAAAGTGGGTCTCATGTTCTCCGCAGGCTACCAGGACGTGACATCGTCGAGTGCCGGCTCGGATTTCGCCGGTTTCGGCAACAGGCCGTCGATCTTCAAGGGGTTGTCCGCGCGGGCGAGTTCGTCCTCGTGGATGTGCGTCTCGGTCTTGCGTCGCGGCAGGTAGTGGTTCGAAGGATGCGTGCCCCATTCGGGCATGAGCGCGTACCCGGCGTTCTCACGGATCGCCACCGAGACAATCGAGTCCGGATCGTGGATGTCTCCAAACAGGCGCGCATTGGTCGGGCAGGCCATCACGCAGGCCGGCTTTCGCTCCCGCTCCGGCAGCGCTGTGTCATGGATCCGGTCGACACACATGGTGCACTTGGTCATCACCTTGCGGTTCTCGTCCAGTTCCCGCGCCCCGTACGGGCAAGCCCACGAACAATAGTTGCAGCCAATGCACTTGTCGTAATCGACGAGCACAATGCCATCTTCGGCCCGCTTGTAGCTGGCGCCAGTCGGACAGACCGGAACGCAGGGCGGATCCTCGCAATGCAGGCAGGATTTTGGAAAGTGGACGGTCTGCGTGCTCGGATACTCTCCAACCTCGAAAGTCTGCACCCGATTGAAGAAGGTTCCGGTCGGATCGGCACCATAGGGATTGAAGTCTGCAAGCGGCCCGGCCGAGCCGGAGGTGTTCCATTGCTTGCAACTGGTGACGCACGCCTGGCAGCCCACGCAGACGTTCAGGTCGATGACCAGGGCGAGTTGCGTCATTTTCTTACGCCGCTGCCGGCGAAGAACGCCTGCCAGCGGGGCCGTGTTGTTCCCGTTCCGGGCGCATCCGGCACCGGGGCAAACTGCGGCCAGCTTGCCTTCGGTTCGGCCTCGTCAGCCTTGTAGATGCGCACGCGCACGTCGTACCACGCCGCCTGTCCTGTGATCGGGTCGGAATTCGATACCGGCGCTTCGCCAGACCTGGGTGCAAGCTCCTCGCTGATCAGGTGATTGAGCAGGAACCCGCGCTGCGATTCGTTGGCGTCGGGAGCAAGGTGCCAGGCACCGGCCGCCTTGCCGATCGCGTTCCACGTCCACACTGTCCCGGGCTCCAGCGCTTCGGAATAGCGAGCCAGGCAGCGGACCTTGCCCCACTGTGATTCCACCCACATCCAGCCACCGTCTTCGATTCCCTGTGCGCGCGCGACCTGCGGGTTGACGTACAGGTGATTGTGGCTGTGGATCTGGCGAAGCCACGCGTTCTGGGAATCCCATGAGTGATACATCGCCATCGGCCGCTGCGTAACTGCATTGAGCGGATACTTCACGCGATCGGTTTCCTGCGCCTCGAGTGGCTCGTAGTAGAACGGCAACGGATCGAAATACTCCTCGATCCGCTTTTTGAGATGCACCGGCGGCTTGCGCGAAATCCCCTTGCCCTGCGCCGCAAGACGGAATTTCTGCAGCACCTCGGAGTAAAGGTGGATGAGAATCGGTTCAGCGTAGCGCGTGATCCGGTTGCGTTGCGACCATTCCAGATAGCCCTTGTTCCAGTTGCGCATGTACTGATAGGACGGCGGCAACTTGTACTGATAGACGCAATTGTTCTTCGCGTACATCTCCCATTGGCGCGGGTTGGGTTCGCCGCGCATGAACTTCTCGCCTCCCTTGCCACGCCAGCCCGCCAGAAAGCCGATTCCCGAACCGGGTTCGGTCTCGTAGTTGACGATGAAATCAGGATAGCCGCGGAATTTTCGTTCACCGTTGGGGCGCACAAACGCCGGAAACTTCAGCCGGGTGGCGAGTTCGATAAGCACTTCCTGGAACGGCTTGCACTGCCCGGTCGGCGGCACAACCGGGATACGCACCGCATCGACCGGCCCGTCAAACTCCGAAATCGGCCGGTCGAGCATCGACATGACATCGTGCCGCTCGAGGTAGGTAGTGTCGGGCAATACGAGATCGGCGAATGCGGTCGTCTCCGACTGGAAGGCATCGCAGACGACGAGAAACGGGATCTTGTATTCACCATCCTCGCGCTTGTCATTCAGCATCCTGCGCACTTCCGACGTATTCATCGTCGAATTCCACGCCATGTTCGCCATGAACAGCATGAGGGTGTCGATCGGATAGGGGTCGCCGCGCCACGCGTTGGTGATGACGTTGTGCATCATCCCGTGCACGGACAGCGGATACTCCCAGGAGAACGCCTTGTCTATCCGCACCGGCTTGCCATCGTCATCGACAAACAGGTCGTCCGGTTCGGCAGGCCAGCCGAGGGCCAGACCATCGAGCGGCGTGTTGGGCCGGATCGCCAGCGGCGTGTTCGGCGTCTTCGCACAGGGGGGAATCGGACGCGGAAACGGCGCCTTGTGGCGAAAGCCTCCCGGCCGGTCGATCGTGCCGAGCAGCGTCATCAGGATGGCCAGGGAGCGGATGGTGTGAAAACCGTTCGAATGGGCAGCCAGGCCGCGCATCGCGTGAAACGCGACGGGGTTGCCCGTCACCGTGTCGTGCTCCTTGCCCCACATGTCTGTCCAGGGGATGGGCAGCTCGATCGTCTGGTCGCGCGCCATGACACCCATTTCATGTGCGAGCCGCCGAATCGCCTCGGCCGGAATCCCCGTGATGCCGGCTGCCCACTCCGGCGTGTATTCCTCCACCCGCTCTTTCAGGAGTTGGAACGCGGGTTTCACTTCGGTACCGTCCGACAGCGTGAACTTGCCGAGCAGGAACGGATCGGCGCCTTCGGAGTGCGTAATGACCGGCCGGTCCGTCGTCCGATCCCACCACAGCTTGTTCTGCGGATCGAAGCAGTCCTCTTCCTCGGGCACTTCGGTGCGCACGAACATGCCGAACTCGTCGTTGGCACCATCCATGTTCACTAATTGACCGGCATTGGTATAACGGACCAGAAATTCCCGGTCATACAGCCCGAGCGCAATCAATTCGTGAATGAGCGCCAGCAGCAGGGCACCGTCTGTGCCCGGCTTGATCGGCAGCCATTCGTCGGCGATGGCCGAATAGCCGGTGCGCACCGGGTTGATGGAAATGAAGCGCCCGCCATCGCGTTTGAATTTCGAGATCGCAATCTTCATCGGGTTGGAGTGATGGTCTTCGGCCGTACCGATCATCACGAACAGCTTCGCGCGCTCCAGATCAGGCCCGCCAAATTCCCAGAAGGAGCCGCCAATGGTGTAGATCATGCCGGCGGCCATGTTGACTGAGCAAAACCCGCCATGTGCCGCATAGTTCGGCGTGCCGAACTGGCGCGCGAACAGACCGGTCAGCGCCTGCATCTGGTCGCGACCGGTGAAAAGGGCGAACTGTTTGGGATCCGTGGCGCGGATGTTCCCCAGCCGCTTTTCGAGCAGCGAGAAGGCGTGCTCCCATTCGATTTCGACAAACTCGCCTGCACCTCGCTCGCTACCGGGCTTGCGCAGCAGCGGCCGGGTCAGACGGGCCGGCGAGTACTGTTTCATGATGCCTGACGAACCCTTGGCGCAAATCACGCCCTGGTTCAGGGGATGGTCCGGATTACCCTCGATGTAGCGCACTTCACCATCGCGCAAATGAACGCGGATGCCACAACGACAGGCACACATATAGCAAGTGGTGTTGTGCGTTTCCGTCCTGGCACCAGGCAACGGTGCAGCCGCAGGATCGTGGAGAGGTGTCGCGGACATGGTTTTGCAGATAACTCGATTATGAATCATGGCAGGAACAGAGCGGGCACCCCTTGCTTCGCGGATCGGGGGCGTACTGTCACCCACGCTTCGCAGGTCAATTTCGTGTCCCTGCGACGTATTCTGTAGACGAGGCCTTGAACCGCCAAGCGGGATATTTTGATTCGGTGATAAGCACCCCTGATTGAGTCGTTTATGGGCACGTTTCACCTGCGGAGGCGGGACTCGGGTGCTGTGCAATAATCGCACGTCAAACACGCGCGCCACGTTACCCCGCGCAAACTTCGACTCTAAATCCGCCATGTCTATCCCCAACCCGCCCGGCGATACCAGCTGGCTCCTGATCGTTGCCAGCCTCCCCACGGAGATCCCGGCCGCGCGCATGCGTGTGCTGCGTACCCTGGAAGGACTGGGGGCTGCAGTGATGCGCGACGGCGTGTTCCTGCTGCCGGAAACGCCGCCAAATCGCAAGGCGGTTGATCGCCTCATCGAGTACATCACGATGAATGCGGGCACGGCTCAGGCGCTGCGTGCCGCGCCGCTGGATGAGAGCCAGCTCGATGCATTCCGCAAACTGTTCGACCGCTCCTCGCGTTACGAGAACCTGATCCGTACGGTGGAGAGCCTCAGGGTCGGATTCGGCCTGGCGGATCCGAGTGCCATTTCGCGGGTGCTGCACAATCAGCGCCGGGAATTCGAGAACATTACGGCGCTGGATTTCTTCCCTGCGCCGGCACGGGAGCGCGCACAGGCCGCGCTCGCCGCAGCCGAGGCGGAAGTGAGATCGTTGCTGTTTCCCACCCAGACTTCCGCGGGCACCAGGACCAGCGAGCAGTTCCTCGGACGTCAGTGGGCGACGCGCAGGCCCCTGTGGGCGGACCGCCTGGCATGTGCCTGGTTGATCCGACGGTTTATCGATCCCGAGGCGACCATCGTCTGGTTGGAGAAAGGTCAGGCCTGCCCCCCCGACACCCTCGGTTTCGCATTTGACGGTGCGCGCTTCGCCAACAGCGCGACGCAGGTCACCTTCGGAGAAATGCTGTCCCAACTGAACGTCGGCAGGAACCCGGCGCTCGGCAAGATCGGCGCCATTGTCCATTTTCTGGAAGTCCGCACCGGTGCGCCGGTGCCGGAGGCAGCAGGGGTGCAGACGCTGCTTCAGGGCGCGCTGCGCAGGTCTGCCAGCGACAACGAGCTGCTCGGCGAGGCGGAAAAGACGTTCGACCTCCTCTACGAAGCGTATTGCGAGCCCGACAGGCGTTAGCGCGGCCGGGCGCTCATTGCCGCGCCGCCTCCTTGGTTTCCGCGGCCAGACGGGCCCTCACCTCCCTGAGGCGCGCCTCCACCGCGGATTGTTCGTAAAAATCCCCGTCCCCGGCCGTCTGCGCCAACTGCAACTGCTCGACCGCAGCGGGGAGGCTGCCCTGCAGCAGATAGACCTCGGCCTGTATCTTGTGCTGCATCAACCGTTTGCCCAAAGCCGCATAGGTTTTTGCCTGCATGGCCAGCAGCTTCGGATTCTGAGGGTACAGGCGCAGTTGTTCCGTGAGAGCGGCCATCGCGTCCGCATTGCGCTTTGCCTCGAGCAAGGCTTCGATGTACGAATACACCAGAGGCCGGTAATAGGGGTACGCTTCATGTGGTAATAGGCGATGGCCGTTTCGAACTTCACTTTATCGGCGCGCTTGCCGTCACGTAACTTGATCGGGTCGTTATCGAAGACCTCATAGACGGAAAGCGGCTGAGTCTTGCCCTTTACCCGGATGCGGTCCAGGAAGCGGATGTCATATTTGCCGGGGACGGCGAGGTCATACAGCGTATTCTGGCTGATCAGTAAGGGGGTGTAATAAGTCTTGGTCTCGCCTTCGATGCGTGACGTCAGGTTGACGGTATCGCCGAAGCCGGCTGGAAGCAATGGGGTCAGGCGATGCAGGACGATGTGGCCGACGCCTTGCTGTGGGCGCAAAGCGAAGGGCTGGCTGACAAGCGCAAGGCCTGCATCGCCGGGGCGAGCTACGGCGGCTATGCCACCTTGATGGGCTTGGTGCGGCAACCCGAGCTGTACCGCTGCGGCGTGGCCTGGGTGGCCGTCACTGACCCGCTGCTGTTTCTGAATGGCTCGTGGTGGGTTGACGACGACATTGGCGGCCAGGGCCGTCAATACCTATTGCCCGAGCTGGTCGGCGATGCTGAAAAAGACCTCGTGATGCTGACCGCGAATTCACCGCTGGCACAGGCTGCCCGCATCAAGGCACCGCTGTTGCTGGGTGTGGGCGAGAGCGATCGCCGCGTGCCACCGGCGCATGGCGAGCGCTTGCGCGAGGCCCTGCGCGCTGCCGGCAATCCACCCGAGTGGGTCATGTATGCCGACGAGGCCCACAGCTGGCGGCTGGTCGCCACGCAGGTGGACTGGGCACGCCGCGTCGAGCGCTTTTTGGCCCAGCATTTGAAGGGCGACGTTTTGAAGAGCCAAGCGCCTTGAGGTGTCAGCCTTCGCCGTACATCTCGTCGAGCTTGCGGGTGGCATGGGCGTAATACGCCACGATCGCGATGAACACCAAGATCGCGCCCTGCGCCGCCACCCAGAAACCGAAGGGCCAGCCGAAGAAGATGAAGCTCAAATTGCGGGCGAAATAGACCAAGCCGAACGCCACCACCGCCCAGACCAACAGCAGCACGCCGGTGAGGCGCTGGATGCGCCGCCAATAGGGGGCGTCGTCGCTGGATTCGGGCGGATTCATGGTTGTAGTCTGCCATGCGAAAATAGCCGGCTTCAGAGCAGGAACACCCATGGACATTGAACGACTCAATTTGATCGGCACCTCCCTCACCGATCTGACAGCGCGTACCGACGCGCTAAGGGGGTATCTTTGACTACGACCGCAAAGCACTGCGACTGAACGAAGTCAACGCCGCCCTGGAGAACCCGACGGTCTGGAACGAACCGAAGCGGGCACAGGAACTGGGCAAGGAAAAGCGCACGCTCGAAAACGTCGTTCAGACGATCGACCACCTGACCTCCAATCTCTCCGACAGCCTTGAGCTGTTCGAGATGAGCAAGGAGGAAGAAGACATCGCGGGCTTGGAGGCGATCGAGGCCGACGCGGCCAAGCTGCAGGAAACCGTCGAGCAGATGGAATTCCGCCGCATGTTCAACAACCCGGCCGATCCGCTCAATTGCTTTGTCGACATCCAGGCCGGCGCCGGTGGCACCGAGGCCTGCGACTGGGCCGGCATGCTGCTGCGCCAGTACCTGAAGTATTGCGAGCGCAAGGGCTTCAAGGCGACCCTCGAAGACGAGACGGCCGGCGACATTGCCGGCATCAAGAGCGCCACGATCAAGGTCGAGGGCGAATATGCGTTCGGCCTGCTGCGCACGGAAACCGGCGTTCATCGCCTGGTGCGCAAAAGCCCGTTCGACTCGGCCGGCGGCCGCCACACCAGCTTCGCCTCGCTGTTCGTCTACCCGGAAGTGGACGATTCGATCGAGATCGACATCAACCCGGCCGATGTGCGGGTGGACACCTTCCGCGCCTCGGGCGCCGGTGGCCAGCACATCAACAAGACCGACTCGGCCGTGCGCCTGACCCACTTGCCCACCGGCATCGTCGTGCAATGCCAGGACGGCCGCAGCCAGCATGGCAACCGCGATGTCGCCTGGAAGCGGCTGCGGTCGCGCCTGTATGACTTTGAGATGCGCAAGCGCCAGGAAGAGCAGCAAAAGCTCGAAGACACCAAGACCGATGTCGGCTGGGGCCATCAGATCCGCTCTTATGTGCTGGACCAGAGCCGCATCAAGGACTTGCGCACCAACTACGAAACCTCGGCCACGCAGAAGGTGTTGGACGGCGATCTCGACCCGTTCATCACCGAGAGCTTGAAGCAAGGCGTGTAAGTCGGGCTTGCCCTCATCCATATTCCCGGTTGGGACAACCGGGGTGCCCACTCTTATTAAAGGATGCCCACCATGCGTGAAGGCACTGCCACCCTGATCCGCCGCGAAGACTACGCAGCGCCGACCTTCTGGATTCGCACCGTCGATCTGTGCTTCGACCTCGATCCGGCCAAGACTATCGTCACCGGCAAGATGGGGGTCGAGCGCAACCGCGCGGTCGCCCACGGCCCGCTGCGTCTGCATGGCGAGGATCTGAACGTGCTGCGCGTGCTGATCGACGGGGTGAGCGTGTCCTTCCGCAACGAGCCGGGCTATCTGGTGATCGACAACGCGCCGGATGCCGACTTCGAGCTGGACCATCCGCAACACCTGCGCGCCGGACAAGAACACCACGCTCAGCGGGCTCTACACCTCGGGCGGCAGCTTCTTCACCCAGTGCGAGGCCGAAGGCTTCCGCCGCATCACCTATTTCCTTGACCGGCCCGATGTGATGGCCGTCTACACGGTGCTGCTTGCGCGCGGACAAGGCCAAGTACCCGGTGCTGCTGAGCAATGGCAATCTGCTGGACAGCGGCGAGCTGGACAATGGCAAGCACTTCGCCAAGTGGCATGACCCCTTCCCCAAGCCCAGCTACCTGTTCGCCCTGGTGGCCGGTGATCTGGTCACCCGCGAGCAGCGCGTGACGACCCGCGCGGGACAGGACCATCTGTTGCAGGTGTACGTGCGCCGGGGCGATCTGGACAAGACCGAACACGCGATGAACTCGCTGATCGCCTCCATCGTCTGGGACGAGGCGCGCTTCAAGCTGCCGCTTGACCTGGAGCGTTTCATGATCGTCGGCGTGTCCGACTTCAACATGGGCGCGATGGAGAACAAGGGCCTGAACATCTTCAACACCTCGCGCCCTGCTGGCCTCGCCGGCCACCGCGACCGACGCTGACTTCGCCCGCATCGAATCGATCGTCGCGCACGAGTATTTCCACAACTGGACCGGCAACCGCGTGACCTGCCGCGACTGGTTCCAGCTGTCGCTGAAGGAAGGCCTGACCGTCTTCCGCGATCAGGAATTCAGCATGGACATGGCGGCCACGCCGTCCGCTCGTGCGGTCTGCCGCATCCAGGACGTGCGCCAGCTGCGCGCGCATGCAGTTCCCCGAGGACTCGGGCGCGATGGCCCATCCGGTGCGACCGGACAGCTATGTCGAGATCAACAATTTCTACACCGCCACCGTCTACGACAAGGGCGCGGAAGTCGTGCGCATGTACCAGACGCTGGTCGGCCGCGAGGGCTTCGAGAAGGGCATGACGCTGTACTTCGAGCGTCATGACGGCCAGGCCGTGACCTGCGACGACTTTGCCGCGGCGATTGCCGATGCCAACCCCGGCTCGGAGCTGACGACGCGCCTGGACGCCTTCAAGCGCTGGTACTCGCAGTCCGGCACGCCGCAGCTGACGGCCCGCGGCGTTTATGACGCCGCGGCGCAGACGTACACGATGACTTTGACGCAATCGAACGGCGCGGCCAGGTGCCGCAGGTGATCCCCGTCGCGCTGGGTCTGCTGAGCCGCGAGGGTCAGGTCTTACCTTTGCAATTGCAAGGCGAGGAAGGCATCAGCCAAGACCGCGTGCTGGTGCTCGACCAGGCCGAGCAGTCCTTCACTTTCGTCAACGTGGCAAGCGAGCCGGTGCCCTCACTGCTGCGCGGCTTCTCGGCCCCGGTGCTGCTCGACGACGGCCTGACCGACGCCGATCTGCTGGTGCTCTTGCAGCACGACAGCGACGCCTTCAACCGCTGGGAAGCCGGCCAGCGCCTGGCGCTGAACCGCATCCTCGCGGCCGTGCGCAGCGGCACCCCGTTGACCCTCGACGCGGCTTATCTCGACGCCATGCGCGCGGTCCTCAATCACGCCGGACTGGACGCCGCCTTCAAGGAATTGGCGCTGACCCTGCCGGGCGAAAGCTATATCGCCGAGCAACTTGACGTCGTCGATCCGCAGGCGATCCACGCCGCCGTCGAGGCCGCGCAGGTTCAGATTGCCGCGGCCTTGCGCGCCGATTGGGTGGCAGCATTCGAGGCCAACCAGGTCGCGGGCGCCTACACGCCCGACCCGGTCAGCTCGGGCAAGCGCGCGTTGGCCAACCTGGCCTTGGCGATGCTGGTGCTTGACGCCAAAACGAGTGCCGACACCGTCTGGCCCGGCCGCGCCTTCCAGCGCTTCAAGGATGGCGGCAACATGACCGACCGCCTGGGTGCGCTGACGGCCCTGGTCAACGGCCATGCCGATCTGGCCGAACCGGCATTGGCCCGTTTCCATCAGTTGTTCAAGGGCGAAGCGCTGGTGATCGACAAATGGTTCGCCCTGCAAGGCCGGGCGGCCGAGCAGGACGGCAAGACCTTTGCGAAGGTCAAGTCCTTGCTGAAGCACCCCGACTTCACCTTGAAGAACCCGAACCGCGCACGCAGCCTGATCTTCTCGCTGTGCCTGTTCAACCCGGCGGCGTTTCACCGCGCCGACGCCGCTGGCTATGTGCTGTGGGCAGAGCAGGTGCTGGCCATCGACGCCATCAACCCGCAACTCGCCAGCCGCCTGGCCCGCGTGATGGACCGCTGGGCCTCACTCGCCCAGCCCTACCGCAGCGCCGCACTGGAAGCCATTCGCCGCGTCGCCGCCCGCCCCGAACTGTCCAGCGACACGCGCGAAATCATCGAGCGCGCACTCGCGTCTGAAAACAAGGAGATCACCGCATGACCCGCCGCTCAATCCGCAACATCAGCCTCACGCAATACCTGATTGAACAGCAGCGCCAGCACGGCCACATTCCGCAGGAGCTGCGGCTCCTGATCGAGGTGGTGGCGCGCGCCTGCAAGCGCATCGCCATCAGCGTCAACAAGGGTGCTTTGGGCGATGTGCTGGGCACCGCGACCAGCGAGAACGTGCAGGGCGAGATCCAGAAAAAGCTCGACATCATCGCCAACGAGGTGCTGATCGAAGCGAACGAATGGGGTGGCCATCTGGCTGCGATGGCCAGCGAGGAAATGGAAGGCATCTATGTCGTGCCCAACCGTTTTCCGCAGGGCGAATACCTGCTGATGTTCGACCCGCTGGACGGCTCATCCAACATCGATGTCA
Source organism: uncultured beta proteobacterium (assembly GCA_963844255.1). Classification (GTDB taxonomy): domain Bacteria; phylum Pseudomonadota; class Gammaproteobacteria; order Burkholderiales; family SG8-39; genus SZAS-79. Next base: position 45,773 of record CAWJNP010000054.1, read on the forward strand.
ACGTGTCCATCGGCACTATTTTTTCGGTGCTCAAGAAGCCCGAAGGCTCAGTCGGTGTCAGTGAGCAAGACTTCCTGCAACCCGGCAGCGCGCAAGTCGCCGCCGGCTACTGCGTCTACGGCCCGCAAACGACTTTGGTGCTGACGGTGGGCGACGGTGTGGCGATGTTCACGCTGGACCGTGAACAAGGCTCCTTCGTGCTGACCGCGGACGACATGAAGATCCCCGCCGACACGAAAGAGTTCGCGGTCAACATGTCCAACCAGCGCCACTGGGACGCCCCGATGCAGCGCTACATCGACGAATGCCTGGCCGGTGTCGATGGTCCACGTGGCAAGGATTTCAATATGCGCTGGATTGCCTCGATGGTCGCCGACGTGCACCGCATCCTCACCCGTGGCGGCGTCTTCATGTACCCCTGGGACAAGCGCGAGCCTGAGAAAGCCGGCAAGCTGCGCCTGCTCTACGAAGCCAACCCAATGGCCTTCTTGATCGAGCAAGCCGGCGGCGCAGCCACCAACGCCCGCACCCGCATCCTTGACGCGCAACCCACCAAGCTGCACGAACGGATCTCGGTCGTGCTCGGCTCCAAGAACGAAGTCGAACGCGTGACCGCCTATCACCTCGAAGCCGCAAAATAATTCCTGCTAGAATCATGGGCTGGAAAGCCGGTGTAGCTCAGTCGGTAGAGCAGCTCATTCGTAATGAGAAGGTCGGGTGTTCGATTCATCTCTCCGGCACCAATAGATTCAGCACCAAAGCCCAGTCGACGCCTAAACAGCGCGGCTGGGCTTTGTTGTTTCTGGGCACGATGTAAGGGCGGAAGTGAGAAGGTTTTCCGAATCGGGCGGCGCTTCTACGGCCGCCCATAAATTCGAGCTAGAGCCGGGCGCTACCGCCTGATCCCGACCGAGCGCGCAGCGCCTCATACAGCTGCGCCGGCCCAAGCAAGACATCCTTCAACCC
>CAWJNP010000055.1:0-90412 GCA_963844255.1 uncultured beta proteobacterium
GACGTTGGCGCTCGGTGTCAAAACTCTCCAGCACGGCCATGCCTTTGAGCATGCCTTCAATGAGATCGGCTTTCGCAATGGGTGGGTGGCTCAACGAAGGTCTCCGATAATCGATACTTGCGCGATGATCGCACAACAAGACCGATGATCGCGCAATCGGCAACGGCGTCCGTTGCTGTTCTGTCTCTTCACCCCTACGCTCAATGCATCACAACCAACCAGAGACACCCTCCGCGCGCCGTGCCTGTTCAAGGGAACCGCCGAGCCGGCTTTGCCGGGCGGCCCGTTCCACCCCTTATTGGGGAGACGCCAAAGGCGGCGTGTGAGTGAACCACCCATGAAAACACAAGTAGCCATCATCGGCGCCGGCCCCTCCGGCTTGCTGCTCGGACAACTGCTGCACAAGGCCGGGATTGACAACGTCATCGTCGAGCGCCAAACCGGCGACTACGTACTGGGGCGTATCCGGGCGGGCATTCTGGAGCAAATCACGGTGGACCTGCTGCGCGAAGCAGGCGTGAGCGAAGGCGTGGACGCTGAGGGCACGGTGCACCACAGCATTGCGTATAAAAACGTGCGCCGTTCATCGACGTGACTGGCCTGACCGGCGGCAAGGTGGTGACCGCCTACGGCCAGACTGAGATGACCCGCGATCTGATGGCTGCGCGCGAGCCGGCAGGTCTGCGGACGATCTACAGCGCAGCCAACGTGAGCATCCACGACTTCGATGGCGCCCAACCGTCGGTCCGCTATGAGGTAGACGGCCAGGCGCAGGCGATGGAGTGCGACTTCATCGCGGGCTGCGATGGTTTTCACGGCGTGTGCCGCGCCAGCGTGCCGCGCAGGCGCGATCAAGGAATTCGAAAAGGTGTACCCGTTTGGCTGGCTGGGCCTGCTGTCGGACACGCCGCCGGTCCGCCCCACGATCTTACGTGAACCACGCCGCGCGGCTTTGCCCTGTGTTCCAGCGCAGCGAAACGCGCAGCCGCTATTACCTGCAGTGCCGTTGACCGACAAGATCGAACAATGGAGCGACGACGCGTTTCTGGCAAGAGCTCAAGCGTGCGCCTCGACCCCGAGCGGCCGCCCAAATGGTGACGGGCCCCAGCATCGAAAAGAGCATTGCACCGCTGCGCAGCTTCGTGACCGAGCCGCTGCGCTTTGGCCGCCTGTTTCTGGCTGGCGATGCCGGCCACATCGTGCCGCCCACCGGCGCCAAAGGCCTGAACCTCGCGGCCACCGATGTGAAGTACCTGATGGACGCGTTGGTGGAGTTCTACACCGAGAAGAGCGAAGCCGGTATCGACACCTATTCGCAGCGCGCCTCACCCGCATCTGGCGCGCCGAGCGCTTCACCTGGTGGTTCACACCATCATGCACCACTTTCCCGAAAAGGCGCGATCAGCAAAAGCTGCAGGAAGCCGAGCTGGACTACCTGATGCATTCGGAAGCGGCTCACGCTCGCTGGCGGAGAACTATGTGGGTTTGCCGCTGGATTTCGGCACTGCATAGACCCACCCCGCCCTGTCGGCGGCCCCCGGAGGCAACCTGGACAGGCTGACCCACCAGATTCGGGCTTTTCGGTGGCGGTTCATGGGGGAATGCTTGGCGCTGTCGCCCGTTTGCAGGGTTCTGGCACTTGGCTTGCGGTTAAATTGTTTGCCCAACATTCCAACAAGCCGACGAGACCATCTCCATGACGCCTTCCGCAGCGCCACCGCTCCGCTGCCCGGCCGCTCAAACCCTTGCGCGGCGTGCGCGTCTTGAGCCTGGCGCTCAACCTGCCCGGGCCCGGCCGCTCTGATGCGGCTCAAAGCCATGGGCGCCACCTGCATCAAGGCCGAGCCCCCGGGAAGAGACGGCGCCAGCGGCGACCCATGGGGGCCTACAACCCGGGGGCCTATGGCGACTGCACGCGGGCGTCAAGGTGCTTCGCCTGGATCTCAAGACCGACAAAGGCCAGGCCGCGTTGCACAAAGAACTGGCGCGCACCGATGTGTTGCTCACGTCGTTCCGCCCCTCGGCGCTCGACCAAACTGGGGCTGGAATGGAAAGCATTGCACAAGCAGTACCCTGCGCTGTCGGTGGTGGCCATCGTGGGCGCGCCCGGCGAGCGGGCCGAGGAGCCAGGCCACGATCTGACCTACCTGGCCGAAGGCCGGTCTGGTGACACGGTCTGGATCTGCCCGCAACCCTGTTTGCCGACATGGGCGGCTCGCTCATGGCCAGCGAGGCGGCGCTGAAAGCCGTGCTGCAGCAAAAGAATGGCGGGCAAAAGCAGTTTTCAGGAGATCGCCCTGTCAGACGCGGCCAACTGGCTGGCCCTGCCCCGCACCTGGGGCCTTACCCGACCACATGGCGCCGTGGGTGGCGCCCATGCGGGTTACCGCATTTACCCCTGCAAGAATGGCCGCGTGGCGGTGGCAGCGCTGGAGCCGCATTTTGCGGCCGCCTTGTGCAAGGCGGCGGGGGTGGAGATCAGGGGATGGGCAGCTTGTTCAAACCAGAAACGCACCGGCCATCGCAGCGTTCCTGGCGTCCAAAACGCGCAAGCAGCTGGAGAAGCTGGCCGCAGAGCAAAGACATTCCGCTGCACACGCCTGAGCGCGTTGAGCCCGGCTAGCTGCCCGGATGAGCGAACTGGCCTGCAGGCCAGTCTGGCGCAGGATCACCGGGTCAACGCAGGTCCAGAAGGTCCGAGGACAGGCTCGGAGCCACCGCTGGCGTCCTGGCGCGCTGCAAGGTTTCCAGCTGGCCAATCAGGGCAGTCGATCTGTTCCAGAAAGGCTTCGCGGCTCTGGTGCGGGCTTTGCGTGATGAGGCCCGCGGCCTGCTCGGCCAACACGTTGCGGCCTTCTTCGCGCGCCCAGCGGCGCACATCGCAATAGGCCACAAAGGCCATGCGGCCCAGATCACCGTGCTTTCTTGCGTGGTACAGATCGGCCAAAAGGTCGTCGAGTGCCCAAGGGTTGTTCATATCGGCTCCATGTTGCAGTGCAGCATACCCGATTTATCCCTCCAATGAAGTAACGGATCCATCCCATCTGACCAATGGCGCTACAAAAAAATACATCTGCGGCGAGCAGCCGTGAGCCCTCTCCAATGACTGTGTCAAAGAATTCATGCGAAAGGCACCCTGACTCGCGGGAACTTCATCATCATTTGCGCATGTGTCTAGGGAAGGTCTGCAAAACCTCGGGACCCGCCACCAGATGTGACACAGTTCTGACATGAAGCAAATGAGCCTCGGCGATACCGGATTCGAACGCAAGACCAAGAGGACACGCAAGCGCGAGTTCCTCAACGAGATGAATCTGGTGGTGCCTTGGGTCGAGTTGGTTTCGCTGATTGCCCAGCATGCCCCAGTCCCGGGCGCCAAAGGCGGACGCCCTCCGTTCGCTGTTGACACGATGCTTCGCATCCATTTTCTTCATGTATGGACCCGACGCCTTTTGCAAGCCTTTTTTTGTGATGTTCAACGGTCTGCACACATGTATTGCGTATTTCAGCGATCGTGGACGCCTGTTTCAGGCTGATCGTGGACGGCAGAACGGTGCTGCCGCGGCGGCGCTGGGGAAGCGCGCAGGAACTGGTTTGACTGTAGCTCAATCGTCCACGATCAGCCTGAAACGGTCTGCCGCGGGGCGGGTGTCGGGGGTGTTTTGACCCCGACTTGATCTCAGGTTTTCAGGCCCCTGCCAAGGCGCACCCGCGATCTTGAGCCAGGTGAAGGTTTCGCCGAGCGTGATCCAGGACACCAGGCCCGCGACCGGCGGCATGATGTATTGAAGCGGGGCGCTTCTGGCCACGCCACGCACCTGGTTGATCCAGGCCCAGCCCAGCCAGCCGAGGAAGGAGGAAACGGTCACGGCGAAGAACATTGCCAGCCACACCTTTGCGGGCAGGCCGGCCAATGGCGCGGCGAGGAACGCGGGCAGTGTGAAGAGCAGCACCGGTGGGGCGCCGACCAGCAGCGTGTAGCCAAGCAGCACCGGCGCGCCGTAGCGTGAAGTCAGCGGTCGAGCGACGACCGTGTAGAGGGAAAAAAGGCTGGCTGCAAACAGCAGCACCAGATCGCCGAAGCCGGCCAGCATCACGCCGCGGGTGAACTTGTCCGACATGAACATCAGGATGCCGAGGAAGGCCGCAATGGTGCCCACGACCTGCCGGGTCTGCAGGCGTTCCGCACCGAGCCCGGCGAGGATCAGCAGCGTCCAGAGCGGTCCGCTCGTGAGCACCAGCGAACTCGAGAACGGCGTGGACAACTGCAACCCCCAGGTCACAATCCCGACGTGCGCGGTGTGTCCGATCAGGCCGGCTGCGATGAACCGGGGCAGGTCGCGCCGGTGCGGCAGCGACTGGCGCAGGCGGCCGCGATAAAGCCAGGCGAGCATCAGCATCCCGAGCAGTGCCATCCACAGAAACCGCATGAACAGCAGTGCACCCACCGATACCTGGTCGAGGATGATCTTCATCACGGTGAAGTTCATTCCCCAGACCACCATCAATCCGATTGCGATCGGGAACGACCAGCGGGCGAGCCCCGTGTCAGGCGGTGCACTCATGCGTCCGAGGATACAATATCACTCGTGAATTACCCTGCTGATCTGAATAAATCCTCCCTGACGGACAGGCCGCCGGCCACGCGCCTTGCGCGCGCACCGGTTCGCGCGCTTGTCGCCTCGCAGATCCGCGAACTGGTCAACGAAGGTCTGGGCAATCCGGACGTGCTGCCGTTCTGGGTCGGTGAACCGGACGAGCCGACACCGGAGTTCATTCGTCGCGCGGGTATGGATGCGATCGCCGCGGGCGATACGGGCTATACGCACAACCTGGGGATTCCGCCGCTGCGCGAGGAGCTCGCGTCCTACATCACGCGCCTGCACCGGCCGACGCGCGCAGAGAACATCGGCGTGACCAGCGCCGGCGTGAGTGCGCTGATGCTGGCCTCGCAGCTGTTGCTTGACCCCGGAGACCGGGTGGTCGAGGTGACCCCGCTGTGGCCGAACCTCGTGGAAATCCCCAAAATTCTCAGCGCGCAGGTCCGTTGCGTGTCGCTGCGGTTCTCACCCGGCGGCTGGCGGCTTGATCTTGACGAACTGCTCGCTGCCCTCGAACCGGGTACCCGGGCGCTGTACATCAATTCGCCCAACAACCCGACCGGGTGGACGCTGACCCGTGACGAACAGCAGGCAATCCTCGGGCACTGCCGCAGGCTGGGCATCTGGATATTCGCTGACGACGCCTACGAGCGCCTGTACTTCGGTGACGACCGGACGGTGGCACCGTCGTTTCTCGACATGGCCGACGATGGCGACAGGCTCGTCAGTACCAACACGTTTTCCAAGTCATGGCTGATGACGGGCTGGCGCCTGGGCTGGATGGTGGTTCCGGAATCCCTGACGGCCGACCTCGGCAAGCTGATCGAGTACAACACCTCCTGTGCGCCGGGCTTCGTCCAGCAGGCGGGCATCGTTGCGGTGAGGGACGGCGAACCGGTGATCGCGCGCACCGTGGCGCGATTCCGCGCGGCGCGCGATTTCCTGATCCGGGAATTGAACACGATCCCCGGCGTGCAGGCGGCGCTGCCTGGCGGCGCGATGTATGCGTTCCTCCGGATCGCGGGTGTCGATGACAGCCTGGCGTTCTGCAAGCGACTGGTGCGTGAGACAGGCCTTGGGCTTGCTCCCGGGTCGGCATTCGGGCCGGAAGGCGAAGGCTATGTGCGCTGGTGCTTTGCTTCCTCGCAGGAGCGGCTTGCGGACGGGGTCGGGCGATTGAGCGGCTTTCTCGCCACCGAACGGGAAACGACAGGCGGCGCGGCGCGCCAGGGTTGAGCATCATTCAAATTTCAAACCGGGGAGTCTGAACATGGGACGAATGTTCGAATTGGCACTGCTGGTCGTCGGTCTGGTCATGAGCAACGCGGTGCACGCGCACATGAGCGCGCAGGCGCACGGGAGTTTCGACGCCGGCCTGATGCATCCGTTTACCGGCTTGGACCATTTTCTCGCGATGCTCGCGGTCGGCCTGTGGGCGGTCCGCTCCGGCGGACGGACCCTGGTCCTGCTGCCCGGTGTGTTCGTCACCGCGATGGCAATCGGCGCTGCGGCGGGCGTGTCGGGCGCCCCTCTGCCGGTGCTCGAGGGCGCGACGGGGCTTTCCGTCCTCCTGCTCGGCGGATTCCTCGCATTTGCGGTGCGCGCCGGCCTGCGCTGGGCTGTACCCCTCATCGCCGTGTTCGCGCTCTGCCACGGGTATGCGCATGGCGTGGAGATGCCTGCGTTTGCCAACCTGCCGGCTTACTTCGGCGGATTCCTGCTCGCGACGGCGTTGCTGCATGCGGCAGGTGTACTGGGCGGCGAACTGTTGCGCGAGCGGCCCTGGGCCGTGAAAGCCGGTGGCGCTGCGATCTCCCTTGCAGGCGCCTGGCTGGTGTTCGGCGCCTGAGCGGATCAGGTCTCCGCGCGACGTTCGCCTGATGCGGCGAATACCGCGCTCGCGCGCACGATGCGCGAGTCTCCGGCATGGATGTAGCAGTTGGCGAAGGTGAGGCGTCCGCTGCTCTTTTGTATGTCGGTGCGGACTTCGACCCAGTCGCCGACCTTGGCGCTGCCCGCATAGTCAATTGTCAGGCTCACGGTGACTGCGCTCCTCGGCGGGTCGGTGAGAAACGCGATCGTGTAGCCGAGTGCCAGGTCGGCGAGCGTCGCGAGCAGCCCGCCGTGGACGATCCCGCGCGAATTGCAGTGCTTTTCCGCAGCACGCAGGCCGATCATGCGCGCCGCGCCTTCACCCTTCGTGAACAACGGCCCGACCAGGCTGTTGAACGGACTGGTGCGGGCGATCGGCTTGAATCCGGGCGGGACGTCCATGTCAGGCGGAGGCAAAATCACGCAGCAGCCTGCCCGGCAGGGTGCGCAGGGCGAGCACGCCGTTCCTGTCTGCAACCTGTTCGCCGTTGACCCACACGCCGTGCACCCCGATCGCGGCGGTGGTCAGGCGCGCGCCACCCGCAGGAAGGTCGCGCACCCGCTGCTTGGGTCCGCGATCGACCGTGGCCGGATCGAACAGCATCAGATCCGCGCAGTTGCCCTCGCGCAGCACCCCGCGTTCACGGATGCCGAAGACGCCTGCGGCCTGTCCGGTGAGCCGGTATACGGCTTCGGGCAGGGTCAGCACGCCCTTGTTTCGCACCCAGTGCCCGAGCAGGTGCAGGCCGAAGCCGGCATCGTTGAAGAATGTCAGGTGCGCACCCGCGTCAGAGAGCGACACCAGGCTGTGCGGGTGGCGGATCAGGCGCGCCACGGCGTCCTCGTCCGAGTTGAATGTCAGCGCGACGAACACGGTCTTCAGGTCTTCGTCGAGCGCCAGGTCGAAAAAGAAATCGAGCGGATCCTTGTCCGCCTCAGCGGCGAGTTCCGCGATGTTGCGCTGCTCGAAGCGTGCGTGCGCAGGCTTCATCGTCTCGACCACCTGCACCCTGTGCCACTCGCCGTTGAAGTTGCGCACCTGTGCCGGCCGGGAGAGTTCGTCACGGATCGACCGGCGAAACGCAGGCTCAGCCAGCTTTGCCATGCGCGCCGAGCCCTTGAGCGCGAAGGCGGGCTTCCATGCGGCGAGGCTTTCGATCGGGTAGGGCGAATCGAGCGTGAAATCGAACGACAAGGGGCAGCAGGAAATCGCACCCAGCATGGTGTGACCGCGGGCGTTGGCCGCGCTGATGGCGTCGAGTTCGTCGAAAACTACACGCGGGTTGGTCGGGTTGTGCAGCAGTGCCGCGACGATCACCGGCCGGCCGCTTTCGGCCGCCAGTGATTCCAGGAAGGCCGGCGTGCTCTGTCCGCCCTTGGTGAGCATGAACACACCGCGCCCGGATTCCTTCAGGCTGGTGACCAGCGTGCGCAGTTCGGTTTCTTCCGCGAGGCGCGACGGCATCGGATCACCGCCGTGGCCGTTGTGTGCCGGCGAAGTCGAGGTCGAAAATCCGATGGCACCCGCACGCATCGCCTCGACGACGATCGCGCGCATCTGCCCGATCTCCTCTGCGGTCGCGGCGCGACGCGAGGCGTCCGCACCCATCACGTAGGTTCGCATGGACGAATGCCCGACGAATGCGGCAACATTGAGCGCGGCGCCGTGGCGGTCGAGCTGGTCCATGTATTCCGGGAAGGTTTCGAAGTCCCAGCGTATGCCTGCTCGGAGGGTTTCGATCCCCATGCCTTCGACCTGGGTCAGGTTCTGCATCACGAGTTCGCGGTCACCGGCGCGGCACGGCGCAATCGTGAAGCCGCAGTTGCCGATGATCGCCGTGGTCACGCCGAGCGCCGGGGAGGGCGAGGCGTACGGATCCCAGGTCAGTTGCGCGTCGTAATGGGTGTGTGTATCGATGATGCCGGGCATCAGCGCCAGGCCGGTTGCGTCGATCGTCTGCTTCGCAGTCCCGTCGATCGCACCGATGGCGACGATCCGGCCATCAGCCACCGACAGATCGGCGCGCAGTCCCGGTGAACCGAGACCGTCGTAGAGCGTTGCACCGCGAATCAGGAGGTCGAGCATGGTGCTGCTAGGATAGCGCCTCGCCAACACTTCGTCAGCGCATCCCATGAAACTGTTCGAGATTCCAGGTCAGGTAGCGATCGTCACCGGCGCCGCGCGCGGCATCGGCCTTGCCACTGCGCAGTTGCTGGCCGAAGCGGGTGCGTCGGTTGCTCTGCTGGACCTGGACGGTGCGGCCGTCTCCGCGGAGGCAGCGCGCATCGGTGCAAAAGCCGCTGGATGGGCCTGCGACGTCACTTCGGAAGCCGCCGTGGAGGCGGTGTTTGCAGAGGTACACACGCGCTTCGGCCGGATCGATCTGCTCGTCAACAATGCCGGGGCGGCGGTGCGCAAGCCGGCCACCGAACTGGCCATGGAAGACTGGCGACGGATCATCGACCTCAACCTGGGTGGCGTGTTCCTTTGCTCGCGGGTCGCAGCGCGCGTGATGCAGAAGCAGGGCGGGGGCGCGATCGTCAATCTGGCTTCGATCATGGGTTTTTCCGGCGGCATCTTCCCCAATGCCTCCTACCAGGCCTCCAAGGGCGGCGTCGTCAACCTCACGCGTGCGCTGGCACTCGAGTGGGCCGCCGACGGGATTCGCGTCAATGCGGTTGCGCCGACCTTCGTGAAGACCGACCTGACCGTGCCGATCTTTTCCAATCCGGAGGTGCTTGCGAAGGTCGAAGCGCATACGCCGCTCGGCACGCTTCCCGACGTGGGCGACATCGCTGCTGCAATACTTTTCCTTGCCGGTCCGGCAGCGCGCTGCATCACCGGCGTGACCTTGCCGGTCGATTCGGGATATCTGGCCCGCTAGTAGCCTGCGCTGAAGTTCACCAGGTGCTGCGCGGGCTTGCCTGCGCGTATGCGTTCGATGTTGGCGACGACTTCTGCGACGGCGGTGCGGGGTTCGGTCAGGGCCGCCGTGTGCGGCGTGATCGAGATGCCCGGGTGTGCCCACAGCGGCGAATCGGCCGGCAGCGGCTCCTTGTCGAACACATCGAGATAGGCGTGGGCGAGCTGTCCCGAATCGAGCGCCGCAATCAAATCGTCGTTCACGATCTGTGGTCCGCGGGCGACATTGATGACGCATCCGCCCCGTGACATGCGCGCGAAAGCCGCAGCATTCAGGATGCCGCGCGTTTCCTCCGTCAGCGGCAACAGGCTGATGACAATCTGGCTGCGGTCCAGAAGCTGGCCCATGCCGTCGCCTCCGCTGTAGCAGTCGATCCCCCGGAGTTGCGCCGGACGCCGCTTCCATCCGGCGATGTTGAAGCCGAAATCCAGCAGCCGGCTCGCCACCGCGGTCCCGAGTTCGCCCATCCCGAGAATCCCGACCGTGCGGTCGGACGCCATGAACTGCGGCAGGCGGTGCCATCTTTTCCCGGCCTGTTGCGCCCGGTACACGTAGTGATGCCGGTGGAAGTCCAGCACATGTGCCGTGACGCTTTCGACCATCGCCGCCACCATGCCCGGGTCGATCAGCCGCGCGAGCGGGATGCCGCGAGGAAAGCTCGTGTCGGCAAGCAGCCCGTCCACGCCCATCCACAGCGACTGCACGAGCTTCAGGTTGTTCAGCCGGCCGATGATTCCAGGCGGCGGGCTTCCGGCCAGGGCGATGTCGATCAATGCAGGATCGAATTCCTCTCCGGTAAAGAAGCGATCCTGCGGGAGCAGGCGGGACAGTTCGGGCAGCCAGCGTTCAGGCTTCTCGACCTTCGACAGAAAGAGGATGTTCATCGAGCCGTCAGTGCGCCGTCATTGCGCGGTCATTGATTGGGCCTGAATCCGGAAGCGCGAATGACGGGGCCCCATTTGTCATAGTCGGCACGCAGGATGCCGGCGAGTTCCGCAGGACCATACCCGGTGGGCTCCAGGCCCATTTTTTCCAGACGCTGTTTCATTTCCGGCGTATGCATCACCTGGATCGCTGCCTTTGCGTAACGGTCGATGATCTCGTGTGGTGTCTTCGCCGGGGCGAACAAGGCATACCAGCCATAGCCCTCGATGTTGTAACCGAGCTCCTTGAAGGTCGGCACGTCCGGCGCGAGGGTGGAACGCTGGCTGCCGGATACCGCAATGACGCGGGCCTTCCCGCCGCGCACCAGCGTAAGCGCATCGGCAAGCACGAACATCGCGGCCTTGATCTCGCCACCGGCCAGGGCCTGCAGGGCAGGGGCGGTGCCCTTGTACGGGATGTGCGTCATCTCGAGCCCCGCACTCTTCGCGAACAGTACGCCGAAGTAATGCGGCAGGCTGCCGGCCGCCGCCGAGGCATAGTCGCCCATCCGGGAATCCTTTTTAACCAGCGCGATGTATTCGGCCACGTCCTTCGCCGGCACGGTTGCATTGAGAACCAGGCAGAGCTGGAAGCTGGTCAGGTGCGCGATCGGCTCGAAATCCTTGAACGGATCGTAGCGCAGGCTGGCGCCATGCGAATGGGGGAACGCAGCCATCGTGGCCACCGGCGTGAGCAGGATGGTCGAACCGTCCGGTGGGGCTGCCTTGACCGTCTCGTTGCCGACGATGCCGCCGGCGCCCGGCTTGTTCTCGACCACGACCGTCTGGCCAAGGAGCGGGCGCATCCCGTCTGCAAGCAGGCGTGTCAGCGTATCGCTCGAAGCGCCCGGCGGATAACCGAGCACGATGCGAAGCGCCTTGTCCTGCGCGGGTGCGGCCGATGCAATGACGAGCGCTGCGATCGCGACGACGATTCGATGAATTTTCATGTGTGTCTCCCCATCTTCGTAGTGTCGCAGGATGGTAGCATTCCCGACCCGAATCTTCCCCAGCGGACAAGGATTGCAATGGCAAACGCAGTGGCGCGCAAGGCAGTGCCGAAGTCGGCAGAAAAAATGTCCCATCGGATCGGATGGATCGGAATGGGCCGCATGGGCTACGCGATGGCGTCGCGCCTGCTTGCGGGCGGTTGCGACGTCACGGTGTGGAACCGCACGCAGTCCAAGGCCGAACCGCTTGAGAAGCACGGCGCGAAAGTCGCCGGTCGCATCGTCGAACTGGCGCCGTGCGACATAGTGTTCACGATGGTCTCGACCACGGCAGACCTGAAGCAGGTGCTGTTCGACAAGGGGGGGCTGCTGAGTGGCAGGAAGAAGCCGAAGGTCGTAATCGACTGCTCTTCGATTTCGGATGACGGTTCGGCCGAGGTCAGGGCGCGCTGCGAAGCGCTCGGTGTCGGTTACCTTTGCGCGCCCGTTTCCGGTAATGGCAAGGTGGCCAAGGCCGGCTTGCTCTGGGTGGTCGCGTCCGGGCCGAAAAAGCTCTTCACGCTTGCCGAGAAGTACCTCGGAATGTTCGGCCGCGGCGTTACATATGTCGGCGAAGGCGAGCTGGCCCGCGTCTGGAAGATTGCCCATAACACCATGTTCGGCGTGATCATCCAGTCCCTGTGCGAGATCACGATTCTTGCGGAGAAGGCGGGGATTCCGCGCCATGTGTTCCTCGACTCGATCAACAACAGCGTGCTCGGCTCGATGTATACGCGCTACAAGACGCCGGCACTGGTGAACCTGGATTTTGCGGTGACGTTCACGCCGAAACTGCTGCTGAAGGACATGGACCTCGGCATGGCGGCCGCGCGCAAGTTCGGCGTGCAGATGCCCACCGCGGCGACAACACGAGAATGCGTGCAGAACACGGTCGGACGCGGCTACGAGGACGTCGATTTCTCGGTGCTGCTGCTCGAACTCGCCAAGGCCGCGGGCATGAACCTGAAAAGCGAGAAGGTGAAGGTCGGCGACGGGCTGGGGAACTAGCCGGCCGCCGGCAGCCGCGCACTACACCTGATATGGCGCAGAAACTCCTACGCGGCGGAACCGTGATCAGCATGGATCCCGTGGTCGGGGATCTGGCCCGGGGCGATGTGCTGATCGAGGACACGCGCATCGCGGCGGTGGCGCCGTCGATCGACGCACCGCAGGCCGAAGTGGTCGACGCTTCCGGCTGCATCGTCCTGCCGGGACTGGTCAACGCGCACCAGCACACCTGGCAGACCGGACTTCGCGGCATTGCGGGCAACTGGACCATCCTCGAGTATTTTCAGCACGTCCATGCCGGGCTGGCGACTAAATTCACGCCCGAGGACGTCTACATCGCCAATCTCGTCGGTGGACTCAATCAGATCAACTGTGGCACCACGACGCTGGTCGACTGGTGCCACAATAATCCGACCCCGGCGCACAGCGACCGTGCGATCGACGGGCTGGTCGAATCAGGGATCCGCGCCGCGTTCTTTCATGGTTCCCCGAAGCCCGATCCCAGTCCGGGGCAGAAACCCTTCTGGGAAGTGCCGCATCCGCGCGCCGAGGTCGAACGCCTGATGCAGCGTCTGCCGGCCAATGGCGGACTGGTGACGCTCGGTCTCGCCATCCTCGGGCCGCACTATTCCACCTATGCCGTCGCGCAGCAGGATTTCCGCCTGGCGCGCGAGTTCGGACTGATTGCCAGCATGCACTGCGCGGGAGGGGAGGCGCGTACACCTGACGGTTGGGACCGGCTGGCCGCCGAAGGCCTGCTCGGCGACAACAACAACATCGTCCACGGCCAGACCCTGAGCGATGCGCAGCTTGCGTTCATGCTGGAGCGCGGCGTGACGTTTTCGCTGACCCCGGAAACGGAAATGACACAGGGGCACGGCTTTGCGATTACCGGCCGCTTGCGCAGGCACGGCGCGCAGCCTTCGCTCGGCGTCGATCTGGAGTCGGGTATCAGCGGCGACCTGTTCGCCGTGGCGCGCATGGCACTCGCCAGTCAGCGCGCCATCGACAATGCCGATTCGCGCGCGCGGACCGGACAGCTTCCGCCGACCTCCACCATTCACTGTCGAGAGGCCCTGGAGTGGATCACCATCCAGGGCGCGCGCATGCTGAAGATGGAGGATCGCATCGGTTCGCTCGCGCCGGGCAAGCAGGCCGACGTGCTCCTCGTGCGCGCAGACGATCTCAACATGTGGCCGGTGCACGATCCGGTCACTAGCGTGGTGATGCAGGCCGGTGTCGCCAACGTTGATACCGTTCTCGTGGCGGGAGAATTCAGAAAACGGCGCGGGAAATTGCTCTACCCGCAGTTGGAATTGCGCAAACAGCAGCTGCTGGCTTCCGGGCAGCGTATTCTGGACGAACTCGGGCTGCTTCCCGGGGGCGCCACCTAGTCGAAGGAGGGGGACATGGCGATACGAAATTTCAGCGATGACACTCTTACCGCGGAGGTGCTGCGGCGGATGGAGAACACGCCGAACCCGCGCCTGAAGGAAGTCATGACGAGTTTGGTGAAGCATCTGCACGGCTTCGTTCGTGAGGTTCGCCCGACCGAGGCAGAGTGGTTGGCGGGAATCGAATTTCTGACCGAGACCGGGCACTGGTGTGACGAAAAGCGACAGGAATTCATCCTCATGTCGGACACGCTCGGCGTGTCGATGCTGGTCGACTTCATCAACCACGGTAAGTCCGCCGGCGCGACCGAGACCACTGTGTTCGGTCCGTTTTTCGTCAAGGACGCGCCCGAGATGCCGCTGGGCGCCAATATCGCCATGCCCGGCACGCCGGGCGAGCCGTGCGCGATCACTGGTAGTGTCAGGGGGCTGGATGGCAAACCGGTGACCGGTGCGATCATCGATGTCTGGGAGGCCGGAGGGGATGGTTTCTACGACGTGCAGAAGACGGAGGGCACGAACCTGCGCGCCCGCTTTCGCTCTGACGCCGAGGGGAAGTTCAATTTCAAGTGCGTGTTTCCGGTGAGCTATCCGGTTCCGCACGACGGCCCTGTGGGTCGCATGCTGGTGGCCACCGAGCGTCACCCGATGCGCCCAGGCCACCTGCACACCATGTTCACGGCGCCGGGCTACGAAACCCTGGTCACTCACCTCTTTGTTCGAGGTGACAAATATCTGGATTCGGATGCGGTCTTTGGGGTCAAGGATTCACTGGTCGTCGATTTCCAGAAGTCTGCGTCGGGCGAATATTCGGCGCACTACGATTTCGTGCTGCGCCCTGCAAAAGGAAATTCGATATGAAGGGCGCAACGGAAAAGGAAATCCTGGCGCTGGAAGCGGCGCGCTATGCGGCGATGATCGTGATCGACGAGGTTGCGCTGGAGAAATAATTCGGCGACGACCTGATCTAATACCGCGACCGGCTGGAAGTTCGTCGGCTGGCAGTCCTGTCCCCTGCCGGCCTGCAGGAACTCAGCCCCAGACTTCGCGCGCCACTTCGACGACCCGTTCCAGCTTTCGCCACTGGTCGTCGTGAGAAAGGGCATTTCCGTGGTGCGTGCTTGAGAACCCGCACTGTGGTGACAGGCACAGGTTTTCGAGCGGAACGAACCGCGCCGCGGCGTCGATCCGTCGCTTGATCGAGTCCTTGTCCTCGAGTTCGCCGACCTTGGTGGTGACCAGGCCGAGCACCACCTTTCGCCCGCGCGGCACATGGCGCAGCGGCTCGAACGTGCCCGCCCGCTCCGAATCGAACTCCATGAAGATGCCGTCGACCCTGGCCGAGAAGAGCGCTTCGATCACGGGTTCGTAACCGCCGGAGGCCACCCAGGTGCTCTTGAAGTTGCCGCGGCAGGTGTGCATCGTGATCGCCATGCCCTGCGGCCGATCCGCAATCGCCGCGTTGATCGCCTCGGCGTAGGTCCAGGGTAATTGCGCCGGATCATCGCCGCGCGCTTTCAGGGCTGAACGGAAGTTCTCGTCGCACAGGTAGGCGAAGCTGGTGTCGTCCAGTTGCAGGTAGGTGCATCCGGCCGCGGCAAGCGCGTGGATTTCCTCGCGATAGGCGAGCGCCACGTCCTGCCAGAATTCGGCGAGATCGGGATAGGCCTCGCGGCTGATCCCTGCGCGCCCGGGGCGCATGTGCAGCATGGCCGGCGCTGGGATCGTCTGCTTGGCCGTGCGCGTTGCCGCCTCACGCATGAACTTGAACGACTCGACGAAGACCGGCCGCGTACGGCGTACCTTGCCGGTGACCCGGATCATGGGCGGCTGTTCTTCCGTGTTCTGGAAGCCGACCACAAGTGGCGCCACGTAGCCTTCGACGCCGTCGAATCCCGCGAGAAAGTCCACGTGCCACCAGTCGCGGCGGAATTCGCCGTCGGTCACGGCCTGCAGTCCGATGGCCTCCTGGCGGGCGATCGCCGCGCGTATGCAGCGGTCTTCGACCTCACGCAAGGCGGCGGCGTCGATTTCGCCGCGCTTTGCCTTTGCACGTGCCTCCACCAGCTCCGGCGGACGCAACAGGCTGCCGACCTGATCGGCTCGAAAGGGTGGTTTCATGCGCGGGCTCTCATCGGTGTGGAAAGGATGATTGACGTCAGGATGCAATTAGTTTACGTTAGCAACTATCTACCTGCAAGGCCGCATTCCAGAGCCGTTTCTTCCAGGATTTCCGTCCCCGCATGGCGTCTTTTCCGAACCCGGCAGTCGGAATCAAGCAGCTGATCTCGTATCGCCTGCACGTGCTGGCAAACCTCTCGGCGCGCTGGGCGGAGACACGTTACCAGCGCCGTTTCGGCCTCAAACTGCTCGAATGGCGGGCGATGGCGCTGCTTGGGGGGGATCCGCCGCAGTCGCTGACCGAACTGGCGCGCGGCGCAGGCCTTGAAAAAAGCCATGCGAGCCGGACCGTGGCCGGACTGGTCCAGCGTGGCCTGGTCGCGAGCACACCGGATGACCGCGACGGTCGTGGCAAACGGTTTGCGCTGACACGCACCGGTCGTACGCTCTACCGGAAGGTGTTCGAGGATGCCGTCGCACGCAGCGAAGCCTGGCTTGCAGTGCTCTCGGACACCGAGACAGCGGCACTGATGGACATGCTCAAGCGGCTGACCGACCAGGCGCGCGAATTGGAAAGTGCGGACAGCGTCCCCAGATGAACAGGCACTGAAAAGGAAATCCGGGTCATGGGCGAAGAAGTCATGCTGTGCGAGGACCACGGGCGGGTGAGGATACTCACGATGAATCGCCCGGGAAAGCTCAACGCGCTGAACACCGCACTGACCGAGGCCCTGCTGGAGCAACTGCGGACGGCAGACCGCGACGAATCGGTGTCGGTGGTGGTACTGACCGGTGCGGGGCGCGCGTTCTGCGCGGGCGCGGACATCGGCGAGTTCAAGGATTTCACCCCGGATCAGGCGGCGCGGATCGAGCACCGGGCACAACTCACCATGCACTCGCATCTGGTCTTCTCCCAGATCCGCAAGCCGGTGATTGCGGCCGTTCGCGGTGCGGCCATGGGCGGCGGCGCCGGGTTGGCGCTGGCTTGCGATCTCGTCGTGGCCTCCGAAAACATGAAGCTCGGATATCCGGAGATCCGGCACGGAATCCTCCCGGCCATCGTGATTACCAACCTGGTCCGCCAGATCGGACGCAAGGCGGCGTTCGAACTGGTGGCCAAGGGTGATCCGCTGGATGCGAACCGGGCATGGGCGCTTGGTGCGGTGAACAGGGTGGTCCCGGATGAGCGCCTGATGGACGAGGCGCTGGCGCTGGCCGAATCCCTCGCCGCCTCCAAGCCCGAGGCCCTGTTCGCCATCAAGCAACTCTTCCACAAGGTGGTCGACCTTCCGCTGGCGGAAGGGCTGGAAGAGGGCCGCAAGGCCAATATCGCGATGCGCGCAATGGCTCCACGCTAAGCATTTTTCACGGTTTTGCAGGCGGGCGGCGTGCGAAAAGACTGATAAAATCGCCCCCCCTCAACCATGCAAGCCGGTACACCCAGTTTCGCCACCTACCCGATGTTCAAGATAACGAGCCGCTGTGCGGCTGTTGCGGCGGCTGTCGTCCTGAGTGCCGCCAGTCTTTTTGCCCCGGTGCGGGCGCAGACCCTCAGCATGGATATGGGCCTCGGCGCGCAGTGGAAGGTCAATTCCACAGCCAGGCTGATTTCCGGCATGCCGCCGATGTTTCCCGCGCATGTCGAATTTGCGGAGTCGGCCGTCTGGAAGGAGCACAGCAAGTACATGCGTGCGGCCTGGGCGAGGATGAACGAGAGGCAGGTCGCCGCGATGTCGGCCTGGCGCGACAGTGCGATACCCAGGACCTGTCCGCTGGGCAAGACGCTGCTGTATCCGTTCAGCGGGCCGGATTTTTTCAATGCCTACTGGCTGTTCCCCGATTGCGAGACGTTCGTGATGTGGGGGCTGGAACACGCCGGCGAAGTGCCGGAAATCGAAACGATGAGCGAACGCCAGCTCGAACGCATGGTTGCGGACGTGCGGATTGCCACGACCGATTTCTTCAATCGCAACTATTTCATCACCGAAAACATGTCGAAGCAGCTGCGCACCGCGCAGCTGCGCGGTGTGGTGCCGCTGTTCATGATTTCGATGGCCTTGTCCGGCGTTGATATTCTGCGTGTCCGTCCCTACGAGTTCCCTCCCGTCGTGCGCACCGGCCCGATGCCGAGTGGAAGACCCATGCGTCAGTTGAAGGGCGTGACGATCGAGTTTCGCGCACCGGGTTCGCCGACGATCCGCCGGGTCCACTATTTCACCGTGGACGTTACCGAC
Organism: uncultured beta proteobacterium; assembly: GCA_963844255.1. Lineage (GTDB taxonomy): Bacteria > Pseudomonadota > Gammaproteobacteria > Burkholderiales > SG8-39 > SZAS-79. The sequence goes on from CAWJNP010000055.1 coordinate 18,067, forward strand.
AAGGGGCTGGCGTTCTATCCGGAATTCCTCACTTTCGTGCGCAGCCTTGCGCCGACAACGACGTTCATCAAATCGGCGTCCTATCTGCTCCATGGACGCGAATTCCGGGAAATCCGCTCTGCGCTGCTCGACGTGAGCGGATTTCTCGTGCAGGACGATTCCGGCGTGCCCTACGCCATGTTGAAATCGCGCGGCTGGACGATGCAGCTTTACGGAAAATACAACGTGCCGATCCCCCCGTTCCAGGGCGCATATCAGGTCGCCCTTGATCAGGCTTACAAGTCCCAGTTGTCGTCGCCGCTGCCGTTTACATTCGGTTATCAGTTTCACGATGCCCGGGACGAGCGTTCCAATGTGATGGTCGGACAGCGCCCGCTGCACACGGCGCAGGTCACGGAGGAGGGCGAGCCTGTGCCGCAGCCGCGCCGCAAGGGTATCGCCCTCAGGTCATCGACCAGGCGCGTCCATTGAACTGATCCTGGCGGTGCTGGTTGCACTGGTGCTTGCGACCGGCGCCCCGACGTTGCACCCTGAGCGCGTGGACGCGCAATTCGCAGACAGTTATTTCTTCACCTCGGACGGGGTGCGCCTGCATGTGCTGGAAGCCGGCCGGGCGGACGACCGCGGGCCGGTGATCGCCTTTGTTCCCGGCTGGTCCATGCCTGCCGCCATCTGGAAGAAACCGCTTGCGATGCTTGCAGGGGATCGGCGGGTCGTCGCGCTCGACCCGCGCGGGCAGGGTGAATCCGAGATTCCGGCCGGCGGATACACACTGGAGCGCCGTGCCCAGGACATCGCCGAGTTCGTCGACCGGTACCCCGGTGCTCTACTGGTGGGCTGGTCGCTCGGCGCGCTTGAATCCCTGGAATACGTCCGCGTTCATGGGACCTCGAAAATCTCGGGCCTTGCGGTTGTCGACAGTTCCGTGGGGGAGGGCGCAGCGTCCGCTGCTTCGGCAGACGGTGGAGGGTTCCAGGCACAGCTGAGGCGTGACCGGGAAGGCGCGATCGACGGTTTCGTACGCGCCATCTTCCGAACCCCGCAGTCGGAGGCGGACCTTGTGGCCCTGCGCGAGGGCGCGTTGCGGATGCCGCTCGAGGGGAGCCTGACCCTGTTTCCCGGCAACCGCATACCGCGGGAACAGTGGCGCGATACAGCGCGCGCATTCGACAAACCACTGCTCTATGTCGTCACACCGCAGTTCGCAGCGCAGGCGGCGGACCTGAAACGCAACCGGCCCCAGACGCGCGTAGAAGTATTCGAGGAAGCAGGGCATGCCTTGTTTGTCGATGAGGCGGAGCGGTTTTCGATTCTGCTGAAGGATTTCGTCGAGCCACTTGGACGCCATCCGCAGACAGATTGATCCGGCCGTTCCTTCCTGTGTAAGCTGCGCAATCCCTACTCAAGGAACCCTCCATGAAACGCATTTTGTCCGTCCTTTTCGCCATCCTTCCGGCCGCACCCGTCTCGGCGCAAGTCTGGCCCTCGGCCGCACCGATCACCATCGTCATGGGCTTTCCTGCAGGTTCCGGACTCGATATCGTCGCGCGCGCGCTGCAGGAACCGATGCAACAGTCGCTTAACGCGAAAATAGTCATGGACTACCGTCCGGGCGCGGGTGGCAATCTTGCGTCGCAGTTCGTGGCGAAAGCAAAACCCGACGGCTACACCCTGCTGGTCGCGACCTCGGCGACCCACGGTGTGAATGCGGCGCTCTACAAGAAGCTGCCCTTCGATGTCGAGGCGGACTTCACCCCGATCGTGCCGATGATCGATGTCTCCAATGTGCTGACCATCAATCCGGCCGTGATCGACGTCAAGACGGTCAAGGAGTTCATCGAGAAGGTCAAGGCCAATCCCGGCAAATACAACTTCGCCTCGACTGGAAATGGCACCGGGACCCACCTGGCATTTGCTGATTTCAATGCGCGTGCGGGTCTGCAGATGGTGCACGTGCCCTACAAGGGTGGACCGGATGCGCTGGCGGCGGTGGTGAAGGGGGACACCTGCTGCATCTTCAACCAGGTCCAGTCGGTGCTGGGACAGTGGCGTGGCGGGAAGGTCCGCCTGCTGGGCGTCACCACCAAGTCGCGGGTTTCCGCGCTCCCCGACGTGCCGACGATTTCGGAGGCGGGCGTGCCCGGTTATGAGAGCTATATCTGGTTCGGACTGATGGGACCAAAGGGCATGGATCCGCACGTCGTCGGCGCGATCAACGGCGCGGTGAAGAAGGCACTGGAGCTTCCTGCAGTGCGCCAGCGCTTCCTTGATCTGGGCAATACGCCGCGTTACGAAACCCCGGAACAGTTCCGGGCGACCGTAAAAGCCGATCGCGCCGCCTGGGCGAAGGTCGTGAGCGATTCCGGGGCCAGCATCGACTGAGCGCTGCGCCGCGGATGTGCAGCGCTCAGCGCTCTGCCGGGGGAACGTACTGGCCGGTTTTTTTAAGCTCTTCTTCCGAGTGCGCGAGCAGGGCCGCGAAATGGCGATCCGAGTCTGCAACGAAGAGGTCGCTGACGATCGCCTCCGCGAGGCGGTTTGCGCCCATCGCCAGTCCCGGAATGTCGCCGGCGAGCGCGCCGTGGCTCATGGTGCAGCCCCAGTTGAAGATATGCACGTTGCCCAGGCCGGGCGCCCCGTTCGGCGTACGCGGCTGCAGCTGGAAGCCGCGCCCCAGATAGGGAAAGCGCGCTTCCTCCGGGTGCAGGCCGGCTTCCTCCGCGGACACGCGATCTGCCCAGAGGGCAACGCTGCCTCGAAACGAGCCAATTTCGGGCCTGTCCATCATGTTGACATCGAACCCCGTGGCGATGATGACTGCATCGAAACGCTCGAGGCCCTGTGCTGTCGTCACCGCGACGCCACGTTCGTCGCACGCCAGATCCATCCATGGCTGTCCGAGACGGACCGAGAACTGCGGGTGCTTCTCACAGCGCAGCACCGACTCGAATGGCGGTGGCACCTGCTCGGAAAAGATGTAGGTGAAATAACGCCATCGCCTCGCATCGTCCAGGTCGATGAACCCGCGGAGGAAGCCGGGAAACGATGCCCACTTGGATTTGTTTACCTGCGGAAGGTGGCGGCGGCGCGCAAACAGCGTGACTTCGGCTGCGCCCGCTTCGAGCGCGGTCCCGGCATTGTCGAAGGCGGAGGCGCCGGCGCCGAGCACACCAAGCTGTTTGCCCCGCAGCGCCTGAAAATCGATGTCATCGGCGGAGTGGAAGACGCGTCCTTCCGACAGCGGCGCGTGTGGATCAAACGATGGGAACGTCGGCCAGCGCGGCGCGCCGCTGCCATCGCGTCCCAGCGCGAGCACGACCTTGCGGGCGTGCACTGTCGTACTGCCTGCAGGGCCGTCCAGTTCCGCCCGCACCAGATCCCCTGAAAATCCCAGGCGGACGACTTCGGTCCCGTTCTCGACAGGCAACTCGAGGACCCCGCGCACCCACGACAGATAACGTACCCAGTCCAGGCGCGCAATCTTGTAGAGCGACGACCATCCTGCCGCGCCGTGCTGCGCTTCATGCCATGCGCGAAACGTGAGACTGGGCACGCCCAGGTCGGGTCCGGTGAGATGCTTGGGCGAGCGCAGGGTGTCCATGCGCGCAAACGTGGCCCAGGGACCTTCGAGGCCGGCCGGTTTGCGCTCGACGATGCGCAGATTACGCACGCCTTCGCGCATCAGGGCGAAGGCTGCGGTCTGCCCGCACATGCCGCCGCCCACGATGAGCACATCGAGTACCGGCGCGCCTTCCGGGCCGGAAACGGGCAGGCTCCACGCCGGTGCCGGCCAATTCAGCCGCTGCAGATCGCGTTTCGCCTCGTTTTCGAGCGTTTTCAGTCCGTCCATCATCTACACTCTGCCCCCCGGACGCGATTATCCCTGCTTCGGCTCCATATCCCCGTATTGAGACTGCAACATGATCGAAATTTCCTGCTTCTACAGCCTGTCGTCGCCCTGGGCCTATTTCGCCGGTCCAAAAATCCAGGACATCATGCGCAGGCACCATGCCAAGCTGATACTCAAGCCCTACGATTTTCAGGATGTCGCACCCCGGACCGGCGGTGTGCCGCTGCGCACCCGGCCGGAGCCGAGGCGCAGCTACCACGCGCTGGAGCTCGATCGCTGGAGAAAATATCTCGGCATGCCGCTCAACCTCGAACCGAAGCACTATCCGGCCGACGGCAAGCCTGCGGGGTGGAACAAGCCGGCAGGCTGGATGGTGATCGCCGCCCAGGAAGCCGGGCTGGATGCCGCGCGACTCTCGCACGCGCTGTTGCGTGCCTTGTGGGCCGAGGAGCGCGACACATCGAACCCCGATGTGCGGCGCGCGGTTGCCGGGGAAAACGGCATGGATGGCGCGGTGCTGCTTGCCGCCGAGACCAGCGTCTCGGTGCAGGCACTGTACAAGACCTACAGTGACGAAGCGACGGCACAGGGTGTATTCGGCGCGCCGACCTATGTGCTCAATGGCGAGCGGTTCTGGGGTCAGGACCGGCTCGATTTTCTCGACCGCGCGCTTGATGCGCTGCGCGCCCAAGGGATGTAACCGGCGATGCCTTTGATTCAGCTTTCGGAACTATCGCTGGCCTACGGTCACGTGCCGCTTCTCGACAAGGTCGACCTCGTCGTCGAACCCGGCCAGCGCATCGGCCTGATCGGACGCAATGGAACGGGTAAATCCAGTCTGCTCAAGATCATCGCAGGCCTGTCGAACGCCGATGACGGCAAGGTCTGGCGCGCGCCGGACCTCAAGCTGGCGAGTGTCTCCCAGGAGCCGGCGTTCGAACCGGGTCAGAGTGTATTTGAGGCTGTCGCAGAGGGGTTGGGCAAGGGCAACCGGCTGTTGGTCGATTACCACGCCGCCGCACACGCCTTTGCCGAGGCGCACGACGACCCGGCGCTCGCGGAACGCATGCACGAGCTTCAGGAAGAACTCGATTCGACGAATGGATGGAGCCTGCAGCACAAGGTGGACACCACGCTGACACGCCTGTCGCTGGACGCGGATCGAATGGTCGACGAGCTTTCGGGCGGACTGAAGAAGCGCGTGGCGCTGGCGAGGGCCCTGGTGATGGAACCGGACCTGCTGCTGCTGGACGAGCCGACCAACCATCTCGACGTGGCATCGATCGAGTGGCTCGAAGGCGTGCTCCAGTCACACTCCGGGAGCGTGCTCTTCGTGACCCACGATCGGCGATTCCTCGACACGGTGGCCAACGAGATCATCGAACTGGATCGTGGCCGCCTGACTTCGTATCCCGGCAATTTCAGCGCGTATCAGGTCAGGAAGGCCGAAGACCTGGCCACGGAGGCCATTCACAACCGCAAGTTCGACAAGTTCCTTGCCCAGGAGGAAGTCTGGATCCGAAAAGGCGTCGAGGCGCGGCGCACGCGCAACGAAGGCCGGGTCCTGCGGCTCGAGCAGTTGCGCGTCGAACGCGCGGCGCGGCGCGAACGCGTCGGCAAGGTCGAACTCGGGCTCGGAGAGGGGGAGCGTTCCGGCAAGCTGGTCGCGGAGTTGGAGGGCGTCGAGAAGCGATACGGGGACCGGTCCGTGGTCCGGGATTTCTCCTGCCGCATCCTGCGCGGCGACAAGGTCGGCCTGATCGGTCCGAACGGCAGCGGAAAGACGACGCTGCTCAAGCTCATCCTCGGCGAGATCGGGGCGGATGCGGGAACGGTGCGCCTGGGCACGAAACTCGCGATCGCCTACTTCGATCAGTTTCGCGCCGCGCTCGACGAAGAAGCAACGCTGGCCGACACGATCAACCCGGGCGCGGACTTTGTGGAAATCGACGGCACCCGCAAGCACGTCATCAGCTATCTGGGTGACTTCCTGTTTCCGCCGGAGCGCGCCAAGGCGCCGGTGAAATCGCTGTCCGGCGGCGAGCGCAACCGGCTGCTGCTCGCAAGGCTGTTCAGCCGCCCGGCCAATGTGCTGGTGCTGGACGAACCGACCAACGACCTCGATATCGAAACCCTCGAGTTGCTCGAAGATCTGCTGCAGTCGTATTCAGGCACGCTGTTCCTGGTCAGTCACGACCGCACGTTCCTGGACAACGTCGTGACGCAGACGATCGCGAGCGAAGGCGACGGCGTCTGGAAGGAATATGCCGGCGGCTACAGCGACTGGCAGCGTGCGAGCCGTGCAGGACGGGCCGAGGCTGCACGGGAGGAAAAGAAGGCCGAGGCCAGGGCCACGCAGAAAAAACCCGCCAAGGCCAAACTCAACTACAAGGAAAGCCGCGAACTCGCCGAGATTCCCGTGCGGATCGAAACGCTTGAGAAGGAGCAGGCCGAAATTGCTTGCACCCTGTCCGATGCCGACCTGTATCGCGAGCGGCCCGATGAGGCGACCCGGTTGCAGAAGCGCGCCGCGCAGATCGAGGAGGAACTGGTCGCGGCGCTGACCCGCTGGGAGGAGCTCGGCGCCCGCGTCTGAACGCCGCGAGGGCTATTTCTCCAGGACCATCTGGGTCTGCAGCGTCAGCGAAAGCATGCGGCCCGCCGCGTCGGTGACGCGTGTCTGCCATACCTGGGTGCGACGGCCCCGGTGCAGGGGCGTCGCCTCTCCACGGACCACGCCGGTGCGTCCGGCCGCAAAGAAGTTGGTCTTCGATTCGAGCGTCGTCGTGCCCGCGCCTGCAGGAATGTTCACGATCGTCGCTGCCGCGCCGAGCGTGTCGGCGAAGGCCATCAAGGTTCCGCCATGGAGCGCGCCCCCCACGGTTCGAAGCGCATCGCGAATGTCCAGTTCGGCGACGACGCAATCCGGGTCGAGCGATACGAAGCGCATGCCGAGGAGTTCGGGAAGGGTTCCCGCCAGGCGCTGGTTGAATTGAGCGACATCCATGGTTAGTTGACTCCGTCAAGTAATCGTTCGAAAATCGCGCGCATCGACCGGAACAGGGCGGAAAGGAATGACGACCATTGACGCGCGCGTCGCCGCGGTGCGGCGCTTCAACCGTTTCTATACACGCCGGATCGGGGTGCTGCAAGACGGGCTGCTCGAAAGTCCGTTTTCGCTGGCTGAGGCGCGGGTTCTGTACGAGCTTGCGCAGTGCCGTGGCCTGACGGCAAGCGAGCTGCGCGTGCTGCTTGGTCTCGATGCCGGCTATCTCAGCCGGATGCTGCGCAATTTCAGGAAGGAGGGTCTGGTGGCAGGCGAGGCGTCCGCCAATGACGCGAGGCGTACTCATCTGCGCCTCACGGCGGCCGGTCGGAGAAGGTTTGCGCCGCTCGATGCCCGAAGCCGGTCCGAGGTGGCCGCGATGCTGGGCGTTATTCCCGACGCGGCACAGGACCGGTTGGTGTCGGCCATGTGCACCATCGAGAACCTGCTCGGGCAGCAATCGGTGTCACAGGCGCAACTGGTCCTGCGGCAGCATCGTCCCGGCGATATCGGTTGGGTGATTTCCGCACACGGTGCGCTTTATGCAGCGGAATTCGGCTGGGACGAAAGCTTCGAGGCCATGGTGGCCGATATCGCCGCAGGCTTTGTCCGCCGCTTCGATCCGGCCTGGGAGCGCTGCTGGATCGCGGAACTCGACGGTGTACGTGTCGGCTCGGTTTTCCTGGTCAGGCAGTCGAAGACGGTGGGCAAGCTGCGCCTGCTGATTCTCGACCCTGCCGTGCGCGGACTGGGTATCGGGCGACGGCTGGTCGCCGAATGTGTGGCGCATGCGCGCGGTCTTGGATACCGCAGGCTGACACTCTGGACGCAGCGCAATCTCGCTGCCGCCCGGAAAATCTATCGTGCGGAGGGCTTCCGCCTGGTCAGCAGCCAGCGGCACCGCAGCTTTGGCGTCGCGCTCACGGGCGAGTACTGGGAACTGGCTTTGTAAGTCGCGGTGCTCAGAGAACTTTGCAGCTGAACAGCCAGTAGTAATCCAGCGCGACGTAACGCGCATTTGCGCCGAACTTCCGTGTCTGCTCCCTGAGTTCATCTTCCGAGGGAAAGTTCTTCAGCACGAGGTGCTCCGAGCCGTCATCGAGCGGGCGACGCTGCCAGGTGTTGCCCTCCGGGTCGCGCCGCGCAATCGGCGTGCTGCTGCCCTCCACATAGCGGTTGTCCAGGAACGCGACGATCGCGCCCGGCGCAAGGCGTGCGCGCAGCGAATCCAGGAACCGGTCGCATTCCGCCCGCTTCAGGTGCGACCACCAGAACCCGGCGAACGCCGCATCGAAACTTCCCAGCCCGGGTGCGAGCGCAAAGGCGTCGGCCGTGGCGAAACGCACCTTGTCCGCGGGAAGATCCTTCGCGCGCGCGACGGCCAGCGTTTCCGGCGTGAGGTCGGTTGCCAGCACGGACGTTGCACTGCGCACCAAGTGCTGCGTCCAGTAGCCGGTGCCGCAGGCGATCTCGAGCACGGTGCGCGCGGAAAACAATTTCCGGGATCATTGTTTCCAGCCGGCGCAGATCCGCCTGCCGCTCGGGCTTTGCGTACATTCGCTCGTACTCGTTCGCACGGGCGGCGTAATAGGCCTGCAGGGAGGGTTCGGGTTGCGGCATCATGCTGGAATATTACATTCAGGGAGGGTGGACATGGGAGAGCGCAAGACGGCAATTATTACCGGTTCGGCGACCGGCGTGGGCGCGGCAACCGCGCTGGGCCTGGCGCAGCGTGGCTACGATGTGCTGATCAACTATTCCAAGAGCGAACGCGAGGCAAAAGAAGCCGAGGCGGCCTGTCGCGCGGCGGGTTCGGATACGCTGCTGGTACAGGGCGACGTGGCAAATGATGCGGACTGCCGCGCCATCGTCGCGGCGGCGATGGCGCGCTGGAAGCGGCTCGATGCATTGGTGAACAACGCGGGCGTCACCACGTTTGCGGGTTCGGCCAACTGGGATGCGCTGGATGCAGACGTTTTCCAGCGTATCGTCGGCGTGAACGTCATCGGCACTTTCCAGATGATCCGCGCCGCGGTCAGCCATCTCAAGGCGTCTAACGGCGCAATCGTCAATGTCTCATCGATCGCCGGCGCGCTCGGGATCGGTTCCTCCGTTCCGTACGTCGCCTCGAAGGGTGCGGTGAATTCGCTCACCCTGCACCTGGCGCGGGCGCTTGCGCCGGAAATTCGTGTGAATGCAGTCTGCCCCGGGCTGATCACCACGCGCTGGTTCGTTGACGGCATCGGCCAGGCGGCGGCCGACAAACTGCGCGCAGGTTACGAGGCAACGGTTCCGCTCGGGCGCGCCTGCACGGCTGAGGACGTGGCCGAGTCGGTTATCTGGCTGGTCGATGGCGCTCGGACGATTACCGGAGAGTTGATCCTGCTCGATTCAGGCATGCATCTGGGTGGCAGGCAGCAGTCAATCGCGCGCAAGTAGCTGCGACCAGCCTTGTCGCCTTCGTCCCCTCATGAAAGGAACGCGATGAACCGTGCCGATACGATTCACGATGTCGAGCAGCATTTCGACGGTGGCGGATTCTTAAAGGATCTCGCCCGCCGGGTGGCGATCCCGACCGAAAGCCAGGATCCCGGGCGCGGTGCCGAGCTGTCGGCCTACCTTGATCTGGAGATGCGGCCGACGCTCGAGCGGCTGGGATTTCGCTGCACGACGCTTGCGAACCCCGTTGGAAAGGGCGGGCCGTTCCTGATTGCTGAACGCATCGAGGATCCGGCACTGCCGACGGTGCTGACCTATGGGCACGGGGACGTGATCCGCGGCCAGGACGTGCAGTGGCGCGAAGGTCTCTCGCCATGGACGCTGACCCGCGAAGGCGATCGGCTCTACGGGCGCGGTACTGCGGACAACAAGGGGCAGCACTCGATCAACCTCGCCGCCATCGCGGCGGTCATCGCGCGTCGCGGACGCCTTGGTTTCAACGTGAAGGCGTTGTTCGAGACCGGCGAGGAGGTCGGCTCGCCGGGATTGCGGGAGGTGTGTGCCGCACACAAGGAGCAGTTGGCTGCAGATGTGCTGATCGCCTCGGACGGCCCGCGGCTTCAGGCCGGCCGGCCGACGCTGTTTCTGGGCTCGCGCGGTGCATACAACTTCGATCTCACCGTGGATCTGCGTTCGGGCGGGCATCACTCGGGCAACTGGGGCGGTTTGCTGCGCAATCCCGGAATCGTCCTCGCCCATGCGATCGCTTCGATTACCGACGCCAGAGGCGCGTTGCGGATACCTGAATGGCGACCCGAGTCGCTGACACCGTCGGTCCGCAGGGCCATCTCGGATCTGATCATCGACGGCGGGGAGGAGGGGCCGCAGATTGACACCGACTGGGGCGAGCCGGGCCTGACCCCTGCCGAGCGCGTATTCGGCTGGTGCAGTTTCGAAGTGCTTGCCTTCGTGACCGGCAATCCGGACAAGCCGGTCAATGCGATTCCGCCGCGGGCGAGCGCGCATTGCCAACTGCGCTACGTGGTGGGGATCGATCCGGACGACATCCTTCCGGCGCTGCGGCGCCATCTGGACGCAAACAATTTTTCGCTGGTCAAACTCGCACCGGCGCGCGACGGGTACTTTCCCGCCACGCGTCTCGACCCCGAGCACCCCTGGGTGAAGTGGGTCGCCGCATCTGTCGAACGCACCACCGGAGTACCGCCGGCGATTTTGCCCAACCTCGGCGGAACGCTGCCCAATGATGTGTTTGCCGATACCCTCGGTCTGCCCACGGTGTGGATTCCGCACTCATACGCTGCGTGCTCACAGCATGCGCCGAACGAGCATCTGCTGGCCAGCGTGGCGCGCGACGCCTTGCGCATCATGGCCGGTGTGTTCTGGGATCTGGGTGAGGAGGGCACGCCTGTACGTAAGGTCTGAGCACGCGCGTTGCGCAGCGTGTTCGCTGCACTGCGGCATCGAAAGTGCAGCGCCCAGACGCATAGATGGTTAGCATTACATTCTCTTCAGGAACCCTCGCTGGCACTGGCCCTATCATTATTTAACGGAGGTTTTGATGGCTTCAAAGAATTTTTCCCGTCGTCGCTTTCTGAAGACAACGGCTGCCGCTTCCGCGGTTGCCTCGGTCGGACCCTACATACGTACCGCAAACGCCGCAGGCAGCGTATCGATCGGCTTCTGGGACCATTGGGTGCCCGGCGCCAACAAGACCATGACCAAGCTGTGCGAGGAGTGGGGCGCGAAGAACAAGGTCGACGTGAAGATCGACTACATCACCTCCCAGGGCCAGAAGAACGTACTCACCATCGTTGCCGAGTCGCAGGCCAAGTCGGGTCACGACATCCTGCAGTTTCCTGCATGGAACACCGCTGATCAGGCGAAGAACCTGGTTCCGGTCGACGATCTCATGGGGCCGCTGGAGAAGGCGAACGGCAAGGCCATCCCGGTGGTCGAGTTCCTCGGCAAGGTGGATGGCCACTGGCTGGCGGTACCTGCAACCACCGGCAGCCAGATCAAGGGCCCCTGCGGGCGCATCGACCTGCTGCAGAAACACGCCGGGTTGGATGTGCGCAAAATGTATCCCGGCCCCGGCGGCAAGCCCGACAAGGCCATGCAGGATGCCTGGACCTGGGAGGCGTTCGTTGTCGCTGCGGAAAAATGCTTCAAGGGAGGCAACCCCTTTGGCGTGGGATTCGGCCAGACCTCGGATTCGGTTGACTGGGTTGGTGCGCTGTTCCACGCGTTCGGCGCGCAGCTGGTCGACGCCAAGGGCAACATCACGGTCAAGTCCGACGCGGTCAAGCAGGTACTCGAATACTGCCAGCGACTGGTCAAAGCGGTGCCGGCGGACGTGTTCGCGTGGGACGATGCCTCGAACAACAAGTATCTCATTTCGGGACAAGGCTCGCTGATCATGAATCCGCCGAGTGCCTGGGCGGTGGCCAAGCGCGACAACATCAAGGTTGCCGAGCAGTGCTGGACGTTCCCCTCGCCGAAGGGCGCCAAGGGCCGCTACGCCCCGGGCCTGCCGTACTACATGGGCATCTGGAAATGGTCGAAGAACATCTCCGCCTCGAAGAGCCTGCTCAACTACATCTCGCAGAAATCCTCGATCGAGCAACTGGTCGCGGCCAGCGGCGGTTACGACCTTCCGGGATTCAGCAACCTGCGCGACTTCAAGACCTGGAAGGAAGAAGGCCCGCCGGTTGGCACTCTGTTCAACTACCCGCCGCATGCTGACCAGATCGTCGACATCGCAGGCGCACCGGCGCCGGTCAAGATCGCCAACCAGATCTACAACCAGGCGACCATGACGAAGATGATCGCGAAGTGCACTCAAGGCGGACAGTCCATCGACGCTGCGATCGGCTGGGCGGCCTCGGAACTTGAAGGCTTCATGCGCACCTGAAGTCGCTGGTCCGGTAAAGCTCGCCAGGGGAGGGGCCGTCGCCGACGGTCCCTCCCGCGTTTGATTAACCAGTGCAAAAGAAATCCGGGAACTACACTCCTATGGCTGACGCCACGATGAGTAATGTCGCCACGCCTGTGGACAAGCGGCGCATGACGCTCAAGCGGTTTACGCGACGCAAGTCCACGATCGCCTTCATGATGGCTTTGCCGCTGATCCTGCTGATCAGCCTGCTGGTACTCTACCCCGCGTTTTATTCGATGTACCTTGCGACCCTGAACAAATCGATGGAGAGGTTTGTCGGTTTCGACAACTTCCTGTTCCTGTTCAAACGCGACACTTTCTGGATGGTGGTCAAGCAGTCCTGCCTGTTCGCCATCAGTGCAGTGTTGTTCAAGGCGATCATCGGTTTTGTGGTGGCGCACTTCGTGCACAACATACCGGCCAAGGGCCAGCGCAAATGGCGTGGCATGCTCCTGGTGCCCTGGGTGATCCCGCCTGCCATGAGCACGCTGGGCTGGTTCTGGCTGTTCGATCCGACCTACAGTGCGTTCAACTGGATCCTGGTGCGTATCGGCCTGGACGGGATCAACTGGCTGGGCACACCCGGCTGGGCGCGGTTTTCGGTGATCCTGGTCAACATCTGGTACGGTGCACCGTTCTTCCTGATCATGTACCTTGCGGCACTGAAATCGGTGCCCGACCAATTGTTCGAGGCGGCCTCGATCGACGGCGCCAGCTGGTGGCAGAAGATCTGGTACATCACGCTGCCGATGATGCGCAACATCATCTCGATCACGGTGCTGTTCTCGCTGATCGTGACTTTCGCCAACTTCGATATCGTGCGCATCCTTACGAGCGGCGGACCGGTCGACCAGACCCATGTGTTCGCGACCTGGGCGTTCATCCTGGGCATCCAGGGCAATGACATTCCGCTGGGCGCGAGCGTGTCGCTCTTCATGTTCCCGATCCTCGGGATCGCCGCGATCTTCATCCTGCGCGGCGTGAATCAACGCGGCAACGAGGCCTGATCATGACTAATACTGCAGCCGCTGCCGCGGGCACGCGCACGGCGAGACACGCGAGCATGCACAACGACCGCCGCTGGGCGATGATCTGGTCGTACGTGTTCCTGGTGATCTTCGCGATCTTCTTCCTGTTGCCGCCGGTATACATGCTGATCACTTCTCTGAAGACCAGCAACGAGATCTCGGCAGTCACCAACCCCTGGTGGGTGTTCCATCCGACCCTCGAAAACTATGAGGCGCTGCTCGGATCGTCCACCTACATGACGTTCTTCCGAAATTCCGCGGTGGTCTCGATCATCGTGGTCACGGTGACCATGCTGATCAGCATCCCGGCGGCGTTTTCGCTGTCGCGGATGAAGTTCTGGGGGTCGACCACGCTGGCAACGGGAGTGTTCCTCACATATCTTGTTCCCGACACGCTGCTGTTCATTCCCCTGTTCAAGATCTTCGCCTGGATCCACGAGCTGACCGGAATCGAGCTGATCAACCACTGGTGGGTGCTGATCCTGCTCTACCCGACGCTCACGGTTCCGTTTGCGACCTGGATCCTGATCGCTTACTTTGCTTCGATCCCCAAGGAACTCGACGAGGCCGCTCTGATCGACGGTGCGGGCTACTTCCAGATGCTGACCAAGATCTTCATCCCCGTCGCGCTGCCCGGCATCATTGCGGCCACGATCTTTGCGTTTACCGTGGCCTGGTCGCAGTTCCTGTATCCGCTTGCGTTTACAACGTCGACCGATCAGCTGGTTCTCCCCGTGGGGATTGTCACCACGCTCATCAAGGGAGACGTGTACAACTGGGGCCAGATCATGACCGGTGCGTTGCTGGGCGCGGCGCCGCCGCTGCTGATCTACGCATTCCTGATGGACTACTACATCGCCGGCCTCACCGCCGGCGCGACGAAGGGATAGACGCATGGCAAACGTAACGTTGCGCAAGCTGGTCAAGAACTACGAGGAGACACCGGCCGTACGCGGTATCGATCTCGAGATCGCCGACAAGGAATTCGTCGTCCTGGTGGGCCCCTCGGGCTGCGGCAAGAGCACCACGCTGCGCATGATCGCCGGGCTGGAGGAGATCAGTGGCGGGGACATCCTGATCGGGGAGGATGTAGTCAACGACATGCCCCCCAAGGACCGCGACATCGCGATGGTGTTCCAGAACTACGCCCTGTATCCGCATATGTCGGTGTACGAGAACATGTCGTTCGGCCTGCGCCTCAAGAAGGTGCCGACGAGCGAGATCACGCAGCGGGTCGAGAACGCGGCACGGATCCTGGACATCACCGAGCTGCTGGAGCGCAAGCCCAAGCAACTCTCGGGTGGGCAGCGCCAGCGCGTGGCCATGGGCCGGGCGATCGTGCGCGACCCGAAGGTGTTCCTGTTTGACGAGCCCTTGTCGAACCTGGACGCCAAGCTGCGCGTGCAGATGCGCACGGAAATCAAGAAAGTCCACCAGAAGGTCCGCACGACGACGGTCTATGTCACCCACGACCAGATCGAGGCAATGACCCTGGCTGATCGCGTCGTCGTCATGAACGCGGGTCGCATCGAGCAGGTCGGGACGCCGCACGACCTCTACCATACGCCGCAGACAAAATTCGTCGCCGGATTCATCGGTTCGCCCGCCATGAATTTCATGCCGTGCAAGCTGGAGGAAGCTTCGGGCGGGCTGCGTGTCAAGCTGTCCGACCAGCTCTCGTTCCCGGTGCCGGCCAGTCGTACCGAGCGCTACCGCGCTTACCTGACGAACGGCAAGCTGCTGTTCGGCCTGCGCCCTGAGCACATCGTCGAGAAGCGTCCACATTCCGAACCTGAGCAGCATGATTTCGAGGTCAAGCTCGATGTGACCGAGCCCATGGGGATGGAGACGATGGTGTATTTCACCATTGGCGGTACCGAAGTGTGCGGGCGGGTCAATCCGAATTCGGATGCGCGGGAAGGAATGCCGATGACGCTGGTGGCCGACCTGGCGAACATGCATCTGATCGATGACGCGAACGGGAAGGTCCTGTAGAGGGACGGCCGTTCGCCTGAGGGAGTCCCGGCAATGAACGCGCCCGACAAGTCCGCCGCGAGGATCGCGGCCCTGCACGCCGACATGACCTTGTGGCGGCGCGACATTCATGCCCACCCGGAACTCGGCTTCGAGGAACATCGTACGGCCGATCTGGTGGCGGGGAAGCTTGCCTCGTTTGGCATCGAAGTGCACCGGGGCCTGGGCAAGACCGGTGTGGTCGGCATCCTCAAGGTCGGCAACAGCACGCGTAGGCTGGGTCTTCGCGCCGACATGGACGCGCTGCCCATTCATGAGGCAAATACCTTCGAGCATCGATCGCAGCATCCGGGGGTGATGCACGCCTGCGGGCACGACGGTCACACCACCATGCTGCTGGGTGCAGCGAGGTACCTTGCCGAAACCCGCGAATTCGACGGCACGGTGCACTTCATCTTTCAGCCGGCCGAGGAGGGCATTGGTGGCGCCAAGGCCATGGTCGACGAGGGACTGTTCGAAAAATTTCCCTGCGATTCAATATTCGGAATGCACAACCGTCCATCGCTGCCGGTAGGGCAGTTTGCCGTGAAGTCCGGTCCGATGATGGCAGGTGGCGCATTCTTCGACATCAAGGTCACGGGGAAGGGCGCACATGGCGCGCGCCCGGAAACGGGCGTCGACGCGGCCCTGGTGGCGGCGCACATTGCAGTGGCGCTGCAGAGCATCGTGTCGCGCAACCTGGCCCCGGTGGACACTGCAGTGCTTTCGGTCACGAAGATCCACGCCGGGGATGCCTACAACGTGATCCCGCAGACTGCGGCGCTGGGCGGAACGGTGCGCGCATTCTCGCGCGAGGTCATGGTGATGATCGAGGCACGCATGAAGCGGGTCGCTGCCAGTACGGCGGAGGCCTTCGGCGCTTCCGCAGAAGTCGATTTCCGCAACCTGTTTGCCCCGACCGTCAACAACCCCGCCGAGGCTGACTACGCGGCGCGGATCTGCACCGAACTGGTCGGCGCTGACAAGGTGAATCGCAACCCCGCACTGGTCATGGCCTCGGAGGATTTTTCCTACATGCTCGAGCGGGTACCGGGCTGCTATATCAATATCGGCAACGGCTCCGTCGAAGGCGGATGCGAGGTTCACAACCCGGCATATGATTTCAATGATGCGGCGTTGCCGCTGGGCGCGGCGTTCTTCGTGCGGCTGGTGGAGTCCAAACTCCACGCCTGAGTTTTCCGTGCGCTGGTCGTGTATCGATACCGATACACCGGCTGCCATGAAAGCCGCGCCAGGTCTGGAGTTTTAGAAATAAAAGTTCAAGATTTTGCGGCGCGGTGCGGCGCGTCCCTCGGCCGGTGTACCTACCAGGGCATGGCGTCGTACTCGAACTCGAAAGCGTCGCCGTGACGCACGATTCGTCCGGCCGAGGGCAGCGGAAAATGCCCGGTGCAGACCAGCGTGCGCGTTTCGCAGTAGCGTTCGAGAAAAGATCGACGGCTGTTCGCCGCCACCTCTGGATCCCAGTCGGCTGCAATCTGCCATTCAGGGTGACGACACTGGACCGGGCAGTGCATCAGGTCGCCCGACATGACCGCATGCTCGCCCTTCGATGACAGGTGGACCGCGACGTGGTCCGGCGTGTGGCCGGGCGTGGCCTCCAGACGGACTTCGTCGTCCAGCGCATAGTCGTTGGCGACCAGTTCGGCGCGACCGGCTGCCACGATGGGCAGGACGCTGTCCTCGAGCGTGGCGCGGGAAAACCGGGGATGTCCGACGTCGCGCCACACTTCGAGTTCCTTCTTCGAAAATACGTAGCGCGCATTCGGAAACGTGGGTACCCAGCGCCCGTCCTCGAGGCGCGTGTTCCAGCCGACATGGTCGCTGTGCAGATGGGTGCAGAACACGAAATCGATGTCCGCCGGCGCCAGGCCGTGCGCCGCGAGTGCGTGCAGGTAGGTTGCATCCGTTTTCTGGTGCCACTGCGGGCGGCCCGGCCGTTCCTTGTGGTTGCCGACACAGGTGTCGATCAGGATCGTGTGGTGCGAGGTGCGCACCACGTAGCTCTGCATGGGAAATATCAGCGAGTCGGATTTCGGATCGTAGGCCTTCGGCGCAAGCCACGAGAAATGCGGTGCCCACTGCGCATCCGTGACCGCGGGGAAAAAGGCGCGCCGGTCGAAGGGCATGACCATCTCGAGGGCACGGACGATCGTCAGGTTTCCGATGCGGCGTCCCTGGTTTTTCATGGGCTCAGTCGATGAAGAACGGCGTCTCGCCCTCGCCCTGCAGGACGATATCCATCCGGTAGGCCGTGGCGCCGGCCGGTGCGCGTGCGAGCGCCTCCGGCCTGAGAATGAGGCGTTCCCGGATCACGGCATCCGGAATTGCGCAGAACACCGGATCGGTCGCATTGGCGGGTTCGTCCGGAAAGAAGAACGTCGTGACCAGGCGCCGCATGAGGCCCGAACCCATGATCGACACATTGATGTGCGGGGCGCGCTGCAATCCCGTGAGGGGGTCGGCATATCCGCCGGGTTTCACGCTGATGAAATCGTACCAGCCGTCGTCCTCCGAAGCGCGCCGACCCCAGCCCATGAAGTTCGGGTCCGCCTGTGCGTGTGCCGGATCGTTCGGGTGCGCAAATCGTCCACCGGAATCGGGCTGCCAGATCTCGACGATGCTGTTCCAGCGCGGCACCCGGCCCGCCTCGAAGATCGTCCCGCCGATGTAGATCTTCTGTCCCTGCGCCGGTTTCGCGGGATCGTTCATGACCGTCAGGTCATGGTCGGTCGGGCCGAAATAGTGGGTCGGGAAGAACGGGCCGACCGTGGCGCTCGGGGTGGGAATGTGCTGCACGCCTAGAGTCCCATCGGCGTGGCGCGATGTCCGCGCACCACGATGTCATGGCTGAACCCGACCACGTCGGCGCGCGGCAATTCCATCATCGGGATCGAGCGCGAGATCATCCGTTCCCGGCCCTTATCGTCGGGCACGCTGTTGAGGATGAGGTCGAGCGGGTTCAGCGGTTCGCCCGGAAAGAACATCTGCGTCACCAGCCGGCTCATGAATCCCTCGCCGAAGATCGACAGATGGATATGCGGCGGGCGCCACCAGCGTTGCGGATGGTCCGGTACCGGGTAGGCGCCGGGCTTGATCGACAGGTAGGTGTAGCGGCCGTCCTGATCGGTCACGCAGCGCCCGGAGCCATGGAAGTTGGGATCGACCGGAAACGGGCTGTTTGCGTCCATCCGGTGGATGTAGCGGCCGGCCGCATTCGCGTGCCAGACCTCGATGATCGAATGGCGCACCGGCATCCCGTCCTCATCGAGCAGGCGCCCGGTGACGTAGATACGCTGGCCAATGGCGGGCAAGCCGTCGCGGGAACGCGAAAGATCGTCGAGGTCGACGTCGAGCTTGTGCGCAAGGTTCAGCGGTCCGGTGATCTCGGTGAGTGTCGCGGGCCGGCGGTAGGGCGCCTGGCCGGGCACGCGCACCACGGTCTCCTTGTAACCGACGACGTTCATGCGCGGCTGCGAGCGGTTGTCGTAGGGCTCGAAGCGGTTCGGCGGCGTGTCCATGCAAATTAGTTTACGTTGGCAACGATCTGGCGGCAAGGCAGCCGGCATTGGTGAAGTCAAGGCGGGACATTTCATCGTGAGGCATTTCACTGTGCAGGGGTTTGCGCGGCGGACTAACGCTTATGCTCACGGAATGGGAATTGTGCTGTCGTTCTGTTCGATGATCTGCTTCGGATCCAACATCCTGCTCTCGCGCCTTGCGATGGCGCGGATGCCGATCGAGCTCGGGTTCTTCATCGTCCTCATCGTCAATATCGTGTTCTCAGGAACCTTGTTCGGCGCGGAACTGCTGCTGCGCGACTCGAAATTCGTGTGGCAGTGGAAGGAAGCTGGATTGTTCGCGCTGGCCGGTCTGATCGGAACCTACCTCGCGCGACGTCTGCTCTTCGACACGGTGAGCCTGCTCGGGCCGGCGCGCGCAAGTGTCGTGCACTCGTCGGCGCCCGCATTTACCCTGGTTGCTGCATGGATCATCGTCGGTGAGTTTCTGGGACCCTACGAGCTTGGCCTGATGGCGTTGGTCATGGCCGGACTCTGGTTCACGCAGCCGGTGCAGAAAGGTGCTTCCGATGCGCATCGACCCTCGGGTGCTGCGCTGAAAAAAGGCGTGGTGATCGGCGTCCTCACGGTCGCGGGATTCGGACTGAGCAATGTTTTCCGCGGCCTGGCGATGCGCACCTGGAACGAGGCGGTGTTCGGCACCCTGATCGCCTCCACGACCGCGCTGCTGTGCCAGTTCGCCTCGACACGCGACTGGCCCGGTGCGTGGAAACAGATCCGCTCCGCCGACCGACGCGCCCTGATCCTGTACGCATGGTGCGGAGTGGCAACCGTCTGCGGCGCGATGTTCCTGGTGTCGGCCATGCACTACATCGAAATTGCCCTCGCGACCCTGGTCACGCATACCACCCCCTTGATGATCTTTCCCGTCAGTCTGATTGTCTTCAGGAATCGCGAGGGACTGAGCCTGCGCACCGCGGTGGGCGCGTCGATGGTGCTCGCCGGAATCGTTCTGCTCGCCCTGCGCTGAGGGCACGGCCCACCGGTATAGTGCCGCCATGACGTACACAACGTTCAATCTGCGACCGATCCTGCGCGAATGGCTGGGCACGGCGGTGGCCGTTACTGTGCTGACCGGGCTCGCCGCGGGATTCGGCTGGTTCTGGCGTCTCGACCAGACCCTCTATGACGCTGCGCTGGCCATGCGCATCCGGCCTGCGCCCTCGGACATCGTCATCGTGGCCATCGATCAGCCGAGTCTCGACCAGATCGGCCGCTGGCCATGGCGGCGGGCGGTCCACGCCACGCTGATCGAGCGGCTCACCGAAGCCGGCGCCGGCGCCGTGATGGTCGATATTCTGCTGGCCGAGCCGGATCGGGCCGACCCCGGTGGCGATGCGGCGCTTGCCGCGGCAATCCGGCGCAACGGCAAGATCGTGCTGCCCGCAATCATGGAGTCGGCACAGACTGGCGTGCTGCGCGCGGTTCTGCCCGCAGCCCCTTTCGCAGAGTCAGCGGCTGCGATCGGGCACGCGCATATCGAGCTCGATGCGGATGGCATTGCACGCAGTCTGTATCTGCGCGAGGGCCTCGCGGGTGGATCCCGCCAGTTCCTGCATCTGGCGGCCGCGCTGCAAGGCGTCGTCGATCCGGGCCTCGCGCAGCGCCTGCCGGGAGAGCGACGCGCTTCGGGAACGTCGGAGCCCGGCAGCTGGCTGCGCGACCACTGGGTGCATGTCGCCTTCCTGGGGCCGCCGGGGCATTTTCAGCAGATACCGTACGCCGAGGTGCTGCGTGGCAACGTACCGAAAGGTGCACTGGCCGGCAAGCTGGTTCTGGTCGGCGCGACGGCGGCCGGAATGATGGATTCGTATCCAACGCCGATGTCGGGTTTCGGGCGTTCGATGCCCGGGGTCGAGGTTTCCGCCAACGTGCTGGCCGGACTGCGGGCTGGGGGATTCATCCGGGTTGCGCCCCTCCCCGCACAGGTGCTGATTTCCGCGCTGCTGGTGCTGGGTCTTCTTGGAACCTACCTGCGCCTGTCGTCCCGCGTTGCGCTGCTGGCGACAGTGGCCGCGATGCTGGGCGCGATGGCAGCGGCACTTCTCGCAGTGGGCTACGCCGGCTGGTGGTTCGCGCCCTCGTCCGTGGTCTTCGGCCTGCTGTTCTGCTACCCCGTATGGAGCTGGCGCAGGCTCGAGGCAGCACAGCGTTACATGGACGAGGAACTCGCCCAGGCTGCGAGGGAGCCGGAGTTGCTCCCCTACGCGGCACCGCCTTCGCGCAGGCGCAAGGCAGGCCTGTCCGACGAACTCGAACTGCGCATCGCGGAGGTGAGGCGTGCCTCGGCACGCGTACGCGACATGCGGCGGTTCGTGGCCGACACGCTGGATGGACTGCCCGAGGCGGCGCTCGTGGTCGACCGGGAGCTGCGCGTCACGCTGGTCAACGCGCAGGCTGCGGCCTTGATCGGGCGGCCTGCCACCGCGCTCGGCGGCCAGCGCCTGCCGGAGGTCCTCGGACCGGTTCTGGGGCAGGGCGCGCCGCAATGGAATGCACTGCCGGGGAGTGCACCGCAGTCCTTCGAGGCGCGGCATGTCGACAAGCGGGACCTGTTCATCAGCATCGTTCCCTTTACCGGCAGCGACGGCGAGCGCCGTGGACTTCTGGTCAGCCTCGTGGATGTCACGGTACTGAAGGATGCCGAGAGGAAGCGCGACGAGTACATGCGCTTCCTGTCGCACGACCTGCGCTCTCCGCTGGTGTCGATCACCGCCATGCTCGACCTGCGCGAGCTGGCACCGGAGACGCAGAAAGTGGACTTTTTCGACAGGATCCGGCGCAGCGTGGAGCGCTCGCTGTCGCTGGCGGAGGATTTCGTCCAGCTCGGACGCGCCGAGGCGATCGATGCCTCCCGCTTTTCCGCAGTCGACCTCGTGGACCTGCTTCGCGCGGCGGTCGACGAAGTGGAATCGCAGGCGAACGCGAGGCATATCAAGGTTGCTGTCGCATTCACCCCCGAGGCCGCGCTATCGAAGGGCGTTCGCGATGTCCTTTTTCGCGTGTTCATCAACCTGCTGAGCAACGCGATCAAGTACAGCCCGGACGACACCCGGATCGAATGCGCGATCGAATCTGCAGGAGACCACTGGCGCTGTACGTTCGCTGACCAGGGCTATGGCATCTCGGCGGAAGACCTGCCGCGGCTGTTCGACCGCTTCGAGCGGCTGGAAGCCGCCAAGCGCAAGGGGGAAAAGGGCGCCGGACTCGGATTGGCGTTCGTCAAGACCGCAGTGGAAAAACACGGTGGCCGGATCGAAGTCGAGAGCGAGCCCGGGAAAGGCTCGCGGTTTATCGTGTCCCTGCCGGCGCTACGGTGACTTGGGTGGCGCCGCTGCCGGGGCTGGTACCGGCGTTGCCGGCGTTGGTATCGCGGTCGGCGCCGTCGAAGGCGCATCAGTGCCCGGGCTGACGCTGAGCACCAGGTCGGCCGTCGTATCGCGGCCTTCCAGCCCGATGTCGTCGATGCCGCGAACCTTTAGAAAATAGGGCCCGTTCTCGAGCGACGGAAGCGCGATCTCGTTGGTTTTCAATACGTCGCTGAAGATCACTTCCGCGAAATCGGCACGTCGCGCCACCAGCAGCCGGTAACTGGCGGCGCCATCGAGCTTGGTGAAATTCAGCTTGACCGGAGTGCGCAGCGACAGCCGGATTCCCGTCCACAGGCGCGGCGCGGGCAGCAGGGCGCGAGGCTCCGCCGGCGGTTCGCCTTCCTTGACCCGCGTGCCGAAGCCTTCTTTCACCGAGACGCTGCCGAGGTTGCCGCTGTCGTTGACCTGCACAACGCCCTCCAGCACTTCGCTGGTGGCGGTATGTTTGTCGGCGTCGGCGGATACACGGAATTTCGTACCGCGCACGGCAGCCACGGCAATCGGCGTGCGCACTTCGAAGCGCGCGCCACTGGCCGAGCGCTTCTGCACCGCGGCTTCCACGCGTCCGGACTTGAGCAGGAATTTTGCGTCTGGCGCCGTAGCGAGCGGCGACTTGCGCACGGTTTCCACTTGCAGGTCGCTGCCGGGTTGCAGCGCGAGGGTCGAGCCGTCGGCGAGTCGGATCGTCACGAAGCCATCCTTGCCGGTGCGGAGTTCGTCTCCGGCAGCAATCGCCGTACCGGGCTTGAGCGCCTGTCCCTTCGATTGCACGTCGCCTTCCACCTTGACCAGTTCGATCTGGCCGGCCTCGTTGCGCATCCAGTTTTCAGGTATCCGCAGGACCTGGCCGGGATGGATCGAATCCTTGTCCTTGAGCCGGTTGTGTTCCCAGAGGGCGCGCTGAACCTCCAGCTTTTCGCCGCTCTTCAGGTAGCGGCGCGAAATGCCGATCACCGTATCGCGCTCCCGCACCGTGTATTCGATGTCGGCGCCGGGGGCGGGGAGTACGCCGCGCACGGCCTCGGCCGCAGCGACCTTCGGGGCAGCCGGCTGGCTGCGCGCGATCCCGGATTGCGCAAGTGCCATGCCGAGGGCAAGAAGGGTGAAAATGCTCCTGCGCAGTGCGTTTGTGTACATGAAACCGGGACCCGTAATTAAAGGGCGATTATGCCGCGAGGCCGGGAGAAAAAACGTAAACAACTGTTGCAGGGGCAGGGCGTGGCGAACATGCAAACAACGCATAGGCAGGGCTGTCCCGGCTTGCTACCTTGTGGGAATTCATTCGGGAGAAACGGCATGGGCTGTATCGATTTGAGGCAATGGATCGCACTGCTGGAGAAGGAAGGCGAACTTCACCGGGTCAGCGCGGAGGTCGACTGGGACTGCGAAATCGGCACGATCTCGCGACGCGTGCTCGAGGAGCAGGGTCCGGCGCTGCTGTTCGAAAAAGTGAAAGGACACGAAAAGACCCGCGGGCGACGGGTGTTCTGCGGGGGCATCGGCACCCGCGGCCGGCTTGCCCTTGCACTCGGCTTTCCCAAGGATGCGACCAACAACGAAATCGTCCAGCACGTCATGAAGAAGAACCGGGAGGAGATCCAGCCGGTGCTGGTCGCCGACGGTCCGGTCCGTCAGAACATCATCCGGGGCGCGGACGTCGACCTGCTCGAGTTCCCGGTGCCCAAGTGGCACTACCTCGAAGGCGGCCGCTATATCAATACCTATGCCTGCATCGTGACCCGTGATCCGGATACCGGCGTGCAGAACGCCGGTATCTACCGCGGCATGGTCGGCAAGAAGAACACCATCCCCTCGCTGCTCATCAAGGGCGGGCAGCACTGGGGACAGCATTTCGCCAAGTACGCGGAGCGGGGCGAGAAGATGCCGGTGGCCTGCGTGATCGGCTGGGATCCGATCATGGGATTTCTCGGCGGGAGTCCACTGCCGGCGGGCGTGTCCGAATTCGCCGTGCTCGGCGCCTACCGCGGCGCGCCGGTGGAGATGGTGAAGTGCGAAACCGTGGACCTCGAAGTTCCTGCAAGTTGCGAGATGGTGATCGAGGGCTTCATCGATCCCGACCCTGCGGCCTACGAAATCGAAGGGCCCTTTGCCGAGTTCACGGGGTACGTGTCCGACCTGCCGACGCCGCGGCCGACCATCGAGGTCAGCTGCATCATGCATCGGGATGACCCCATCCTGCGCGGTACCCAGGAAGGCAACATGCCGGGGTCGTTCTCCGAGAACGCGGTGATTTCGTCTGCGCAACGCGCCGGCATCGCCTGGAACATCCTGAATGCGGCGGGCGTGCCGGGCGTGAAAGATGTGTACTGCGACCCGAGTACCTGCGGCGTCAACGTGTACATCAGCATCCGGAAGACCTACCAGGCACAGCCCAAGCAGGTGGCCGCCGCTCTCTGGGGGTCCGGGGCCGGGCAGGGTCGCTACAAGCATGTGTTCGTCTGTGAGGACGACATCGACGTGACCGACTACCAGCAGATCGACTGGGCGCTGGCCTACCGCATGAACGCTTCGACCGAAGGCATCACCCAGTTTCCGGGCCTGCTGGGCCACGCGCTCGACCCGAGCACGCCGC
The DNA here is from genome assembly GCA_963844255.1 of uncultured beta proteobacterium. Lineage (GTDB taxonomy): Bacteria > Pseudomonadota > Gammaproteobacteria > Burkholderiales > SG8-39 > SZAS-79. Next base: position 42,965 of record CAWJNP010000055.1, read on the forward strand.
TGGAAGAGCGCGACGTGCAGCAACTCGGTGCGGGGACCTGGACCCGGGTGCTGTTCGATGCGACCCGCAACTGGCATTTCAAGCGCCGGCCGGAATGGAACAACGAGCGCTTTCCGCCCACGGTGGAGCCGCACGCCGACCATCGTGCGCTGGTGAACCGGCGCTGGAAGGAGTACGGGTTCAAGTAGCATACTGCGGCTACAGGAGGAGGCCGTGTGTCTGAAGCGACGGGATTTTCGATTGTCGATGCGCATCAGCACTTCTGGGATCCGGACGTCCACTACTACCCGTGGCTCAACGATGAGCCGCCAATAGCGTTTCGCTACGGCGACTACAGCGCGATCCGCCGACGCTACCTCCTGCCGGATTACCTTGGCGATGCGTCGGCGTACCGGGTGGACCAGTCCGTCTACGTCGAGACTGAATGGAATCCGGCCGACCCGGTCGGCGAGATGCGCTATGTGGAAGAACTGCGTCGCCGATACGGCCTGCCCACGGTCGCAGTCGCACAGGCCCGGCTGGATAGTGAAGACGCGGCCGGCCTGATCGAGCGCCAGGCAGCGTTCTCCTTCGTGCGCAGCATCCGCCACAAACCGCTGCCCGGCACCATGGCAGACCGCAGTGCGGAAGGGATCGCCGGCTGGACAGCCTGTGCGCGGATTTCAGCACCATCTTTGAGGGCTTTCGCGAGATCGTGCGTGATTTTTCACCGGCCGAGCAGGACGGCCTTTTCCGCGGCAACGCGATTCGCATCTACGCAATGGAGTGAGCATGGGACTTCGCCTTGGATATGTCGGTGTGGGCTTGATGGGACTGCCGATGGTCAGACGCCTGCTTGCGCGCGGCCATGCGGTGAACGCCTACGACATCGTTCCTGCAAATACCGAGGCCGCTGGCGCGGCGGGTGCCAAGACAGCGGGTTCGCCTGCCGGGGCCGCGGCGGGCGCCGAGTTGATATTGCTGAATCTGCCTACGACCGATGCGGTGGAGCACGCCGTGTTCGGCGAGCGTGGCGTGGCGAGCGTCGTCGATGCAACGCAGATCGTCGTCGATTTCTCCACGGTGAAAGTGGAAAAAGGCAAGGCGTTCGCGGATGCCCTGAAAAGCCGAACCGGGTGCGGCTGGGTCGACGCGCCGGTGTCGGGGGGGCCACCCCTGTCGGGTGCCGGGATGCTTACGGTCATGGCAGGCGGCGAGATCGCGGACATCGAGCGCGTGAAGCCATTGATGACTGACATCGCGGGGCACTTTACGCACATGGGGCCGCCGGGAAGCGGGCTGGTCGCCAAGATGATCAACCAGCTCATTGTCGGCTGCGGCCATGCGGTGATGGCGGAGGCGCTCGTGCTTGCCGAGGCCGCCGGTATCGATGCAGCCCGCATCCCGGAGTGCCTCGCGGGTGGTTATGCCGATGGAAGCATGCTGCAAAGATTGTATCCGCGGATGCAGAAGCGAGATTTTGCGCCGCAGGGCTACGCCCGTCAGTTGCTCAAGGACCTCGAAATGGCCAACGAATACGCGGGCGGCCTGAAGGCGCCGGCGCCAATGATGGGCGAGGCGCTGTCGCTCTACAGGATGCTCGTGCACCTGGGCCATTCGGAACTGGACAGCGCTGCAATTTTCAAGCTCTACCAAAAGCGCGAAGGCGCGGCGTGAAAACCCGGCGATTGCATTGACGTCAGTGCGCAATTAGTTGACAATGGAAACTATATACCCTGTCAGCCACTGCCAGAGCGGTCTTTAGCCAATGCTGCCTCTCGAAGGTCTCCTCATCCTTGATCTCGCGAGGGTGCTCGCGTGCCCGTATGCCAGCATGATCTTGGCCGAGCTCGGCGCCACGGTCGTCAAGGTCGAGCAGCCGGGGACTGGCGACGAAACGCGCAGCTTCGAGCCGCAGCTGGCGGTCGACAGCGCCTATTACTTTGCGTGCAACCGTTCCAAGTCCTCAATTACGGTCAATCTGCGCTCGCCTGATGGCCAGCAGATCATTCGCGAACTCGCGGCCAAATCCGACGTGTTCGTGGAAAATTTTCCTTCGGGCACGTTCAAGCGCTACGGGCTCGATTACGCGGCGCTCGCTGCGCTGAACCCGCGCCTCGTGTACCTCTCCTGTACGGGCTTCGGCCAGACCGGCCCTTACCGCAGGAAGAAGGGCTACGACACCGTGTTCCAGGCCATGGGCGGGCTGCTAAGCCTCACTGGCGAGCGGGGCGGCGGTCCGGTGAAGCCGGGCTTGCCGGTGGCGGACCTCACCTCGGGCCTCTGGGTCGCGATTGCGATCCTCGCCTCGATCGCCGGCCGCGAGAAGAGCGGCAAGGGGTGTTACGTGGATTTCTCGATGCTCGACGGACAGGTCAGCTTGCTGACGCTGGCGGCCGCACGCTACTTTGCACTCGGCGAAGTCCCGCCGCGGCTGGGCACCGAGCATCCCGGGCGGGTACCGACCGCGACGTTCTGCTGCAGCGACGGGAAATACCTGCACATCACCGCCAGCGACCAGCACTGGGCGCCCTTGTGTGGCGCGCTCGGCCTGGAAGCCTGGGGGGCGCAGCCTGAGTTCGCCGACAACGCGAAACGCGTGCAACAGCGTGAGGCCATCATGCCAAAGCTCACGCAGGCGATTCTCGGCCGGAAGCGCGACGAGCTGATTGCGGCACTGGATGCAGTCGAGGTACCCGTGGGACCGGTCAACGATGTGGCCGAGATACTCGCTGATCCGCATGTGGCTGCGCGCGGACTCGTGGGCGAGTTCGACTATCCCGGTGTCGGGCGGTTCCGGGGACTGGGGCTGCCCTACAAGTTCGAAGGATTCGATGATCCCCAGGTAGGCCGTCCGCCGACACTCGGAGAACACACCGAGGCGGTGCTTGCGCAGCGCCTGGGTTATACGAAGGAAAGGATTGCGCAGTTGCGTGAGAAGAAAGCGATATGAGCGAGGCGGTCGTATACACCGTTGAAAACGGCGTGGCCACGATCACTCTCAACCGGCCGGAGGCGCGCAACGCACTCAACCTCGAGATGTGCGAAGGCCTGCTGTCCGCGACCCGCCGCGCGACGGACGATCCTGCCGTGAAGCTGGTGTTCGTGCGCGCGCGGGGGAGCGTGTTCTGCGCCGGTGCCGACATCAAGGAGCGCCAGGGCATGGACGCGTTGCAGGTGCGCGCGCGTCGCGGCAAGGGCTTCGAGGCCTACGCGGCGCTTGAGGCACTGCCCATGCCGACAGTCGCCGTGGTGGAAGGGCCGGCGGTCGGTTCGGGTTGCGAAATCTCGGCGAGCTGCGACTTCATCGTCGCCACGCCGGCCGCCGTGTTTCGAACGCCGGAGGCGACGCGCGGTACCGTGGGCGCGACCCAGCGCCTCGCGCGCGTGCTCGGAAAACGCCTGGCCAAGGACATGATGTACACGGGTCGGAGCCTGTCGGCCGGGGAGGCGCTGGCGCACGGACTCGTGTCGCGCCTGGTCGCAGCCGAAGACCTCGAAGCGACACTCGCGGTTCTCGCGAGTGCGATCACAGTCGCGCCGCGGCAGGCGCTGCGCCTTGCCAAGCGAACGATCGATCGCGGGGTGGAGCTCGATCCGCAGGGCGCGCTGGCCGCGGAGATCGAGGCGATCGAGGAGCAGCTCGCCGCCGGGCAGTGGATGGGCAAATCATGAGCTGGGAGGCAGTGACGCTCGGAGAGGTTCTGAGTCGCCAGGCGACGGCGCGCGGCAGCGCGGAGGCGCTCGTCACTGACCGCGTGCGCCTGACCTATGCGCAGCTGGCCGCTGAAGTGGGCGAGGTGGCCGCCGGAATGCAGGCGATGGGCCTCAGGCACGGCGACCACGTCGGCATCCTAATGGGTAACGATGCGGCCTGGATCACGCTCTTCTATGCCGCGGCGAGCCTGGGCTGCGTCACCGTTCCCGTGAACACGCGCTTCAAGTCGGCGGAGCTGGCCTACTGCCTGGCGCAGGCAGATTGCAAGGCGCTGTTCTACGCCGGAAACTTTCTTGGGATCGATTACGCGGCCATGGTCGCGGAGGTTCGGCCGCGGCTGCCGAAACTCATGCACGTTGTGAACGTTGCGGGCGGCCTGCCGCGCGCTGCGCCGTCTCCCGGACCGGCAGTCAGTCCGACCGACCCGCTGCTGATCCAGTTCACTTCCGGGACCACCGCCTATCCGAAGGGCGTCGTGCTGACCCACGACAACATGCTGCGTAATGCCTGGGCTGCCGGGTCGCGCTTCGGTGTGCGCGCGGAGGATCGCTACTACAACTGCCGGCCGTTCTTCCATGTCGGCGGCTCGACGCTCTCGGCGCTCGCGTCACTGGTATTCGGCGCGTGTCTGGTGACGTTGCCCTCGTTCGAGGCCGGCGCTGTGCTGAAACTGCTGGAGACCGAGCGTTGTACGCTGACTTCGGGCAACGACACGATCTTCCAGATGCTCATGGGGCACGCCGACTTTGATCCGGCAAAACTCTGCCTGCGCGGCGGCTGGGCGGCCGCGGGGCCGCAGACCATGCGCCGAATCATCGACGTGATGGGTGCGAAGCAGATCTGCGCTGCGTATGGCTTGTCCGAGGCTTCCCCCAACGTTGTGATGAACGACTGGCGCGACCCGGAGGCGCTGCGCGTCGAGGGGCTGGCCAGGCCGCTCGAAGGCGTCGAGGTACGCATCCAGGAAGGCGAGATCCAGGTGCGCGGCTGGAGCGTGATGCGCGGCTACTACAACAATCCGGAACAGACCGCCAAGGCGTTCACTGCCGACGGCTGGCTGCGCACCGGCGATCTTGGCATGCTGTCGGAGGACGGTCGGCTGCGCATGGTGGGGCGATTGAAGGATGTGTTCCGCGTTGGTGGGGAGAACGTCGCACCGGCGGAAGTGGAGGAAGTCCTGCTCGCGCACCCCGCGGTGCAGACTGCCCAGGTCGTCGGTGTGCCGGATCCGCGGCTGGGCGAGGTACCCTGCGCGTACGTGACGCTGCGCGACGGCAGCGTCGCCAGCGAAGCCGAACTCGTGGCCTGGACGAAACAGCGCTGCGCGAACTTCCGCGTGCCGCGGTATCTTCGGATCGTGGAGAGTTTCGATGCGATCGGGATGACCGCGAGCGGAAAGGTGCAGAAGACGAAACTGCGCGAGCATGCCTTGCGCGAATACAAGCTGGGCTGATTCCGGCACGCACAGGCGCGATGCCTAACAATCGCGTTTCAGACAGGAGGCCCGATGGACGACAAGGCGGCAACTGCACTCATGCAGCGATTCGGCAAGGCGTACTTCAGCCGTGACCGTGCCATGCTCGCGGAGGTGATCACCGAAGATGCCGAGTGGCATTTCGCCTTTGGCGCCGACGCGCCGGACGGACGGGTGCGCAAGGGGATCGACGGATTCATGCAAGGCATGGAAGAGAACGACGCCTTGTTCGAACGCCTGAAATTCAACGACGTGAAGTGCCAGGGCCTGGGTCCGGACCGGCTTGTCATGACCTACGTGATCGATGGCAGGTATCGCGACGGTGCGTCGTTCACGCTGCGCGGCGTTGAACTGGTTACGGCGCGCGACGGACGGGTCGCGTTGAAAGATGTTTTCTGGAAGCAGTTTCATGCCTGAAGCGCCGCGGCCCGTGCACGGGTCGGGGGCCACGCTCGTCATCGCGCTTGCGTTCTTCCTTGCCTCGGTGCTTTGCGCGGGCGCGACGCAGGCCGCTGAGCCACTGCGCATCGGGTCCAAGCGCTTTACCGAATCCTATGTGCTGGGCGAGCTGCTGCTGCGCAAGGCGCTCAAGAGCCGGGGCCGCCGAGCACAGGCAGGGACTGGGCGGCACCGGCATCCTGGTTGATGCCCTGCGCGCGGGGAACATCGACGTATATCCGGAGTACAGCGGAACGATCGCCCGGGAGATCCTGAAGATCGAAGGCAACCCGACGATCGAAGACCTGAACCGGGGGCTCGCACCCATGGGTCTCGCTGCATCGGTACCGCTGGGGTTTGCCAACAACTACGCGCTCGGCGTGCGCGAGGTGCTCGCCAGTGAATTGAAACTGCGCACGATCGGCGACCTGATCGGCCAGCCCGGGCTGCGGTTCGGGTTCTCGCACGAATTTCTCGCTCGCAAGGACGGCTGGCCCGGCCTTGCACGCGCCTATGGCCTGACGCAGGCCGTGCCCGCGGGTCTGGACCACGGCCTCGCCTACGAGGCGCTGGCGGCGGGCAGGGTGGACGTGATCGACCTTTATTCCACCGACGCCAAGATCGCGCGCTACAAGCTGCGCGTGCTCGCCGACGACAGGAACTACTTTCCCAGCTACGCGGCACTGCTGCTGCATCGCGCGGAAGCACCGGCACGCTTTCCGGCGCAATGGCAGGCGCTGCGCACGCTGGAAGGCACCATCGACGAAGCGCGCATGATCGCGATGAACGCCGCAGCCGAGATCGAAGGCAGAACCTTCGCCGAGGCCGCTGCACGCTATGACACAGCAGGCGCCACGGGGAAGAGTTCGCCATCGAGAGGTTTTCTTGCGGCCCTGTTTGCAGACGACCTGTGGCGACTGACACGGGAGCACCTGCTGCTGGTGTTCGGATCGCTCGCGGCAGGCATACTCGCAGGTGTGCCACTGGGCGCGCTGGCGGCGAAGAAGAAGGCGCTGGCACAGCCGATTTTCGCACTGGTCGGGCGTCATACAAACCATTCCGTCATTGGCGCTGCTCGCGTTTCTCATTGTGCTGATGGGTAGCATCGGTATCTGGCCGGCGGCGGTGGCGTTGTTTCTCTATGCGCTGCTGCCGATCGTGCGTAACACCCATGCGGGCCTGCTGGGCGTAGGAAGTGGTCTGCGGCAGGCGGCGCTTGCCCTCGGCCTGAGCAATCGCGACAAGCTGCTGTCGGTGGAATTGCCGCTGGCTCGGCCTGCGATTCTCGCGGGCATCAAGACTTCGGCAGTCATCAACGTCGGAACCGCGACCATTGCGGCGTTCATCGGGGCGGGCGGCTACGGTGAGCGCATTGCCGCGGGACTCGCGCTCAACGACACCGTCCTGCTGCTCGCGGGCGCCGTGCCCGCGGCCGCGCTGGCCCTGTTGATTCAGGGACTATTCGAAATGATGGAACGATACTGGGCCATTCCAGGGCGCTGAATCCAGTGGTACCGACGGCAGGGGATGGCAGCAATCTGCCCAGAAACTGGCTCCAAGAGCCGATATTAGACCGGAAGTGGCAGCAATCGGTGTCTGAGGACCTGCGCCATGTCCTCGTTTCTAGCGCAGCGTTCCGGTCGCGATGTAGCGCCAGCCCGGCGGCCAGTGCACGCGTACCGAAAAATTTTCCAACCGACGTTCAAGTTTCGCCCAGGGGGTGCGGAAGTTTTCCTGGCGGTTGGTGATGTAGTGCCGGTGAGTCACGTGCAGATACAGGTTCACGGGCCATCCCCACCAGGGCCATAGACGGGTGCCGCAGGCGGCCACGCGGGCGCCACATCTCGCGTGCGCTTGCAGATGATCGAGCGCAGCCTCCGATTGCAGGATGTCGTGCACATAACTGAACAGCAGTGCGGTCGCGGCGGGCGCGCCACGCTCAGCGATGTCGGCGTGGAAATCAACCGTTTCTGCGCTTGCCTGGCGAAGCACGACATTCTTCCAGCCGCCCACGTCGATCCGGGAGCGAGCGATACGCAGCAACTCCGGTGAATGATCGAACGCGAGCAGCAATCCGTTCGGACCGATTCGCTCGAGTATCGGTCCGAACGAAAAGCCCGAGCCGCAGCCGACATCGATCATTGTCTCGCCCGGCTGCAGCCGTAGTGTCACCACAGCTTCGCGGCGCACCCCGTTGATCCGGCGTGTTGCACGGTCGTAGTCCGCCGCGATGCGGCGGTAATCGGCTACCGATTTCGCGGGGTTGTCCAGCATTTGACGATGTGGTTATGCGCCGGTTTTTCCCAGCCAAGCGACGGCTTCGATCTCCACCAGAACTTCGGGCTTGGCAAGCGAACGCACCTCGACCAGGGTCGAAGTCGGGAAGTCGCCCGTGAAGAATTCGCGCCGCGCCCGCCACACTTCGGTGTTCTTCGTGATGTCGACCATGTAGATCGTCATCTTGACCAGGTTGTCCATGGTTCCGCCGGCCGCCTTCACGATGCGCTCGATGCGCGAAAAAATCTGCTTCGCCTGCGCGTACTCGTCCGTGCCGACCATGCCGCCCTGGCCATCGAACGGCCGGGCAACCTGACCGGAGATATACAAGGTGTCGCCGGTGCGGATCGCGTTCGACCACAGGCCCGGGGCCGCTTCTGCGACGTCGGGAACATTCAGTTTGGTTCTGGGCATGGCAGGCTCCTGGCAGGGTGACAGAATGGGATGCGGGTAGTTTATCCGCGCAGCCCCCCCGCAGGCGACCCGGCGCGACTCGCATGGCAAACCGTCAGGCGCTCTGCTGGTGCGCCAGGTGCAGCTTGTGCAGACTGATCTTGCGCACTTCGAGCTTGGATTGCTCTATGTGCGCGCGCAGCAGCAGGCTCGCCTGCGATGCCTTGCGTGCCAGGATCGCGTCGAGTACCGCCGCGTGCTCTTCATAGGTACTGGCGACACGCTCGGCATAGGTGAAATCAAGGCGGCGCACGATCCGTATCCGCTCGGTGATGTCGGCATGGATGCGCGCGAGCTCCGGATTGCCGGCGGCCTCCACCAGAGTCATGTGGAAGGCTTCGTCCAGGCGCGCAACCTCGACCCAGTCGGTAATGCGCTGCTTCGCCGGGACGGCCCAGATCCTGCGCAGGGGCGTAAGGGCTTCGCGTGAATCGCCGTCGCAGAGCTTTTTCACCGCGGCCAGTTCCAGGATGATCCGCACGTCATAGAGATGCTCGAATTGGTCGAAATCGAGCAGACGCACGCTCCAGCCGCTCTTCGCGTGCACCGAGACGAAGCCTTCGCGCTCCAGGCGGTAGAGCGCCTCGCGCACTGGCGTGCGCGAGACTTTCGCCTGTTCGGCGACATCATTTTCCGAAAAGCGGGTGCCCGGAAGCAGGCGGAATTCGAAGATGTCCGCCTTCACGCGCCGATAAACGCCCTCGGCGAGATTGCCCTTGGTGGTTGCCTTCATTCCCGAGTTCCTCCATGTCCCATGACGATCGCCCTGTTCGGGTGCGTCTCCGTCCAACCGGGTGCACGCCGCCTGTGCGCTGCGTCGTTGTCAGCGCGCGAGACGCACACCGGTTTCGTACGGGTTTTGAGTGGGATCAAGCGCTTAGGGAACATGGCACGGTCCATGCATTCGACTGGGATGCCAGCTTGTATACAAGTTGCATGCCAAGACGGGAATTGATGAACAAAGCCTTCGACCTCTCCATCTCTGCATTGCGCGCCGCCTACGCCACGGGCTCGCTGACACCGGCGCGCGTCCTTGCCGAATGCACGGCATGCATGGATGGCGCCGGCGACAATCCGATCTGGATCCACAGGACCCCGCCCGAGGCCTTGTCGGCGCGCATCGACATCCTCGAACGCATGGGGCCGGCCGAGCGCGCACGCCTTCCGCTGTTCGGTATCCCGTTTGCGGTGAAGGACAACATCGATGTCGAAGGCATGCCGACCACCGCGGCCTGTCCTGAATTTGCCTACACGCCGGAGCGCAGTGCGAGTGTCGTGACGAAGCTCCTGCAGGCGGGTGCCATCCTGGTTGGGAAAACCAACCTCGATCAGTTCGCCACCGGCCTGGTCGGCACGCGTTCACCCTATGGTGCCTGCCGCAACGCGTTCGATGCGCGCTACATCAGCGGCGGTTCGAGTTCCGGTTCGGCGGTCTCTGTCGCCAGCGGCATGGCGAGTTTTTCGCTGGGGACCGATACCGCGGGGTCGGGGCGGGTGCCGGCGGCGTTCAACAACCTCGTCGGTCTCAAACCCACGCGCGGGCTGGTATCGACCGCGGGTGTCGTCCCCGCCTGCCGGACACTCGACTGCGTTTCCGTATTCGCTTCATCCTGCCACGACGCGCTTGCGGTGTTATCAGTGATCGAAGGCTTCGACCCGGATGATCCTTATTCCCGCCCCGTTGGGGACGCCGCATGGTTTGCACCGCCGGCTTTCCGCTTTGCCGTGCCCCATGCCGGGCAACTTGAATTTTTCGGCGACGAAGGCTATGCGACTCTATTCGAGGTGGCCGTACGCCGGCTGGCCGCCCTGGGAGGGCAGGCGGTGGAGGTCGACATGGGGCCGTTTCTTGCCGCGCAGTCGCTCCTTTATGGCGGTCCGTGGGTCGCGGAGCGGCTCGCGCCGCTGGAAGGCTTTCTGGACGCGCATCCGGAGGCATTTCATCCGGTGACCCGCGAGATCACCGGTTCGGGCCGGAAGTTTTCGGCCGCCGACACATTCCGCGCGCAGTACAGGCTGGCGGCACTTCGGCGCGAGACCGAATCCGTCTGGGCTTCTGCAGATTTGATGCTCGTTCCCGGTGCGCCGACGATCTATACGCTGGCCGAAGTCGAAGCGAATCCGGTCGAACTGAATTCGCGCCTGGGTCTGTATACGAATTTCGTCAACCTGCTCGACCTCGCCGCGATCACGGTGCCGGCCGGGTTTCGCGAGGACGGCCTTCCGTTCGGTGTGACCCTGATCGGGCCTGCATTCTCGGATCGCGCGCTGGCGGGCGTAGGCGCGGCGTTCTGCGGCGAGGCGCTTCCTGTCGCGCCCGTCGGGTCGCGCGTTCGCGTTGCAGTGGTTGGAGCACATCTTTCCGGGATGCCGCTCAATCATCAACTGACCGAACGGGGCGCACGCCTGCTGCGCGCTGCGCGCACGGCGCCCGACTATCTTCTTTACGCACTCAACGAGAGCACACCGCCAAAACCTGCGCTGGTCCGGACCGCAGCCGGGCACGGTTCCTGCATCGAGGTAGAGGTATGGGACTTGCCCGTGAAAAATTTCGGTTCATTCGTTGCAGATATTCCGTCACCGCTCGGCATCGCGACGCTGATCCTCGAAGACGGGGAGTCCGTCCAGGGCTTCGTCTGCGAGCAGTACGCGACCTCCGGCAGGCCCGAGATCACCTCGTTCGGCGGCTGGCGCAACTACATGCAATCGATTTCCGCTACTTCTTCAATCCGTTCATCCTGACTAGGAGTCAATCATGAAACGTCGCGACTTTCTGCTTTCAACCGCCGCCGCAGCAGGTGCATCGATGCTGCCGCTCGAAGTCTGGTCGCAGAGCGATCGCAGGAAGGAACTGCTGATCGTCGCCAACGAAACCGGGCCGAATTCGCTTGACGTTCAGACGGTCGGGGCCAATCGCCCGAGCTACGGCGTATCGTGGATCTGCTACGACCGCCTGCTGACCTTCGGCAAGAAGAAGCTCGCCGACGGCACGATGATGTATGACTACACCAAGCTCGAGCCCGAGCTGGCCGAGTCCTTCGCGATGGCGGCCGATGGGATGTCGGTGACCTTCAAGCTGAAGAAAAACGCCAGGTTCCACGACGGCACGCCGGTGACCGCAAAGGACGTGAAGTGGTCATTCGACCGCGCCGTGACAGTCGGCGGATTCCCCACCTTCCAGATGAAGGCCGGATCGCTCGAGAAGCCCGAGCAGTTCGTGGTGGTCGATGACCACACGTTCAAGATCAATTTCCTGCGCAAGGACAAGCTCACGATCATGGACATCGCGGTGCCTGTTCCGGCGATCTTCAATTCGGAAGCGGTGAAAAAGCACGCAACCGAGAAAGACCCCTGGGCGCTGGACTGGACCAAGGGCAACGTCGCCGGCGGTGGCGCGTACAAGCTCGAATCCTACAAGCCGGGACAGGAAATCATCTTCGCCCGCTTCGACGACTGGAAGAGCGGAAAGCTGCCCAAGATCAAGCGCGTCGTACAGCGGGAGATTCCTTCGGCCGGCAACCGTCGCGCACTGCTGGAGAAGGGTGACATCGACATGACCTACGAGATGCCGCCGAAGGACTTCCTCGAGATGTCGCAGGGCGGGAAGGTCAACGTGGTGACCACCCCGATCGAAAACGCGATCTGGTATCTCGGCATGAACGTGAAGAACGCGCCCTTCAACAACGTGAAGGTCCGCCAGGCCGTGGCCTACGCGGTGCCGTACGAAAAGATCCTCGACAACGCGATGTACAAGCGCGCCACCAAGCTCTGGGGCGACAAGGACAACAAGGCCACAAGCAACGTCTGGCCCCAGCCGCACGGCTACAAGACCGACATCGCCAAGGCCAAGGCCCTGATGAAGGAGGCCGGCATGGAGGCGGGTTTCGAGACCACCCTGTCGTACGACCTCGGCGGCGCGACGATCGGCGAGCCGGCCTGCATCCTGATCCAGGAGGCGCTGGCCCAGATCGGCATCAAGGCGACGATCAACAAGATCCCCGGTTCCAACTTTCGTTCTGCACTGCTGAAGAAGGATCTGCCCATGGTGCTCAATCGCTTCGGCGGCTGGCTCAACCTGCCCGAGTATTTCTTCTTCTGGTGCTATCACGGACAGAACGCCGTGTTCAACACGATGAGCTACCAGAATCCGGAAATGGACAAGCTGATCGACGCGGCCCGCTTCGAGACCGATCCGAAGAAGTACACGGCAGACGTGCACGGCTTCATCAACATGGCGTTCGACGAGGTGCCGCGGATCCCGCTGGCCCAGCCGAACATGGACGTGGCGATGCAGAAGTCCATCAAGGGATACACCTACTGGTTCCACCTCCAGCCCGATTACCGCGACCTGGAAAAAGGCTGAGTCTTGGAGCCCGCAGACATCGATGAGGCTTACGTGCGGAGTGCGACAGCATTGGTGGGCATCACGCTGAGCGCCGATCAGGTGCCCGGCGTGATCGCCAACCTGCGGCGCACCGCCGAGATCGCCTCGGTCGTGAATGCGTTTCCGCTCGACCCCGTGGCGGACGAACTCGGACCGGTGTGGCGGCCGTGACTGCGCCCACCGCGCTCGAGACCGCGGCCGCGGTACGGTCGGGGCGGATCACGGCTGCGGCCAACACCGCCGCGGTGTTTGTTTCGATCCGCGCGCGCAATCCGACGTTGAATGCGTTCATCGACCTGACTGAGGCGCGTGCCATGGCCGAGGCGCAGGCCGTTGACGCGAAGCTTGCTGCCGGCGTCGATCCCGGACCGCTTGCCGGTGTCCCGTTTGCGGTCAAGAACCTGTTTGACGTGCGGGGCCTGCCTACGCTTGCGGGTTCGAAGATCAATCGCGACCTTCCGCCGGCGACCGCGGACTCGCCGCTGATCAGCCGCCTCAATGCGGCCGGCGCGGTACTCGTGGGCACGTTGAACATGGACGAGTACGCCTACGGATTCACGACGGAGAACACGCACTACGGGCCGACGCGCAATCCCCACGATCCGGAACGCATCGCAGGCGGCTCCTCGGGCGGCTCGGCCGCGGCGGTTGCTGCGGGACTCGTGCCACTCACCCTCGGTTCCGACACCAATGGTTCTATTCGTGTCCCATCTTCGCTCTGTGGGATTTTCGGCCTGAAGCCGACCTACGGTCGGCTGACCCGTGCTGGAAGTTTTCCGTTCGTCGCTTCGCTCGACCACCTCGGTCCGTTCTGCCGCTCGACGGCCGACCTGGCCGCAAGTTACGACGCCATGCAGGGTCCCGATCCGCATGACCCGGTGTGCCGGGACGCGCCGGCCGAGCCCGTCAGCGCGCAGCTTGCGCGGGGTGCCGGGTCGCTGCGCATCGCCCGCGCGGCTGGATATTTCGAGACCGGCGCCGAGAATGCGGTTGCTGCCATCGTGAAGGGAGTGTGCGAAAAACTCGATACAACCCGCACGGTCGAGATACCGGAAGCGGGCAGGGCGCGCGCTGCGGCATTCGTGATCACGGCCTCCGAAGGCTCGCAACTACATCTGCCCAACCTGCGCACGCGCGCGGACGATTTCGAACCCTTGATCCGCGACCGACTGCTGGCCAACACCATGGTGCCCGCGGCCTGGTATCTACAGGCACAGCGTTTCCGGCGCTGGTACTACCGGGAAGTGATGAAGCTGTTTCAGGAAGTCGACGTCATCCTCGCGCCCGCGACACCGCGCACGGCGACGAAGATCGGCCAGGAAAGCATGCAGATCAACGGCGTGGACATGCTGTCGCGTCCCAACATGGGTCTGCTGACCCAGCCGATTTCGTTCATCGGCCTGCCGGTGGCGGTTGTGCCGGTGGGGATGCTCGAGGGGATGCCGGTCGGCATGCAGATCATCTGCGCGCCCTGGCGCGAAGATTTGTGCCTGCGGGTGGCATCGGTTCTGGAGAAAATGGGGGTTGCCAGATTCAACCCACCAAAGGAAACATCATGAGCCTCGAAATCAACCGTCCCGAGATCGTCGCCGAAGTCACGCAGTCGTTCCAGCGCTACGAAAGGGCGCTGATGGCAAACGACATTGCCGTCCTGAACGAGATCTTCTGGGATTCGCCGTATACGATTCGCTACGGCCTTGCCGAACAGGCCTATGGCCATGCAGCGATCGCAGGTGTACGGGCTGCGCGCAATGTGGCCGACCTTGCGCGCACGCTGACCCGCGTGGTGATCACGACTTACGGCGAGGATTTCGCGACGGCAAGCTGCGAGTACCGGCGCAACAATTCCGGCCGGTTTGGGCGGCAGATGCAGACCTGGATGCGCGCCCCGGCCGGCTGGCGCGTGGTCGCGGCGCACGTGAGCCTCTTCGACACGGTCCAGCCCAGCATGCCGCCCCTCGATGCACCACTCGCGTCGGGCTGAGCCATGACCCGGATGATCCTGCGCAGGCTGGTCGGCGCGATACCGAACATCATCGGCGTGGTCATCGTCACCTTCCTGCTCACGCGCGCACTGCCGGGGGATCCGGCGGCCTATTTTGCGGGGCCTTCGGCCACCCGCGAGGCGATCGAGCAGATACGTAAGCAACTCGGGCTGGACAAGAGCCTGCCGCATCAGTTCGTGCTCTATATCAAGGATCTCGGCAAGGGAGAACTCGGCAATTCGCTGTCCACCGGGCAGCCGGTGGTGACCGAGATCCGCACCCGCCTGCCGGCCTCGCTGGAGCTGACCTTGTGCGGCCTGGTCTTCGCCTGTGTCTTTGCGATTCCGCTGGGGGTGCTGGCCGCGACGCGTCCCGGGTCCTGGGTGGACCACCTGTGCCGCATGCTTGCCACGGTGGGCGTGTCGCTGCCGACCTTCTTCACCGGGCTGCTCCTTGCCTATGTCTTCTACTTCCTGCTCGGGGTCGCGCCTTCGCCGGTCGGAAGGCTGGATGTTTCGTATGTCGCACCGCCGTCGATCACCGGCATGTACCTGATCGACAGCCTGCTTGCGCGCGACATGGAGACGTTCGTGGCGGCGGCAAAGCAACTGATCCTGCCCTCCGTGACCCTTGGACTGTTCGTCATGGCGCCGTTGATGCGCATGACCCGCGCATCCATGCTCGGCGTGCTGTCCTCGGATTTTGTCCGTACCGCGCGGGCCAGCGGGCTGCCTTCGAACACGGTGCTCTATACCTATGCGTTTCGAAATGCGCTGCTGCCCATCATCACCACGCTGGGGATGGTGTTTTCGTTCCTGCTCGGCTCCAACGTGCTGGTCGAGAAGGTCTTCGCCTGGCCGGGCATCGGTTCGTATGTGATCGAGGCGCTCGTGTCCTCGGACTATGCGCCGGTGCAGGGCTTCGTGCTGACCATGGCGCTGGTTTATGTGGCGCTCAACCTCGCGATCGACGTGACCTATGGCCTTGTCGACCCGCGCGTAGGCATCGAGGGATGACATGAGCACCGCCATGGCGGCGCCGGGCTGGCGCGAAACCTGGAAGCACGCACGCTATGTCGCAACCGGCAACCCGGTGACGCTGGGTGCATTCGTGCTGTTCGCCTTCTTTGTATTTCTCGCGCTGTTCGGACCGTGGATCGCGCCCTATGACCCGCTCGCGAGCGACACGGTGGCGGCCCTGAAGCCGCCCTCGGCCGCCCACTGGTTCGGAACCGATTCGCTGGGCCGCGACATCCTTTCGCGGATCATCGTCGCCGCGCAGCTCGATTTCGGCATTGCGGTCTCCGCGGTGTTCGCCTCCTTCGTCCTCGGGTCGGCCCTGGGCTGCCTGGCCGGCTTCTACGGTGGCTGGGCCGACCGCGCGATCGGGCGCATTGCGGACACCATCATGGCCTTCCCCCTGTTCGTGCTGGCGATGGGCATCGTTGCCGCGCTGGGCAACACGGTGAGCAACATCATCCTTGCGACGGCGATCATCAACCTGCCGTTCTACATCCGGGTTTCGCGCGCCGAGGTGAATGTGCGTCGCGAAGCGGGCTATGTGGAGGCAGCGCGGCTCGCCGGCAACTCCAACCTGCGCATCCTGGCGCTGCACCTGTTCCCGAACGTGCTGCCGCCGATGATGGTGCAGATTTCCCTCAACATGGGCTGGGCGATCCTGAATGCGGCCGGACTCTCGTTCATCGGCCTGGGCGTGCGTCCCCCGCAGGCGGAGTGGGGAATCATGGTGGCCGAAGGCGCGACGTACATCATCTCCGGGGAATGGTGGATCGCCTTCTTCCCGGGGGCGACGCTGATGCTGGTCGTCTTCTGTTTCAACCTGCTGGGCGACGGGCTGCGCGACATCATGGATCCGAGGATGCGGACGTGAACGCGGTGCAGACGGAACCGCCGCTGCTTGCCGTCAAGGATTTCTCTCTGGAATTCCGCACGCGGTCGGGCACGGTGCATGCGCTGGAGAACGTGTCGCTCGAAGTGCGCAAGGGCGAAACGGTCGGCATTGTCGGCGAGTCCGGTTCCGGCAAGTCGGTGCTGTCCTTTGGCATCCTGCGTATCCTTGATGCGGCCGCGCAGGTCAGGCAGGGTTCGATCCATTTTGCGGGCCTGGACATGCTGGCCGCGGAGGAAAGCGCGCTGCAGGAAATCCGCGGGCGCGAGATTTCGATGATCTTCCAGAATCCGCGAACCGCACTGAATCCGATCCGCCGGATCGGACGCCAGATCGAGGACGTGCTGCGCACGCATACCTCGACGCTGCAGGCCGACCTGAAAGCCAAGGCCATCGAATGCCTGGCGCAGGTGCGCATCACCGACCCGGAGCGCCGCTATTCAGCTTATCCGTTCGAGCTGTCGGGCGGGCAGTGCCAGCGGGTGATGATTGCGCTCGCGCTGGCCTGCAACCCGTCGCTGCTGATTGCCGACGAGCCCACCACGGGCCTGGATGTGACCACGCAGGCGGCCATCATGGAACTGGTCAGTGAACTGGCGCGTGCGCGCAACATGGCGACGATCCTGATCACTCACGATCTTGCGCTGGCCTCCGAATACTGCGACCGGGTGGTGGTCATGCACGCCGGCCATGTGGTCGAATCAGCCCCGACGGCGAGCCTGTTTTCCGGGCCGCGCCATCCCTATACGGTGCGGCTGATTGCGTCGACACCGAGTCCCGGCGTCGAGATCTCCGATCTGTCCTCGATTCCCGGCAATCTGCCGGATCTGCGGCGCAACGACCTTCCGCGCTGCCGGTTTCAGGCACGCTGCGAGCGCGCGCTCGATCGGTGCTCGGTCGAGGAACTGCCCCTGGTGTCGTTCGACACCGCGCATCACGCGCGCTGTTTCAATCCCCTGTGACGCCGAACCTCCTCGACGTGGTTGAACTGCGCAAGCAGTTTCCAGTCGGCAGCGCACCGCTGGGCATGCGCGCCCGGCGCAGCCTGCTGCATGCGGTTGACGATGTCAGTTTCGAGATCGCCCGCGGCGAGAGCGTCGGCCTGGTGGGCGAATCGGGTTGCGGCAAATCGACGCTGGTGCGCCTGATCACCCGCATGCTCGACCCGACCTCAGGCGATATCGTCTTCAACGGCAGGAACATCGGCTTCATACCGGCGCGTAAATTTGCGGAGACCCAGTTCAGGCCGAAGATCCAGATGGTCTTCCAGGATCCCTCCGACAGCCTGAATCCTCGCTATACCGCATACGACACCATCGCCGAGCCGCTTCGGCTGCTCGGCGGCATCAGGGATCATGCTGTCCTTCGCGCGAAGGTCTACGAGGCGGCGCAACAGACCGGTCTGCCAGAAGAGCTGCTGATGCGCTTTCCCCACCAGCTTTCCGGAGGCCAGAAGGCGCGCGTGGGCATTGCGCGCGCGATCGCGCTGCGCCCCGAACTGCTGATCCTCGATGAGCCGACCGCGGCGCTCGATGTTTCGGTACAGGCGACGATCCTCAAGCTGCTGGCCGGGCTCAAGGACAGCCTCGGCATGAGTTATCTGTTCGTGTCGCACGACCTCAACGTGGTGCGGATGCTTTGCGACCGCGTCATCGTGATGTATCTGGGCAAGGTGGTTGAGCAGGGCCCGACCGCCGAGGTATTCCGCAATCCGGCCCACCCGTATACCGCGGCGCTGATTCGCGCGATTCCGGCGATTGGCGGACGCCCCGGAGCACGTGAAGTCCTCACCGGCGAGCCGCGCTCGCCGATCGATCCCCAACCGCATGTCTGCCGCCTGTTCGGCCGCTGCCCGAAGCAGGTCGATCGCTGCCGCACCGAAGCGCCGCTGCTGCGCGAAGTCGGTCCTGGACATCGCGCAGCGTGCCACTTCGCACACGGGACGCACGCTACCGAAGGTCGACCAGCGAACCAGACCTGAACCTGTACTCGCCCCGGGCTGACGATTCACGGATACTGCCCGGTTCCATGAGCAACCCTTCTCCTGATCGCGCGGTCGCAATCCTCGCCATTGCGGCCTTCGCCAGCGCGACCAGCACGCGCGCCGCCGATGCGCTGCTGCCTCTGCTCGCTGCGGATTTCGGGACCACGCCCGGCGGCGCGGCGGCCGTAATCACCGGATTTGCGCTGTCCTACGGACTGCTGCAGGTGATCCACGGGCCGCTCGGTGACAAGTTCGGCAAGTACCGGCTGATCTGCGTCACCGCCGCGATCTCGCTGCTCGGTACCCTGGCCTGCGCCCTGGCACCCACGCTGGACATGCTGGTGCTCGCGCGGTTTGTCGCCGGTGCGACCGTGGGGGCGACCATCCCCTTGTCCATGGCCTGGATCGGGGACGTGGTGGCCTACGACAAGCGCCAGCCGGTGCTTGCACGCTTTTTGATCGGGCAGATGGCCGGTACCGCCTTCGGCGCAGCTGCCGGCGGTGCCCTCGGCGAATTGTTCGGCTGGCGCGGGGTGTTCTGGCTGATCAGCGCGCTGTACGTCGCCGTCACGCTGCTGCTTTACGTGGAACTGCGTCGCAATCCGCTTACCCGTCAGGCCGGCAGCGGTGCCGGCAGTACGCTGGCTGCCAGTTTCGTGCAGATGTACGGCCTGCTGGGCCGTCCCTGGGTACGGGTGATCCTGGTCACGATCTTCCTTGAGGGCGCCCTGTTCTACGGTGCACTGGCTTTCGTGCCATTTCACCTGCATGACCGTCTCGGGATGGGCATTGGTGCCAGTGGCATGACGATCATCCTGTTCGCCGCGGGTGGCGTGGCCTACGCGGCCGGTTCTGGCCGCCTGGTTGCGCGCCTTGGGGAACGGGGGCTGGCCGGGTGGGGCGGGATCATCCTGTTAGGGGCTTATCTCGGCATCGCCGCTGCGCCGCTCCCGGTATTCGCGATGGCCTGTCTCTTTGCGGCCGGCTGCGGCCTGTACATGCTCCACAACACCCTGCAGGTCAACGCCACCCAGATGGCGCCCGAATCCCGCGGCGCGGCTGTGGCCCTTTACGCGCTTTGCCTGTTTTCAGGACAGTCGGCCGGCGTCTGGTTGGGCGGACGCCTGGTCGATGGCGTTGGCACGGTTCCGCTGTTCCTGGTTGCGGCGATCAGCCTGGCCGTGCTTGGTCTCGATTTTTCCAGACGCCTCGCGGGACGCTCAAAAGCAGTATGACTAAATGTCATATTAAACTTTAGGTTAGTTATATAAGTATATGTATTTATGATTTTATGTAACGAAATTTCAGGCTCATGGAGATGAGCGAGAGTACCCCAGATCGTGCGATAGCACTGCTGTCTTTTACGGCATTCGTGAGCGCGGCCAGCCTGCGCGGGACCGATCCCATGCTACCGCTCCTGGCTGACGCCTTCGGTACGACGCCAGGCGGCGCAGCCGCAAGCATCACCGCATTTTCGGTGGCGTACGGCCTGTTCCAGGTCGTGCACGGGCCGATCGGGGACCGGATCGGCAAGTTCCGGCTGGTCCTGGTGACCTCGATCCTTTCCCTGGTTGCAACCGTCGGCTGTGCCCTGGCACCGACCCTTGGGTTTCTGGTTGCCGCGCGCTTTGTCGCCGGCGGCATGGTCGGCGCCGCGATTCCGCTCTCGATCGCATGGATCGGGGATGTGGTGCCCTACGAGAAGCGGCAGGCGGTGCTGGCCCGGTTCATCGTCGGGCAGATGCTCGGTGTGGCCATCGGCAACGCGGCGGGTGGGTATGTCGGCGAGGTGTTCGGCTGGCGATCGATGTTCTGGCTGCTGGCGGCGCTCTATGCCCTGGCCGTAGTCTTTCTTGCGCTGGAATTGCGCCGCAACCGGCAGGCGCGCGAGGACACGGCGCACGCCCAGAGCACGCTGCTCGGGAGCTTCCGGCGCATGGGCGCGCTTCTGGGGCGGCCGTGGGTGGTCACCGTGCTGCTCACGGCGACGATCGAAGGCGGGCTGTTCTACGGCGCGCTGTCCTTCGTTGCGCTCCATGTGCACCAGCATCTGGGGCTGGGCCTGGGGGCGAGCGGAACGGTCGTCACCACCTTTGCGCTGGGCGGCCTGATCTACGCGCTGGTCTCGGGGCGGGTCGTGCGGCGCCTGGGCGAACGGAACCTGGCGATGACCGGCGGATTCATGATGGGCGGGGCCTTTCTCGGCCTGCTGTTTGCCCCTTCGGCAGGCTGGGTGATCCCCTGCCTGCTTGCAGCCGGAGGCGGCCTGTACATGCTGCACAACACCCTGCAGGTGCATGCAACCCAGATGGCGCCGGAATCCAGGGGCGCGGCGCTGGCGCTGTTCGCCCTGTTCCTGTTTACCGGTCAGTCGCTCGGCGTGTGGCTCGGCGCCCGCGTCCTCGATGCGGCCGGAACCACCCCGCTCTTCCTGATCGCGGCGATCGGCCTGCCGCTGCTCGGGTTGGACTTCCGCCGCCGGTTGGGACGGCGAAAGGCATAGGGGGCCTTACTTCTTCCGCTGTGCCAGTACCCGCATGACCGCACGCACGATACCCACATAGCCGGTGCAGCGGCACAGGTTGCCGGAGAGTTCCTTGCGGACCCGGGACTCGTCCGCATCCGGCAGGCGCTGCACGATGTCGCGCGCTGTCATCAGCATCCCGGGCGTGCAGTAGCCGCATTGCAGCGCATGTTCGGCGGAAAACGCTTCGCGCAGCTCGATCGCAAGCGGGTCGTCATCCATTGCTTCGATGGTGCGGATTTCCACGCCGTCGCAGGCCGCTGCGTAGGTAATGCAGGAGCGCGACGGTGCACCATCAATCTCCAGTGTGCAGGCGCCGCAGACGCCGTGCTCGCAGCCGATATGGGTGCCGGTCAGCAGCTGCCGCTCGCGCAGGAAATCCGCAAGATGCTGGCGCGGCTCGACCGAGGCGGACACCTCCCGGCCGTTGATCCTGAGGTTGATCGTCCTGGTGATGGTGTTGGACATGATGTTCAGGCCGAGAGCCGCGCTGCTGCGCGTTTGAGTGCCACGAAATGCATCTGCCGCTCATAGGGATCGTCGCCCAGACCCGCAGCCTCGACCGCCCCGAACGCCTCGTCGGGCGTGAAGCGTTCTGCAATCGCGCGCGCATCGGCAATGACATGCGGCACCGAATTGGTGGCGCCGATCACGGCGCGGCAGAGCCTGCGCTCCGGATCGACGAGGACTGCGCCGATGGCCTCGGCGAACTCCCCGGTCTTGCGGCAGAACTTGTAGTAACCCCAGCGCGCGGATTTCGACAGGCGCGGCATGCGCACCGCGACCAGCAGTTCGTCCTCCGCCAGTGCGGTCTCGAACGCGCCAAGCAGGAAGTCCTCGATGCGCACTTCGCGACGCCCGCCCGGCCCCTGGATCACGGCGACCGCCGAGAGCAGCATCATCGTCGAGACCCAGTCGGCTGCCGGATCGGCATGCGAGAGGCTGCCGCCCAGGGTGCCGCGGTTGCGTATCGCGCGATAGGCGATGTCCGAGGCCACCGCCGGCAGCAATCCGCGCGTGACGTCGGGTACTTTTCCATCTTCGATCATCGCGTGAGTCACGCAGGCGCCCAGCGTCAACGCGTCGGCAGATTCCGTGACCTGGCAGAGTTCGGGAATGCGCCGGATGTCGATGAGCAGGGCCGGCTGCGCAAGGCGCAGGTTCAGCATCGGGCCGAGCGACTGTCCGCCTGCAATCGGCTTGGCCATGCCCTGCGCGCCGGCAAGGAGGCGCACCGCGCCCGCCACGTCCACGGGCTTTTCGTAATCGAATGCCGCGGCCTTCATGCGGCGCGGGCCAGGCGGGCGGCTTCGATCGCCGCGAGCAATCGGCGCGGGCTGACCGGGGATTCCGTGACCTCGACACCGAGCTCGTGCAGTGCGTCGTTGATCGCGTTGGCGATCGCGGCGGGTGGCGCGATCGCGCCGCCTTCGCCCAGACCCTTCTGGCCGAACTCGGTATAGGGCGAGGGCGTTTCCATGTGCACGATGCGCGGGGTCGGGACTTCGGTCGGGCCGGGCAGCATGTAGTCGGCCAGGGTGGAGGCCAGCGGCTGGCCCTCGCTGTCGTAGGGCATCTCTTCGTAGAGGGCGGTGCCGATGCCCTGCGCAGTACCGCCGTAGATCTGGCCGTCGACCACCATCGGGTTGATCAGCGTGCCGCCGTCCTCGACGATCACGTAGTCGAGGATTTCGGTGTGCCCGATCTCGGTGTCGACCGCGACCACGACTGCATGGCAGGCATAGCTGAAGGTGCCGGTGTCGACCTTCGCCTTGTAGCCCGCGGTGGCCTCCAGTCCGCCCGGGTCGACATCGGCCGGCAGCAGTTGCGGCGCGCGGTACCAGACGTGCGCCACTTCGGCGAGCGTCATCGACTTGTCGGTGCCGGCCACCTTGACCCGGCCCTCTTCGAGCACGAGGTCCTCGACCGCAACTTCGAGCAGCTTGCCGGCAATGTTCTTCACGCGCTTGCCGATTTCCTTCGCCGCCGCGGCCACCGCACCGCCGGACATCACCATGCAGCGCGATCCCCAGGTGCCGGTGGAGTAGGGCGTCAGCCCCGTGTCGCCGTGGATCAGGCGCACGTTGGCCGGATCGATGCCCAGCATCTCGTTGGCGACCTGCGCCAGCGTGGTCTCCAGGCTCTGGCCGTGCGACTGCGCGCCGATGCGCAGTTCGAGCATGCCGTCCGGCGTGAGCCGCGCAAAGCACTGCTCGTGGCCGGGCACCATCGGGATGCCCCAGCCGAAGTAGACCGAGGTGCCGTGCGCGCCCTGTTCGCAGTAGACCGAAAAGCCGATGCCGATCCGGCGTCCGTCGGGCTCGCCCTTCTTCTGGCGCGCGCGCCACTTCGGCAGGTCGATCGCCGCGACCGCGCGGCGCACCGCCTCCGGATAGTCGCCCGAGTCGAAATGCTTGTTGGTGATGTTGTTGAAGGGCATCTCCTCGCGCGGCACCAGGTTTGCGAGCCGCACTTCGAACGGCTCGCGATGCGCCTCGCGCGCGACCGCATCGATCATCAGTTCGAGCGCGAAGCACACGCCGGTGCGCGCCACGCCGCGGTACGGCAGGATCGGCGGCTTGTTGGTCGCGACCGACCAGGTGCGGCAGCGGTAGCGCTCCATCTTGTAGGGGCCCGGCAGGATCGAGCCGACCTGCGCGGCCTCCAGGCAGGCGGAAAACGGGTACAGGCGAATAGGCGCCGGAATCGACGGTCGCGTCGCAGTCGATGCCGAGCAGCTTCCCGTCGGCGTGTGCGTAGAGGGTGATGTCGTAGTCGTGCTCGCGGCAGTTGGTGTTTGCCACGAGTTGTTCGCGCCGGTCTTCGATCCAGCGCACCGGCCGTCCCAGTTTCCTCGCAAGCCAGCCGAGGCAGACTTCCTCGGGCAGCAGGATGCCCTTGTAGCCGAAGCCACCGCCGACGTCGGGCGCGATCACACGGATCGATCCCTGGTCCAGGCCCAGGCACTCCGACAGTCCCGCGCGGTTGATGTGCGGCATCTGCGCGGCGCTGTGCATCTCGAGCTGGTCGAGCCGCGTGTTCCATTCGCACAGAACGCCGCGCCCCTCCATCGGCGCCATCGACTGGCGCGCGGTGCGGATATGGCGGCGGACCTTGATCGGCGCGTTCTTCTTCGCCTCCGAGAAGTCCGCGTCGACCAGGGTTTCCAGAAAGACGTTGTCGCCCCAGTCGTCGTGCACCAGCGCGGGCGGTTCGGTGCGCGCTTCGACCATGTCGACGACGGCCGGCAGCTCCTCGTAGTCGGCGTAGACCTGCGCGGCGATGTCCTCGGCTTCGGCGCGGGTGGCCGCGACGCACATCGCGATCGGCTCGCCCACCAAGCGCACCTTGTCCTGCGCGAGCGGCCAGAGGTTCGAGGCCTTGAATCCCGCGAGCGAGGACACGGCGCGGATCGGCTTGACGCCGTCGAGGTCCTGCATCGTGAATACGCTGTCCTCGAATCCGGCGGGCTTCTCGATGCCGAGGATGCGTCCATGCGCGATCGGCGAGCGCACGAACGCCACCTCCAGCATGCCCGGGCGCTGGATGTCGCCGACGAACTGGCCGCGGCCGCGCAGGTAGCGGTCGTCTTCCTTGCGGCGGAGAGACGCGCCAACGCCCTTGGCGCTCGCGCCCGCGGCTTTCCCGGCCACTAGGCGGCCTGCGCGACGGGCAGGATCGAAGCGTCGGCGTCGAAGCGCTCTCCTGCGCGCAGGCAGAATGCCGGGCGCAGCATGCGGTCGGTGGTCACCTGGTGCTTCTCGTTGTCCTGCAGGACCCAGCGGCCGCGTTCGTCGTTGAGGACCGACACGTCGGCTTCGCGGCCTGTTGCGAGGGAACCGATGGTGTCCTGCATGCCCGCCATCAACGCGCAGTTGGAGGTCACCATGGGAACGACCTGCTCGATCTTCAGTCCGCAGGCGAGCATCGCCGTCATCGCCGAGACCAGAGAAAAGCGGGTCGAGCCGAAGAACATGTGGTCGGTGTCCGAATGCTGTTCGGGCGTGCCGCGCGGCTTGGGCACCGCAGTGTTGTAGCCGTGCATGTCGGCGCCCAGCGTGTCGGGCATGATGCCCGCGTCGAGCGCGATCTTCGCCATCTGGAAGCTGAAGTGCGAGCCGTGGCCGACGTCGACCTTGATGCCGTTGGCGATCGCCTCCTTCGCAACCGGGTGCACCTTGCCATGCTTGTCAACGAAACTGCCGGGATGCTTGGAGAAGGGGTGGGCAAGGATGTCACCGGGTTTCAGCAGCTTGACGACCTCGGGGAGGATCGTGTCCGGGTCGATGCCGGGCGTGCCGTCCGGGGCCGGCCAGAGCTGGCCGAAATGGATGTAGACCGGCAGGTTGGCTTTGCGGCCGATTTCGGCCGAAAGCCGCATGACTTCGATGCCCCAGCGCGACATGCCGCCGATCTCCGCGTGTGCCTTGAAGCCCTTGACGATGTCGGGGTTCGCCTTCGCACTGGCGACCGTGGCGTCCACATCCAGGCAATCGGGTTTGTAGAGGGAAGGGTAGTAATGCCCCTCCATCCCGCCGACCAGATAGGCAGACAGGAAGGCGACCACGCGACTCTTCTTGGCGTTGACCACATACTCGCGGAAGGCCGGCAGGGTCATGCACGAGGGGCCGCCCTGGTCGATCAGCGTGGTGACGCCCGAATGCACGCCCACGAGGTCGGCGTCCATGCCGAACCGGCCGGTCACGTACTGGAAGACATGCCCGTGCGTGTCGATCAGCCCGGGCAGGACCAGCTTGCCGGACACATCGACCACCTCCCTGGCCGCCGAAGGCACGATATTCGCCGTGACCGCCGCGATCTTCCCGCCCTTGATCGCCACATCGAAGAGTCCATCAATTTTCTGCGCCGGGTCGATGACCCGGCCGCCGCGCAGGAGGAGGTCGTATTGCATCTGATGCTCCAAAGGGTTCCGTTGCGCGGAATTGTATCCAAACTGGCGCCGAGCCTGCGTGATTCATAATGCGTTCTATGAATACCGACACCCCCTGGTTCGAGGAATCCCATCGCATGCTTCGCGATACCCTGCGACGTTTCGTGGACGCGGAGGTCGTACCGGCCGCGCGCGCATGGGAGGACGCGGGCTTCGTGCCGCGCGACATACTGCGGCGCATGGGCAGCCTCGGCTTCCTGGGCCTGCGCTATCCGGAAGCCTACGGCGGGGCGGAGATGAGCGTGCTCGGCACCGCCGTGCTGGCCGAGGAGCTGGGCCGCTCTTCCTTCGGCGGTTTCGCCGTTACTGTGCTGGTCCATACGGACATGGCATCGCCACATCTGATGAACGCCGGCTCCCCGGACCAGCTTGCGCGCTACATGCCGGGGATAGTCGCCGGCGAGATGATCACCGCAGTCGCGGTGACCGAACCCGATGCAGGATCGGATGTGCGCTCGATCCGCACCTCCGCGCGGCGCGAGGGTGCGCGACTGGGTGCTGAACGGCGCGAAGATGTACATCACCAACGGCGTGCACGCGGATCTCTACTTTGTTGCGGCAAAGACCGATCCCGCGGCGGGCACCAAGGGGATTTCGATGTTCATCGTCGAGAAGGGCACGCCCGGATTCAGCGTCGCGCGTCCGCTGGACAAGATGGGCTGGCGCTGCTCGGACACCGCCGAGCTCGTGTTCGACAACTGCCGGGTGCCGGCCGCCAACCTGCTGGGCGAGGAAGGCCGCGGGTTCTACGCCGTGATGAAAAACTTCCAGAATGAGCGGATCACGCTGGGTGCGATGGCGATGGGAGAGGCTTCCAAAGCACTCGAACTTACGCTCGAGTACGTGAAGCAGCGCAAGGCCTTCGGTGCCGTGCTCTGGGAAAAGCAGGCGATCCGCCAGCGCCTGTCCATGCTCGCGGCAAAGGTGGAGGCCGGCCGGCAACTGGTGTACTCGGCGGCCTGGGCCGATGCGCAGGGGCGCGACTGCGTGAAGGAGGTCTCTATGGTCAAGGCCTACTGCGGAGAACTGGTCAACGAAGTCATGTACGACTGCCTGCAGTTCCACGGCGGGTTCGGCTACATCCGCGACTCGGCGATCGAGCGCATGGCGCGCGACGCGCGGATCCAGTCGATCGGGGGCGGAGCCACCGAGGTCATGCTCGAAGAAGTCGCCAAGCGGCTATAAAAGAAAAGAGGGGCCGAAGCCCCTCTTCTTTTCTTCTCTAGTGCCCGGCCACTTGGCGCGGGGAGGTTTGAGGAGGGGCGGCAGCCCCTCTTCTCGTCTCGACTTACTTGCTCAGAATATCGCCGAAACGTTTCCATTCCTTGCCGTCGAACTTCACGAGCTGCTCCTGCTGGATCGGTGCGAAGTCGGTTGCCGAGGTGTTGACCTTGATCCCCGGCAGGGCCAGCGAAGGCACGAAATCCTTCAGGCTCGCGGCCTGCTTCATGACGTTTTCCCGCGTCAGGTTGTCGCCGCACTGCTTGAGCACCTGCACCAGTCCCTGGGCCGCGGTATAACCGTAGACATTCGATGCGTCCTTGAGGTTGCCTTCGGGGTAGTACTTCGCCATGAACGCGTACCAGTCCTTCATGCCCTTGTCGTCTTTCCAGGCGTCGTCCAGCGGGTCCTTGAGGTACTGGGTCGAGATCAGGCCGACTGACTTCTCCAGGCCGGCCGGCGTCAGCACTGAGCCGATCGAGGCCGAGACGTTGTTCAGGTAGTGCACCGGCTTCCAGCCTATGTCGAAGGCCTTGCGGATCGCCTGTGCGGCGAACTTCGGCGTCGTGATATTGAAGAATACATCGGCGCCGGTGCCCTGCAGCTGGACGATCTGCGAGTCCACGGTAGGATCGCTGGTTTCGTACGGAAACCTCCTTCACGATCATGCTTACCTTGGCGCCGAGGCCGTCCTTGAAGCCTTTGAGGTAATCCTTGCCGTAGTCGTCGTTCTGGTAGAGCACCGCGATCTTGGCGTTCGGCGAGTTCTGCAGAATGTGGCGCGCGTAGATATGCGCCTCGGTCTGATAGTTTGGCTGCCAGCCCATCGTCCAGGGGAAATTCTTCGGGTCGTCCCACTTGGTTGCGCCCGTGGCCACGAAAAGCTGCGGCACTTTCTTGGCGTTCATGTACTTGTGGATGGCCGAGTTCGGCGGGGTACCCAGCGGCTGGAAAATGAACAGCACCTGATCCTGCTCGACGAGCTTGCGGGCCATTTCGACGGTCTTCGGCGGACTGTAACCGTCGTCGACGCTGACGAAATTGATCATGCGCCCGTTGATCCCGCCCTGCTCGTTGATCATCTTGAAATAGGCGGCTTCCGACTTGCCGATCGTGCCATAGGCGGATGCCGGTCCGCTGTACGGCATGATGTTTCCGACCTTGATTTCCTTGTCGGTCGCGCCCGGGTCGTATTTCTTCTGGGCAAACGCGGCGGGCGCCGCAAAGGCGAGGCTGAAAATCGTGGTTGCGGACACTAACAGGTGCTTTGCTGACATGAAGACCTCCTTTGGTTGCGGGGGATGTACTCCCGTTTGATGCTGTTATTTGGCGATGGTTCTGCGCTTGATCCGCGCGACGGCGATCCGGATCGCGCCGGCAACGCCCACCGGCATGACATACATGAAGCCGATGAGGAACACCCCGTAGATGGCCCAGGGCGCGGCTTTCGATATCTGGTCGGCGATGTTCGGGACGAACTGGATGAAGATCGCACCGAAGACCGCGCCCGATATCGAGGCGATCCCACCGATCACGATGCCGACCAGGAAGGTGATCGAGAGGAAGATGTTGAAGCTGTCGGGCGCAACAAACTGGACCGCGATCGCGCCGAGTGCGCCGGCCACGCCGGTGAACATCGCACTGATGCCGAAGGCCAGCGATTTGTACATCGCATTGTTGACGCCCATGACTTCGGCTGCGATCGGCTGGTCGCGAATCGCGATCAGGGCGCGGCCTACCCTGCCGCGCAGCAGGTTCCAGCCCAGCCAGAACATCACCAGGGCGACCGCCAGGCAGAAATAGAACAGCCATTGGTCCTGGTTGAGCGGCAGGCCGAACGGCGGATCCGGTTTCAGGATCGTGATGCCCTGCACGCCGCCGGTCCAGCTCTCGATGCCCTTGTATTTCAGCAACTGCGGCATGGACACGCCCAGCGCAAACGTCGCCAGCGCGAGGTAGAGTCCCTCGAGGCGCAGCGCCGGCAGGCCGAACAGGAAGCCGACCGCCAGGCACAGGGCGCCCGCCGCGGGCAGTGTGGCCCAGTAGGGCACGCCGAATTTGTCCATGAGAATCGCAGCGGTATAGGCGCCGACTGCGTAGAACGCGCCGTGGCCGAGCGATATCTGGCCGTTGTAGCCGGTCAGGATGTTCAGGCCAAGCAGCACGATTGAATAGACCACCACCAGGGTGAGCTGGAACGTAGTGTAGTTGCTGACCAGAAACGGCATCGCGCAGACCGCGACGAACAGGACCGCAAGTCCGATGAGCCGGTTCCTGGCCGGCGCAGCCGCAGGAGCGGCCGAAAGCGCAATTTCGGTCGTCATGTGCTCATACCCTCGTTACGTGAACCCTGCCAAACAGTCCCGATGGACGAATCACCAGCACGCCGATGATCAGCACCAGCGCCACGGAAAGCTTCAGGTCGTTGCCGATCACATACGCGCCCAGCACGTTCTCGAGTACCCCGACGATGAAGCCCCCCACAACCGCGCCGCCGGGATTGTCGATACCGCCGACCAGTGCCGCCGCGAACGCGTAGAGGAGAATTCCCGACATCATGTTCGGATCGAGGAACACGACGGGCGCCACCATCATGCCGGCGATCGCGCCGATGGCCGACGCAAGGCCCCAGCCGAGGGCCAGCATCCAGCCGACCCGGATGCCGACAAGTTTGCTCGATTCCGGATTCTGCGCGGCCGCGCGCATCGCGAGGCCGAGCGGTGTGAAACGAAAGAACGAATAGAGCAGGCCGAGTACGACGAGCGTGACGACCACCGCACCCATCTCGTGTGCCGAGACCAGATGGATGCCGAAAGGCGCCTGTTTCGGGAACGGGCTCGGAAAGGTCTTGATCGTGTAGGTGTAGATCCATCCGGCCAGGCTGTTGAAGATCACCAGCAGCCCGATGAACACCACCACGACCGACAGCACGGGTGCCTGCTCCACCGGTCGCACGATGATCCGTTCCACCAGCACGCCGAGCACGAAGGCGACGATGACCGTGAGAAAAAACGCGATCCAGTAGGGTACGCCATGCTCGATCATGGTCCATGCGATGTAGGTCGAGAACATCGCCAGTTCGCCCTGCGCGAAGTTCACGTGGTGGGTCGCCTGGTAGATCATGACCAGCGCCAGCGCGACGCTGGCGTAGATTCCGCCGGTCGCGAGGCCGGCCATCACCTGATGCAGGAAGGTTTCCATCAGCCTGCCGCCTCTTTTGTCGTAGGTTTCATCGTCAATAGCCCAGGTAGGAGCGCCGCACGGCTTCGTCCTGCTTGATTTCCTCCGAACTGCCCGACAGCATCACCCGGCCGGTTTCGATCAGGTAGGCGCGGTCGGCCAGGTCGAGCGCCATGGCTGCATTCTGTTCGACCAGCAGGATGCTGACCTTCTCGGTCTTGTTGATCTCCCGCATGATCGCGAAGATTTCGCGAACGATCAGCGGCGCGAGTCCGAACGACGGTTCGTCGAGCAGCAGCAGCTTGGGCCGCAGCATCAGGGCCCGCGAGACCGCGAGCATCTGCTGTTCACCGCCCGACAGCGTGCCGGCCTGCTGGTGGCGGCGCTCCTTGAGTCGGGGGAAATAGCCGTAGATGCGCTCGAAGTCCTCTGCGATCCGCGCCTTGTCGCGTCGCACGTATGCGCCGAGCCGCAGATTCTCCTCGGTTGTCAGGTGGGCAAACGTACCGCGTCCGTCAGGAACGTGGGCGATGCCGAGCCGGACGATGTCTTCGGTCGACTTGTTATCGATCCGCGCACCGTTGAAGCGGATCTCACCCTCGGTCTTCACCATGTTGCACAGCGCGCGCAGCGTGGTGGTCTTGCCCGCGCCGTTGGCTCCGAGCAGGGCGGTGATCGAACCTTCCTCGAGGGAGAAATCGATGCCGTGCAGAACGCGGGTCAGGCCATAGGCAGCGTGCAGTTTCGAGACTTCGAGCAGCGCGGCCATCAGGCTGCCGTCCCGAGGTAGGCCTGCACAACGTCGGGATGCTGCTGCACTTCTGCCGGTGTGCCCTCGGCAATCTTGCGGCCGAAGTTCAGCGCCACGACCTTGTCGGACACGCCCATGACGAGACTCATGTGGTGCTCCACCAGCAGGACGGTAACGCGCAGGCGGTCGCGAATGTCGCGGATCAGCGTGCCGAGCGCGGCCACTTCCTCGTGGTTCAGGCCGCTCGCCGGCTCATCGAGCAGGAGCAGCTTGGGTTCACTCGCGAGGGCGCGCGCGAGTTCGACGCGTTTCTGCGTGCCGAAGGGCAGGTCGGAGACGCGCGCATCGGCGACCGAATCAAGGTCGAGGAAACGAATCAGTTCACGGGCTTTCTCGGTCGAGGCCTTTTCCTCCCGCGGCACCCAGGGCATGCGCACGGCGTTGGCAAAAAAACCGCTGCCCGTGCGGCAGTGCCGGCCCAGCATCACGTTGTTGAGCACGCTCATCGTGCGGAACAGGGCGAGGTTCTGGAAAGTGCGGCCGATGCCGAGTTCCGCGATCCGGTGACGCGGTACAGTCAGCAGCGGCTGGCCGTTGAATTCGATGTTGCCGCTCTTGCAGGAGTACAGGCGCGAAAGGCAATTGAACAGTGTCGTCTTGCCGGCCCCGTTTGGTCCGATGAGCCCGGCGATCTGGCCGGACTGAACGCTGAACGAAACGCCATCGAGCGCGACGATGCCTCCGAAATGCACCGATACGTCCGTGACAGCCAGCAGTTCACTTGCGTTTGTCGTCTCGTTCTCCTGCATCCTCCCTCCTGAGGCTGCACGCCCCTTTTTTCACGGGGTCGTAGTGCGCCGGATTGTAGCCGACTAATTTGCCTGTGTTGGCAAAGATAAATGGCGCACTGCATCATCTGCAGGGCCTCTGCGATATCGAGAAGAAGCTCGGCCTTGAAATGCGCCTTTCGGGCATCGGCATGCCGCGCGAGGGGCTCGAACAGGCCGCGCGCATCGCAACTGCGAGTCCCTATCCGAATCCGCGCGAAATCGCCTATGCAGGCGTGTTATCTTTGCTGGTGGATGCGTTCGAAGGGCGGCGACCGGCCGGCTGAGCGTTTCCGCAGGATAAAAGAGAGCAGATGAAGTTCTATATCGTCGACGACGACCCGGACATACTCGCGCTGCTGAGGCGCGTGCTGGAAGGGGCGGGTCACAGCGTGGTTTCCAGCGGTTCGAGCCAGCAGGCCTTGAAAGAGATTCCCGGCGAGCGGCCGGACTGCGTCATCACCGACCTGATGATGCCCGTAATGGACGGATTCGAGCTCTGCCGCGAACTGCGCCGCAGGCCGGATCTGGCCGACGTGAAGATCATCGTGCTCTCGGCCAAGTCCTACGATTTCGACCGGCGCCGCGCGCGTGAACTCGGCGCCGACGGTTACATCGTGAAGCCGATCAAGCCCGACACCCTGCTGGCCTCGATCGACGAATTCGTCTCCAACCAGATGGCGGTCACCTACTGGGGCGTGCACGGCACGCTGCCGGTGCCCGGACCACGGACGCTGCGGCGCGGCGGAAACACCTCGTGCGTGAGCATCGAGATCGGCGGCGAGCCGATGTACATCTTCGACTGCGGCTCGGGCATCAAGCAATTGTCGGATCACATCATGAAATCGGGGGTGCCGCGGATCTCGGCAAAGATCTTCATCTCCCACACCCACTGGGACCACATCAACACGGTGCCGTTCTTCGCGCCGCTGTACATGCGCGGCAACCAGGTCGAGATCTACGGCCCCTACCAGGGCGACCTCACGATTGCGCGCGCGATCGCGGCGCAGATGGAAGGCGTGTATTTCCCGGTCACGATCCGCGAGTTCGGCGCGCACCTGGTGTTCCGCGACCTGCGCGAGGAGACGCTCGAGTTCGGCGCGGTGCGCATCGACACGCTGCTGCTCAAGCACCCGGGTTCGTGCCTGGGCTACAAGGTGACCTACCACGGGCGTTCGGTGTGCTACATCACCGACAACGAACTGTACCTGCCCACCGATCCGCGGCGCGACGAGCGCTATCTGGAGCGGCTCGCGGATTTCGTCCGGGGCTGCGAGGTGCTGATCACCGATACGACCTATCGCGACCACGAATATCCTTCGAAAGTCGACTGGGGTCACTCCTGCGTGAGCGAGGTGGCCGACCTCGCGGTGCGCGCCGAGGTCAAGCGCCTGCACCTGTTCCACCACGATCCCGACCAGTCGGACGACGACATCGATCTCAAGCTGGACGAAACGCGCGCGCATGTCGCGCGGCTGGGCGGCCGCGTGGAGTGCGACGCGCCGGGCGAAAAGACCCGCCTGGTGCTTTGAGCGTCGATCCGGCGCGCTGTCCCCTGTGCGGCGGCGGCTGACGCGGGCGTGCCTTCAGAGCCCGTTGCGCAGGCTCGGCAGGCCGATCCCTGAGGCATCGAAGCCGCCATCGACGGCCAGTGCCTGGCCGTTCACATAGCTCGCCGCATCGCTGCACAGAAACCATACCGCCGCGGCGATTTCTTCCTCGAGTCCGTAGCGGTTCAGCGGGATCGCATCGTGGTAGTCGGCGCGGATGTCGGCCGTGTGCACGAGTTTCGCCATCGCGGTGTCGACCGGTCCGGGTGCCACGAGGTTGACCCGGATGCCTGCGTTGCCGAGTTCGGCCGCCTGCTGGCGGGTCAGGTGCGCGAGCGCCGCCTTGCTGGTGCCGTAGGCCACGCGCAGGGTGCTCGCACGCAGGCCGGAAATCGAGCCGATGTTCACGATCGCGCCGCCGCCGTTCTTCAGCATTTCGGGCGCGCAGGCCTGGGTGCAGATGAACGCGCCGGTCAGGTTCACCGCCAGCACGCGCTCCCATTCCTCGAGCGTGGTCTCGAGCAGGGGTTTGAACACGGCAATGCCGGCGTTGTTGACCAGCGCGTCGATCCGGCCGAAGCGCGTCGTGATTTCCTTCACTGCGGCGCGCACCTGCTGCTGGTCGGACACGTCGCAGGTGATCGCAAGCGATTCCTCCCCGAGCAGCGAATCGGCTTTCGCGAGTTCGGCCGCGTCGATGTCGAGCAGCGCGACGCGATAACCCTCTTCGAGAAACTTCTTGGCGATCGCAAGGCCGATGCCGCGTGCGGCGCCGGTGACGACGGCGACTTTGTGATTGGGCGTCATGGGCGTGATTATTCCAGTTAATCGATGCGCCGGTGCGGCCGGCTGACGTGAATGAAGTAGCCGATGATCAGGACGCTGCCGGTCAGCATCCCGGCGGTGGCGGCCGTCCAGAAGCCCTGCGCGCCCATGGGCGCGGCCAGGCCGGGCAGGTGGCCGAAGGCGAGCAGGTAACCTCCGCCCAGCCCCACGCCCCAGAGGGCGACGATATTGAACAGCATCGGCATCACCGTGCGCTTGTAGCCGCGCAGCACGCTCACCGAGACCGCCGAGGCCGCATCGAACAGGTGGTAGCGCGCGACGAAGGCGAGCAGGGTGGCGGCAATGGCGCGTACCTCGGCGTCGCGCGAGTAGAGGCCGGCGATCTGCTCGCGCGTGACACCCAGACCATTGCGCCGACCAGGCAGGCGATGACGAATCCGCCGGCGATCCCGACCACGCCGGTCAGTCGTGCACGCGCGTGATCGCCCGCGCCGATCGCCTGGCCGACCAGGATTCCCGAGGCGCTCGCCATCGCCAGCGGCATCATGTAGATCAGCGCCGTGAGGTTGGCGGCGATCTGGTGCCCGCCGGTGTTGGATGCACCCAGGCGCGCGATGAACAGGGTCATGAAGGTGAACGAGGTCACGTCGACGAGGAACGTCAACCCCACCGGCACGCCAAGTTTGAGCAGGCGCAGCTGGCCGTCGAGCTTCGGCCAGGACCAGCGCGAGAACACTTCGTAGCGCCGGTAGGCCGGATCAATGCGGCACACGCCCCAGCCGGCGAACGCGATCACCCAGGCGATCAGCGTGGTGGACACGGCGCAGCCCGGTCCGCCCAGTGCCGGCATGCCCAGGGCACCGTGCATGAAGACGAGGTTCAGCGGAATCTTGAGCGCCAGGCCGAGCAGGTTCAGCGCCATGATGATCCTCGGTTTGGATACGGCCGTGCTGAAAGAATAGAAAACCCGGAACAGCAGCATGGCCGGCACCCCCAGCGCGATCGTGCGCAGGTACTGGCGGGTCTTTACCTCGATTTCCGGCGCGACCTGCGCGATGCGCAGGAACGGATCGGGGAAGTAGATCAACACGAAGGCCACGGCCGTCAGGAATGCACCCAGCCAGATGCTCTGGCGGACTTCCTCGCCGATCTCGGCAAATTTCTTCGCGCCGTAGAGCTGCGCGACCACCGGCGTGAGCGCCAGCAGCACGCCCATCAGGGTCACGAATACGCTGATGTAGATGCTCGCGCCCACGCCGACCGATGCGAGGTCGACCGCACTGAGGCGGCCGGCCATGACCGTGTCGATGACCCCGTTGATCATCACCGCCAGCTGGGCGATCAGGACCGGCCAGCCGAGCTTGACGATGTCGCGGGCGATGGATTTAAACATGACGTTTCATGAGCGCGCGGCGCAAGGCCGTCGCGCAGAGTGGCACAGTTACCTGGCGCGGCCGGAACCCGGCACGCCTTCGGCTTTTCGAACTTTTGTCGCGACCGCGTCGACCAGCCTGCGGTGCGTCCTGAGGAACTCGCGTTCGTCGATGAAACCGTTCGCCCGCGCCAGGCAGTTCTGGAAGAAGGCCGTCTGGAGAAGTTGCTGCGCGCCCGGATCCTGGACCGGCGCGGGCTGCGACTCCACCGGCTGCCCGGCGCACACGGCGATCGACTTGCCGTCGCGCGAGCGGATGAAAAACACGCTGCCACCCGGCGGGCGGCCGAGCAGGGTGGCGAACTTCTCGTACTTTCCGTCTGCGTTCTCGAAGTAGACCAGTTCTTCGCGCGCGGCATCGGCGGGCGGCTTTTCGGCCGGCGTCGCGCAACCGGCCAGGGCGCCGAGCAGGGCCACCAGGACGAAGGTCCGGCCGTGCGCTGGATTCATGTTGTCCTCCTTCCGGAATCCGTTCCACGTGTTTCGGTATCGATACATGAACTGACACGACAGCGGCTTCCAGAGCCGAGAAGGATGAAATAAAGTTTCAAATTCACTCCGGCCGTCCCGGCTTGGCGAACTCCTTCTCCTGCAGCGTACGCCACTGGATCTTCCCCGAGGGCGTGCGCGGAAGCGCGTCGATGAAGTCGATGGTCCGCGGCACCTTGTAGGCCGCCATCTGCTCGCGCATCCACGCGATGATGTCCGCCGCCGTGGTGCGCGGCGGCTTCCGCCTTGAGCACGACGACTGCCTTGACCGATTCCCCCTTGCGCGCATCCGGCGTGGCGATGATGCAGCACTCGCGGATCGCCGGGTGCCGGTACATCGCCGCCTCGACCTGCGCCGGCCAGACCTTGAGGCCCGCGGCGTTGATCATTCTCTTGAGCCGATCGGAAATGAAGAAGTAGCCGTCCTCGTCCATGTGGCCGAGGTCGCCGGTGCGGAAGTACGATTTTCCGCCGCCGGGCCCATCGAGCGGTCGACCCAGGCGTGCGCGCGTGGCCTCGTCCTTCTTCCAGTAGCCGGTCAGCAGTTGCGGGCCGCGCACCACGATCTCGCCCTGCTCTCCGGGAGGAAGGATGCGCAGGGTGTCGGGATCGATGACGAAGGATTCGGTATCGAACACCGGAATTCCGAGGCACTGGCGCTTGGGCCGGTCCGGCGGATTCATGTGGGTCTGCGAGATCGTCTCGGTCAGGCCGTAGCCCTCGATGAAATCCACCCCGCAGATGTCCTTCAACTTCTGCGCGATCGCCTCGGGCATCGCCGCGCCGCCGCCGAAGATCCACTTGAGGGACGATACGTCGTGGCGCATCGCCTCGCGATTCGACAACAGGTCCACGACCATGGTGGGCACGTTGTCCCAGTGGGTGCAGCGGTGGCGTTCCACCAGTGCCGCGGCCTGCGCCGGATCCCAGCGCTGCTGGATCACGATGGTGCCCCCGGCCTGCACCGTGGCGAGAAAGCTGTGGACCAGGCCCGTGACATGGAAAAACGGCGCGGTCGCCAGCGCCACGGTGTCTGCCGTCACGTGCTTCCAGATCACCGAGCCGACGACGTTGTGCAGCACGCCCGCGTGGGTGTGCATGCAGCCCTTGGGCAGGCCGGTGCTGCCCGAGGTGTAGGGCATGACGCACAGGGTGTCCAGCGCGGCGTTGGACGCGGGTCGGGGCCAGTCCTGCGGCCAGCGCCGCGTCCCAGTCCGGGCCGCCCGGCTGCGATCAGGTGGGGCAGGGCCAGTCCGGCGAAGCGCTCCGCGACCTCCAGTCCCGCGATCGCCACCTTCGCCTCGCTGTCGGCCAGATAGTGCTTCAGTTCGTCGCGTCACGTTGGCCGGGCTGACCGGGACCACCACCGCATCGGCGCGCAGCACGGCGTAGAACGCGATCACGAAATGCGCGCTGTTCTGCAGGTCGAGCAGCACCCGGTCCCCGGGATGCACGCCGCAGTTCTTCTGCAGATGGCCGGCCAGCGCTTCGACTTCGCGCAGCGCCTGGCCGTAGCTCAGCGTCGTTCCCTGGAAGTGCAGCAGGGCTTGTCCGGCGTGCGCCGGGCCATGGCCTCGAAGATCGCATGCAGGGTGCCCGCGGGTGCCGGCAGGGTGCGCGGCATGTCGGGGGGCCAGGAGGCGAAGTGACGGGGTTGCATGGCGCCGGATTATAAGGCGCGCGGTACGCGACCGCCGCGTGAAACGGGGCCATTGCGGCGAAGGGATTGGGCTATGCTTTGTCGAACAGGAGGCCGTCGCATGATCGCAGTGATTTTCGAATTCACGCCCAACGAAGGGCGCATGCCGGAGTACTTCGACCTGGTTGAAAAACTCAAGCCCGAACTGGACCGGGCCGACGGATTCATCTCGCTCGAGCGCTTCGAGAGCATCACCCGGCCGGGACGGTTCGTCTCGCTGCAGTTCTGGCGCGACGAAGCCTCGGTGCAGCAATGGCGCAATCTGCAGGAGCACCGCCAGGCGCAGGCCAGGGGCCGCGGCGGGATCCTCGCCGACTACCGTTTGCGCATCGCCACCGTGATCCGCGACTACACGCTGGAGGACCGCGCGCAGGCGCCGGCCGACAGCCGCAACCTGCATGGATGATCATCCGATGAAGAAAAACGTCGTTCGTCTCGACCTGCCGCTGGATGGCGCGTTCGATGCGCGCATCGAACGCGAGGCCGATGTCGATCTCACGGTCTGCCCGCATGGCGCGGCCGAGGAACTGATCTGGCCGGCGATGGAAAAGGCGCACGTCTACCACGTGTCGGCGGCCAAGGACGAGTTGCCGCGCCGCTGGTTCGTGAATGCGGAACTGCTCGCGCGCTGTCCCGACATGTTGTGTGTTTCCTCCGGCGGCGCGGGCTACGACACCGTGGATGTCGCGGCCTGCACGCGCGCCGGCGTTGCGGTGGTCAACCAGGCGGGCGGCAATGCGGCGTCGGTGGCCGAGCACACCCTGGGGCTGCTGATTGGTCTCGCGCGCCGCATCGTGGAGTCCGACCGGCGGCTGCGGCGCGAAACCGGTTTCAAGCGCATGGACGTCATGGGCTGGGAAATCGGCGGCAAGACGCTCGGTCTGATCGGCATGGGCCACATTGGTACCGCGCGTGGCGCGGCTGGCTGACGCGTTCGGCATGCAGGTGCTCGCGACCGATCCCTATCTGACCGAAGAGGAAATCGGCCGGCGCGGCGCCACCGCGATGACGCGCGACGAACTGCTCGCCCGGTCCGACGTGGTGTCGGTGCACTGTCCGCGCAACGCGGATACGCTCGACATGTTCGATGGCGGCGCGTTCGCCCGCATGCGGCCCGGCGCCCTGTTCATCAATACCGCCCGCGGCGGAATACACAACGAAGCCGCACTGCACGCGGCGCTGGCCTCCGGCCATCTCGGCGGGGCGGGGCTGGATGTCTGGGATCAGGAGCCGCCGCCGCTCACGCATCCGCTGCTCGCGCTGGACAACGTGATCGCGACCTTCCACACCGCCGGCGTGACCCACGAGGCACGTCGCAACATGGCCGCAATCGCCGCCGAGCAGATTGTCGGGCTGCTCAAAGGCGCACCGCCGCCGCGGCTGATCAATCCGGAAGCCTGGCCCGCCTGCGCGGCCCGCATGGAAGCCCTGTTCGGGCTGCGGGTGCAGGCGCAGGCCACCGAGTGAACGTCCATCATTTCCACCGGGAATCCACATGCATGATCTGGTGATACGCGGCGGGAGCATCGTCGACGGGACCGGCGCGCCGGCCGCGAGCGGCGACATCGCCATCACGGACGGCCGGATCAGCGAAGTCGGCAAGGTCGGCGGCGCTGCGAAGCGCGAGATCGACGCCGCCGGGCTGGTGGTCGCGCCGGGCTGGGTCGACATCCATACGCACTACGACGGCCAGGCCACCTGGGATCCGCAGATGACGCCTTCGTCCTGGCACGGTGTGACCACCGCGATCATGGGGAACTGCGGCGTGGGCTTCGCGCCGATCAAGAAGGATCAGCGTCTCTGGACGCAGGAACTCATGGAAGGGGTGGAGGACATTCCCGGCGCGGTGCTGGCCGAAGGCGTGCGCTGGGAATGGGAAAGTTTCCCTGAATTCCTCGATGCCCTTGAACGCACACCGCGCGTGATGGACCTCGGCGCGCAGATTCCGCACGGCGCACTGCGCGTGTTCGTGATGGGCGAGCGCGGCGCGCGGCGCGAGGAGGCGAGCGACGCCGACATCGCTGCGATGGCGCGGCTCGCGAAGGAGGCGGTCGCGGCGGGGGCGTTCGGCTTCACGACCTCGCGCACCATCATCCACCGCACCAGCCGCGGCGAACCCACGCCCACGTTGGGCGCACCCTCGCGCGAGCTGCAGGCGATCGGACGCGCGGTGGGCGAGACCGGCAAGGGCGTCATGCAGCTGATTTCGGACTTCGAGGACATCGACGCCGAGTTCGAACTGCTCACCGATGTGGCCGCCGCGAGCGGGCGGCCCTGTCGTTCACCCTGCTGCAGCACGATTTCCTGCCCGAGCGCTGGCGCGATGTCATACGCCGGGTGTCGGCCGCGCGGACCCAGGGCCTGGACATCAAGGCGCAGGTGGCCTGCCGCGCCGTCGGCATGGTGCACGGGCTCGAATGCTCGATGCATCCCTTCTTCCTCTGCGCGTCCTACGCCGGGATCGCCGGCCTGCCGCTGGCGGAGCGGGTGCGGCGCATGCGGGCGCCCGACCTGCGCGCGCGCATCCTGGCCGAGTCGGCGCAGGCGCCCGACAACCGTCGGCTTGCCAGCATCACCCAGCATTTCCACAAGCTGTTTCCGATCGCGCAGGAAGCGGACTACGAACCGCGCCACGAGGACAGCGTGGCGGGAATCGCCGAGCGGCTCGGTCGCGCACCGGCGGAGGTGGCCTACGACCTCATGCTGGAAGAGGAGGGGCGTCGCAAGTTCTATTTCCCGATGTACAACTACACCAGCACCGATCTGTCCGCGGTGCACGAGATGATGAGCCATCCCGCCACGCTGCTGGGCCTGGGCGACGCCGGTGCGCACCTCGGTTATATCTGCGACGCGAGCTATCCGACCTTCCTGGTCCAGCACTGGGCGCGCGACCGGACGCGCGGGCCGAAGTTCGGCCTCGAATGGCTGGTGCATGCGCAGACCCGGCGGAATGCGCTGGCGCTCGGCATGAACGACCGCGGCGCCCTGCAGCCGGGGATGAAGGCCGACATCAACCTGATCGACTTCGCCCGGCTTGGTCTGTCCGCGCCCGAGATGCTTTACGACCTGCCCGCGGGCGGCCGGCGGCTGGTGCAGCGGGCACGGGGCTATGTGGCCACGCTGGTGTCGGGTGAGGTGGTGGCCGAAGAAGGGTGCGCAACCGGAGCGCTGCCGGGCCGCCTTATTCGTGCATGAATTTGAAGGATTATTTTACCCAAACCGCCTTCTGGAGCGGGTTTGACGTCAGTTTGTGTATCGATATCGATACACGCAGGGGGCAACGTCGGGACTGGACGCGACTTTTCCGGCGGCGCAGGAATGGCGTTAGGCCGGTGCGATTTCCGAATTTTTCTGCTGGCTTGTTTCCATGTCGTGTTTCTGCGCCTCTAGCGTCGCCGCGACTTCAGTTGCGGCCGCTGCTGCCGCTGCAAGCGCAGCCGCTGCTGCAGATTCGGCGGCCGCCGTCGCTGCTTCAATCGTCGCCGCGCTGACCATCGCTGCCGCTTTGTCGGCCGCCTTTGCGACTACCGCTGCTGCCTCGGTCACCGCCCTCGCTACGACCTCGCTCGCCAACTCTGCCGCGGCCTTCGCCGCCTCCGATGCCTTCAGCGCGGCAACCTCTGCCCGCGCTATCGCTTCCCGCGCATGGGTCGACAGCAACTGCAGCGATTCAATTGCGGCGGAATAGCGGCGGTTGACGATCACATAGCCCTGCCGCAGGTTTACGATCTCCGTGTGCTGCGCGGCAACTTTTGCGTAGATCTTCTCGGTTTCTGCGTCCATAAAACGCAGCGTAGACCATGGATGAAGACAGGTATGTGCGGCGGCCCACATTGCCTGAGGCCAGACATCCGGGTTGGGTTCAGGGGACGTCGAGTTCGGGCGGATCGAACCAGTTGGTCAGTGCGAGGCCTCCGTCGATCACGATGCTCGCACCGGTGACATAGCCCGAGATCCGGTCCGAGAGCACCGCGAGCGCGAGCGGGGCGAGGTCGTCGGCATTGCCCAGGCGGCCAAGCGGGATATGGCGTGCGAGCTTCGGGTCGGCGACAAAACCGCCCGCGGCGATCGCGCCGGGCACCAGCGCGTTGACGCGAATGTGGAA
The DNA here is from genome assembly GCA_963844255.1 of uncultured beta proteobacterium. Classification (GTDB taxonomy): domain Bacteria; phylum Pseudomonadota; class Gammaproteobacteria; order Burkholderiales; family SG8-39; genus SZAS-79. Next base: position 85,080 of record CAWJNP010000055.1, read on the forward strand.
CCGCCCGAAGGTCTTGGCCATCTCCTTCACCAGCATGGCCATCGCCGCCTTGGAGGTACTGTAGTGCGGCAGGTTGCGCGGCGTGAGCGTATGCAGCGAAGTCAGGTACAGCATGCTCCCCGGCGCTTTTTCCGCCATCAGTGCCTTGGCGATCTCGCGACCGAGGTGAAAACCTGCATCGAGGTTCACCGCGCGCATCTGGGTCCAGGTCTCGGTGGTGACGGCGAGCGCGTGGTCCTTTTCCTTGCGCGGCGGCGAGGCGCTGTGGATGAAAAGGTTGATCAGTCCGAAGCGGGCGCGCGCATCCGCGAGCAGGCGGTCGCACTCCGCCTGGCTGGCGAGGTCGCCGCTCCAGGCCAGCGCGAGTGCCGGATCGGCCGATGCCTTTACCGCGGCGGCGACCGTATCGGCGTTGACGTCCGCGAACACGGTGCGCACACCCTGTGCAATGAGCGCCTGCGCGATCGCGCGGCCGATGCCGTTGCCGGCACCGGTGACGATGGCAGCGTCCTGTTTGGGATCGAATACCTGGTTGAATAGGCTCATGCGGCGCGCTCCTCTTGTTCCTTCTTCTTCGCGACGCGGTCGAGCAGGGGCTGGCGACGTGTCAGCCACCAGCCGTACTGGTGCGGCCAGAGCGCGTATTCCGGATCGGCGCCGAGTGCGCGCGATGCATGCAGGGCCCAGTGCGGGTTGTAGAGCGCCTCGCGGCCCACGGCGATCAGGTCCGCGTGCCCCGCCTGCATGGCGGCCTCGGCCTGCGGCGCGTCGAGAATCAGTCCGACCGCCATGGTCGGGATGCCGGCGCGCGCCTTGATCGCCGCGGCAAACGGCAGCTGGAAGCCCGGCACGCGCGGCGTCAGCGGCTTCGTGGCCGCAGTGGCCGAACCCATGATGCCGCCGGACGAACAATCGATCACATCGACACCGACCTTCTTCAGTTCGATGGCAAACGCGATGCTGTCCTCGATGCTCCAGCCGCCTTCGATGTCATCGATCGAGGAGATGCGCACGAACAGCGGCTTGTCCGCAGGCCAGGCCGCGCGCACCGCGGTGGCGACCTCGAGCGGAAAGCGCATCCGGTTCTCGCGGCTGCCGCCATAGGCGTCGGTGCGCGGATTGGTCAGCGCCGAAAGAAAGGTGTGCAGCAGGTAGCCGTGCGCGTTGTGGATTTCCAGCACGTCGAAACCGGCGCGCACCGAGCGCAGCGTTGCGGCGACGAACGACTGCTTGAGGCGCTCGAGCTCGGGCAGGGTCAGCGCGTGCGGTTTCAGCCAGCCTTCGCCGATCGGTTCCGTGCCGGGCGCGACGATCTCCCAGGGCGTGTCGCCGCGCTTGGCGTCGGCCGCGTCGAGCGGGCCGTTGCCGTACCAGGGCCGCTGCATGCTGGCCTTGCGCCCGGCGTGCGCGATCTGGATCGCGGGCACCATGCCCTGCGACTTGATGAACGCGGTGATGCGCGCGAACGGCGCGATCTGCGCGTCGTCCCAGATGCCGAGGTCGCCGTGCGTGATGCGGCCGTCGGGTTCGACGGCGCTGGCTTCGGTGAAGATCAGTCCGGCGCGGCCGATCGCGAACTTGGCCAGGTGGGCGAAATGCCAGTCGTCCGGCAGGCCGTCGGTCGCGCAGTACTGGCACATGGGCGCGATCACCACGCGGTTGGGCAGGGTGACGCCGCGCAGTTTGAGCGGGGTGAAGAGCAGGGGTTGTGACACTGTGGATGGTTCCTTAAATTTGAGAAATCCGGATGCTCAAGGATTTGATCGACGGTCCCAGACTTCTGGATTGACGAAATTCAGCGGCTTTTCGCCCTTCAGGAGGCGCACGGTCTCCTGCGCGGCGACTTCGCTGGTGCGCTCGACCGCCTCGACCGTCAGGCCGGCCTGGTGCGGGGTCAGCACGACGTTGTCCAGCCGCATCAACGGATGGTCCGCCGCGAGGGGCTGTTTCTCGAACACGTCGAGTGCCGCACCGCGAATTCGTTTTTCCTGCAGCGCCTCGACCAGCGCCGCCTCGTCGAGCACGGCGCCGCGCGCCACGTTCACGAGTACCGCGCCCGGCTTCATGCGGGCGATGCGATCCCGGCTGGCGAGCCCACGCGTCTGCGCGGTCAGCGGGCAGGCGAGCACCAGAAAATCGCTGGCCTCGAACAACTGGTCCAGCGGCATGCCCGTGACGTCCTTCGGGAGTTTGTCGAGGTTGCGCTGGAAGCCCGCGGCCTTCATGCCGAAGCCGTGCACGCAGATCCGCGCGACGATCTGCGCCGATTGCACCGACGCCGACGATGCCGACGGTCTTGCCGGCGATTTCCAGGCTGTCGTCCGACAGCACGCGCGCGGTGTCCCAGCCTTTCGTGCGCAGCAGCGCGTCCATGCGATGGGCGTTGCGTGCCAGCATCAGCATCGTCATGACCGCGTATTCGGCGACGGTCGGTGCGTTGACCCCGGGCACGTTGGCCACCGGAATGCCCAGCCGCGTCGCTGCTTCCATCGGGATCAGGTCCACGCCCGCGCCGTGGCGCACCACGCCCTTCAGGCGGTGCGGACGATCGAACAGGTCGTCGGGCAGTTTGGCGCGCACCACCAGCGCATCGAAATCCCCGATCATGGCGCGCAGGGTGTCGGGTTTGGCATCGGGCGCGACGACGAAGTCGGCCACCGCGCGGATGATGTTTTCGCCTACGGTTACGGTCGGATTGGTGAGCAGGACTTTCTGGCGGGGCATGGAGGGTTCTACTTTTTCAGTTTGGAAAGGTCGGGGATGGCGATCGGCATCAGCGACTCGAACGCGCGCGCCGCGCGCATCACCAGCGCATCGGCATAGCGCGCGCCGACGATGTGCAGGCCCACGGGCAGGCCGTCCTTCGTCAGGCCGCAGGGCATCGAGGCTGCCGGTTGCTGGGTCAGGTTGAACGGATAGGAGAACGGCGACCAGTCGGTCCAGCGCTTTTCCTTCAGCAGGTCCGAGACTTCCTGGCCGGCCTTGAAGGCGACCAGCGGAAGCGTGGGCGTCAGCAGCAGGTCGTACTGCTGATGGAAGAGCTGCATGTGCACGCCCAGCGCGCCGCGCGCCTGTGCAGCGGCGAGGATGTCCATCGCGCTGAAGTTCGCGCCCTGGCGCGCGGTGTCGCGCAGGCCCGGGTCGATCAGTTCATGCTTTTCTGCGGGAATGGTGGAGAGCAGGTAGGCCGCACCGGGAAACCAGTGCCTGGCGAAGATGTCGCCCGCGTTATCGAAACCGGGATCCTTCTCCTCGACGATCGCGCCGAGTTCGGCCAGTCGAAGCGCGGCGGCCTTGACCAGCGCCGCGATTTCGGGATCCACGTTCGCATAGCCGAGGTTCGCGCTGTAGGCGATGCGCAGGCCGCGCACGCCGTCGTCCAGGCCGATGCGGTAGTCGCGCGGATCGTAGGGCAGCTGGTGCCAGTCGCGCGCATCCGGCAGGGTCAGCACGTTCATCATCAGGGCCGAATCGGTCACCGTGCGGGTCATCGGCCCCACGTGGGCCACGGTGCCGAACGGGCGAGAGCGGCCAGGCCGGCACCCGCCCGAAGGTGGGCTTGATGCCGAACAGGCCCGTGAACGCGCAGGGCATGCGGATCGAGCCGCCGCCGTCGGTGCCGATCGTCAGCGGGCCCATGCCCGAGGCCACGGCCGCGGCGCTGCCGCCGGAGGATCCGCCCGGCGTGCGTTCCGGGTTCCAGGGATTGCGCGTGATGCCGGTGAGCGGGTTGTCGGTCACGCCCTTCCAGCCGAATTCGGGCGTGGTGGTCTTGCCGAAGATCACCGCGCCATGCTCGCGCAGGCGCGCAACGGCGGGCGCGTCGTCGTTCCACGGGCCCTTGGGGTCGATGGTCTTCGAGCCGCGCAGCGTGGGCCAGCCTTTCGTGTAGAGCAGGTCCTTGATCGAGGTCGGCACGCCGTCGACGAGGCCCTGCGGCGCGCCGCTCATCCAGCGCGCTTCCGACATCCTGGCGCTGGCCAGTGCGGCATCTTCGTCGACGAGGCAAAAACAGTTGAGCACCGGGTTCAGGGCCTTGACCCGCGCGAGCACCGCCTTGGTCGCCTCGACCGGCGAAGCACGTTTGGTGCGATACAGGGTCAGGAGTTCGGTCGCAGACAGTGAGCAGAGATCGGTCGGCATGCGCGGTCCTTTGGAGGGAAATCAGGCAGCCCGTATTGTAGTGGCGGGGCGGCGAGCCGAAACGCGGCAGAGCGAATCAGAGTCCGAGAATCTCCGGCAGTTCGGCCAGCGTGGTGATCTGTCCGTCGGGCACCTCGGGCAGTTGCTCGGGCGCCTGGCCGAAGCGGTTGCACCAGACCACGTGAAACCCGTAGGCCTTGGCGGCATGGGCGTCCCAGCCGTTGGAGGACATGAAGCAGACCTGACTGCGTTCGATGCCGAAGCGCTGGGTCGCGAGCGCGTAAACCGACGGATGCACCTTGAAGATCCCGACTTCCTCCACCGACAGGACCGCATCGAGCAGGTCGGCGATGGCTGCGTTCTCGGTCGCCGCTGCAAGCATCTTCGGCGATCCGTTGGACAGGATCGCAAGCTTCATGCCGCCGGCCTTGAGCCGTTCGAGCGTCGCCTTCACCTCGGGGTAACTCGTGAGCGTCAGGTACAGGGACATCAGCCGCTCGCGCAGGGCGGGGTCGACGATCTTCAGGCTGGCCAGCGAATAGTCGAGCGCCTCTCCGGTGACCTGCCAGAAGTCTGCATGCCGTCCCATCAGGCTGCGCAGCCAGGTGTACTGAAGTTGCTTCGCGCGCCAGAGTTCGGCGAGCGGCTGCCATTGGTCGCCCAGCGCGTCCTTTTCGCGGGCTGCGGCGCTGGTGACGTCGAACAGCGTCCCGTAGGCGTCGAATACGCAGGCGCGGATTCCCGTCAATCGCAGTGGTTTCATCGTCCGTTCTCCGGTTTGGTTTTCCCAAGACTAGATTGGGTTTCGCGCGCTGTCCATCACGCACGTATGATGCCGGGCTTCGAGCCCCCGCATGAACTTCAGATCACTTCCACGCAAGCAGAGGATCGCGTCCTTCGCCGGTCTTGTGCTCGTCCTCGTTCTGGTACTCGTTTACCTGCTGCTGAGGAACACCGGAACGCTGGCGACCATTCTCGACGGTGCCGCGCTGCATGCCATGATCGACGGCATGGGCATCTGGGGACCGGTGGCGGTTATCGCCCTGATGATGCTCGCCGTGCTGGTCAGCCCGATCCCGAGCGCGCCGATCGCGATGGCCGCAGGCGCCGCGTACGGACACACCTGGGGAACGCTGTACATCGTGATCGGGGCGGAGGCGGGTGCACTGGCCGCGTTCGGGATCGCGCGC
>CAWJNP010000056.1:0-29521 GCA_963844255.1 uncultured beta proteobacterium
CGCAGGAAGAATTCGCGCACCGCCGCCGCGCGCAGCAGCGCCAGGCGCTGGTTGAGCGCGAGCGGCCCGGTGCTGTCGGTGCGCCCGCGGATGACGATGCGCGCGGCCTCGCGCGCCGCCGGCAGCGCTTCGCGCAAGCGTTCCACCGTCTGGGGGAGAGCACGCTCGCGCCGGGCGCGAAGGTGACGGTGAGCGCATCGATGCCCTCGGCTTCGGCACCGGCGGGCGGATCGGCTCGGACAGCGGCCCGCGCCAGCGGCACCGCATTCGCCGAGGCGAGTGCGGTAGGCCAGGTCGATGCCGCTGTCGGCGTCAATGCCGCTGTGTTCGGCAAGGCGGCTAACGTCTTCGGCGTCGGCTCGGGACATTCACCCTGCGGGCACACGGCGAATTGCGCTTCCCCGCCGAAGCCGGATCTGTCCGATTCCACTCTGGAGCGGCGCGGGGCGGCGCGGCGCTTGTGCGCCGGGGCGATCGGTGCTGGAGGCGGCGCAGCCGACGAGCAGGAGGACGACGGAGGTGCTCGCCGGCGCGGGTGCGGTGTATCTGGATACGGATGTGCGGTTCATCAGAACGCCCTCGCGGACAGAATCGGAGTCGGGGCGGCGCGGCGCGCGCGCACCTTCTGCATCGCGGCGGAGGGCGCGGACAAGTGGCGATAGACGCGCCAGGCATATTTCGCGCGGGAGGCGCGGCACGCTTCGCCTTTCAATTGCGTGCAGGCCGTGTTGTAGGCGCCCACCGCCTCCCAGGTATTGCCGTGGCGGGCGACATACCCGGCGAGAATCCACGCCCCGACGTGGATGTTCGTGCAGGGCTCGTACAGGTCGCGCTCGCCGATGCCGTGGCGCCTGAGCGTCGGCAGCCAGCCGCTGTTGATCTGCATCAAGCCGATGTTGACGCTGCGTGTGCGCCGGTAGTGGCTGCGGTTCACGGCAGCGGGATTCAGGCTCGACTCGGCTTGGGCGATCGCGTGGAGCAGCGCCGGCGAGATGCCGTAGCGTTGCCCTGCTTCGTTCCAGCAGGCCTGTGCAAGACCGGGAACACAGCAAAATGCGAGTAGAAGCGACCAGCGCATGGCTCACCCAATTCAATGAATGACGAACTTGTGGCCGCCGAAGCGGCGAGTCGGGTGAGACCGCGATGCGGTCCGGGTTAGGCCCCGGCAAGAAGCCAAGGCGAGGTGTGCTGCCGTGCTACAAAACGGCCCTTCGAGAGGGCTAGTGGCTACCGGCGCGCTCGGCCGTGTTCCTTCGCGCTTGCTCCAGGATGCAGCGCTTCGCGTCCTCAGTCCTCGCCACCAGCGCGACGCATGTTGTTGTGAACTGGTCGACCTGATACGTTGGATTCGGATGACGGTTCTCATGACCGCGCTGCAGGTCGGCGAGCAACTCGTACTGCGCACGCCAAAGCTCGGCCCGGCGCCGCGGCGTCTGGGGATCGAGCAGGACAAGCGTGCTGCGCAGGTAACCGAAAATGCGCGCGGCGGACTCCTGCTCGTCGAACACCAGCGAGACGCACGCGCTGATCAGATCGGGGAAGCCGAAGCGCGGCGAGGTGTTCTCCGCGCTTGTATAAATGCCGTAGAGCCAATCGTGCTCCCGGATCCAGATCCGCGTCTCGACGATCTCCCCGCGCGGCGCCCCTTCTCCCGCTCGGCCTGGTCCTGTCCTGCCTTCGCTACGACGCGCCATGATCGTGCATGCGCTGGTTGTCGTTTCCATGGCGCTCACCTTAAGGACCCTCCCTGAAAATGTCTCGCAGAAAATGGGGCGATTTTTAGGGGGATTTCGGCATCAGCTCCAAACGCTTGCGATCGCGGCTCTTGGCCGCGCCCCGACATTGCGCATCCTCGGTGGGTTTGTCGGGGCGACGCACTATCGGTGGTAGTTCGCGATCGCGACACTCGCGCACACGGCACTCGCAATCGGCACCGCGGCGAGCGCCACGGGGTGCAGCGTGAGCGGGACCACGAATGCCACGAGCGTGGCGCAGGCCACGATGACAACGACGATGGCATTCAAGGCAAACACCTCGGGGTGGTGGCGCTCGAACGACTTGCTCTTGACCACACGGCTCAGCAGACCGTCAAGGACGCTCACGAGGATGAACACAAGAAGCAGCGGCAGCCACTGGATCAGCGCGGCGAAACGATACAGCGCCAGCATGAACAGCGCGTCGATCGAGCGGAAGTACGCGTTGTGGGCGAGCGAGCTCGTGGCGTGGGCGATGCGCTCTACGACGGCAGCATCCAGCGCACTGGGTGGCGAGCGCTCCGGCACGGGCTGCCCGAAAGGCTGCTTGGTGCCTTCGTAGAAGTCCAGCGTCTGGGCCAGGATGCCCGCCGCCCGCGCTGGCCCCCAGAACGCGCTCGAGAGCGCGTGCTCCGCGCGCAACTGCTGGAGAAAGCGCTCCGGTGGATTGATCGAGGGCAGATACAGCGCCAGCGCGCCGGCGACGACGAAGCTGACAAGGATGAGCGCGCGCAGGAACACTATCGGGATCCGCCCGGATCGAGGATCTGCCACCGTCCTTTGACCAGGCGCCCGCCCGAGAAGGAGCCGAAGTACTGCAGGTTCGGCAATTGCCCCAAGACCTCCGCAGGCACTCTCTCCTCCAGCGACTCGCTGACCTGGGTCGAGTGCACCGAGGTGAAGTCCCCGATGTGGGCATCGGCGGCGGTATTCAGTCCGCTGCGTACCGAGTGAATGCTGGTCCGCCCAAAGGTCTCGACAATGAAGTCCTGGGTCAGGCGGTCTTTCGAGCGCAGCGCGATCAGGTTGTTCAAGTTGCCCAGCGCCATGCGCGCAGCATCCGGACTGCCGAGCCGCCGGGCGAGGTCGGACAGGTTCCTGCATGGCCACCGTGCTGTAGATGCCGCCCTCCGCCCCTTTGTTGAGGATCTCGATCAGCGGCAGGTTGATGACGTTGGAGATCTCGTTCACGAACAGCGCGATGCGCCGGTGCCCGCCCAGGTTGTAGCCCATTCCGGCGAACGCGGCGAGGTCCGCGAGCGCGAGCGCGCCGATGCTCGAGGCGACCGAAGGATCGGGCAGCGAGTCCAGGCACATGTAGAGCACGTGGCCGCCGCGCTCGATCTTGCGAGAAGTTCATGATCGGCCGCGGATCGTCGTCGAACGGATCGGGCGAGAGGCTGCGGCCCAGGTCGCCGGAGGTGAGCATCGACAAGATCGGCAGCAGGTTGGCGGTGATCTTCTGGTAGTGCTCGCGCGGGTGGCGGAACACGCGCACCTGGGAGTCGATGATCTTGGTGCGCTGATTCTCCGTGACATGGTGCTGGTAGTAGGCGACGAGTGCCACGAGGCTCGACGCTGGCTGCCTCCGATGGACGCTTGAGGGTGCCGCGCTGGGCATCCTGGACGCTTCCTCATCTCGGGCTTCTCGCGCCAGCCGGCTCCGAGTGTGGCGTCGAAGAAGCGCCGCAGCGAGGCTTCGAGTACCGGTTCGATCCCGCCTTCGATGTAGCGGGTGACCTTGGCCAGGTTGGGACGCTCCTCGCCCTCGACCAGGGCCTGAACCACCACGTTCACCGCATCCCAGCTCGAAGCCCTGGAAGGCCCCGGCCGTGTCCGGCGGCATGATCGACTGCACGCGCGAGGCGAGCCCGTGGGCTTTTGCCAGTTGTAAAGGAAGTCCAGCCGCACCCCCGTCTCCGGGAACGCCGGATGGAACGTGAGCAGCGTATCGGGCTCGCGGTAGTCGCGGCAGGCGCGCTCGACCACGCGTTTGAGCCGCTTGCTGTTCTTCGGGTCGATGATGATCACGACATCGCCGCGGCGGATCGCCTGGGTGACGGTATCGGCGAGGGCAGCGACACCCTTGCCGGACTGCGTCGTGCCCACGATCAGCGTGCCGCCCTCGAAGTTCTGCAGCGGCCGGTACAGCGGCTGCTCCTTGGGCTCCACCCCATGAATGTAGGGCAGCCCGAGTTCTGCCTTGGGGCTGCGGATCGACGGCGTAGCCCAACAGGCGCAACAGCCACGGCGAGACGGCGTAGTCGCGCCAGTTGACCTTGGCGAGCTCGTAGAGCCGTTGTGCGGTGACCGGCTGCCACTCGAAGCCAAAGCCCAGAAAGAGTCGCTGGGGATCTGGCGTGAGGGCTGCCAGCTGCCGGGTGCTGATCACCTGCATCGCCCTGCCCGAGAGCGAGGCGCGCACCACGAGCACGCGCAGCGCCTGCCCCATCCTAAACACCCCCATCAGCGCGCTTGCCAGGGCGAGCCAGCCGGCGGGACCTGCCAGGGCACCGTGGCGCGCAATCCGGCGTGGAGGAAGAATCCGAGGCTCGCGAGCCAAGCGAGCCCGGCGTAGGCTTCGTAGGCGGTGCGCCAGGGCATTTCGTACTTGCGCGTGAGCATGACGCTGACCTCGACTGGCTGTGAGCAATCGAAGTCCGCTGGATCGAGCCCCTCGACGAAGCGCGGGGCGAGCACGAAGCCCACCTTCTGCTCGCCGCCGAAATCGCGCGTAAGCGTTGGCGCGCGGGAGCCTTTGGCGCCGGCGAGCATGCCGGCCTCGGCGAGCGCACGCAGCGCTTGCGAGGGGTTGACGCCGCGGCGCTGCATCTCGCCCAGCGGGACAAAGATGCCCGTCGAGACCGTGCAGGCGGCAGGCTCGCCACCGTCCTCGTTCAGGGTTTGGATGACGGCGCTCAATGCCTCGCGCACGGCAAGGTGCAGCCGCATGGGGGCGACGAGCTTGAAGGCGGGTGGGGGCGGCGCGCTTGCTGGCGGCGGTGCGCTTGGCGGCGGTGGAGTGCCCTGCGTAGCCGGCGGAATAGGGTCCGGGGCCGGTTCGCTGGCCGCCGGCTCAATGACATTAGCTTGCTCGCTGGGCGTATCGATGGCGAGAGCGAGTTGCGCCTGCGGCGCGTTCTGCTTGGGCGTGGTAGGCGAGGGCGGCGGCGCCGATGCGGGCGCCGCTGTGTTGAGCGGGTTTGACGGCCAGCCGCACGGACAGCGGCGGCGTGTTCTCCCCGAGATCCGTCAGGATGCTCTCAGGCACGCTCAGCTTGATCGCCTCGACCGGCGTCTTCGACTGCGGCGGTTGGATGGGCCAGGTGATCTCGCCCGGGCCCCTTGGCTCGATGATGCCCGCCGCCACCAGGATCTCCAGCAAGGTTTCCGGCGCCTGCGGCATGCCGCGCAGCTGGTCGGCCTCCAGGAGCCGGATGATGTCGGCGGCGGCGCTGGGCCACAGGATGAAGAGCCCGTCGGCGGCGAACCAGACGCGCGACTTCTCGGCGTTGGCCCGCCACGCGGGATCATCGGCCACCAGACGGCGCATGGCATCGAGCAGCAGGTGCGCGAGATGAGCGCCGAGGAGGGGTTTGCCCTCGCGCTGCGCGCGGGTGACGAGATCCCGGTCGATGACCAGGGCGGCCGCGCGCCGGACGAGGTGATCCAGGACATTGCGATCCCGATGCAGCGCCATGCCGCTGATGCTCGCCATCAGGTGCGGGACGACGAGCGCATTGTCGTGCGCGAGGTGCTGCAGGATCTCGGCGGGGACGATGTGCGGTAGCGCGAACACGCCCAGGCTGCGCGTCTCCACCGCCTCGGGCAGCCACTTGACGCAGTAGCGCTGTGCCTTGCGCGCGGCGAGCCACGTGTGCAGCGGCATGAGGTAGGCCGGCCACTGCTCGCCCGTCGCGTCGGTGACGAGCAGGTGACCGAGCGTGCGGTGGAGTTCGCAGCACAGCCCAGCGATGAAGCTCGCATGGCGCCAGCGCGGCTCGGTCTCGGAGCGCACCGCGATCGTCGAGCGGCCGGAGAAGATGTGGCCGTCGGTGGCCTGCAGGGCATGGAACGCGACTTCCAGACCGAAGCGAAACAGTCCCCCTGGGCCGCTGAAATAGTTGTCCGGCGTGGCGGGCAGCAGATGGACATAGGCGGCGTACCGGCGCACGAGCGACAGCAGATCACGTTCGAACGTTTCGCGGTCGGCACCGTAGGCCAGCTTGATCCGCCCGATCAACTCCTCGTGGCTGGCGAGGATCTCCTCGATGGCGCAGGCGGGGATGCCGGGGGCGGCGGGGGGGTAGGCCGCTGCGGCGGCGCGATCTTGCACGACGGCGGACCGCGGGGGTTCGCGTGGAGCAGGAGGCCGCACACGGCGAAGGTTGCTGAAGAGCATGGGGCCAATTCTCTCTGTCGGCTGCAGCGGGGCGCCAGCAAGAATGGGCGGGATCCAAGGGAGATTTCGGGTCCAGCCTTAGAATGTGATTGCTCCCGTGGAGCACGCCACTACACGCCCTGGGCGGTCGTCTTCGCATGCCGACGTCAATGGCGTACACGTGCCCGGCGCACACAGCAGTCTGACTGAAGTGGCGAAAGATGTGACGCCGCTTGCACTTGCGCGCGTTGTTGGAGTCCCGCTTGTCATTGGCGTACACTGCCCGCCGTGTGCCAACTGGTTGGAGGCATGACCCTTGCTAGCGCTGAATGTCCTCGGGAAGGTATGAACACGCTAAGCCTGCGATCAGCCTTGCGCGGTCGTCTTCGCATGCCGACGTCAATGGCGTACACGTGCCCGGCGCACACAGCAGTCTGACTGAAGTGGCGAAAGATGCGACGCCGCTTGCACTTGCGCGCGTTGTTGGAGTCCCGCTTGTCATTGGCGTACACTGCCCGCCGTGTGCCAACTGGTTGGAGGCATGACCCTTGCTAGCGCGGAGTGCGCTCGCCCACTCTGGCGGGAAGGCGTTCGACGGCATGCCCGCAGGGCTTGTAGTGGAGGTCTACGGATTCTTCGATGCTGCGCGCGACGCTGGTGCTGGGGACTGGTGTCGCCGCGATCCACCGGTGAGAGACTTCGGTTGCGCTCCCAGGTCAGCTAAACCTGGACGGAAACGCTTGTCGAAATAAGGGCTGAGCCGCGAATGAGATCAGGCCGCTACGGTTAAGGATCCTTTGTACCTCTCGAATAGATCGGTCAGCGCTTCCTCGAGCAATTCGCGGTTGTTCATTTTCAGGCGAGTCTTCAGCGTCTGGAACGCTTTCCACGTCTGTGTCGAAAAGTGGCCCGCGATCACATGTTCGTACCGGCTGAATTCCACCCATTTTGAGGAGGGTGTGCCGGTTTAAAGCTGGCCAGGGTGTTCAACCTATCCTGCACAATTTTTGCGCAGGAGCGAGAAAGGGTGATCACCATGGAGATGTTCGGTAAAGTTCGCAGGATGTTTTTTCGGGACGGCATGTCCCGTTCGGAAATTGCGCGACGGACAGGGTTGTCGCGAACCACGATAAAGAAGTGGGTGAAGGTTGCGTTAGGTACAGAGCCAAAGTACCAACGGGTGAGCAAACCCGGCAAATTGGGCGAGTTCAAGGAAGAGTTGGTCCGGGCACTGAAGGCCGATGCCCACCGACCACGACGTAATCGGCGCACAGCACTGGCGCTGTTCCACACCATCAAGACGAATGGATATGCCGGGGGCTACACGGCGGTCACGGACTTTATCCGTGGGTGGCACGACAGTAGCGGGCATGCGCTCACCCGCGCGTTTGTTCCGCTGCAATTCGAACCTGGGGAAGCGCACCAGTTCGATTGGAGCGAAGAGCACCTGATGATTGTTAACGGTTTCGCATTTCCGTAGAAATCTGGCGGCGATGAATTGTCTGCGTAGCAAGCAAGCAGGTTGTGGGTTCGGTTTTTGAACTTCAGGCATGAATATGCCGGTTTTACGGTTTGCTGCCCGCAGGGCTTCCGGCGGAGGGATTGCGCAGCAATCGTCGTCTGGCAAGCGAAGCGCGGCAGGGATTGGACGGTAGGGATTGTCGTGCGTCCTACGAGGAGACGACGCGGCGGTTGAATTGCGCCGACTGTTCTGCATTGACGGTGTATCGGTAGCGCCGCCGTCGCCGATGCGGTAGAAAGCCGACCGGCCGGTGGAAACGCAGGCGCGACACCGGTCCCAACCGCCAAGCCAGTTCCGATGCCGCGCCCCGCGCCCAAGCGGGCGACGTTGCACGCGAAGTATTTCACGAAGCGGGCGTCCCCGTCTGTCCCCATCGGCCCTGTTTGGCGATGGAACTCCCAGGACGACGCTACCTGTGCGCCGGCTGCCGTACCCCCGTGCTTATCTGTAGCCACTGCGACCGTGGCAATCGCTACTGCAGCGAAGGATGTGCGCCGCAGGCTCGCCGCTGCTCATTGCGTGCAGCCGGCCGTCGCTATCAAGACACGCATCGCGGTCGTCGCGCCCACGCTGAACGTCAGCGTCGATACCGGGCTCGGCAACAAAAAGTGACGCATCACGGTTCCCCACCAGGGCCCCTGCCTGCTCAACTGACGGCCGAACCGACAGTGAAGAAATACACGTCACCGCCGCCCTGGCACTGCCACCTGTGCGATCGGGCGCTCCCGGAATTCGTGCGTCAGGACTTTCTTCGCTCCTCGGTTCGCCGATCCCATTCCGACAGGAGAGTTCCCTTTGGTCCTTACCCCCGAAATTGAAGCGCAAATCCTGCGCTACTACCATGCCGAACGCTGGCGCGTCGGCACCATCGCCACCCAACTTGCCCTGCACCGCGATACGGTTGCCCGGGTACTGACCCAGGCCGGACTGCCGCCGACAGGACCAGTGCGCCGCCCCTCGGCCATCGATCCCTATTTGCCGTTCATCCGCGAGACGCTGGAGCAGTTCCCGACCCTTACGGCCAGCCGCCTGTATGGCATGGTGCAAAGCCGCGGTTACCTCGGCCGGCCTGATCACTTCCGGCATCTGATCGCCCGCCACCGGCCACGCCGACCGACAGAAGCCTATCTGCGTCTTCGCACCCTGCCGGGCGAACAATGCCAGATCGACTGGGGTCACTTCGGTCACCTCGAGATCGGCCGTGCCCGCCGCCCCCTGATGGGCTTCGTCACGGTCCTGTCCTGGTCGCGACAGATCTTCCTGCGCTTTTATCTGGACGCTCGCATGGAGAACTTCCTGCGCGGCCATGTCGCCGCCTTCGAAGCCTGGGGCGGTGTTCCACGGATCGCCCTCTACGACAATCTCAAGAGCGCGGTGCTGGAACGTCAGGGCAACGCCATCCGTTTCAACCCGACGCTCCTCGCATTGGCCGGGCATTACCGCTTCGAGCCACGCCCGGTGGCCGTCGCGCGAGGAAACGAGAAAGGCAGAGTGGAGCGGGCCATACGCTATATCCGCGATGCCTTCTTCGCTGGGCGCCGCTTCACCGATCTCGATGAGCTGAATGCCCAGGCCGATGCCTGGACGAGTGGGCCGGCCAGCGAGCGCCGCTGCCCCGAGGACGAGAAGCTGACTGTGAAGGCGGCCTTTGACCAGGAGAAGGAAGCTTTACTGGCGTTGCCGCCCAACGCCTTTGCCACCGACGAAGTGAAAGCGGTATCCGCCGGCAAGACCCCGTATGTGCGCTTCGATCTGAACGACTACTCGGTGCCCCATGCCTGTGTTCAGCGCGCACTGACCGTGGTCGCCGATCCGTGTCAGGTGCGTGTCCTCGACGCGACGCAGGTGATCGCAACGCATCCGCGCTCGTATGAGCGCGGGCAGCAGGTTGAAATCCTGGCGCACATCGACGCCTTGGTCGAGCACAAGCACCAGGCCAGCGCGCATCGCACCACCGATCGTCTGATACAGGCGGTCCCGCAGAGCCGGGAGTTGTTGCGCCAGGCGGCACAACGGGGCGAACCGCTGGGGCGCATCACGCGTACGCTGCTGGATCTCCTTGACCGCTATGGCGCCGCAGCGTTGGAGGTCGCGATTCGTGACGCACTCCTGCGCGAGGTACCTCATCCGAACGCCGTGCGTGTGGCACTGGAGCGCCGGCGTCAGGAACAGGATGCTCCCCCACCCATTGGCGTCACCTTGCCCGATCACGTCAAACGGCGCGATGTCACGGTTCGGCCGCATCCTCTGGCCGGTTACGATCAACTGACAGAGGCCAATGATGACGACAAGTGATGCTCGCCGAAAGCGGGCCATGGCCTTGCAACTGCATGGCGTGCTGGCGCATTGGTCGGAGTGTGCCGAGCAACCCTGGCTGGAGCCCTTGCTGGCGTGGGAGGAGTCCGAGCGTTCCCGCCGTTCTCTGGAGCGCCGCTTGCGCTGTGCGCATATCGGTCGCTTCAAGCCCTTGGCCGATTTCGATTGGGCCTGGCCCGAGCAGTGTGATCAGGCGGCCATCGCGGAGTTGATGACCTTGGACTTCCTGCAATCAGCAACCAACGCCATCCTGGTCGGTCCCTCCGGCCTGGGCAAGACGACCCTCGCCCAGAACATCGCGCATCAGGCGACGTTGCAGGGGCATACGGTTCTCTTCACCACCGCCGGCCAGTTGCTCGGCGAGCTGGCGTCGCTCGATAGTGATTCTGCCTTGCGCTATCGCTTGCGCCGCTATGCCGCGCCTTCTCTCCTGGTGGTCGACGAGGTCGGCTACCTGTCTTATTCGAACCGTCATGCGGATCTGCTCTTCGAACTGATCAGCCGGCGCCACGAGAAGAAGAGCACCTTGATCACGACCAACAAGTCCTTCGGGGAATGGTCGGAGGTGTTTCCCAACGCGGCCTGCGTCGTTGCCCTGATCGATCGTCTGGTCCATCACGCGGAGATCATCCCGATCAAGGGCGAGTCCTATCGCCACAAGGAGGCTCAGGAACGTGCCGAGGCCAAGGCCAAAAAGCGCAAGGCCCGGAGCAAGTCATGAAACTCTACCATCCACCTTCCGGCATCAAGCAGGGCCTTGAACTGCTGATCGATCCGAACTGGTCGCCCAATCAGGCCCTCGCCGTGATCGAACTGCTCGACGATCTGCGTGATCGGATCTGGTCCCACTACGAAATCGCTTTGCAGCAGAAACTTCGCGACGAGCGCATCACCAAATACGACGTCGACATCTCCGATCCGCCGTTCTGATCATCGGCGATCTTCTCTTCTCCAGGGGCCTGCCGGCCCCTGTTTCGTCTACCCCTCACCCATTCGCCGACGCCAAATCCCGCCACCAACAAACCGCGCCGTCTAAGCGCGTGACGGCGCCACCGCTAACACCTGCTCCACTTGTTGAATGGTCAAGCACTTGCGCCGCCAGAACGCACAGCGCGTGCCCGGCTTCGGACTCGTGATGTCCGGACCCACGATAGAAACAACGCGTCGGGAGGCGAACAATGCCGCGCTGGCATCGCGATACGTGTAGCAGGAGTCCGCTAGGGCGCCAAGGTAAGCGCGGTCTTTTTTCCAAGAGACCAGCGCAGCGGCGGAGAGCACGTCGGGCTCGCAATCGAAGCGGTCCGCGAATCCCGCGGGGAACTGATAGATCTGCTGGCCGACACGCGCCATCTCGATCGCCAGCAACAGATGATTAAGCTTGCCGGGCAGATCCTCGCCAAGCTCATCGAGTATGCGTTTGGTGAAGCCGCGGCCAATCCTCACACCCTCGACGGCCGCGTAGCGAGTGCAGAGTTCGGGAGCAAGGTGGTCCGCCTCGCCCGCGTATTGGGTCGCGCCCGCCTCCAGCACTTCGTACTCCGGCGTCGAAAGCAACCACGTGTGCTCCAGATCGAGGGCTTGATCGCGCATGCGCCCGCGCACGAAGATTCGTCGCTCGTCAACGATATCGATCTCGGCGTCGAAGCGGCGCTGGTACGCGCCACCGGCAAGCGGCACCATCGGTTCGCATGTCATCGGCTATCTTGATTAGCCACGAAGTTCAGCCGGCTCACGTGGTGAGCCTGGCGGGTTGCAGAATGGGCGCATCGTGGGTGAAGGAGATGCGCGATGGGGATCAACCAGGTGCAGTTTCAGAAGGGCTTGTCGATGGCGCAGTTTCTGGAGCGCTACGGCACGGAGGAGAAATGCCATGCTGCCGCGGTCGCACTGCGCTGGCCGAACGGTTTCGTGTGTCCGGCCTGTGGTGAGACCCGCCATTGCACCTTCGTGCGCAAGGGGCTGACCTACTGGCAATGCTCGGCGTGCCGAGAACAAACGACGGTGCTGTGCGGAACGATCTTTGAGGCAACGAAGCTGCCGCTGACGACCTGGTTTCTGGCCATGCATCTGCTGACCCAGGCCAAGAACAACGTCTCGGCGCTGGAATTGAAACGTCATCTCGGGGTGCGCTACAAGACCGCCTGGCTGCTCAAGCACAAGCTGATGCAGGTCATGAGCGAGCGTGAGGCCTCGCGCCGACTCGACGGTCGGATCGAGATCGACGATGCCTATCTCGGCGGCGAGCTGCCCGGCGGCAAGAGTGGGCGTGGTTCGCAAAACAAGGTGGCGTTCATTGCGGCCGTGCAAACCACCGAGAGCGGACATCCGCTTCGGGTGTGCCTGAAGAAGCTGCCATTCACCAAGGAAGCCATTGCCGCGTGGGCGAGCACTACACTGACAGCCTCGGCGCGCGTGGTCTCCGATGGCCTGTGGTGCTTTCAGGCGGTCACAGCATCGGGAGCCACCCAGGAGCGCATCGTCACCGGCGGCGGTGCGGCCAGCGTCAGGATGGAGCAGTTCCGGGCAGTCAATACCTTCCTGGGCAATCTGAAGACCGCCTATTCGGGAACCTACCATGCGTTCGACTTTGCCAAGTACGCTCATCGCTACCTTGCCGAGGTCCAGTATCGCTTCAACCGTCGTTTCGATTTGTCCTCCATCCTCAGGCGCCTGCTCGTCGCTGCCGTGGCTACTGCGCCCCGGCCCGAGCGCTTCCTGAGACTGGCTGAACATTGTGGCTAATCAAGTCGGCTATTGATCGCGCGTGCGCGGCTCGGCCCGCAAAGCGCCGGGCGGCAACTCCGGCGTTCGCGCCAGTGCGACGCTCGCCATCACGCGGTCGAGTCGGCTGGCGCCCGCCTCGACGCCGCCGCCACCGCGGCCCGCCTGGTTGGAACGCCGACGGCGCACCAACGACTCTCGCCCACCCGCACGGACCGAAGCACGATACCGCAGCGTCGCGAGTCAGGCTTGGGTCGTCGTGCCGGAACCGTTGGGTTCAGGCGTTTCGGGCCCGTCGGTCGTAGTCTGGGGGCCGCTGCTGTCCGGCGGACTCTTCGAGGCCAGCTTGCGCCGCCGTTTCTCTTCTTGCTTTCTCTTCTTCTCCAGATCCCTCTGGCGCTTCTCGAACTGATAGTTTGGTTTGGCCAAGTCGTGCCCTCTGATTGCCGAGTTTGACGGCCGGAATGAGTGCGGGCTCCAAAGCCCTTCGTCGGTCCGGCCAACGGATTTGTCGGATTCGCAGGCCGAAGATCGGCTGCCCTGCAGGCGCTGCGCCTTTCAGAATAGCAATGGCAAGGCCCCGAGTCGAATGCTTTTTCTCGACCCGTCGGACCGATATTCCCGTCGCCGCAGTGCCTGGCCGCGCAAACCGTTCGCGACTCCGCAACTCAGGCGCTGCGCTGCCGCGGCAGGCGGCATCTGAAGTCCCCTGCCGCTCAGACTTTGAGCCGGTACCCGGTCCTGAATATCCAGGCCACGATCACCAGGAGTAGTGCCAGAAACAGTCCGGTCATGGCCAGACTGAGGGCAACACTTACGTCGGCGCTACCGTAGAAACTCCAGCGAAAGCCGCTGATCAGGTAGACGACGGGATTGAACAGACTGATCGTCTGCCACATTGGCGGCAACATGTTGATGGAGTAGAAACTGCCGCCGAGAAAGGCCAGCGGCGTGATGATCAACAGCGGCACGAGTTGCAGCTTCTCGAAGTTGTCGGCCCAGATGCCGATGATGAAACCGAACAAGCTGAACGTCACCGCGGTGAGGACGAGAAACAACACCATCCAAATCGGGTGGGCAACTTGGAGCGGCACGAACAGGGCCGCAGTCGCCAGAATGATCAGGCCGAGGATGATCGACTTGGTCGCGGCCGCGCCTACATAGCTCACGACGATCTCCAGATACGAAACCGGCGCGGACAGCAGCTCATAGATCGTCCCGGTGAATTTGGGAAAGTAAATGCCGAACGAGGCATTCGAGACGCTTTGCGTGAGCAGCGACAGCATGACCAGCCCCGGCACGATGAACGCGCCGTAGCTGATACCGTCGATCTCGGCGATGCGCGAGCCGATCGCGGCGCCGAAGACGACGAAATACAGCGAGGTGGAGATCACCGGAGAGACGACGCTCTGCAGCAGCGTTCGCCGCGTGCGCGCCATCTCGAACATGTAAATCGCGCGGACGGCATGAAAGTTCATTGCCCCTCCCGCACCAGGCTGACGAAGATGTCCTCGAGCGAGCTCTGAGTGGTATGAAGATCCTTGAACCGAATGCCCGCTTCGGTAAGGTCTTTGAGCAGCGCGATAATGCCGCCGCGCTCGCCCCGGGCATCGTAGGTGTAGACCAGCTGAGTGCCGTCGCTCGACACATCGAGGCGATAGGCCGCCAATTCGGGAGGAATACGCTCGAGCGTGCTTTCCAATTGCAGCGTTAGCTGCTTTTTCCCGAGCTGGCGCATCAGCTCGCTCTTGTGTTCCACCAGGATGATTTCACCCTGACTGATCACGCCGATCCTGTCGGCCATCTCCTCGGCCTCGTCGATGTAGTGAGTGGTCAGAATGATGGTGACTCCGCTATCCCTCAGCGAGCGCACGAGTTGCCACATGTCGTGCCTCAAGTTCGACATCCACGCCCGCGGTGGGCTCGTCGAGAAACAAGATCTGCGGCTCATGGGAGAGCGCCTTGGCGATGAGCAGGCGACGCTTCATTCCGCCGGACAGGGTGATGATCTTGTTGTCCTTCTTGTCCCACAGCGAGAGGTCCTTGAGCACTTTTTCGATGAAGGCAGGATTCGGCGGTCTGCCGAACAAGCCCCGGCTGAAGCTCACTGTCGCCCACACCGTCTCGAAGGCATCGGTGGTCAGTTCTTGCGGCACCAGGCCGATCATCGATCGCGCGGCACGGAAGTCCTTGACGATGTCATGGCCGGCGACCCGCACCGCCCCTTCGGTCGGATTGACGATTCCGCAAATGCAGCCGATCAGCGTCGTCTTTCCCGCACCGTTCGGACCGAGCAGCGCGAAGATCTCGCCGCGCCGGATTTCTAGATTGATGCTCTTGAGTGCACGGAAGCCGGAGGCGAAGGTCTTGGAGAGATTCGATACCGAGATGATCGATTGCATGGAAGCAACCCTATCAGAAGCCGGCATTGCGTCGGACTCGCCGCACGCGCCCACCGGCGATAGGTGAGAGGGTGTGAAAAAATCAAAATGAGCGAACAATCAAAGAACCCGGGGCGAGCGGCTAACTTATCCAACATTTCGAGCCTCAGAAACGGCCTTGGCGCGATTATTTGGCGCTCACCAATGGTTTCACGACCCCCAGAATTTCTCGCTATTCGGAGCAGCCTATTTTTTCACAGGCTCTGAGATCAAGAGGAGGTCGTCTCGGCCCAGCGATGGGCGCCGCGCAGCAAGACTTGGACGAGCTGTTCGGTTGCCGTTGCCAGCGTCTCCATATCGGCCGCCGCCTGAACCAGATCGTCGTTGCGCGCGGACAGCTCGAGCCGGGCGCTCGCCTCCATGGTCGAGGCCGCGTAGAACGCACCCGCGGCGCCCTTGAAGGTGTGGGCAAGGCGCGCCAGTTCCTGTGCGTCGCCGCGCCCCAGCGCCTGCTGCAGGCTTTCCAGATTGCCGCGGTATTCGGCGAGAAACATCCCGATCATGTTTTCGAGCACGACCTGGTCGCCGTCCAGCAGCGAGAGCGTTTGCTCCAGGTCGGCGATATCGCGCAGCGACGCCTGAGCATCCGCTAGGGGTCGCGACCCCACCGCGGAACGCCCGAAGCGCACTCGTTCCAGCGCGGCGTAAAGATCGGCCGGGCGTATCGGCTTGGAAACATAGTCGTCCATGCCGGCATCCAGGCAGCGCTCGCGGTCGCCTTGCATGGCGTGCGCCGTCATCGCGATGATGGGTGTAGGACGCCACCCCGGCGTGTGCACCCAGCTTCGCCGCATTTCCCGCGCGCGGATCGCCTCGGTCGCCTCGAGCCCGTCCATGACCGGCATCTGTATGTCCATCAAAATCGCGTCGAAGCGCTGCTTCTCGAAACAATCGAGCGCCTCCTGGCCGTTGTTGGCGACACTGACCCGATGGCCGCGCCGCTCCAGCAGGCGCAGCGCAAGGGTCTGGTTGACCGGATTGTCCTCGACCAGCAGGATGTCCATGACATCGGCCGCGCGGCCCTCCTCGCTCAAGGCGACGTCCACCTCGAACGACGCCAACTCGAATGCGCCCGGCGCCTCCAGGCGCAAGGCGAGGATGATCGCGTCGAACAAACTGGACGGCGATACCGGCTTCACCAGATGCGGCCCCACGCGCAGGTCGCGGCAGCGTGCCTGGTCCTGCCGCTGGCGATCGGCGTGCAACATCATGATGACGCGCTCCAGGTGCTGCGCGCCTTGGCGGAAGCTCGCCGCGATCTCGAAACCGTCGGGCGCCGGCATATGCGCATCGAGCAGCATCAGGCTGAACGGCTGGTTGCGCTCGTGCGCATCCCTTAGCCGCGCAAGCGCCTCGGCACCGGACAAAGCGAGCGTCGGTCTCATGCCGAAACCGCGCAGCATCTCGGCCAGGCGCTGCATGTTTGTCATGTTGTCGTCCACCACCAGCACCGGAAGGCCGCTCACGGCAAGGTGTTGCGGCGCCTCAGCCGTCGCCGCTTCCTTGCCGAGTCCGAAGCGCACGACAAAATAGAAGGTGCTGCCCTTGCCCAACTCGCTCTCGACCCAGATGCGGCCATCCATGAGCTGCACGAGCCGGTTGCAGATCGCCAGTCCCAGCCCGGTGCCGCCGAAGCGCCGAGTCGTCGTCGAATCGGCCTGCGAAAACGCGTCGAAGATCTGCCTGTGCTTTTCGGCTGCGATCCCTATCCCGGTGTCGCGCACCGATAGGCGCAGATAGATCGAATTCTCCGAGCGTCTTTCGGCATCCGCCGTGACCTCGATTTCCCCCTTCTCGGTGAACTTCACGGCATTGGCGACCAGATTGATGAGTATCTGGCGCAACCGCGCCGGGTCGCCGTAGATCCGGTCGGGAACGTCATCGAGCACGCGGTAGATCAACTCCAGATCCTTGAGGTGTGCCGGAACGGCCATCGTGCGCAAGGTCTCGCTGACCAGGGAGCGCAGCGAAAACTCGATCTTCTCGATCTCGAGCTTGCCCGCCTCGATCTTGGAGAAATCGAGGATGTCGTTGATGACGGTCAGCAGCAACTCGGCCGAGGACTTGACGCTCGTCATGTACTCGCGCTGCTCGGCGTCGAGCCTGGTGTCGAGCACCAGCTCGGTCATGCCGATGATCGCGTTCATCGGCGTGCGGATCTCGTGGCTCATGTTGGCGAGGAAATCGCTCTTCGCGCGGCTGGCTGCCTCGGCCTGCTCCTTGGCGGCGAGCAACTCGAACTCGAAGCGCTTGCGCTCGGTGATGTTGACGTGGGTACCGAGCATGCGCAGCGGCGCGCCGTCCGGCCCGCGCGTCACCACCTTGCCGCGAGCGAGTATCCAGCGCCACTCTGCGTCCTTGGCGCGCATCCTGTACTCGACTTCGTACTGAGCGATCTTGCCTGCGAGGTGGGCCGTCAACTGCTCGCGCGCGGTGACACCATCCTCTTGATTCATCAAGCGGTCCCACGTCTCCAAGCGGTCTTCTAGCTCGTCCTCGGCGTAGCCGAGCATGGCCTTCCAGCGCGGGCTAAAATACACCTCACCGCTCTCGATATACCAATCCCATAGACCGTCCGCGGCGCCGCTCAGCGCCAAGTCGAGCCGCTCCGCGGAGCGGCGCAGGCTTTCCTCGAGCACGCTGTGTTGATCGACCAGGCGCAGCAATAGCGCCGACAGCGCCTCGATGCTTTCGGCGTCGCGAGCCAACGCCTCGGCTTCCGGCGCGGCGACATCCGTCTCGGCCAAGTGGATCACCACTTGGCGCAGGGCTTCGATCGCGCCCTCGGCGCCCGATGTTGCCGCCGCGCCGGCGACCGCGGAGGGCGCGCGTACCGGCGCCCGACTCTCGGTGCTCACCTCCGCGGCGAGGCGAAGGTAGGTGTCGTCCACCAGATCCAGCAAACGCTCGATCGAACCGGCGAGCTCCGCGCCGGCCGAGTCGCGAAGCAGCTGCAATCGCTGAGCCAGCGCATCGTCATCGGTGACGCCGAGCGCGCTGCGCAGCTGTTTGGCCAGGAGCTGTGTCTTCATCGCCGGTCGCCTTCGAAGGCAATTTCTCTCATCACCGCCAGTGCGGCACCCGTCAGCGCAAGTCGATGCCACGCGAGCCGCGGACCCGGGCAAACCATTCAGGCTAGCCCAAGCACATCCTGCATATCGTACAAACCGGCCTGCTTTCCCACTAGGAAGCGCGCGGCACGCAACGCACCCTGGGCATAAGGCGCGCGGCTCGCCGCCTTGTGCACGATTTCGACGCGCTCACCCGGGCCTGCAAACATCACCGTATGATCGCCGACGATATCGCCGCCGCGAACTGTGGCGAAGCCGATAGTGCGGGAATCCCGCTCGCCGGTCACGCCCTGGCGGCCATACACGGCGCACTCGGCGAGCTCGCGCCCAAGCGCGCGCGCCGCCACCTCGCCCAGTCGCAGCGCCGTTCCGGACGGTGCGTCGATCTTGTGGCGATGGTGCGCCTCGATGATCTCTACGTCATAGTTCTCGCTCAGACTACGCGCCGCGACGTCCACCAGTTTGAACAGGAGATTGACGCCGACGCTCATGTTCGGCGCGAGAACGATGGGGATGTGGTGCGCCGCCGCCTCCACGGCGTGGCGCTGCTCCGGGGCCAACCCGGTGGTGCCGATTACCATCGCCACGGCGTGACGCCGGCAGGCGCCGAGATGCTCCATGGTGCCAGCGGGCCGGGTGAAATCGATCAGGCAATCCACCCCCGGCAATGCCTCGTCAACTTCGGCGGCGATCGGCACGCCGCACGGCGCACCGCGCCAATCGCCGGCGTCCTTGCCGAGGAGGCTATGGCCCGCCTGCTCGAATGCCGCGGCAAGCCTCATATCGGGGGCGCTCAGCACCGCTTCGATGAGGGCCTGCCCCATGCGGCCACCGCTCCCGGCGATGGCGATCCGAAGTTGGCTCATGCTCTCCCCCTGTTTCGGCGTGGGTTCTATGTTGCGGCGGCCGACCGCGACGCCCGCGCATTCTTATCGAGCGCTAGGGGTTTCGCGCCGGCGTCTCGGGCGGCGGATTCGCCTCGCCCTGCGCCGGTCCGGTGTCGACTACCGGATCCGGCGTGGCGCCCATGCTAGGCGAATCTTGCGCCGACTCCGCTGCCGAAGCCGCAACCACGTCACCGGCAACCCGGCTCAGCTGCCCATCGGCGAAGAAGACGGTGAGCACGCGCTGCTGAGTCTCGCCACGGCCGGGCTGAAGGCGATAAACATAGTCCCAACGGTCGGCGTGAAAAACATCGGTCACCAGCGGCGTTCCGAGCACGAAGCGCACCTGGTCCTTACTCATACCGGGGCGTAGCTGGGACACCATCTCCTGCGTCACCATGTTGCCCTGGCGCACGTCGATTCGATAGGGCGTCAAGCTACAGGCGCCTACGGCGAGCGCCAACAATAGCGCGGCGGGAAATGGCTTCATCGGTTCGCTGGCGCGGATTCTCAGGTGGCGGCGAATCTCGTAGTATAACGTGCTAATCAACCGCCTCGGGCGGGGCCGCACAGCCCCCAATCGGATGACCAACTCGCAAAACCTCAAGAGCATCGGGCTCAAGGCCACGTTTCCGCGGCTCAAGATACTCGAGCTGTTCCAGAGGACCGAGACGCGGCACATGACAGCCGAGGATGTCTATCGCCAGCTCGTCGGCGAGGGCATGGATATCGGGCTCGCCACGGTTTACCGCGTGCTAACGCAGTTCGAGCAGGCCGGGCTGCTGGAGCGGCACCACTTCGAATCGGGCAAGGCGGTGTTCGAGCTCAACGAGGGCCGCCACCACGACCACCTTGTCTGCCTTCAGTGCGGACGGGTGGAAGAGTTCTATGACGCTGAAATCGAGCGCCGCCAGCACAAAGTCGCCAGGGAGCGCGGCTACAACTTGCATGAGCATGCGCTCTACCTCTACTGCGACTGCGTAAGACCCGACTGCCCGAACCAGACGCAGGTCCCGAAAACCTGACGTGCCCCCGGTGCGCCGCCCGCTCGCGGACCCACACCGGTTTCGGCTCGCACTGTGCGGGGGCAATCGATCGGCACGTATGACGCGGCCGCCCCACCCGTGAGAATGGACGCGTTCTTCACTTCCACCACCCTGGTAGCGCTGGCCGAAATCGGCGACAAGACCCAACTCCTGTCGTTCGTGCTCGCCGCGCGGCTACGCAAGCCCTGGGCGATCATTCTCGGCATCCTCGCGGCCACGCTCGCGAATCACGCGTTGGCGGGCTCGCTCGGCGTCGCTGCCGCCAAGCTCGTGCCGAGCACAGGCTTGCCCTGGATAACGGGGTTGCTGTTCATCGGCTTCGGGCTCTGGGCGCTGCTTCCCGATACCCTCGATGGCGAACCACAAGTGCGCCGAGGCGGCGCCTTCGTCACCGCGTTGATCGCCTTCTTCCTGGCCGAAATGGGCGACAAGACGCAGTTCGCCACGGTCGCGCTAGCAGCCCGCTTCAACGCGCTGACCGCGGTGGTCCTCGGAACCACGCTGGGGATGATGATTGCCAACATTCCCGCAGTGCTGCTCGGCGAGAGGCTGGCGCACAAGCTGCCGCTGCGTTTGATGCGCTGGATCGCCGCCGCGGTATTTGTCGCAACCGGCCTGCTCACGCTGCTGCGCACGCCGGTCGGCGCATGAGGGCTACAGTCCAAGCATCTCGGCCGCATGCTTGCGCGTGGTGGCGGTGATCTTGAGCCCGCCGAGCATGCGCGCGATTTCCTCGATGCGGTTCGGGCCGGCGAGTTGGGCAACGCGCGATACGACCTCTCCGCCCACGGTTTCCTTGGCGATCGACCATTGCCAGTCGGCCTGGGCCGCGACCTGCGGCAAGTGGGTGACGCAGAGTACTTGATGCTCACGACCCAAGGACTTGAGCATGCGCCCGACGATCTCGGCGACACGCCCGCCGATGCCCACGTCCACCTCGTCGAAAATCAGCGCCGGCGTTTGGCTGCTCTTGCTGGTGATGACTTGAATCGCCAGTCCGATGCGCGAGAGCTCCCCGCCCGAGGCGACCTTGGCCAATGGCCGCGGCGGCCGGTCGGCATTCGCGGCGACGCGGAACTCGGGCGTTTCCAGCCCGAACGCGGATGCCTCGGCGAGGCGTTCGAGCGCAACTTCGAAGCGACCGCCGGGCATGGCCAGCTCCTGCATCGCGGCGGTGACCGCCTCGGCCAACACCGGCGCGGCCGTTTCGCGGCCGGCGCTGAGGCGCTGCCCGGCCTCCAGATAGGCCGCATGCGCCCGCTCTTCCTGCTGCGCAAGCGCCGCCGGGTCAGCCAGCGTCTCCAACTCGGACAGACGCTGTGCCAGACTCACCCGCAGCGCCGGCAAATCTTCCGGCGCGCAGCGGTGCTTGCGCGCGATCTGATGCACCGCCTGGAGCCTGTCTTCCACCTGCGCCAGGCGCCGCGGATCGAGGTCGAGACTGTCGCGGTAATGGCGCAACTGCCGCGCCGCCTCCGCGATCTGAATCTGCGCGCCCTCCACCAATTCGCGCACGGGGTGCAGCGCGTTATCGTATCCGGCCAGGTCGTTGAGGCGCCCCGTCGCCTGTTGCAATTGGCCGGCGACCGCGACATCGCCTTCGTCGATCGCGTCCAGCGTCGCCGCCACCCCCTCCACCAGTGCGGCGGAATGGGCGAGCCGCCGCTGTTCGTGGTCCAACTCGGCCCATTCCTGCGCTTCGAAGCCCAGATCGCTCAACTCTTTGATCTGCCATTGCAGGCTGTCGCGCTCCCGCGCGACCGCCTGGGCGTTCTCCTCGGCGCCATGACGGGCCACGCAGAGTTTGTGCCAGACGCGAAAGCGCGCGGCGACTTCGCGCGCCAGCTCGGTCAGCCCCGCGTGAGCGTCGAACAGCGAGCGTTGGGCGTCGGCGCGGAGCAAGGCATGATGATCGTGCTGACCGTGGATGTCCGCCAGCGCGTCTCCCAGTTCGCGCAATTGCCCCAGCGTAGCAGGCCGGCCGTTGATGTAGGCGCGCGAGCGTCCGGCGCTGTCGATGACCCGCCGCAGCAGGCACATGTCGCCGTCGCCAGCACAGTCGTTTTCGGCGAGCCAGGCGGCTGTTTCACTGTCCGCCGCGAACTGGAATTCGGCGCCGATATCCGCGCGATCGCGGCCGTGGCGCACGAGCGCGGCATCGCCTCGCCCGCCCAGTGCCAGCGCAAGGGCATCGACGAGTATCGACTTGCCCGCGCCGGTTTCCCCGGTGAGCGCCCCGAAGCCGTTCTCGAACTCGAGCTCCAGCACATCTACGATGACGAAATCGCGAAGGCACAGACGACGCAGCATCGCAACAGGATGGATTCGTTGTCGAACGATCGAAGTCAGTGAATCTTCGGTGCTTCGCTCCAGCGCAGCTTCTCGCGCAGCATCGCGAAGTAGCTGTAGCCGGGCGGATGCAACAGCGTGACGCAGTGGCGCGAGCGTGTTACCTGCAGTCGATCCCCCGAGCTGACCTCGAAGCGCATCTGACCATCGCAATGAATGCGCGCATCATGCGGATGCACCAGCACGATCTCGATACTCGCCCGGTCGCTGATGGTGATCGGGCGAGTCAACAAGGCATGCGGACACAAAGGCACGATGGCGATGCCCGACACCGCCGGATGCAGGATCGGCCCGTTGGCCGCCAGCGCGTAGGCGGTGGAACCGGTCGGCGTCGCAAGGATGATCCCGTCCGAGCGCTGGGTGTAGACGAACTCGCCGTCGATCCGAAGCTCGAATTCGATCAGGCGTCCGAGTTCGCCCTTGTTGACCACGACATCGTTCAAGGCGAGTGCGTGAAACATGCGCTGATGGTCGCGCAACACCGCTGCTTCGAGCATGAAGCGCTGTTCGCGCTCGAAGCGCCCCTCCAGCAACTCGCCGATCCGCTCCAGCATGTCGCTGCGCGCGATATCGGTCAGAAACCCCAGCCGGCCCTGATTCACGCCGACGAGCGGCACGCCGTACTCGGCCAGTCGGCGCGCGGCATGGAGCATCGAGCCGTCGCCGCCGATGATGATGGCGAGGTCGGCGCGGGATCCGATCGCTTCGTAGTCGAATACCGGAAAGTCGGCGGCACCGACGGATTCGGCAGTGCCTTGCTCGATGAGGACATCGCAGCCGCGCTCATGCAGGTATGTCGCAAGGCTGTCCACGGACTCGCTGATCTCCGGGCTCTTGTACTTGCCAACCAGGGCGACCGTCCGAAAGCCGATACTGGATTCCGCTGCCATCACGGGATTAAACCATATTTCCCTTTCGCCACTGCGAGCCCCACAACGGCCATCTCAATTAGAATAAACTCGCCGAATCTGCCCACCGCCCGCTTCGATGCTAGACAGACGTGCCCAGATCCTGCTCAAGACGCTGATCGAGCGCTACATCGCCGAGGGTCAGCCCGTCGGCTCACGCGCCTTGTCGAAGTTCTCCGGCCTGGAACTCTCCCCGGCGACGGTGCGCAACGTCATGTCGGACCTCGAGGAAATGGGATTCATCACGAGTCCTCACACCTCCGCGGGGCGCATTCCCACCGCGCGAGGCTATCGCTTCTTCGTGGACACGCTGCTGACGGTGATGCCGCTCGGGGAAGCCAGGATTCACGAGCTGGAAGACCAATTGCAGCGCGACAACCCACAGCGCCTGCTGAACTCGGCATCGCTGTTGCTTTCCGAACTCACCCGCTTCGCCGGTGTGGTCGTCGCCCCGCGCCGCGTCGCTCCGCGCATTCGGCAGATCGAGTTCCTCAGCCTGTCGGAACGACGCATTTTGCTGATCATCGTCACCTCCGATGGCGACGTGCAGAACCGTATCCTGTTCCCGGACCGAACTTACTCGCCCAGCGAGTTGACCACGGCGGCCAATTACCTGAACCAGAGCTACGCGGGTCTGGATTTCGGCGACATCCGTGCCCACCTCAATGATGAACTCCGGCAGCTGCGCAGCGACATGATGACGCTGATGACGGCCGCCATCGAAGCCGGCAACCAGGCGCTCGTCGATAGCGCGACTCAGTACGTCATTTCCGGCGAAATGAACCTGCTGGAGGTGGCGGACCTCTCCTCCAACATGGCGCGGCTGCGCGAGTTGTTCGGCCTCTTCGAGCAAAGGACCACGCTGATGCAATTGCTGGACATGTCGAATCGAGCCGAGGGCGTGCAGCTATTCATCGGCGGCGAGTCAGGCATCGCCTCGCTCGACGAATGCAGCGTCGTCAGCGCGCCCTACGAGGTCAATGGCGTGGTCGTCGGATCGGTCGGCGTGATCGGGCCGACACGCATGGCCTACGAACAGGTCATCCCCATCGTCGACATCACGGCCAAGCTGCTGACCAGCGCATTCTCGGCGGCATAAGGCAAGCGCGCCGGCTGCGATCTTGGCGACGATGCGATACCGGGAAGAACCCGCCTTCGCTCATGGCACGCCCGCCACGACCGCGGTGCTTCTGGTCAACCTCGGCACGCCCGAAAGCCCCACCAAGGGTGCGCTGCGCAAGTACCTGAAGGAATTCCTCTCCGATCCGCGCGTGGTGGAAATTCCGCGCGCCGTCTGGTGGACCATACTCAATGGCATCATTTTGAACACGCGACCGGCGAAATCCGCTGCCAAGTACGCGCAGATATGGACGAAGGAAGGCTCACCGCTGCGCGTGCACACTGAACGCCAGCGCACCCTGCTCCAGGGTTACCTTGGTCAAGCGGGGCGCAAGGAGATCGTCGTCAACCACGCGATGCGCTACGGCGAGCCGTCGATCGAATCCGTGGTTTGGAAATTGAAGGCGGCGAATTGCGAGCGCATTCTCGTGGTGCCGCTGTATCCCCAATATGCGGCGAGCACCACCGCAAGCGTTTTCGATGAGGTGACGCGGTGCCTGCGCGCGGCGCGCAACGTGCCCGAGTTGCGCCTGGTCCGCCATTTCCACGACCATCCGGCGTACATCAAGGCGCTGGCCCGCTCGGTGCACGCCCATTGGGAAAAGAACGGCCGCCCGGACCGATTGGTCATGAGCTTTCACGGGGTCCCACGTTTCACTCTCGAGCGCGGCGACCCGTACCACTGCGAATGCCAGAAGACGGCCAGATTGCTGGCCGAAGAACTCGGACTGAAATCCGACCAGTGGCTGATCGCTTTTCAATCACGCTTCGGCCGCGCCGAATGGCTCAAGCCCTACACCCAGGCAACCCTCGAAGAGCTCGCAAGCCGCGGCGTTGCCAAGGTCGACGTCATCTGCCCCGGGTTCGTCGCCGATTGCCTGGAGACGCTGGAAGAGATCGCCATGGAATGCAAAGCGGCTTTCCTACAAGCCGGCGGCCGCGAGTTCGGCTACATTCCCTGCCTGAACGAAAACCATGAATGGGTCGCAGCTTTGGCTTCGATCGTCGCGACCCACCTGTCCGGGTGGCTCGACCGGGCCAGCCCCGACGCCGCGACCCTGGCGCTGGGCGCCGAGCGCGCGAAAGCGCTGGGGGCCACGCGCTAGGCGGTCTCGGGACGGCGTTCGGGCTTGTGCAGCGGCTGAGGCTTCTGCTCAGCGCACGGCCACGTGCTCAGCGATATGTGGTGCCGGCGGTGAGAATGGCCTCGATCCCCCTGCGCATCATCATCACGCCGATGGCGGCGAGGAACAGGTTCGCCACCTTCGAGGCAATCGTCGCGCCGGCGCTGCCGAGATTGCGCTCGCGGAACGGTCAGCAGATATCTCCAGGCCGGAACCGGAGCACCGATTGCGGCCTCAACCGTGGTCGTGGCTGCGGGCAGTCTGGCCCGGGAAACTCGCGATGACCCCGTGACCACGCTGCCCGTTCACTACTACGCGAACATACGAATGGTTCTGTCATCCACATTTCGCCGTCCGAGGTCGCAGAGGCCGACGCTCGCGGCGTTGGTCGACGACGCCGACCTGGTTGTGGTGGTCGCAGCAGCCGACGATCCGGCCGGACTCGAACCGCTGGACCGTTCGTGGCGCTGTTTCGCCGATCCCCAACTCGGGAACCGGGTCGAGTTGGTCCTGGTCCATCCGGTGTTTCGGGAGCATCCGATCGACACCACGTCCTGGCTCGCACTCGCACCCTTCGCCCGTCATCATCATGTGCGACGGGGCAGTCGACCCGACATCGAGCGGGCGGCCCGACGGATCAGCCGCACCGGAACCGGTCTCGTGCTCGGAGGCGGTGGCGCACGCGGCCTCGCGCACATCGGGGTTCTTCAGGCCATCGAGGAGTTCGGCGTTGCCGTCGACGACCTCGGCGGGTCGAGCATGGGCGCCATTATGGGGGCGCTCGCAGCCCAGGGAACCGACGCCGGGACGATGCTCGAGATCACCGCCAGGTCCTTGCACCACGGACGCCTGCAGCGTGACGTGGCGGCTCCAACCGTGTCGGTTCTCCGGGGTCGGACGCTGCATCGGCTGTTCGTCGAAACGTTCGGAGACCGGCGGATCGAAGATCTCTGGACCGGCTTCTTCTGCACAACGGTGAACCTGACCCGCGGCGAGCTGCAGATCCACACGACCGGACCGATCGGGTGCTTCGCCCTCGCATCCGGGTCCGTTCCCGGGTTGTTTCCACCGGTGGTCGATGACCGGGGCGAACTCCATAGCGACGGTGGACAGCTAAACAATCTGCCGGCCGACGTCATGCGTGCATCCGCCGGCGGAACCGTTGTTGCGGTCGATGTGAGTCTCCGGGGAAACCCCGTGCGTTTCGATTCGGGCCGCCAGACGCGCGCGTCGGGGTGGGTGCGCTCATCGACGGCCTGCGGGGTCGGCCGAGACTTCCCGGTCTGGGTGAATCCCTGCAACGATCCAT
Organism: uncultured beta proteobacterium; assembly: GCA_963844255.1. Lineage (GTDB taxonomy): Bacteria > Pseudomonadota > Gammaproteobacteria > Burkholderiales > SG8-39 > SZAS-79. The sequence goes on from CAWJNP010000056.1 coordinate 26,946, forward strand.
GCTCGTTCCGAGCAACCGCCACCGCGACCGCGTAGCAACCGACATCGACGTTCTCCTCGAACCACCGGTGAACGCTTACAGCCTCATGGCATTCGGTCGCGTTCGTGAGATTGCCGGCGTCGGTCACAACTACGCCAGGGAGCGGATCGCCGCCGCCGTCGACGCGAACCAGTTGCACACGACGGTGACACCTCCCGATGGGAATGCATCGTGACGCAAGCGCGTCGTGCGCCACTCCGACCCAGTTCATACGTGTACATATGATGTTCCACAGCTCTGCTGATGCTCACGTCACCATCAGGCAGACGAGCCAACCGCGTCGTGGTCCGAAGAGCGTGTCCCGCCTGAGGGGTGTACGTTTTCCCGACACTTGAGCTAAGGAGCATCATGCGCATCGAGAACATCAGCTACGACATCGACGGCACCACCCACATCGGAACCTTGGCGGTCGACGACGCGATATCGGGCAAGCGGCCCGCCGTGCTGGTCTGTCACGAAGGGCCGGGCCTCGCCGATGTGACGCGGGAGAAGGCGAAGCGACTCGCCGAAGCCGGATACATCGCCTTTGCCCTCGATTACCACGGCGGTGGCATGGTGGTGCCGGACCGCAACGAGATGATGGCCAAGCTCGGTGCGCTTATGGGCAACCCGGAAGGTATCCGTTCGCTCGGTCGAGCCGGTCTGGCGGTGCTGCTGGCGCAGCCCGAAGCCGACACGACGAAGGTCGCGGCGATCGGTTACTGCTTCGGAGGCACGATGGTGTTGGAGCTCGCCCGCTCCGGAGCCGAGCTTGCTGCCGTGGTCGGCTTTCACTCCGGGCTCGGAACGACCGCGCCGGCCGAACCGGGTGCAGTCAAAGCCAAGGTGCTCACGTGCATCGGTGCCGACGATCCGATGATTCCGGTGGAGCAGCGCACCGCGTTCGAAAACGAAATGCGCAATGCCGGAGCCGACTGGCGGATCAACGTGTACGGCGGGGCGAAGCACAGCTTCACCAACCCGATGGCCTCAGCCTTCGGGATGCCGGGTATCGAGTACCACGAGCCAACCGACGTGCGATCGTGGGCCGCGATGCTCGACCTGTTCAACGAGGTCTTCTGAGGTTGTTTCGGTTCATGTCCACGTTTTGACACGCATGTCGTGCAAAACGTGGACGTAAAACGCGGACGGTGCCGCTACAGGCGGATCTTCACGGCGTTGGCGTGGGCCGGGAAGCCTTCGTGATCGGCCAACGCTATGACGCTCGGTGCGGCACGCCGCATCGCTGCGTTGTCGGAGTGGGCCACCGCCGTGCGCTTCAGGAACGCTTCGGCGGTGATACCGCTGGCGGAGCTCGCGAAGCCGCTCGTCGGTAGCGACGCAGGGCAGCCGATGATGAAGTTCGCCATGGAGAAGGTAGTTTCCTGGCCGAGGAGTACTTCGCCCACGGTGTGGATCAGCTGCAGGGTCGCGTGGTTGTCGACGGTCACAAGTTGCAGGTGCTCGGGGCCGAACACGTTGGCCACTTCTGCGCCCTGCTCGATGGACTCGACGATCACGCAGCCCCCGTTGATACCGAGCGACGCGGCAGCGGCTTCGCGGCGCTGCTCGGGAAGCAACGCGATCTGTCGGGAGAGTTCGATTTGCGCCGCCGCGACGAGGGCGCGGTCGGTGGTGACGAGCACCGACGTGGAGTCGGTTCCGTGCTCGGCTTCGTTGAGGAGATCCGCGGCGAGTCGAACCGGATCGGCCGAGGAGTCGGCGAGAATGAGCGACTCGGTGGGGCCGAGGAGCATCATCGTCGAGCACCCGTAGCGCTGTACCTCGATCTGCGCACAGGTGACCGCGGGCGAACCGGGGCCGACGACCTTTACGACCTTCGGGATGGTCTGGGTGCCGAATGCGACCGCTGCCACCCCGGCAGGTCCGTTGACCCGGAACACGTCGCGCAGGCCCAGTTCATCCGCGACCACGAGCGTCGCGGCATCGACTTCACCGGTCACCGAGCCCGGCACCGGTGGCGTGATGACAACTCGCGTCGGCACCCCGGCCACTACGGCGGGCGTGCCGATCTGGGCGAGCACACTCGGGTAACTGGCCTTGCCGCTAGGGCAGAACAGGCCGGTCGAATGGATCGCGGTGGTCTTCTCCCCGACGAACAGGCCCGGCTCGCTTTCGAACCACCAGTCCTTCGCCTTGTGCATCATGACCTGCTCGTTGTACCGGCGGATGTGGTCGATCATGTCGCGGATCGCGTTGGTGACGGGCGCCGCAAGTGTGACGCGGGCCCGGTCGAATTCGTCGTCGGTCACCCGCAGGCGGTCGGGTTCCACCGTTATGTGGTCGAAGTCGCGCAGGGCTCGACACACCGCTTCGTCGCCGTGCTCCCGTACGTCGTCGATGATCTTGCCGATGTTGGCCTTCAGCGTCGGGCTGAAGATTTCACCGATGCCGCGGCCCAGCAGTTGCGCCCGCTGCGCCTCGGTCATCTCGCTCCACACCATCACCCGCATCACGTCGTTCGCACTCATACCAACGAGGCTAGCGGCGCCCAGCCACCACCCCGACCGCGGTGAAGGCCGCCAGCGGAAGGGTGC
>CAWJNP010000057.1:0-16708 GCA_963844255.1 uncultured beta proteobacterium
GACAGCAACTGACCGCGCTGAAGATGGACCTGGCCTGGGCGCGCGAGCGGCTGCCCGCGGAACACCTCGAGCTGGCCGCGAAGCTTGCCCGCATGAATGCAACCCTCGATTCGACGGTGAATGCGACGCGACGCATTTCGGCCGATCTGCGCCCGCTGATGCTCGACGACCTCGGCCTTGCCGAGGCCGCGGAATGGCTTGTCGAGGATTTCGGCCAGCGTTCGGGCATCTCATGCACACTCGCGCTGGAAGACACGGAATCCCTTTCGGTGCTGGCCAGGCCCGCTGCCACCGCGCTCTACCGGGTGCTGCAGGAATCGCTGACCAACGTGGCACGCCATGCGGGCGCGCAAAACGTGCGCATCCGCCTGGATGCACGGCGTGGCGAGGCCATGCTGTCGGTCGAGGACGACGGGCGGGGAATCCAGGACGCCGACCGCCGAAAGCCGCGCTCGTTCGGCCTGAAAGGCCTGCGCGAACGCGCCCACTATCTCGGCGGAACGGCCGAGGTGGAACGGATGCCACAGGGCGGAACCCGGGTGCTGGTGCGCATTCCGCTGGCTGCCGGGGAGGCCGCATGATCCGGATACTCGTGGCCGACGACCACACCCTGGTGCGCGAGGGCCTGAAACAGATCCTTGCCTCGGCCGAGGACCTCGCGATCGCCGCCGAAGCGGTGGACGGCGACCAGGCGCTGGCGCGCGTGCGCAACGAGGACTTCGACCTCGCGTTGCTCGACATGTCGATGCCGGGGCTGTCGGGCATCGAGCTCATCAAGCGGCTCAAGCTGGAGAAACCAAAGCTCCGGATCCTGGTGCTGTCAATGCACGGCGAGCAGCAGTACGCAGTGCGCGCGTACAAGGCCGGCGCCTCGGGCTACCTTACCAAGGACAGCGCATCCGCAGAGCTCGTGGCCGCGATCCGAAAGGTCGCCGCCGGCGGGGTCTACATCAGCTCCGCGGCGGCCGAGCAGCTTGCACTGGGCGCGATGAAAAGCGACGCCGGGCTGCCCCATAAGACGCTGTCTGACCGCGAGTTCGAGGTCTTCCGTCTGCTGGTCGAGGGTGTCTCGCTGACTGCGATCGCCGAAGGCCTGCACCTCTCGGTCAAGACCGTGAGCACGCACAAGACCCACATCCTGCAGAAGATGAACATGTCGAGCACTGCGGAACTGGTGCGCTACGCGCTTGAGCACCGGCTGATGGACAGCGGCGGCGCCTGAGAGCTCGCCCTCCCGGGCCTGTGCGGCCGGATAGGAATTTTCCTACCCCTCAATTCAGCCATCGCCGATGGTGTCGCAGCCTGCAGCCCGTCAGACTGCAGCCATGCAATCGAACACAAACCAGCTGATCCAAACCGCCCCGGTGCCGAACGCCCCGCTGCGGGTTTTCGTGGTGGAGGATTCGCCCCTGCTGCGCGAGCGCCTGGCCGACCTGTTTGCACCGATCAGCGGCGTGCTTACCGTGGGCTACGCGGACGGCGCGGACGAAGCGATCCGCGGCATCCTCGAGGCGCGGCCGGATGCGGTCGTGCTCGACATCAGCCTCGCACAGGGCAGCGGCATCGACGTCTTGCGCGCCCTGCAGCAGCAGGCGCCCGGCATCGAGGTCTACATGCTCACCAACTTCGCGAACCCGCAGTACCGCCGTCTGTGCGCCCGTCTCGGCGCACGCGGGTTCTTCGACAAGAGCAGCGAATTCGAACAGGTGCGCGACGCCATCGCGGCGCGCGCATTGCAGTCAGTCCCGCAGTCAGTCCACTAAGCATTTCAAAGGAACCATCATGCAGACCATCGTCGCATTCGACCGAACCGGCAAGGCAGCGCGCAACGAAGACACCTGCGCGCCCGGCACGCGCAAGTTCGAGGTGACCTGCTCGAGCTGCAACCTGCGCGAGCTCTGCCTCCCCGAGGGACTGACCGCCGACGAAATGCAGCGCATCGAGAAAGTGGTCTATGCGCGGCGCCGCGTGAAGCGCGGGGAGACCCTGTTTCACGCCGGCGACAAGTTCAACGCGATCTACGCGATCCGCGCCGGATTCTTCAAGACCGCCCTGCTGCACGACGACGGGCGCGAACAGGTGACAGGCTTCCAGATGCCGGGGGAACTGCTGGGCCTGGACGGCATCGGCTCGGGCAACTACGCCTCCAATGCAGTGGCCCTCGAGGATTGCGAAGTCTGCGTGCTGCCGTTTGCGCTGATCGAGGATATCGGGCGGGAGGTCCCGGCACTGCAGCGCCACCTGCACTGCGTGCTTTCGCGCGAAATCGTGCGCGACCACGGCGTCATGATGCTGCTGGGCAGCATGCGCGCCGAAGAGCGTCTGGCGGTGTTCCTGCTGAACCTCTCCAAGCGCTCGACACGGCGCGGCTGGTCGCACTCCGACTTCCACCTGCGCATGACGCGCGAGGAGATCGGCAGCTATCTGGGACTCAAGCTCGAAACCGTCAGCCGTCTGTTCTCGAAGTTCCAGGAGGACGGCCTCATGGAGGTCAACCAGAAGCATGTGCGCATCGCGGACATCGGCGCGCTCGAGAAGATCGTCAGCACCCGGCACTGAGCCGAAGTCGGCGTCGACTCAGTCGAGCGGCGCCCTTTCTCCCGCGTCGGGGACGCGTGCGTTCCAGCCCAGGCGTTTTTCGATCGCGTCCCTGAGCGCGTGCGCCGCAAGCGGTTCGCCATGCACCACCCAGGTTCGGCGCGGCGCACGACTGAATCCGGACACCCAGCCCAGCAGTGCAGCCTGGTCGGCATGCGCCGACAGGCCGTTGATCGTGAAGACCTTGGCCCGCACCGTGTGCGATTCTCCGAACATGCGCACCGACCGTGCGCCATCCACGATCCTTCGTCCCAGGGTGCCCGCCGCCTGGAAACCGACGAACACGATCGCGCATTCCTTGCGCCCGATGTTGTAGCGCAGGTGGTGCTTGATGCGGCCGCCGTCGCACATGCCGCTGGCAGAGATGATGATTGCGCCCGAGCGCTGCGCGTTGATGCGCATCGATGCTTCGAGCGTCTCGGTGAAGTGCAGTCGCGGCCCGCCCTTGGGATTCTCTATCCACCCGGCCAGCCCGCGCGTGTCGCTGTCCTGCATCTCGGGGTGATTGAGCGTGATCCGAGTGGCCGCAATCGCCATGGGCGAATCGACGTAGATTTCCGCAGCGGGAAGGCGTTGCTGCCGGTACAGCTGGTAGATGAAGTAAAGGATGTCCTGGGTGCGGCCGACCGCAAACGATGGAATGACGACATTGCCCTTCCGGCTGCGCAGCGTGTCGTTCAGTGCAAAGGCGAACTCGTCGAGCGTCTGCGTGAGATTCTTGTGCAGGCGGTTGCCGTAGGTCGATTCGACAAGAAGAACGTCTGCGGTTTCGATCCGCGCAGGCTCCCTGACGATCGGATGCCCCGGCTGGCCGAGGTCACCGGAAAAGACGATTTTGGTCTCCTGCGCTCCTTCCCGCACCCAGACTTCAATGATCGCCGAACCAAGGATGTGACCGGCGTCCCGGAACACGCAGCGCACGTCCGCATGCGGTTGCAACGGTGTGTCGTACGCGATAGGCACGAGTTGCTGCAGGCAGGCCTGTGCCTGCTGCACGGTATAGAGCGGCCTGGCCGCCGGTCGCCCGCTGCGGGCCCGGCCGCGCTGGGCATATTCGGCTTCCCTTTCCTGCAGGTGCGCACTGTCGGGCAGCATGACGCCCAGCAGGTCGCAGGTGGCGGTCGTCGCGTGGATCGAACCACGGAACCCGTCGGCAGTCAGGCGCGGCAGCAGGCCGGAGTGATCGATATGCGCGTGTGTCAGAAGCGCGAACGCCAGGTCGACCGGCTTGAATCCGAAGCGCGCGGCATTCCTGCGGTCGGCGCCATGCCCCTGGAACATGCCGCAATCGACGATGAAACGGATCTTGCCGGTATCGACGAGGTAGCAGGACCCGGTGACTTCGCCGGCTGCGCCCAGGAAGGTGATCTCCATCGGCACAGTGTCCCCTACTTTGCGATCCGGTAGTGGGACTGGTTCAGGTATTCGATGATGTCCTCGAGTTCCGCCGCCGTGAACCGGCGCTCGGTCTGCGCCGCCCACTTTGCGACCTCGAGCTTCAGCGCGGCAAGCGAAGTGATGACGGATTTCTTGCGGCTGTGCACCCGCTCGTAGTGGCAGGCACCGCAATGGGTTTCGTAGAGTGCCTGACCCAGCCTGGCGTCGGCTGCATGCGCGCTGCCCGCGGACAGGCCAATGCCGACGCAGACAAGAATGAGCGCTCGCCTAGCAGCACGCATTGGTATCCTCCCGTTTGGGACAGCCCTCGGGCCGCGCAGGCGGAGGCAGCGGACAGAGATTGATCTCGGCAGGCGAGCGCTGCAGAAAGCAGGTGAACGCACTCGATGCCGCCGCAAATGCCCAGAATAAGAAGAACCCGGCGGAGTAAACCGCAAGCCGGCTCATGCCTGCGGGCTCACCGAACAGGTGAAGCTCCATCGGGTCGAAAAACGTGAAGAACACCGTCTCGGCGATTCCGCCGACGATGAATGAAGGCCACAGCACCCAGATCGCCTTGCGCATGTCTGTCTCCTCCTTGCAGCCCGGTTGCGGGCCTCAGCCTGCGGTTTTTATCGTGCCTGCGCCCGGTATCACCGCAGGATTGCCTCCGGGGCTGCCGCCCATGGTGAACGACGCCTCCCGACCGGACCACTCGTCGGCCAGCCGCCACTGCGAAGCAGCCCCGGCAGTCGAGTCCTCGATCTGCACCTGCCAGTGACCGGGCGGGAACACCTGCGGCACGGCCGCCTCATAGCGACCCTCGCCGGTGCGTGCAAGGCGCAGGTTGAGGTCATGACCCGGTCGGGTGGCATGCGCAAATCGCACGCGCAGTTCCGCTGGCGCGGCGCCCGAAAGCCGCACGGTGATCCGGTGCCGGTCTTCTCCCAGTTCGACCCGGGCTACGATCCCCCTGCGGGCCGCATCCGCCTCGCGCGCCAGCACGCGGTTCACGCCCAGTCCCTGCTTGTAGTAGTCCTCGGCCACCAGGCCGTCCGAGGTCGTGTAGGCAATCCACGCGGTGAATATGCCGGCGACCATGACGGTCGCCGGGCCGGACATCAGGATCCATGGCCAGGGCTCGCGGTACCACGGGCCGGTATCTGTACGTGCGCTGCTCATGCGGACTCCCCTGTCATTTGCGTACGATGAATACGGATTTCTCGTCCACGGCCACGTGCGCGTTGTCCTCGGCCTGGACGATGAAGCGGATCTTGTGAGTGCCGGGCGCGACCTGCCCGGGTTGCACCCGCACCTTGACGGCGATCATTTCGGTCGTGGCGCCAGGCAGTTGGACATGCCCTCCGCCCGCCACCGAGACACTCGGCAGCCCCTCGACATGGATCAGGAAGCGCCGCTCGTGCTCGACCGTGTTCATGATCTGCAGGCGGTATACGTTCTCGATCAATCCACCTTCGACTTCACGCGAGATCGCCGCGCGGTCGCGGATCACGTCGACCTTGAGCGGCACGCGCAGCCACAGACTGGCGGAGGCTGCAATGATGATGCCCCCGAGGATGGAGAAATAGACGAGGACCCGCGGGCGCAGCGCGCGCACGAACATCTCCCGGCGGGAAAGCCGCTGTTCGACCGCGTGGGTGGTGGAATAACTGATCAGGCCGCGCGCATAGCCCATCCGGTCCATGACCTGGTTGCAACCGTCGATGCAGGCCGCACAGCCGATGCATTCGTACTGCAGGCCGTTGCGGATGTCGATTCCGGTCGGGCAGACCTGCACGCAGATGCCGCAGTCGACGCAGGCGCCCAGGCCGAGTGTCCCCGGGTCCGCGCTCTTGGAGCGCGAGCCGCGCGGCTCGCCGCGCGCGCGGTCATAGGCGATGATCAGGGTGTCCTTGTCGAACATCGCGCTCTGGAAGCGTGCATAGGGGCACATGTACTTGCACACCTGCTCTCGCATCCAGCCGGCGTTGCCGTAGGTTGCGAAGCCGTAGAAGCCTATCCAGAAGGTTTCCCAGGGACCGGTCGAGAAGCCCGCTACCGCACCCGCAAGTTCGCGGATCGGCGTGAAATAGCCGACGAAGGTGAAACCGGTCCAGAGCGCGATCAAGACCCAGACCGCGTGCTTGGCCGCCTTGAGGCCGATTTTCCTCCCGCTGAGCGGCCCGCCGTCCAGCTTCATGCGCTGGTTTCGATCGCCTTCGATCTTGCGTTCGACCCACATGAAGATTTCGGTATAGACCGTCTGCGGGCAGGCGTACCCGCACCAGAGGCGCCCGGCGACCGCCGTGAACAGGAACAGTGACAAGGCCGATATGACGAGCAACGCAGTGAGGTAGATGAAGTCCTGGGGCCAGAACACGACGCCGAGGATGTAGAACTTGCGATGCGCGAGATCGAACAGCACCGCCTGCCGGCCGTTCCACTCGAACCAGGCGCCACCGTAGAACGCGAGCTGCGTGGCCCAGACCAGCGTCCAGCGCCACGCGGCAAACCACCCATGCACCGCGCGCGGGTGGATCTTCTTGCGTACTTCGTAGAGCGACTCCTCGACCGGATCACCGGCCGAGGCCAGCCCGATGCCGCGCGCATCCACCGGGCGTACGTCGTCTTTCATCACTTCGCGGGCTTGATCGGCGTGTTCGAGAGCGAGTACACATAGCCGGCAAGCAGATGGATCTTGGCCTCCGAGAGGATGTCCTTGTGCGCGGGCATCTGGTTGTTGCGCCCCTTCGTCACCGTTTCGATGATCGTCGCCTCCGACGAACCGTAGAGCCAGGTCTTGTCGGTCAGGTTGGGCGCGCCCATCGCCGGATTGCCCTTGCCCTCAGGACCATGGCAGGCGGCGCAGGTCTGCATGAAGATTTCCTTTCCGCGCGCCCTGCGCAGGCTGTCGTTGGCCAGTCCCGACAGCGACATCACGTAATGGGCCACGTCCTTGGTGCCCTGCTCACCGAGCGCCGCGCCCAGTGCCGGCATGACGCCGTTTCGCCCGTTGGTGATCGAGGCCTTGATCGTGTCCGGCTCGCCGCCGTACAGCCAGTCCTTGTCGGTCAGGTTGGGAAAGCCCTTGCTGCCGCCCGCATCCGAGGCGTGGCATTGCGCACAATGGTTGAGGAACAGCTTCTGGCCGACCGCGTTCGCGGCCGGATCGGCCGCAATCGCCTTGACATCCAGACTGGCAAACTTCTGGTACAGCGGGCCGTATTCCTTGTCGGCCGCGGCGATTTCTTCCTCGAGTTGCCCGACCTGGGTCCAGCCGAGAGACCCCTTGTAGCTGCCGAGCCCCGGATAGAGGTAGAGATACACCAGCGCGAACACGATCGTGATGTAGAACAGCCACATCCACCAGCGCGGCAGGGGGTTGTTGTACTCACCGAGGGTTTCGTCCCAGGTGTGACCGGTGGTTTCCTTCGAGCCGCCGGAGACCTTTCGCGAGCTCTGCATCTTGAGCAGTACTGCGCACGCAATGACCGAACCGAGCGTCAGAACCGTGATGTAGATGTCCCAGAAGCTGCTGGTGAAATGGCTCATTTGCCCTCTCCCGCGTTGTCGTCAGGGCTTTCGTCGAACACCATCCTTGCATCGCGTTCGAAGCGTTCGCGGTGTGCCGGGCTGTAGGCCCACCAGACGATCGCGAGGAAGGACCCGAACGCGAGCAGCGTGATCAGGGTTCTCAGCGTATTGATATCCATGGCTGGTTCCTTAGTTGGTCTTCTTGAGCGCGGTGCCCAGCACCTGCAGGTAGGCGATCAGCGCATCCATTTCGGACTTGCCCTTGACTTCCGCCTGCGCCCCCGCGATCTGCGCGTCGCTGTAGGGCACGCCGACGGTGCGCAGCGCCTTCATCTTTGCCTCGACATCGCCCGAATTCGCGGATGTTCCGGCCAGCCAGGTGTAGGCCGGCATGTTCGATTCCGGTACCACGTCGCGCGGATTGTTGAGATGGATGCGGTGCCATTCGTCGGAGTAGCGTCCGCCGACCCGGTGCAGATCCGGACCGGTGCGCTTGGAGCCCCACTGGAATGGATGGTCGTAGACGAATTCGCCGGCCGTCGAGTAGTGGCCGTAGCGCTCTACCTCGGCGCGGAACGGCCGCACCATCTGGGAATGGCAGTTGTAGCAGCCTTCGCGGATGTACACGTCGCGGCCGGTAAGCTGCAGCGGCGTGTAGGGTTTCAGTCCTGCCACCGGCTCGGTGACCGATTTCTGGAACGACAGCGGGACGATTTCCACAAGTCCGCCCAGGCTGATGACCAGGATGACGAGGACGATCAGCAGCGCCTGGTTGCGCTCGATCATGTCATGAGTGAGTTTCATCGATCTTTCCTTTTCTTCTCAGGCGTGCGCCAGGACCGGGGCGGGGATCCGCGCGTCGACCGACTGGCCGGCCATGGCGGTTTTCGCCACGTTGAACGCCATGATCAGCATCCCCGCGAGATAAAGCAGACCGCCGAGTAGCCGTACGGCGTAGAACGGATATGTCGCCTTGACGCTCTCGACGAAGGAGTACGTGAGCGTCCCGTCGGCGCTCACTGCGCGCCACATCAGGCCCTGCATCACGCCTGCGATCCACATCGCGGCGATGTACAGCACGATACCGATCGTCGCAATCCAGAAATGCACGCTGATGAGCCGCACCGACCACATCTCGCGCTGTCCGAACACGCGCGGGATCATGTAGTAGATGGCGCCCATGGAGACCAGTCCGACCCAGCCCAGCGCACCGCTGTGCACGTGGCCGATGGTCCAGTCGGTGTAGTGCGAAAGCGCGTTCACGGTCTTGATCGACATCATCGGCCCCTCGAAGGTCGACATGCCGTAGAAGGACAGCGACACGATCAGGAACTTGAGGATCGGGTCCTCGCGCAGTTTGTGCCAGGCACCCGACAGGGTCATCATGCCGTTGATCATTCCGCCCCATGAGGGCGCCAGCAGGATGAGCGAAAACACCATCCCGATCGACTGTGCCCAGTCGGGCAGCGCGGTGTAGTGCAGGTGATGGGGGCCGGCCCACATGTAGGTGAAGATCAGCGCCCAGAAGTGCACCACCGACAGGCGGTAGGAATAGACCGGGCGTTCGGCCTGCTTGGGTATGAAGTAGTACATCATGCCAAGAAAACCGGCCGTCAGGAAAAAGCCGACCGCGTTGTGCCCGTACCACCATTGCACCATCGCGTCCTGGGCGCCCGCGTAGACCGAATACGATTTCCAGAACGTGACCGGCATCGCCGCGCTGTTGACGATATGCAGTACCGCGATGGTGATGATGAACGCGCCAAAGAACCAGTTTGCGACGTAGATGTGCGGAACCTTGCGCTTGAAGATCGTTCCGAAGAACACGATCGCGTAGGCAACCCAGACGACTGCGATCAGGATGTCGATCGGCCACTCGAGCTCGGCGTATTCCTTGGAAGTCGTGATGCCCAGCGGAAGGGTTACCGCCGCAAGGACGATGACCGCCTGCCAGCCCCAGAAGGTGAATCCGGCGAGCGCATCTGAAAATATCCGGGCATGGCATGTTCGCTGCACAATGTAGTAGCTACTCGCAAACAGCGCGCAGCCGCCGAACGCAAAGATGACGGCGTTGGTATGCAGCGGCCGGAGCCGGCCATAGGAGAGCCAGGCCTGGTTGAAATTGAGATCCGGCCAGATCAGCTGGGCCGCGATCACGACTCCGACGAGCATCCCGACGACGCCCCAGACGACGGTCATGACCGCGAACTGCCGGACCACCTTGTAGTTATAGGTTGTTTCCGCTTGCATGGCTTTCTTCCCCGGTTGCGGCACGCATGAATGTGCCAGTCGTCATCCTAAAAAAGCGGCAGAACCGGGTTTTGACCCAGATCAAGTGTCTCGGTGTTCAGGCGTGTCGTCGTCGTTCAAAAGATCCAGCCCGGGCCGCTCCAGGTCGTCGAACTGGCCGGTATGCAATGCCCGCCAGAACACCCAGCCGATCACCAGAACCAGCGCCACCGAAACGGGAACCAGCAGATACAGGCTTTCCATCGGCTAGCGCAGGCGCGCGGTAAAGCGCGCCGAATTGAGTACGACGACGAGTGAACTCGCAGTCATGCCGATGGCGGCTTCCCATGGTCCGATCAACCCGGCAACGGCAAGCGGGAGCGCAATGGCGTTGTAGGCAAGGGCCCAGCCGAAATTCTGGCGTATGACGCGCATCGTCCCGGCGGCAATCTGCCGCGCCGCGAGCAGGCTGCCGAGACGGCCCGAAAGCAGCACCAGATCCGCATGAATCTGCGCGAGCGCCGCGCCCTCCCCCATCGCCACCGAGACATCGGCTTGCGCCAGAACGGGCGCATCGTTCAGGCCGTCGCCGACCATCGCGACGCGATGGCCCCGCGATTGCAGATCCCGCACATAGGCGTGCTTGTCCTGTGGCGATGCACCGCTGCGCACGGCATCGATACCCAGGCCCCGCGCGACTGCAGCGACCACGCCCGGTGCGTCACCGCTCAGCAGATGTATCTTCATCCCCTGTGCGCACAGGCCGTCGACCAGTTCGGCCGCGTCGGGACGCAGCGTGTCCTCCAGCAGGAAACGCGCAAGCGGCACCCTTTCTCGAGTGAGGAATATCGCAGTCTCCTCCAACGCATCGCCGGCAGCCCGGGTCGCCCCGGTTACGCAACAGAATGCGGCCGAACCGATCCGCATCCGGTGTCCCTCGATCAGCGCCTCGATCCCGCCGCCCGGATAGTGGGTCTGTGACTCCGCACGTACGGAACGAGCTGCGCCGCTGTACGCACTGAGCGCACGTGCAATCGGGTGCCGGTTGCCGGTTTCAAGCGCACTCACGATGGCGAGGACCTCGTCACCCTGGACGGGCCCCAGGAGGTCGAAGGCAAGAACGCGCAAGCGGCCCTCGGTCAGGGTGCCCGTCTTGTCGAAGACGACATCCGTGACGGCGGTCAGCGATTCGATCGCCTGTGCCCGCGTGGCGATCACGCCGCGGCTCGCCAGCGCACCGGTGGCGGAAGTCAGTGCGATCGGTGCCGCAAGGCCCAGGGCACAGGGACAGGTGACCATCAGCACCGCGATCGTGATCCAGAACGCCCGCGACGCATCGACCAGTCCCCAGCCGAGGAAGGCGGCGGCAGCGCACACGAGAACGATCGAGGTCAGCGCACGCGCGATCCGGTCGGCTGACTGCATCAGGCGCGGCTTGCCTGCCGCCGCACGCTCGATCAGCCGTCCAATGGCCGCCGCGCGCGTTTCGGTTCCGGCGTGCGTGACACGCATGGTCAGGCGCTGGTCGAGGTTTACCGATCCGCCGATCAGCGGCGAGCCCTCGTGCTTTTCTACGGGACGTGACTCTCCAGTCAGCAAGGACTCGTCCGCGCTCCCCGCACCGCGTTCAACCAGACCGTCCGCAGGTATCGTTTCGCCAGGTGCGACCAGAACCCAGTCCCCTGCACGCAGTTCGTGGGCCGCGACTTTCTCCGCTCCGGCGATGTCCCCCGGGCTGCGCAGGCGCAGCGCCAGCGCCGGCATCCACCGCGCCAGCCGATCAAGCTGCCCGGCCGCCGTCTGCCGTGCGCCCAGCTCCAGATAGCGCGCCCCGAGCAGGAGAAAGACGAGCATGGTAATCGAATCGAAGTACACCGCGCCGCCGCCCGTGATTGTCGCCCAGGCGCTGGCCGCGAAACCCGCGACGATGCCCAGGCTGACCGGGACGTCGATCCCGAGGCGACGACCGCGCAGGTCGGCCCATGCGGAAGCAAAGAACGGTCCGCAGGAAAATGCCATGACCGGAAGCGTCAGCACGAGGCTGGCCCAGCGCAGGATCTGGTCCGACTCCGCGCTCAGCGTACCGCTGTCGTCAACATAGCGCGGAATCGCATACATCATGACCTGCATCGCGCCGAAACCCGCGACGAACAGACGCCACAGCGCTGCGCGCTTCTCCGTGCGGTCATCCAGTTGCCGCCGCGCCGGGTCGAACGGAAACGCGTCATAACCCAGCCCGCGGATCGTGGTGATGATTTCGCCGAGGCGCACCGCCCGCGCATCCCAGGCGATCTGCGCGCGGCGTGTCGTGTAGTTGATCGACACGCGCGTCACGCCCGGTAGCGTGCGCAGGACCTGCTCATTCAGCCAGACGCAGGCGGCGCAGCGGATCCGGTCGAGCACGAGCATGGCCTCGCGCTCGAACGGCCCCAACGGCGTGACGAACTGCTTCTGCGCCAGCGGGTCGTCATAGATCTCGGCAGGCGGGAGCGCCGCCGGTGCCGACTCTGCGGCAGCCGGCAGATCGCGGGTCTCGTAGTAGGTTTCAAGGCCGCCTGCGACGATTGTGCGGGCCACGGCTTCGCAGCCGGCACAGCACATTTCGCGCGGCCGGCCGAGAATTGCGATCCTGTGTGCTCCGGGCACAGGCACCGGAAGACCGCAGTGGAAGCAGGCCGCAACGCTCACGGAGAAAGTTTCTGGAAAGGGTTCCGCAGAGAGGACAGAGGCCATTCGCGCATGCTATCGGGGGGGCTTCCGCGAGGGTTGATCTGGGTCAATCCATGGGAAGCGTGGTCGCGCTGCAATGGTGCGCTCCGGCGCCCGGACGGCGCCAGATTCCCATAGCCCGTCGCAATAGGTGATATTGCCAGAATCGATTTGCCCAATGGGCACAGGCCGAATACATTCGGATTTTCGTTCCCTTCCCTTGCGATCCTCACATGACAGCTCCCACCAAAGCGCCGGCGAACGCTCGCGAAGGCAGTCTCGAAGCCCCCACCCGACACCCGCTCGACTGGAAAAATCCGGATTTCTGGAGCGAAGAGAGCCTCAACAAGGAACTCGAGCGTACTTTCGACATCTGCCACGGCTGCCGCCGCTGCGTAAACCTGTGCACCGCGTTTCCGACCCTGTTCGACCTGGTGGACGAAAGCAAAACGATGGAGGTCGACGGCGTCGACAAGAAGGATTTCGGGAAAGTCGTCGACCAGTGCTACCTGTGCGACATGTGCTACATGACCAAATGCCCCTACGTGCCTCCGCATCCATGGAATCTCGACTTTCCCCACCTGATGCTCCGGGCCAAGGCGGTGAAATTCAAAAAAGGCGAAACCACGTTCCGGGACAAGCTTCTCTCATCCACCGACGCGCTCGGCAAGCTCGCGACGATCCCGGTGGTCGTCCAGACGGTGAATGCCCTGAACAGGAACACCGCCGCGCGCGGCGTGATGGACAACGTCCTGAAAATTCACAAGGATCGCAGGTTGCCGGAATACGCCAGCCGCAAGTTCCGACCGAACGCGAAGGAAAGCCACCCTTTCGAGGTCAGAGACGGCAAGAACACGCCGGGCAAGGTGGCGATTTTCGCGACCTGCTACATCAATTACAACGAACCCGGCATCGGCCACGACCTGCTAGCCATCCTTGAGCACAACGAAGTGCCCTACGTCCTCCTCGAAAAGGAGGCCTGTTGCGGCATGCCCAAGCTCGAACTGGGTGACCTCGAGGCGGTCGCAAAGAGCAAGGAGGCCAACATTCCGCTCCTCGCCAAGGCTGCCAGGGAAGGCTATGCCATCCTGACGCCGATCCCCTCCTGCACACTGATGTTCAAGCAGGAACTGCCGCTGATGTTTCCGGGTGATGCGGATGTCGCCGCGGTACGCGAGGCCATGTTCGATCCCTTCGAGTACCTCGTGCTCAGGAACCGCGACGGATTGCTGAAGACGGATTTCAAGGCAGCACTGGGCAAGGTGTCGTATCACATCCCCTGTCATTCGCGCGTTCAGAACGTCGGGCAGAAGACGCGCGAGATGCTCCAGCTGGTGCCCGGGACCGAGGTGAACACGGTGGAGCGTTGTGCCGGGCACGACGGTACCTGGGGCGTCAAGACCGAGTATTTCGACAATTCAATGAAGATCGGCAGGCCGGTGTTTCGACAGATGGCCGGGACGCAGCCGGACTACATCAGTTCCGATTGCCCGATCGCGGGTCGCCACATCGAGCAGGGAATGCAGGCCGCCGATGACGCTAAACCCGTCGAGAAGGCCCACCCGATAACCCTGGTACGCAAGGCATACTCGATCTGATGGACAAACTCGTCAGCACCAAGCGCGGTGCCAACGGGGTCACCCGTGTCACGATCGAGCACGCCGCAAAGGCCAATTCCCTTTCCCGTGCGCTCATGGCGCAGCTCATCGATGCGCTCGCAATGGTGTCCGCCGATCCGTCGGTACGCGCCGTGGTGGTCACAGGCGCCGGCGGCAGAACGTTCATCGGCGGGGCCAACGTGGAAGAAATGGCGGCCGTCGATACCGAGGGAGGAAAGGCGTTCATCACCCTGGTGCACCGTACCTGCGACGCGGTGCGGCGGGTGCCTGTGCCGACCATCGCGCGCATCGACGGCTACACGCTGGGCGCCGGACTGGAATTCGCCGCTGCCTGCGATCTGCGTATCGCCTCGGACAGCTCTGTCTTCGCGATGCCCGAAGTGCGACTCGGCATCCCTTCGGTCGTCGAGGCGGTGCTGCTTCCTCGCCTGATCGGCTGGGGCCGCACGCGACTATTGCTGCTTACCGGACGCTCGATCGATGCGGCGACCGCGCTCGCCTGGGGGCTGGTGGAGGAAACTGCGCCGCGCGACGGACTGGATGCTGCCGTGGACCGCTGCCTGGCGGACATCCTCGCCTGCGGACCGCTTGCCGTTCGCCAGCAGAAGCAACTCATAGACAGCTGGCTGAACACGCCGGTCGACGCGGCCATCACGGCGAGCATCGGCGAATTCGCCGCGGCCTGTGCCCTGCCCGAGCGAGCCGAACTGATGCGGGCACACCTCGCGGCACGCCGCCGCAAGACCTGATTCGGCTCGTTCCTGTATCGGAACCGATACAGGAACTGACGGGAGATCCGCTCCTGCTGCGGATCTTCCCTTAGGAAAGTGAAGAATTAAGCGGGCTGCAGGATGTGGATCACGCGGCTTGCAATGAATTCCTTGGTCTTCGCGCCGTAGGCGGCCATGTGGGGCGCGGCCGCGTGCGCCTTCAGCGCCTCCATGCTGGCCCACTTCTCAACCACCAGGAACGTATCCGGGCCCCATTTGGTCTGGAACGCGAGCGCATTTTCAGCATCGACCGCGGCGCCATACTCGATGCAGCCCTGCTCGGCCTTGACGGCGGGTACATTGGCGCGGAAATACGTGAGGATGGTGTCGCGCATACCCGGCTTGGCGGTGATGACGGCTATGACATGAATCATTGTTTTGTCTCCTGTTGTCGGTTTCCCGATAGTAGCAGCGGGCAGAAAGCAAAAAAGCCCGACCTCTTTCGAGATCGGGCTTTTTCTTCTTCATATGGCCTGGCGGTAACCTACTTTCGCATACGCAATTGCACACTATCATCGGCGCAAACTCGTTTCACGGTCCTGTTCGGGATGGGAAGGTGTGGTTCCAAGCTGCTATTGCCGCCAGATTGGCTCTGGACTCGATCTGCCGCACCGTGATTGACAACCACGTGCTGCACGACAGATCAGTCGCTATTCGGTAGAAGTAAAGCTCTGGGTGAAATGCACCAAGCACTCACCGGGCATACGCATTCGCGATGCTCACGGTTATAGGGTCAAGCCACACGGGCAATTAGTACCGGTTAGCTCAAGGCCTTACAGCCCTTGCACACCCGGCCTATCAACGTCCTGGTCTAGAACGACCCTTTAGGAGGATCAAGTCCTCGGGAAGTCTCATCTTAAGGCAAGTTTCCCGCTTAGATGCTTTCAGCGGTTATCTTTTCCGCACATAGCTACCCGGCGATGCCACTGGCGTGACAACCGGTACACCAGAGGTGCGTCCACTCCGGTCCTCTCGTACTAGGAGCAGCCCCCTTCAAACTTCCAACGCCCACGGCAGATAGGGACCAAACTGTCTCACGACGTTTTAAACCCAGCTCACGTACCACTTTAAATGGCGAACAGCCATACCCTTGGGACCGGCTACAGCCCCAGGATGTGATGAGCCGACATCGAGGTGCCAAACTCCCCCGTCGATATGAACTCTTGGGAGGAATCAGCCTGTTATCCCCGGCGTACCTTTTATCCGTTGAGCGATGGCCCTTCCATACAGAACCACCGGATCACTATGACCTGCTTTCGCACCTGCTCGACTTGTCAGTCTCGCAGTCAAGCACGCTTTTGCCATTGCACTTTAAAGCACGATTTCCGACCGTGCCAAGCGTACCTTCGTACTCCTCCGTTACTCTTTGGGAGGAGACCGCCCCAGTCAAACTGCCTACCATGCACGGTCCCCGATCCAGATAATGGACCTAGGTTAGAACCGCAAACAAATCAGGCTGGTATTTCAACGTTGGCTCCATGAGAGCTAGCGCCCCCACTTCAAAGCCTCCCAGCTATCCTACACAGATCGGTTCACAGTCCAATGCAAAGCTACAGTAAAGGTGCACGGGGTCTTTCCGTCTAGCCGCGGGTAGATTGCATCATCACAAACATTTCAACTTCGCTGAGTCTCAGGAGGAGACAGTGTGGCCATCGTTACGCCATTCGTGCAGGTCGGAACTTACCCGACAAGGAATTTCGCTACCTTAGGACCGTTATAGTTACGGCCGCCGTTTACCGGGGCTTCGATCAAGAGCTTGCACCCCATCACTTAACCTTCCGGCACCGGGCAGGCGTCACACCCTATACATCCACTTACGTGTTAGCAGAGTGCTGTGTTTTTAATAAACAGTCGCAGCCACCGATTTTTTGC
>CAWJNP010000058.1:0-3151 GCA_963844255.1 uncultured beta proteobacterium
TGCATCCTGCGACGCCTCATGCGAAGCGGCAAGTTTCAGCGACTGCTTCAGGGTGGCCTCGAACCGGTCGAAGAACTGGTTCATGCGCGCCTGCAGGCGCTCGTGCTCTCCGACCAGGGCTTCTCCGGTGAGCACCCGCACCATGCCCGGATTGGTTTCCGCAAAGGCGAGCAGCGTTTCGATCAGTTTCGGTGCCTGGCGGCGCGGATCGGCCTCTTCCTCGGAGATCCTGTTGGCGAGCGTAAACACCGAACTCTCGATGAACTCGATCAGGCCCTCGTACATCTGTGCCTTCGAGGCAAAGTGGCGGTAGAGCGCCGCTTCGGAAACGTCGAGCTTTTCGGCCAGCAGCGCCGTGGTGATCTTCTCCCGGCGCGGGGCCTCGAGAATCCCGGCCAACGCCCTGAGGATTTCCAGCCGGCGTTCACCCTTCTTGCGTTCGCTTTTCTCGCGCGGCATCGGGAGACAGGTTAGATGGGAACGCGGCGATTGTAGCGCGTCACGGGCGGTTTAGCGGAACACGCGGCGCGGCAGCTCGAGCACCGATGCGACACGCATGTCGACATACCGCGGCCGTCCGAGGCCCTTGCTCACCCAGACGGTCGCAATCCCGAGTCTTCTTGCCGCCTGGAGGTTCTCCAGCACGTCGTCGACGAAGACGCAGCGGTGCGGATCGAGATTGTGCGCCCGCAGCAGCACATGGAAACCGTGAAATGCCGGCTTCGGCCGAAAACGCGTGCTCTCGATCGTGTAGATCGCATCGAAGAACCGCGCGATGCCGAGCGCCCTGACCACGCCGTCGACGTAGTGGCGGGGCGCGTTCGAGAAGATCACCTTCCGGCCCGGCAGGAGCGCGAGCGCGTGACGAAGCGCATTCTCCTTGACTACAAGGTCGGCCAGTTCGGGAAACTCGTGCGTGGCCATGATGAATTTTCGCGGATCGGTTCCGTAGTGCCGTACGAGACCGGCCAGCGTGGTGCCGTACTTCTCCCAGAACATCCGGCGCATCTCGTTCGCGCCCTCCTCGTCCACGCCCAGGTTGCCGCGCAACCACGCGTTCATCTGCTCGTGCATGGCCGGAAAGATATGCGGCCGCGCGTCATGCAGCGTGTTATCGAGATCAAAGATCCACACCCGCCGCGACGGCGGGAGCCGCAGGATCGGCATTACTTGTAACGGATCAGGGTACCGACGCCCTGGTCGGTCAGCACCTCGAGCAGCAGGGCATGCGGCACCCGGCCGTCGATGATGTGCACGGTCTTCACGCCACTGCGTGCGGCGTCGAGCGCCGAGGATATCTTCGGCAGCATGCCGCCGGACAGTGCGCCGGAGGCAACCATATCGTCGATCTGGCGCGGCGTGATGCCGGTAATCAGCGCGCCCTTGTCGTCGAGCACGCCCGGCGTGTTCGTGAGCAGCACGAGCTTCTCGGCGCCCAGCACTTCGGCGAGCTTGCCGGCCACGAGGTCGGCATTGATGTTGTAGCTTTCGCCATCCCGCCCGACCCCGATCGGCGCGACGACCGGAATGAAACCACCCTTCTCCAGCGCGGTGATGACCGAAGGCTCGATTGACTCGATCTCGCCGACCTGGCCGATGTCCACAAATGCCTTCGGGTCGTCCTTGGAAGGCATCAGCAGCTTTCTTGCGCGGATGAATGCGCCGTCCTGTCCGGTCAGCCCGACGGCCTTGCCGCCGGCCTTGTTGATCAGCGTGACGATGTCCTTGTTGACCTCGCCGCCGAGCACCATCTCGACCACATCCATGGTGGCCGCGTCGGTCACCCGCATCCCCTGCACGAACTGGCTCTGGATGTTGAGCTGCTTCAGCATGCGCTCGATCTGCGGACCGCCACCGTGCACCACCACCGGGTTCATGCCGACGAGCTTCAGCAATACGACGTCGCGCGCAAAATCCGCCTGAAGCGCCACATCGACCATTGCATTGCCGCCGAACTTCACGACGATGGTCTTGCCGTGAAAACGCCGGATGTACGGCAACGCTTCGGCAAGGATGCGGGCTTTCTCGGAGGCTTGGCTGGGCTGGGACATGGCGGAGGGGATTCTACAAAGAAAAAAGGGCCGGCGCGCAGGCGCCAGCCCTTTTTCTTCGACCGGTTCGAACGACTACTGGATGTTGATCTGCCTGCGTGCCGCCGCGACCTTCTTCGGCAGCGTCAACTCGAGGACGCCGTCGGCGAACTTCGCCTGCGCAGCTGCTTCGTCGATCTCCTGCGGCAGCGTGAAGCTGCGGCTGACTTTTCCGTACATGCGTTCGGTATGCAGCACGCGCGCGCCTTCCTCCGCATTCTTTTCGCGCTTGATCTCGGCAGCCAGCGTCACCTGCGCGCCGTCGATGGTCAGCTGGATGTCTTCTTTCTTCACGCCGGGAAGCTCGGCATGCACTTGATACCCGCCGTTCTTTTCGGTCACTTCGACTTTCACGTTCGCGACCGATTCGCGGGCGCCGCTGTACATCGGACGCACCAGATATCCATTGAACAGATCATCGACCAGGCCGCCGAAAACATCGGCGCGCGGATCGAACTTCGCTACCACGGTCTGTAGCAAGTCCTGGCCGCCTCATTGCGCTGCAGCGGTTTCATGCAATCGTAGTACGAGTTGATGGCGCTTTGGCGCCTGACTTCCGCCTGGCAAGCCGGGCTGGCGTTGCACACCGCGATTGCTCGCTTGCGTTCCTCGGCATGAATGGCCAGGCTTTCCGCAACGCTCATGGTGCCGCCATTGGCAACATCGGTGAAGGGGATGCTGCCGGCGCTGGACACGTATTCGTACTTTTCCATTCTGTAGGTGCATCCGCGTGGCGCAGGGTGCTCTCGCATCGCGCGTTTTATCGCTCCTGGAGTGCCCAGGATCAAGACGCCGCGCTGGCCGCCAGAAGCAGCGTCGCCCCCACATGTCAAATAGGCAGCATCCACGTTGGCCTCGGCGAATGAACCGTCCTTGGGGCTGAAGTACGACTTGAAGACATTCAACTGCGTATAGAAGACTTCCACCGAAGTGCAGCCTGCGGGATTGGGCAACACCGGAGTTTTGAACGAATCACCCTTGAAGAGAATGGATCGTTGTTCCCCACATTGCGCGAGTGTCGCTTTTACTCGCTTGGCGTTCGCCCAGATAGGTGGATCGGC
>CAWJNP010000059.1:0-25994 GCA_963844255.1 uncultured beta proteobacterium
GGTCCAGCCCAGCCGCTCCTTCGATGTCGCCAGTGGACCGCCTTCGGAAACCATGCTGGCGGCGTCGCTGAGCAATTGATCTGCCACCAGCAGCCGCTCATAGACCGCTGTGCCATACGCGGCGCTGGCCGCTTGCAGCTGGGTATGACCCTGCTTGACCAGCATGCTGCGGGTCTGGATGAAATACAGCACCGCCAGGAAGAGGAACGGAACGAACGCGGATAGCAAGAACATCAGCACGCGGCGTGCAATCTTGCTGCGCAAAAACGTCCCTTCGAGCTTCACCGGTGAGGTACTCAGTAATCCCGGCATGCCGCCGGGCGTGCCGCCCGGCTATTCCGTAGAAATCCGGCCTTCGAGGTAGAGCGCCGCGCGGCCGGCGATCGATACCCGGGTGCCGAGATCTTCGCACTGCAGTTCCCCGCCGCGGGCCGATACCTGCCGCGCGCTGAGGCGGGTTTCGCCGAGGCGCCTGGACCAGTACGGGATCAGGGTGCAATGCGACGACCCGGTGACCGGATCCTCCGGCACGCCCATGCGCGGCGCAAAGAAGCGCGAGACGAAATCCACGTCGTCGCCCGGCCCGCTGACGATGATGCCGGTGCACTCCAACTTGACGAGTTCGGCCAGGTCCGGCTTCAGCGCGCGCACTGCGGCTTCGGATTCGAGGATCACGAGGTAGTCGCGCGCCTTCCAGACTTCGTCCGGCACGAAACCCAGCCCGGCGACGAGGGCTGCGGGCGCGGTGACGCGCTCGCCCGGGCGCGCGGGGAAATCCATGGCCAGCAGTTCGCCCGCCTTCCTGACGCTGCAGCGTGCCGCTTTTCGTCTCGAAGGCAATCGCCTCGCCGCCCGCACCGAGCAGTTCGAACAGCACCCAGGCCGAGGCCAGCGTCGCGTGGCCGCAGCAGGTCCATCTCCACCGTGGGCGTGAACCAGCGCAGCCGATAGCCTTCGCCTTCGGGCACGAAGAACGCGGTCTCGGCGAGGTTGTTCTCCGCGGCAATCGCCTGCAGCGTGGCGTCCTGCGGCCAGTGCTCGAGCGGGCAGACGCCCGCCGGATTGCCGCCGAAGATCCGGCTGGTGAAGGCATCGACCACGTAGTAGGGCAGCTTCATGGCCGGCTCACCATTCGAGTGCCGCTTCGGCGGCGCGTTCGACTTCCGCCGCGTCGGCTTCGAGCATGAAGCGATCGCGACGAGGCGTTGTGCCGCCGCGCGGATCCGTTCCACGAATGCCGCGCGGTCGGGGTAGCGCTCGCGCAGCACGTTGCGCGAAAACGCGAGGTAGGCGCCGGTGAGGTTGCAGGGCGACTCAGCGAGCGGCCGGTTCTGTGCGCCGTGAGTGCCCAGCGGCACTTCCATGTCGGGCAGGCGCACGCCGCCGATCGCGTTGCCGTCGGCGTCGCAGGGCGGGGTCTGCACCACGGCCTGCGGTAGATGTGCAGGCGCCTGCAGCACGGTTTCGTCTCCGGGCCGTGGCGCCAAGGGCATCAGGCGGCTGTCCGGCGGCGCGGTTCCGTCACGCACCCAGGCATCGAGGTTGAGCAGGGTCGCGCGCAGCACCGGAAAGAAATCCAGCTGTCCGGGCGGCAGCTGGCAGGTGGATTCAGTGTTCCGGCTGTGCGAGGCACCGGCCACATCGTAGAGCCGCACGCCGGGCGGGACCGCGGCCTCGGTCGTGCCCTGCGCCCCGGTGCGCGCCAGCGAAGCGCGCAGGCTCAGGTAGTCGGTGCCCATGTTGGTGACCAGCAGCTTCGGCACGCCGGGTGCGTGCGCCGCGGCGCGCGCGACGATGTCTGCGTAGGTCAGCGGTTCTTCGGTGACGCCGCGCACCTGCGGGTCGGCGAAACGCGGCGTGACCGAGGTACCCGACTCCGGACCGGTGCCGGTGGTCTGCACGTTCGCAAGTCCGGCCGCACTGGCATGCACGTGCATTCCGTCGAACACGCGCCGCCCCTGCGCGAGGTCGAGCCCGTCGACCAGCATGCGTTTCAGGAGGCGCGCGGTCTGCGAATAACCCGTGACCAGGCAGCGGTCGAAAAATCCGTGCAGCGGATTCGGCGTGCCGGTGGAATCCTTATCTGCATATCGGAGGAAGGCAGCGAAGTCGCGGATCGCGGCGACCCCTGCGCCCTCCACGTAACGCGTCGTGCCCTCGTCGTTCCGGAAGGTCGGCAAGTCGATCCCGTAGCCGAGCTCCCATTGCAGCATCGCGACGCCGAAGCCCCGCGTCTGGAGGAATGCGTTGCCGGTGTCGAACGTATCGAGCGCAACGAAGGGTGCGCGCGGGCTGTTGTACAGGTGGTGGGTGATCGGCCGGCCGCGGTTGGGGACGTCAATGAGCAGCGCGCCGTTGCCTGCGGCCTTGTCCCGCGGCACGACCAGCACGAAGGGCGCGCTGTATTCGACCCGCCCGCGCGCGTTGCGTGCGGCGCGATCGAGACCCGCGATGGCCGCGTCGGCCGCAAGCTCGCCCGTCACGCGCCCCTCGATGCGCAGGTAGGCCCGGCCGTCGAACGTCCCGTACGGAATGGACGACCTGACCTCGAACCGCGTGATGCCCGGCGCGGAATGTTCAGTCATTGACCTTCGCTCCGGATGCCTTGACGACTTTCGCCCAGGTCGTGACTTCCTCGCGCAACTGCCGGCCGAACTCTTCCGGGGAACTGCCGATGGGTTCCGCGCCCTGGTCGAGCAGCCGCTGGTGCAGGTCGGGCGCGTGCGCCGCCTTGTTGATCAGCTCCGCCAGTCGCCTGACGATGGGCTGCGGTGTCGCCGCCGGCGCAAGCACGCCGTACCAGACCACCACGTTCATGTCGACGCCGGCTTCCTTCATGGTCGGGACGTCCGGCATCAGTTGTGCCCGCTTCGGCCCGGTACTGGCGAGCGGACGCAGGCGGCCGGATTTCACGTGCGCCTGGATGGCGGGAATATTGGCGAACGAAAGCTGCACCTCGCCGCCGATCAGCGCGGTCAGCGCGGGCGACGTGCCCTTGTACGGCACATGGACGATGTCGGTGCCGGTGAGCGTCTTGAACAGCTCGCCGGACAGGTGCTGGGTCGTGCCGCTGCCGGCCGAGGCGTAGTTGAGTTTTCCGGGTTCGCTGCGTGCCATCGCGATCAGTTCGGCGACGCTCGTCGCCTTGGTGGCCGAATTGACCACAAGAATGTTCGGGCTCGCGGAGAACACCGAGACTGCGGCGAAATCGCGCAGCGTGTCGAAGCCCGGGTTGCGGTAGAGCGACATGTTGATCACCACGGCGGCGGTGTTCATCAGCAGCGTGTGGCCGTCGGGCGCCGCATGCGCCACGAACTGGTTTGCGATGTTGGTTCCGGCGCCCGGCCGGTTGTCGACGATGACCTGCTGGCCAAGATATTCGGAAAGTTTCGAGGCCAGCAGGCGCGCGTTGATGTCGACGCCGCCACCGGGCGTGAAGCCGATGACCAGTTTCACCGGTTTGGTTGGATAGGCCTGCGCGAATGCCGGTGCGATGAACAGTGGGCCGCAGAGCAGGGTCATCAGGGTCAGCGTACGGATCAGGCTTTTGTTCACGGCGGATTCTCCAAACTCCCGGCCACGGGGCTCACTGCACGACGATATTGCCTTCCTTCGCCAGCGCGCGCCATTTCTCGAAATCGCTGCGAAAGTACGCTGCGAACTCGGGCTGGGTCATGTCCATGAGTTCCACGCCCATCGCCTTGTAGCGCTCGCGTACCGCCTCGACTGCCATCGCCTTGCGCAGCGCTGCCTGAAGGCGGTCTACGACTGCGGGCGGCAGTCCGGCCGGGCCGAAGATGCCGGTCCAGGTGCTTGCCTCGTACCCCGTGACGCCAAGTTCGGCGAGTGTGGGCACATTCGGCAGCAGCGGTGAGCGTGACTTCGAAGTGATCGCCAGGGCCTTGATGCGCCCTTCCTTGATGTGCCCGATCGACGCTGTCAGCTGGTCCATCATGGTCTCGACCTGGCTGCCGAGCAGGTCGGCGATCGCGGGACCGCTGCCCTTGTACGGGATATGGTTGAGTTTCAGGTTTGCCATCCGCATCAGCAGTTCGATCGCGAGGTGGTTGGACGAGCCGTTGCCGGCCGAGGCAATGCTCAGTGCGCCGTTCTTCGCCTTTGCGAGCGCGACAAACTCCGCGTAGTTCGTCACCGGGGTTTTCGGCGCCGCGGTCAGCACAATGGGTACCGACTGGATCGGACCGATCGGCGTGAAGTCGCGGATCGGGTCGTACGGGATGTTCTTGTAGACGGCCGGTGCGGCGGTCAGGGTGCCCGAGGAGCCGAGCACCAGCGTGTAGCCGTCGGGCGCCGATTTGGCCACTGCGGCCGAGCCGATGGTTCCGCCGGCCCCGGCACGGTTGTCCACAACCACCTGCTGGCCGAGCGCGTCACCGAGTGCCGGTGCGATCGTGCGCGCGGTGATGTCGACGTTGCCGCCGGGTGGCCAGGGGACGACCAGGTGGATCGGCTTCGATGGATATCCCTGTGCCGCGACCGAAGTACACAGTGCGAGCGCAGCCAGCGACACGAGCGCGCGCGCGGTGCCGGCGATTGTTCCTTGTTTCATTGCTACTCCTCCAGTTTTACCTAATGTAACCTACGCGAAAAGGGGAAAACGTGCGCCATGCTAACTGATCGTTATGGACTTGCCTTGTCGACTTCGTCGCCGGGAGCGCGTGATGCCTACGTCGAGGGTGTCGACCTGTTTCTCTCGGCCAACGTCGGCTCGGAGCAGGCGTTCGAGCGCGCCATCGCGGCGGATCCGGGGTTCGCACTGGCGCACGCCGCACTCGGCCGTACGCTGCAGTTGTATTCGAAACCCGAGGCAGCCAAACGCGCCGTGGTCCGCGCGCGCGAGCTGGCGGGCAGCCTGCCACGGCAGGAGCGCGCCAATGTCGAGATGCTCGCGATGCTGGTCGATCCCATCGGCGTGCCAGCGCTCAAACTTGCGCTCGAGCACCTGGCCGAATTTCCGCGCGACGTGATGATGCTGGCGCCCTGCGCCGGCGTGTTCGGACTGATCGGATTTTCCGGGCGTGCCGGCCGCGAGCAGGAACAGGTCGCGCAGCTCGACGCGCTGGCCGGCGTGTACGGGGATGACTGGTGGTTCCTGTCATCGCACGCGTTCGCGCTCGGCGAGGTCGGGCGCCTCGCGGAGGCACGGAGGGCGATCGATCGTGCGATGGAGCTGTATCCGCGCAACGCGCACGGCGCGCATGTTTACGCGCATGTGCTGTACGAGAGCGGAGAGGACCTGGCCGGCCTCGCGTTTTTGCGCGAGTGGATCGCCGACCTGCCGCGCGAGTCCCAGTTGCACTGCCACCTTGCCTGGCATATCGCCCTCTGGAGCCTCGACCTGGGCGATCCCAACGAGGCCTGGCACGTCTACCTGCGCGACGTGCACCCCGGCGGGTCGTGGGGGCCGCCGATCAACACCCTGAGCGACTCGGCCGCGTTCATGTGGCGCGCCGAGCTTGCGGGGCAGCTGCGCGACCCGGTGCGCTGGCGCGATGTCGCGGCGTATGCGAAACGCGAATTCCCCAAGGCAGGCGTCACATTTGCGGATGTGCACAGCGCGCTGGCCTATGCGTTATCCGGCGACACGACTGCGCATCAGACACTGGCCACGCAATTGCGCGATCGGCAGGCCGCCGGAAAACTCGCGGCCGGTCCCATCGTTCCGGCGCTTGCCGATGCCTTCGGCGCTTGCGCGCGGGCCGACTGGCAGGAGGTCGTCCGGACCATCGAGCCGCTGCTCGGTGAACATGAGCGGATCGGCGGCAGCCGCGCGCAGCGCGACCTGATCGAATACACGCTGGCCACCGCGCTGATGAGAACCGGTCGGCAGCCGACGGGCCCGCTGCGGCGGCGCGGAGGACGCGGCGCAACGACAACAATTTCAAACTGACCAGGAAATACGCACATGGATGTACGCGCAGCCCTCGCCTGGAAGGCAGGTGAACCACTTGTCATCGAAACAGTGCAACTCGAAGGACCGCGGACCGGCGAGGTGCTCGTCGAGATCAAGGCTACCGGCATCTGCCACACAGACGAGTTCACGCGCTCGGGCGCCGATCCGGAGGGTCTGTTCCCGGCCATCCTCGGCCACGAGGGTGCCGGCATCGTGGTCGACGTCGGGCCGGGGGTCACCAGCCTGAAAAAGGGCGACCACGTGATCCCGCTCTACACGCCCGAGTGCCGACAGTGCAAGTCCTGCCTGTCTAGGAAGACCAATCTCTGCACCGCGATCCGCGGCACCCAGGGCAAGGGCATGATGCCCGACGGCACGAGCCGGTTTTCGATCGGAGGCAAGGCGGGCGGCATGCCGGTGCATCACTACATGGGCTGTTCGACGTTCGCCAACTACACGGTGCTGCCGGAGATCGCGCTTGCGAAGATCCGCGAGGACGCGCCCTTCGACAAGGTCTGCTATATCGGCTGCGGCGTGACCACCGGCATCGGTGCGGTGATCAATACGGCGAAGGTTGAGGTCGGCGCAAGCGTGGTGGTGTTCGGCCTGGGCGGCATCGGGCTGAACGTGGTGCAGGGTGCGCGCCTCGCGGGCGCCGGCATGATCGTCGGGGTCGACCTCAATCCCGCGCGCCGGGAACTCGCCGGAAAATTCGGCATGACCCACTTCGTCAATCCGAAGGAAGTTGCGGGCGACCTGGTGCCCTATCTGGTCGACCTGACCGGTGGCGGTGCGGACTACAGTTTCGAATGCATCGGCAATGTGGACGTGATGCGCCAGGCGCTGGAGTGCTGCCATCGTGGCTGGGGCGTGTCGGTGATCATCGGCGTCGCAGGCTCGGGCCAGGAGATCAAGACCCGGCCGTTCCAGCTCGTCACCGGGCGCGTCTGGAAGGGCACGGCCTTTGGCGGCGCGCGTGGCCGCACCGATGTGCCGAAGATCGTCGACTGGTACATGGAGGGCAAGATCAACATCGACGACCTGATCACCCACGTGCTGCCGCTCGATCGTATCAACGAGGGTTTCGATCTGATGCACCGCGGCGAATCGATCCGGAGCGTGGTGGTTTACTGAAGTCCCGCGACCGCGGCAAAAAAAAAGGTACGCCGAGGAGGGGGCGGTTTCGGGCGCGCCGCTAGCCCAGCACCGCGCGGGCGATCTCCTCGATTGCCTGCAGTTCGCTCGCCGAGCGCTCGCGCGTGTCCTCGCCCCAGTGGAACGGGCCACCGGCCAGGCGATGGCGGAAGAATCCCATGCCCAGGCCGTGCAGGAGGCGGACCATGCCCGGGTCGCTGTTGACGAATTCTCCGTCCTTGAACGAGATGAAGCGCTTCACGGCCATTCTGTTCACGTTGGCCGAGCGGCTCAGCATCCAACCCATGAGCGCGGCGTGGGCTTCGTTCCGTCCTAGCGCCTTCCAGCCGCCATTGCGCGCCACCATGCGGCCGCATTCCAGCGCGGTTTCCAGCGTGCCGGCGTCCAGCGCCGGCGTACTCTGCGCAGAGTACCCAGCGCCCCTTGGTGTCGATGCTTCCAGCGTAATGCTGATTTCCGTGAACAGTGGCGGTTTCCGCGCTCACTGCCCAGTCGCGCTTGACCACGCCCAGGTTGGCCGTCGCCAGTTCGACCCTCATGCCGGGTTGGACGACCTTCGCGAGCGCCTCGACGAGCGGAAACAGTGTGTAGGTACTCGGTGCGATCCCGTCGCCCGGCACGCCGATCAGCAGCGCGCCCGATTCGGAGAGGGTGATGAAGGAGTCGTTCACCTTCTTGAGCAGGGATTTCTTCACCGTGCCACCAGGCTGCGAGATGCGCAGTCCCCATTGGACGGACTCGTCACAGTACCAGGGGATGAGGGCCAGTCCGGCGAGGTCGGCAAGGGGCAGCACTAGCGGGCCGCCACGCAGCCCGGTGAGCGGCACGGCGTCGAGCGTGGTGAAAACCTTTGCGGCAATTTCCGATTTTTTCAGGCTTGCGGCCATGATTCCTCCCGGTTTCTTACGTAAACATACCTCGAATGCGCCGGCGCGAAAATGCCCTGGAACGGCGCGCCCCGCTTGCCGTTCCGAGAAGGCATCCTTTCATAATGCAAATCAAGATGCGATACTATGGAAGGAATACGTTGCGGCTTTCCACCTTGAATCCATCCACGCACGCACAACGGTTTGACGCCGAGTACGACCTCATCGTGCTTGGAGCGGGTGCGTCCGGCCTGACCGCGGCGCTGGTCGCCGCCATCGAGGGCGCGCGCGTGCTGGTGCTGGAGAGCACGGCGGCGATCGGCGGCACGGCCGCCCGTTCCTCGGGGACGCTCTGGATACCGCCGGCGGACGATCCGGACGTTGCGTCCTACCTCAACGCACTGGTGAAACAGAAGGCTGATCGCAGTCTGCGCGAGGCGTTTCTCGCCGCCGGCCCGGCGATGCGTGCATTTCTGCGGACCCACGCCGGGTTTGTGTTCCGTCCCTATCCCGCGCATCCCGACTATCGCCAAGACCTGCCTGGCGCCGCAGGCGGTGAACGGCCGCTGGAGCCGCCCGAGTTCGACGGCCGCCTGCTCGGCGAGGATTTCAAGCGCCTCGGCTGGCCGCTGCCGGAACTGATGCTGTTCGGCGGCATGATGCTCACGCGCGGTGAGTCGGCGCGGTTGCTGCGCGCCGGAAGGTCGCTCGACGGCACACTGCTCGGTGTCCGGATGGTCCTGCGCTACCTCGCCGACCGGTTGCGCTACCCGCGCGGCACCCGCCTGGTGCTCGGCAACGCACTGGTGGCGCGCCTCTATCACGCGCTGCGCGCGCGCAAGGTTCCGATCTGGTGCGAGGCGCATAGCGAAAGTCTGATCGTCGAGGGCGGCGTGCGTGGCGTGGTGGTGCGCCATTTCGGCAACCTATACCGCGTGCGTGCGCAACGCGGCGTGGTGCTGGCGGGCGGCGGATTTCCGGCCAGTGCCGCGTGGCGCGAGAAGTACCTGCCGAAACCGGTCGCAAGGCATACCCCTGCGTACGAAGGTTGTGTGGGCGACACGATCCGGCTCGGCCAGCAGGCCGGCGGTGTGCTCGGGCCTTCCGGGGAGGACAACGCGCTCTGGTTTCCGAGTTCGGTGGCCACACGCGCGGACGGAACGACCGCGGTCTATCCGCACATCGTGCTCGACCGCTCCAAGCCCGGGCTGGTGGCGGTTGGCGCAAGCGGCGAGCGGTTCACGGACGAGGCAGTGTCGTATCACGAGTTCACGCGGGCCATGTACCGCACGGGCAACGTGCCCGCATGGCTGGTGTGCGACCGGAATTTCCTCTGGAAATACGGACTGGGCATGGTGCTGCCGATGACGCTGCGCCCGCAGCGGTTCGTGGCCTCCGGCTATCTTCAGTCTGCCGGAACGATCGAGGCATTGGCGGAACGGATCTGCGTCGCAGCGGATGGCCTCGCTGAAACCGTGCGGCGCCACAACGACTACGCGCGCACCGGAACCGATGCCGATTTCGCGAAGGGCGCGAATGCCTACGACCGTGGCAACGGTGATCCGCGGCACGCGCCGAACCCATGCCTCGGACCGATCGCGCGCGCGCCGTTCTACGCGGTGCGGGTCGAACCGACGCCGCTGGGCACGAGCCTCGGCCTGCGCACCGACGCACATGCGCAGGTCTGCAATGCAGAGGGTGCCGCGATTCCCGGGCTCTACGCCGTCGGCAACGACATGCATTCGGTGATGGGCGGGGAATATCCGGGAGCGGGCGCGCAACTCGGCCCCGGCATGACATTCGGATACCTTGCCGCGCTGCATGCGATGCGCCCGCGCGAATTGCGCGCGGCGACCGAGCCTGCAGAGGCGGAACTGACAACGTGAGGAGAGCGAGATGAACAAACCGACCGAAAAGGGCCTCGATACGCCGGCTGCCGAAGTGCCCAGGACCATGACGAGGAAGGGCGGCGAGCTGATCGCCGAATTCCTGGTCAAGGAAAAGATGCCCTACATCTTCGGCATCTGCGGCCACGGCAACGTCGGCCTGCTCGATCCGCTCTACAACGTGCGCGACAAGATCAAGCTGATTTCGCCGCGCCACGAGCAGACCGCCGGCGCACATGGCCGACGGCTATTTCCGCGTGAAGCACCAGCCGGTCGCGACACTGACCTCCACCGGACCGGGCTCGGCGAACCTGATCATGGCGCTGGCGGTCGCGCAGACGGATTCGTCGGCCCTGCTTGCGATCACCGCCAACGTGCCGACCTCGCAGTTCAACCGCAGCCCGTTCCAGGAACTCAACCGCCACAACCAGGCGGATTTCCCGAACGTGATCCGCCCGGTGGTGAAGCGCAGCTTCCAGCCCACGCGCGTCGACATGCTGCCGCTGGCGCTGCGCCAGGCCGTGACCACGATGACCAGCGGCCGCCCGGGGCCGGTGAACCTCGACGTGCCGTACAACCTGTTCCAGGAAGAGGCCGACGTTCCGCTGGAGCCGGCCTGGGACGGTTTCGCCAATCGCCGCAGCGGCGCCTCGCCCGATGACGTGCGCCGCGTGGCTCGACATGCTGCTGGCGTCGCGTCGTCCGGTGCTGTTCATCGGCCACGGCGTGACCCTGTCGGAGGCCTCGAAGGAGCTCACCGAGCTCGCGCACCAGCTATCGCGTTCCGGTGATCAGTTCGCCCAACGGCATGGGCTGCCTGAACATGAGCGATCCGCTGTCGCTGGGCTTCATCGGCCGCAACGGCGCGTATCAGGCCAATCAGGCGGGACGTTTCACCGACTTGATCCTCGCGATCGGCGCGCGGTTCGATGACCGCTCTGCGTCCTCGTGGATGCCGGGCTATTCGTGGAACATCCCCACGTCCAAGCTCGTGCATGTCGATGTCGATCACGCCGAGATCGGACGCAACTACGCGCCCGACCTCGGCATCCTTGCCGACGCCCGCACCTTCCTGCAACAGCTTCTCGGCGAACTGGCCGCGACGCAAAGCTCGATGGCGCGACGCAGTTCGCGCCCTGGCATGCGGAACTCAAGGGCTGGCGCGCCGAATGGGAGAAATACGTCGCACCGAACTTCAACATCCATTCCACGCCGATCCGCCCGGAACGAATCGTGGCCGACTGCCGCGCGGTGCTGCCGGATGACGCGATCATCTCGCTCGACTCCGGCATCCACCACAACTGGTTCATGCAGTTCTGGGAGGCGCGCCGGCCGCAGACCATGCTCAACACCTGGGGCTTTTCCGGCATGGGTTTCGGGCCGAGCTGCGATTCTCGGCGCCAAGCTCGCGGCGCCCGACCGTCCCTGCGTGTCGATCTGCGGCGACGGTGGCTTCACCATGGTGCCGCATGTGCTGTGCACCGCGGTGGAATACGACATCCCCGCGGTGTGGGTGGTGTGGAACAACTTTGCCTGGGGTGCGATCCGCGACCTGCAGTACGCGTATTTCGAAGGACGCGAATACGGCACCGGATTCTATTCAGGGCACCGAGCGCAAGCCCTACAACCCGGACTTCGCCGCCTGGGCGCGCGCGGCCGGGGTCGAAGGCCAGACGGTCACCAAGTCGCAGGACTTCAAGGGTGCGCTGGAGCACGCGATCAAGCTCAACAAGCCCTGTCTCATCGACGTGCACGTCGATGCGGACATCCGCCCGCCGGGCACTGGCGCCTGGGCGCTGCCACCCATTCCGCACAAAGAACCCATTTTCGGCAAGAAACACGTGAGGTGATCGGCATGAAGAAAAAAGACAAGACGAAGACCAAGACCAAGCGCGCGGCTGTGATCCGCAATGTGGTCGAAACCCCGTGGAAGCAGTATCCCGGGCACTTCGGCAGCGCACTGTCCAAACCGCTGGTGCGTCCGGAGACCACGGGCTCGCGCCTGGTCGACTACCGCATCTCCACCTATCAGCCGATGGCGTATGTGGAGACCCATACCCACAAGGTACAGGAGCAGATCTACCACGTGCTCGAAGGCGAGGGTTGCATGGAGATCGAGGGAAAGAAGCAGATCGTGCGAAAGCACGACGTGATCTTCATTCCGCCGGGCCTGTCGCATTCGATCGTCAACAACGGACTCACCGACCTGACGTTCATCGTCGTCACCACGCCGGTCGAGGACGCGGTTTAAGACAACAAGGGCGCACCGATCATGGCCGAGAAAAAGAAACCCGTCCTCGATGAGTCGCTGGCCGTTGCCCCGAAGGGCGGCATCCAGTCGCTCGAGCGCGCGTTCGCGATCCTAGAGGAGATCGGCCGGCATCGCGACGGGATCAACCTCGCCGACCTCAGCAAGGCGGTCGGCCTGCACAACAGCACGACCTTCCATCTGGTCAAGACCATGGCGCAGCTCGGCTATGTGGGCCAGGTGGCCGATTCGAAGCGCTACCGGATTGCAAGCAAGGTCTTCACGCTCGCGGCGGGTGCGCTCGAGGAAAATACGTTTCTTGCCGTCGCCACGCCGGTGCTGGAGAGCCTGACCGGGGCGACCGGCGAGGCGGCCCACTTTGCGATTCGCTCGGGCAACCAGATCACGGTTATCGCGCGCACCGCGGGCGCGGGCCTGCTGCAGATGGTCGACCGCAGCGGCGGGCAGCGGCCCGCGCATGCCACCGCACTGGGCAAGGTCCTGCTATCGCCGTTGAACGACCCCCAGATACGCCAGTTCCTCGGCGCGAAGCCGCTGCAGAAGTTCACTTCAAAGACCATCGTCGACAGAGAGGCCTTTTTGCGCGAGATCGCTGAAGTCCGGCGCGCAGGCATCGCCTACGACGACGGTGAATTCGACGAGGAGATCCGCTGCGTTGCGGTCCCGGTATACGATTTTGCGGGAAGACTCGCGGGCGCCGTCGGCATTTCCGGCGCGGTATGGCGGCTTTCGCTGCAGTCACTGCAGGCCAAGTCGGCGCAGGTGCGGGACGCAGCGCGCCAGATCTCGGCGCAGCTCGGTCACGACGAAAAGAAAGCATCGCGTGTTGCTTGACGCCCGCGTCGCGTTTATTTGATACTGTGAATCAAGGTTTGGCATTGTGAAATAAGTAAGGATCGGTACAGATCGCCAAGACCTGCCAAAAGGTCAACACCACACAGGCAGCATCCACGAGGAGACAACATGAACAGCGACAAGAAAGACAACAACGCCGCCCGGATTTCCACCGGCCGGCGCAAGGTACTGCAGGCAGGCGCCGCAGGCGCCCTCGCACTGGGTTTCCCGGCGATCGTTCGGGCCCAATCCGACTCGATCAAGATCGGACACCTCACGCCGCTGACCGGCTTTCTCGGCGCGCTCGGTGCCTATGCCGTTCTCGGCAAGGACATGGCCGTGGAGGAAATCAATGCCGCGGGCGGCATCATGGGAAGGAAGCTCGAAGTCATCTCGGAGGACTCGGTCAATCCGGCCACGGCCGCGACCAAGGCGCAGCGCATGCTGGAGCGCGACGGCGCTTCGGTGCTGATCGGCGAGATCAACTCCGGTTCGGCGCAAGACCATCATGCAGGTGGCGGCGCGCAACAAGCGCCTGTTCATGAGCATCGGCGCGCGTTCCGACGTGCTGCGCGGCAAGGACTGCAACCGCTACACCTTCCACGTCGACATCCCGGTGACCGTGATGGTCAACGCGGTCGGCCAGGCGCTGGTGCGCGACAATCTGATGAAGGGCAAGAAGTTCTTCAGCCTGACTTCCGACTACCTGTTCGGGCACGATCTCGCCAAGGGCGCCAAGGCGTTCTTCGCGGCCAACGGCGGCAATCTGATCGGCGACGAACTGATCCCCACCGATGTGACCGACTTCAGCCCGTATCTGCTCAAGATCCGCCAGGCGAAGCCCGACGTGGTCTCGACCAACCTCGGCGGCAACCAGGTCACGAACTTCGTCAAGCAATATGCCGAGTTCGGCCTGCCGTATCCGGTGGTCGGCTTCAACCTCAACACGGCCGATGCCTGGGCCGCGGGCGACGGCAACCTGGGCGGCATCTGGCCGACGTTCTGGCACCACGACCTTGAAGTGCCGGCAGCCAAGGCCTTCGTCGCCGCCTTCACCAAGAAGCACGGCCACGCCGCCCGAGAACCACGCCTGGATCGAGTACGTGTCGTTCAAGATGATGGCGCAGGCGATGAACGACACCAAGTCGACCGACACCGAAAAGCTGATCGCGTATTTCGAGAAGGAAACCCAGTTCGACCTCCTGAAGGCGCGCAAGGGCTATTTCCGCTCCTGGGATCACCAGCTGATGCAGGAGGCCTATCCGTTCACGGTCAAGCCCAAGGGCCAGGCCAAGAACAAGTACGACTTCCTCGCCTTCGGTGCCGCGTTGCCCGGCGCGAACCAGCCGCTTGAACTGCTTGCGCCGCCGAAATCGCAGAACACCTGCGTCATGTAATCGGCCGCCGGATCCGCGCGCTCCAATGGACTGCGTGGGTCCGGTGACTTCCCCGGTACCGGAATAAACATGCAACTCCTGTTCTTGCTGGAACAGGTGGTGAACGGCCTTGTGCTCGGAGGCTATTACCTCCTGATCGCGCTGGGCCTGTCGCTGATCTTCAGCGTCGGCGGGGTGGTGAACCTGGCGCACGGCGCGTTCTACGCGCTGGGCGCCTATGTCTCGCTCGAGATCGCGAAGCACCTGGGCTTCGGCCCCGCGATCGTGCTCTCGCCGGTTGCGGTGGGGGTGCTCGGCATTGTGTTCGAGCGTGTTTTCCTGCGTCGTTTCTATACGCGCCGACCCGATCCTCACGCTGCTGGTGACCTTCGGCCTCGCGATGGTGGCCGAGCAATTGATCCGCATCATCTGGGGCGCCTTCGCCGATCGCGATGTCGATGCCCGGCACATTCAAGGGCCAGCTGATGTTCGGCGACTTCATGTTCTCGCGCTACCGCCTGCTCCTGCTCGCGGTGGTGGCTCTGGTGCTGGCAGCCGTGTGGCTGCTGCTGCACAAGACCTCGTTCGGCCGCGTGGTGCGCGCCGGCATACAGCGGCCGGACATGGTGGCGGCGCTCGGCATCCGGCTGCAGCCCTACATGACCGCGATCGTGGTGCTCGGCGTGTCCATGGCGGCGCTGGGCGGCGCGCTGTTCGGGCCGATCACCATCGTGCATCCGGCGATGGGCGCCGAGATCATCACCGTCGCCTTCGTCGTGGTGGTGATCGGCGGACTCGGCAGTTTCTGGGGCGTGGTCCTGTCGGCGCTGCTGGTCGGGCGTGGTGCGCGGCATCACCATCCATTTCGCGCCGGCGGCCGGTGAAGCCTCGATGTACGTGCTGATGTTCCTGGTGCTGATGTTCCGCCCGCGCGGCCTGCTCGGCGAACGCATCGAGAAATTCGATTGAGCCGCCTTGAAGCGATATACCAATCTTCGCCCGTTGCTCACCGCGGCTGCGGCCCTTCTGGCACTTCCCCTGGTCATGCATTTGATCGGCCTGACACCAGACAACGCCACGATGGTCGTGGTGCTTTGCGATCGCGGCCATGGGTCTGAACCTGCTGGTCGGCTACACCGGGCTGATCTCGTTCGGCCACGGCGCCTGGTTCGGCATCGGCGCCTATGCGGCGGGCCTGGTGCAGATAACACTGGTTGCACGGGCAGATGCTGCTGCCGCTGCTGTTCGCGGTGGTGTTTGTCGCCGTGCTCTCGACGGTGGTGGGCGTGCTGATCCTGCGCCGGCGCGGCGTGTACTTCTCGCTGCTGACGCTGGCGCTGTGCGGCACTGACCTATACCATCGCATTTCGCTGGACCGAGCGTCACCGGCGGCGAGGACGGCCTGGGCGGCATTGAAGCGCGTCAGCATCGGTCCGCTGGATCTCAACGATTCGCTTGCCTATTACGTGCTGGTCGCGCTGGTCGCCTCGCGGTGTTCTATGTCGCTGCTGCGCGTGGTGCGCTCGCCCTTCGGCCATGTGCTGGTGGCGATCCGCGAAAACCAGCAGCGCGCCACCTTCCAGGGCTATGACGTCGACCGCTACCGGCTCGGCGCTTTCGTGCTGTCGGCCGTCGATCACCGGGCTGGCCGGTGCGCTGCTCGGCTTCCTGAACTATCTCGTCACCGCGGAGACGACGTCGGTGCGCGTTTTCCGGCGAACTGCTGGCCATGGTGGTGATCGGCGGCATGCGCAGCATTCTCGGGCCCGGCACTGGGCGCGCTGTTCTTCATCCTGTTCCGCGAGCTGTTTTCGATCTGGACGCCAACTGGCTGCTCTGGTTCGGGCTGGTCTTCGTCGGCTTCGTGATGTTCTCGCCGGGCGGCCTGACGGGCATCTGGGCGCAAGCTGATGCGGCGCTGGCGGCCGCCACCCGAGGAAGCCGCGGCGATGAGCCGGCGCAAGATCATCGAAGGCCTGCCGCTGCCGGCCTTCCTGCGCCCGACGCCGCGCACCGGCGCGGTGCTCGAGGTGGAGCGGCATCGCAAGCATTTCGGCGGCATCCACGCGGTGTCCGGTGCGACGCCTGCGACGTCGAGCGCGGGCGAGATCCATGCGCTGATCGGCCCGAACGGCGCCGGCAAGACCACACTGTTCAACCTGGTCTCCGGCCTGTTCGCGCCCGGATACGGGCACGCGTGCGCCTCACGGCGAGCGCGATCGCACGGCTGCGCGCCCGACCGCGATCTGCCAGCGCGGCCTGGCGCGCTCGTTCCAGATCACCAACCTGTTCAAGGGCCTGACGATCTACGAGAACCTGCGGCTGTCGCTGCAGGCGCAGCACGCCGCGCGCTTCAACGCCTGGCGCGATATCGACAGCTACCCCGACATCCACGCCGAGACCGCCGAACTGATGCAGCTTCCTCGGCCTCGAGGGCATCGAGGACGATCCAGGGCGGCGACCTGTCCTACGGCGGGCAGCGGCTGGTCGATCTCGGGCATCGCGCTGGGCTCCAAGCCGCAGGTGCTGCTGCTCGACGAACCGCTGGCCGGCCTGGCCGCCGCCGAGCGCGAGCGGGTATCGCAACCTGATCACGACCGTGGCCGGCAACATCCCGGTGCTGATCGTCGAGCACGACATCGACCGCGTGCTCGGCTTTTCGCAGCGCGTCACCGTGATGAACCAGGGCGAGGTGCTGATGAGCGGCACGCCCGACGAGGTGCGCAACGACGCCGCGGGTGCAGGAGATCTATACCGGCACCGGCACACCGCCGGTGACCGGCCGGTCGCACCGGCGACGGCGGCGGAGCGCCCGCTGGTGCTGCGCTTCGACAAGCGTCAACACGTTCTACGGCAAGAGCCACATCCTGAACGACGCCACGCTCGACGTGCGCGAGGGCGAGATCGTCGCGCTGCTCGGCCGCAACGGCGCCGGCAAGTCGACGCTGCTGAAGACGCTCGCGGGCCTGTTGCCGCCGGCGTCCGGCGCGATCGAGTTCGAGGGCCGCGACATCGCCGGCCTGCCCGCGCCGGACATCGCGCGCCTCGGCATCGGCTATGTGCCGCAGGGCCGCGGCCTGTTCGCCGGCATGACGGTGGCAGAGAACCTGTCGCTCGGCCGCCTGGCGCGCAAGACCGACGGCAGCCACGGCGTGGTCTGGAGCGAGGAGAAGATCCTCGAGTATCTTCCCGCGCCTGAAGGAGCGCATGCAATATCGCCGCGGACTATCTGTCCGGCGGCGAGCAGCAGATGGTGGCGGTGGCGCGCGCGCTGTCGGGCAACGTCAAGCTGCTGCTGCTGGACGAGCCGTTCGAAGGCCTGGCGCCGACCGTCGTCCAGGAACTGTTCACGGTGTTCGACCGGTTGCGCGGGCAGCGTCTCGATCGTGATCGTCGAGCACAACCTCGACCTGGTGCTGGCGCTGGCCGATCGCGTCTTCGCGCTCGAGCGCGGCGCGGTCTTCCACCAGGGGCCGGCCGGGCCGTTGCTCACCGACCTCGAGTATCGCAAGAAGATTCTCTGGCTCTGAAGAGCCGTCTGCAGTCGCATTTACAGCAAAGGAACGCAATGAACCCTGACAATCGCGGGAAAGTGGCGCTCGTTACCGGCGCGTCCAAGGGCATCGGCCAGGCCATTGCCGAACGCCTTGCAGCCGATGGCGCGGCAGTCGTTGTCCACTACGGCGCAGACGAAGCAGGTGCAAACGAAACGGTGCGGCGCATCGAGGCGGTCGGCGGGAAGGCGAAGGCACTGCGCGCCGATGTCGGCAACGCGGGCGAAGTGAAGGCCCTGTTCGACGCCATGCTTGCGGCGTTCGGAAGGATCGACGTGGTGGTCAACAATGCCGGCATCAACGTGGCGGCCGGGCCGATTGCCAACTCGTCCGAGGAAGATTTCGATCGGGTGATGCTGATCAACACGAAAGGCCCGTACCTGGTGATGCGCGAGGCGGCCAATCGGATTTCGGAGGATGGCCGGATCGTGAACATCGCGACCACGCTTTCTCTCACTGCGCGGCCGGGATTCGGCATCTATGCGGCGAGCAAGGCGGCTGTCGAAGGCATGACCCGCGTGCTTGCGCGCGAGCTGGCCGGCAAGCGCATCACGGTGAACGCCGTTGCGCCCGGTCCGGTCGATACGGCACTGTTCCGAAAAGGCAAGACCGAGGCGCAATTGCAGATGTCTGCGGGATTCTCGCCCCTGAACCGCGTCGGTACGCCGCAGGAGGTCGCAGGCGTGGTAGCGTTCCTCGCAAGTGCCGAAGCGAGCTGGATGACCGGTCAGGTGGTACGCGCCAACGGCGGATGGATCTGAAACTGCGGTAAGAATGGAGAAGCTATGAGCAGCAAGTTTGACGTGGTCGTGGTGGGTGCGGGCAATGCGGCGTTCTGTGCCGCGCTCGCGGCGCAGGAGAAGGGCGCCAGGGTGCTGGTCCTCGAGCGTGCACCCGAGGATGAAGCGGGCGGAAATTCGCGATTCACGGCGGGACTGATGCGCGTCGCCTACGAGGGCGTGGACGACCTGAAACGCGCGATTCCCGACCTGAGCCCGGAGGAAATCGCGCGCACGGATTTCGGCACCTATTCAGAAAACCAGTTTCTCGACGACATGGCGCGCGTCACCGAATTCCGCTGCGACCCCGACCTGACCGAGATCCTGGTCAAGCGCAGCCTGGACACCGTGGCCTGGATGCAGAAGAAGGGCGTGCGGTTTACGGCTGCCTGGGGACGCCAGGCCTTCAACATCGGCGGCAGGTTCAAGTTCTGGGGCGGCCTCACGGTGGAAGCCGTGGGTGGCGGGCCGGGGCTGGTGGAGAACCTGACCAATGCGGCAAGGAAGAACGGCATCGAAGTCTGGTACGAAGCGCGCGTCACCGGGCTGATCTCCGACGACGACGGTGTGAAGGGCGTGCAGGTCAAGGTCAAGGGAAAGACCACCCGCATCGATGCAAAAGCGGTGGTGCTCGCGGCCGGCGGTTTCCAGGCGAACCCGGAAATGCGCGCGCGCTATCTCGGCCCCGGCTGGGAACTGGCCAAGGTGCGCGGCACCCGCTTCAATACCGGCGATGTGATCCGCATGGCACTCGACATCGGTGCTTCGCCCACCGGCAACTGGTCCGGCTGCCATGCGGTGGCCTGGGAACGCAATGCGCCGGAGTTCGGCGACCTCGCGATCGGCGATCAGTTCCAGAAGCACTCCTATCCCTGGGGCGTCTACCTCAACGCGGAAGGCAAGCGCTTCGTGGACGAGGGCGCGGACTTCCGCAACTACACCTACGCAAAGTACGGTCGCGTGATCCTCAACCAGCCCGGCCAGTTCGCCTGGCAGATCTTCGATGCGAAGATGAAGCCGCAGCTGCGCGACGAGTACAAGATCAAGCAGGTCACCAAGGTCACCGCGAACACGCTCGAGGAACTGGTGAAGAAGCTCGACGATGTGAATCCGGACATGGCGCTGAAGGAGTTGCAGGCCTACAACGCCGCGGTGCAGACCGAGGTGCCGTTCAATCCGAACGTCAAGGACGGGCGCGGCACAAAGGGCCTGCCGATCCCCAAGTCGAACTGGGCCAACCTGCTCGACACGCCGCCGTATGAAGCCTATGCGGTGACCTGCGGCATCACCTTCACGTTTCGGCGGCCTGCGCATCAACACCGACGCGCAGGTGATCTCCACCGACGGCCTGCCGATACCGGGGCTGTACGCGGCGGGCGAACTGGTGGGCGGCATCTTCTATTTCAACTACCCCGGCGGCACCGGGCTCACCAACGGCGCGGTATTCGGCAAGATTGCCGGGACGAGTGCCGGCTCGGCGGCAAAGGTCTGAGCGGTGCGCCGAAAGGTTCGGTGAGGGTGCACGCGCGATGAAGCCGCCGGTCATCGCCGTATTCACCAAGAACCGCACCAACGCGGCCTACGAGGGCGCGCGGGTTGGCGCAGACCGGGTTGCGGCGCAGTTCGGGGCGCGCACCGTTCACTATGTTCCGGAGTCGCCCGACGATCCCGTCGAACAGAGCGCGCTGATCGAGCGTGCCATCGCGGAGCGGCCGGACGCCATCGTGCTCGTTCCGGTGCACCAGTCGGAAGTCGATGCATCGATCCTGAAGATCGATGCGGCAGGCATCCCGTTCGTGAATCTGATCTCGGAAACGCTGGTCGGCAACCGGGTCTGCTTCGTGGGTTCGGACGATTGTGCGCTGGCAAGCGAAGTCGCACGCTATGCCGTACGGGGCCTGATACCTGGCGCAAGGATTCTCATCCTCGAAGGCACGCCCGCCTCAGGAACGACCCACGCACGCACGCGCGGCATGCGCGCCGGCCTGGGCGATGCCACGAGCTGCGACCTCATCGCCTCGGTGCGCGGCGACTATCAGCAGAACGTCGCGCGCGATGCGGTCAGTGTCCTGCTCGATAAAGGCGCGCGCTTCGATGCCGTGATCGCGGCCAACGACGCGATGGCACTGGGCGCGATCGAGGCCTTCGATGCGGCGGGCCTAACCCTGCCTCGGGTGGTCGGGGTCAACGCGGTCCCGGAGGCGATCGCCGCGATCAAGGAAGGGCGCATGCTGGCGACGGCGGATTTCGACGCAATGAAAATGGCCTGCATTGCGACCGAAGCCGCATTGCGGCACCTGCGCGGCGAGGCATTGCCCTCGCGCATCATGTTGCCGGTGCAGATCGT
The DNA here is from genome assembly GCA_963844255.1 of uncultured beta proteobacterium. Lineage (GTDB taxonomy): Bacteria > Pseudomonadota > Gammaproteobacteria > Burkholderiales > SG8-39 > SZAS-79. The sequence continues at coordinate 20,981 of CAWJNP010000059.1, forward strand.
GGACGCCTCCAACTGTGCGCGGTGGGATCGTCCCTACGCCGGGCGCGCATGTCCGTCGTGGGACGACGTGGTCGGTCGAGCTGCGCCTCTGACCTGACCCGGGATCAAGTTTTTGGAAGCAGGAACAACCAGGCAATCAGAACGATAAGACCGCACGGGTCCACGCCTTGTCCATCGCGGCTCAGCCTAGAGTTGGGCCGGGTCGACGATCCCGGCGAGTGCCAGCAGGCTTTCGAAGAAGTAATAGTCGCCTACGATGAATTCGCAGTTGGTGCCCGCGTCATGCGGCCTTGCGTCCGGCCGCTTGTTGAAGCAGGCGTTCGTCAGCATTCCGGGCGTGCGCCGGTCGTCTGCGCCGACCGGGGTGAGGCATCGGTCGACCAGGGCTGCGGCGGTTTCCTCTGCAAACAGGCGATAGGCCCTGGCCTTGGGTGCCGGTGCGACGGTGGCGAGACGAAGCAGGGCGGCAACCGCAATGGATGTCGCCGCCGAGTCGCGCTCGGTATTCGGAATCTTCGGATCGTCGAAATCCCAGAACGCGATGCGATCCGCCGGCACGTGCGCCATCCACCAGTCCGCACCGCGCATGGCCGACTCCAGCCAGCGGGTCTGCGTACGGTCGTGAAGGTAGCTCATCGTGGAAAACAGCATGCCCCAGCCCTGGGCGCGTCCCCAGGTGCTGGTGTCGCTGATGCCCTTGTGGGTGTAGTGGCGTACCAGTTCGCCGGTCTTCGAGTCGAGTGAGCTCGACTGGATGAACGAGTCGTCGGCGCGCAGGTGCAGACCAAGTATGCGATCGGCGTGATTGAAGGCGACTTCGCGCATCGCGGGATCATTCGTCTCGCGCGCCGCCCAGTACAGGAAGGGCGCCGTCTGCATGCTGTCGATGCTGGTTTCACCTGCGCCGATGTGCGCTCCTTCTTCCGCCTGGCTGCCGAGCGGTATCAGGCCGAGGGTGGGGTTGTACATCTTCACCAGGCTCTTTGCGCAAGCGAGCGCTGTTTCCCGCAACTGCGGCCTTTCGCCCAGCTTCGCGCCGATGACGTCCCCGTAGTAGACCGGAAAAGACTTGAATACCGAGTGCTGGGCGCTGCGGTCGCCGATGCGAGCGGCGAGGGCATGCGCGCGCGCTTCCATGGCCGGGTTCGGCGCCACCTTGAGTGCGAGCCAGTGCATGCCGACGTAATAGCCGCCGGTCCAGTCGCCGTCTTCGGTCGATACCCAGTCGCCGCTGTCGGTGTCGGCCCAGTGCGGAAACCGCTCACCGATTCGCAGTGCCGTGTCTTCGATGCGCGCAATCATGCGCCGTATTGCGTTGTTCCAGCGTTCGCCTGTCATTGACGTGTTTCCTCCCCAAGAGCGCGCTTATGATAGTCCCTGAGAGCTCGCGTGCGTGCGAACGGTGCGCCTTATCCGTTCCACCGGCCGGTCTATGAATCGGTAAAAGAGCAGGGAAAGGAACAGCGCTCCGCCCAGCACCGCAAGAAAATAGACGCCGGCCTGTGCCGCGCCGGCGCTGTTCCGATTCGCCCGGCCCTCGAAAAACGCGTTGCTGACGAATACGCACGCTGCCCAGTGCGTGAGAAACAGCGGGTACGCCAGCCTTCCGAGCAGATTTGCCCAGCCGACGATCCTCCGGTCCTTCAGATCATGTTTCGTCAGATATGCCAGAATCACCGAAAACGGAACGAGGCTGCCGGCAAGGTTTGCGTCGCCGAGTCCTTCCTCGAACAACAGGGGCACCGCGTAGGTGTGCAGCGCGTACGCAGCGCAGGCGACCCGGAACTGCATCCGGGTGAAGGACACCGAATCCCTGTAGAAATAGGACACCGAACCGAATGCAAACGCAAATCCGCTGCCCACCGGGTGGCCGTAGAAATCGAAAGGCAGGATCTTCAGGGCGCACAGCAGCGCGACAGGCAGGCTGACTGCGAATAGCGTGACGGCCAGTGTCCGTGAGCGACCGGTTGCGAGGCCGATCATCAGGTAGTACCAGAGTTCGGTGCTCAGAGACCACGCCGCGGGCAGCACACGGACGTCGGAGTCGTACAGCCCGAAAATTGCGAATTGCGGTATCCATTCGCGTGCGTCTTCGGGCCAGCTGAGATTGCTGTGGATGTCGTGGGCCGAATCCGGAAAAAAGTAGATCGCAATGAGACCAAGCAATACCGCACCCAGGTACTGCGGATAGATGCGCAGAAACCGGTTCAGGTAAAAGGCGGCCAAACGATCAGGAGTTGCGTAGGCTTCCTGAAGGATCTGGGTGATCAGGTAGCCGCTGATATAGAAGAACGCCAGCACGGCGACCGGTCCGGCACCCGGCGCGACCGCATTCCAGATGTGGAAAATCACGACATTGAACGCCAGAAGGAATCTGGCGAGGTTTATCCCGGCGCTCATTCCTGGCGACCCCTCCCGCCAGCGCTATTTTCCGGCCGCGGCGAACGCGGATATTTCGTTCCGCCACAACAGGTAGCCGCGCCCGTTCAGGTGGATGCCGTCGCACGTCAGTTCGTCCTTCAGCCCATGCGGGCCGGACAGCGATCGGTTGATATCCACAAAGGTAAACTCTCCTGCGCCCGGCTCGGCCAGCCGTTTGTTCAGTTGCCTGATCTTCTCGTTGGCCGTACTGCAGGATTTCACGGAGGCCTTGCGTTCGTTGCACATCAGCGTCGATTGGACATAAACCCGTGTGCCGCTGCGATGCAGGACGGAAATGATCTTCCGGTAATTTGCAAATACGGCGTCCACCGATCTTTCGGCCTCGATGAAGTCGTTTATTCCGACCATCAGGAACGCCTTTTCGGCGTGCAGGGGAAGGATGCCGTCCAGCCTCTTCAGAATCCCGTCGGTCGTGTCGCCATCAATCCCGCGATTGGCTATCGAGATACCCGGAAAAAGTTCCTGCCATTCGGCACCGTCGGTCAGCGAGTCGCCCACCATGACGATAGCAGCAGTAGACTTCAATTCCCTGAACAGCGACGCTCTTTCCATCCAATAGGCATCGGCGGCGATTGCGGCATCGATCGTAAGCCACGCGGAGGCGGCAAGAACCAGCAGTCTTGCAAAGGGGCGCACGATGTTCACTGCGTATGGGCGAGGCCTTGTTCTGCGTCGGAGCATACGTACCGGGGGCACGCCCGTCCAGCATCCGATTGGAACGCCTCTGGCGTGTCCCGCGCTTCAGACCTTCGGTATTCTGATCCGGCTGATCATCAGTGAACCCGAGAGCGCGAACAGGGCGACCAGCGGATGCAGCGTGAATCCGCCCAGGGTGTAGGCGCCGAACCAGAGGTCTGTCCCCACTGCGCCCATCCAGGCCGCCAGCGCCAGCACGCCGACCAGCAGGATCGACGTGGGGATCGGCGTACCTTCAAAATATTTCACCTTGCCGGTGCCGTCGGACAGTTCTTCCGCGGTGACGTTGTAGCGGGCAAGGCGCGAAACGCCGCAGGCCACGAAATAAGCGAGCACGATCCGGTCGAACAGACCCTGCATGCCGCAACCGTAGGCAATCATCGCCGGCGCCACGCCGAAGGAGATGACGTCGGCGAGCGAGTCGAGTTCGCGCCCCATTGCGGAGGTCTTCTGCCGCCAGCGCGCCACACGGCCGTCGAGGATGTCGAATATCAGGGCGGCGAGGACCAGACCCGAGGCGAAGTAGATGTGCCGTACCTCGCCGGTTTTCAGATAGGTCATGATCGAGAATACAGCGCCGGTGCCGCAGATCGCGTTGGCCAATGTGAACCAGTCCGCGAGATGAAACTCCCTGATCATCGAAAAGGACTTGTCGGTACGGGGCGTCGGCATGGGTTGCGGGTCTTTCGGTTGAGACTGTTTATTCCGAGTCCTCCGGAGCGTCTGTACGATAGCGAACGCAGCGGTGGGCCGTCGCGAGCGTCAGCGTTGCCTACTCGGCCTTCACACCTGCTTCCTTCACCACGCGCGCGTAGAGCGCCGATTCGGACTTCAGGAATGCGTTGAACTGCTCCGGTGTGCCAGGCGACGGGATCATGCCGAAGCTTTTGAACTTTGCCTGCACTTCGGGCGTGGCCAGCGCGAGGTTGAGGTCGTGATTCAAGCGGGCGATCGCCGCCGGCGGCGTCGCTGCATGCACCACGAAGCCGCTCCAGTTGGTTGCTTCGAGTTCCGGGAAGCCGCTTTCCCGCATGGTCGGCGTATCCGGCAGCACGTCCACGCGCGCAGGTGAAGTCACGACGATTGCCTTGAGCTTGCCGGTCTTCGCGGAAGGTGCAACCTCGTTCGCGTTGCCGTAGACAAGCTGGATATGTCCGCCGGTCACCGCGGCGAGGCTCGGCCCGCCACCCTGGAACGGCGCGTGGGTGAGATTGATCTTTGCGGTGAGCTTCAGGAGTTCCCCCATCACATGGTGGGTGGTGCCCAGACCTGGCGTGCCGTAGGAGAGCTCACCCGGTTTGGCGCGCGCGAGCGCGATCAGTTCCTTGAGGTTGTTCGCGGGCACCGACGGATGGGCCGCGATCACCATCGGCACCGCGAGCGTCTGGCCGACCGCGGTAAAGTCCCTGAGCGGCTGGAACGGCATCTTCGAACGCAACGACGGATTGACGATGAAGCTCGGGAATACGATCAGCATCGTGTGGCCGTCCGGCGGCGCGCGGAACACCGCCTCGGCGCCGATGATGGTGCTGGCGCCGGGCTTGTTCTCGATGACCACCGGCTGGCCGAGGCTCTTCGACAGGTGATCGGCCAGCAACCGGCCTGAGAGATCCGCCGCGCCGCCGGGTGGGAAGGGCACGACCAGTCGCAAAGGCTTGGACGGAAAGGTCTGCGCGTGGCTGACGGCGCCAGTCTGCAGTCCGGCCGCGGCCAGAACCGCAACGAGGATGCGTTTGATCATGCTGTGTTCTCCCTGAACCTTGCGCCGACGCACATGCGTCGAACCAGCGCGGCAGTGTAGCGACTAAACTTCCGGGGTGGAGGTGCGCGGCTCCGCCGTTTCGCTGCGCGCACCGGTTTGTCAGCAGCGATGCAT